>NZ_JBIWPG010000068.1:0-1039 GCF_044768135.1 Streptomyces sp. NPDC101165 | reverse complement strand
CCGCCCTGAGCGGGGTGTTCTCGCACAGTTCGTAGCCGCTGTAGATGCCCCACGTGGGGGAGAGGGTGGCCGCGAGCACGGCACGGATCTCGAACGCGGGCCGGCCGCCGTGCTGGAGGTAGGCGTGCAGGATGTCGGGAGTGTTCGCGAACAGGTTGGGCCGCATGTAGGAGGCCGCCTCACCCGACAGTTCGGTCAGGTACTCCGTCAGTTCCTGCTTGTCGTTGCGCCAGGTGAAGTACGTGTACGACTGCTGAAAACCGATCTGCGCCAGGGTGTGCATCATCGCCGGGCGGGTGAAGGCCTCCGCCAGGAAGACGACATCCGGGTCGGCACCGTTGACCTCCCCGATCACCCGCTCCCAGAACACGACCGGCTTGGTGTGCGGATTGTCGACCCGGAAGATCCGCACCCCGTGCGCCATCCAGTGCCGCAGCACCCGCACCGTCTCGGCGACCAGGCCCTCCAGGTCGGCGTCGAACGCGATCGGGAAGATGTCCTGGTACTTCTTCGGCGGGTTCTCCGCGTAGGCGATCGTGCCGTCCGGGCGGTGATGGAACCACTCCGGATGCTTGTGCACCCACGGATGGTCCGGGGAACACTGCAGCGCGAAGTCCAGAGCCACCTCCAGGCCCAACTCCCGTGCCCGGCCCACGAAGTGGTCGAAGTCCTCGATCGTGCCCAGAGCGGGGTGGACCGCGTCGTGCCCGCCCTCCGGGGAACCGATCGCCCACGGCACCCCGACATCGTCCGGGTGGGCGGCGAGGGTGTTGTTGCGGCCCTTGCGGAACGTCGTACCGATCGGATGGACCGGCGGGAGATACACGACGTCGAAGCCCATCTCCGCGATCGCCCTCAGCCGCCGCGCGGCGGTACGGAACGTGCCGTGCGGCTGCTCGGCCGTACCCTCCGAACGCGGGAAGAACTCGTACCACGACCCGAACAGGGCCCGCTCCCGCTCCACGAGCAGCGGCATCGCGTCCGACGCGGTCACCAACTCCCGCACCGGATGGCGGGACAACACCGCCTCCACCTCGGG
>NZ_JBIWPG010000067.1:0-1068 GCF_044768135.1 Streptomyces sp. NPDC101165 | reverse complement strand
GCCCTAGGTGTATTGACCCGCAGGGTTGTTCACACGGCTGATGGGTGGCCGGCCGCCCAGTGCGGTGTGGCAGCGGTGGTGGTTGTAGGTGTGGAGGAAGTCTGCCAGGGCCTGGGTTCGCTCGTCGTTGCTGGTGTAGGGGCGGATGTAGGCCCACTCGTCGAGCAGGGTGCGGTTGAAGCGTTCGACCTTGCCGTTGGTCTGCGGCCGGTAGGGGCGGGTGAGCTTGCCGACCGCGCCGAGGCCGGCAAGCGCCTGCTGCCAGGCGAAGCTCTTGCGGTAGGGCCAGGCGTTGTCGGTCAGGACCCGTTCGATCCGGGTGATGCCGGCCGTATGGAAGAACGCTGCGGCCCGGCGGAGGAAGCCGGCGCAGGTGGCGGCCTTCTCGTCCGCGTGGATCTCGCTGTAGGCCAGGCGGGAGTGGTCGTCGACGGCGGAATGGACGTAGTCGAAGCCCATGCTGTTGCGGGTGGTGCGGCCGGCCTGGCGGCCCAGGACCTTGTGGCCGCCGCCGTCGGGGATCCGGCCCAGTTTCTTCACGTCGACGTGGACGAGTTCGCCGGGCCGGTCGCGTTCGTAGCGGCGGATGACCTGGCCGGTGGGCCGGTCCAGGTGGGCGAGCCGGTTCAGGCCGTGCCGGGCCAGGACCCGGTGGACGGTCGAGGCGGGCAGGCCCAGGATCGGGCCGAGGCGGGCGGGCCCGAGCTTGCGGTCCTGACGCAGCCGGCACACCCGGGCTTCCACGGCTGCCGGGGTTCGATGCGGTGTCGTGCGGGGCCGGCTGGAGCGGTCGGCAAGGCCTGCCTCGCCCTCGGCTCGCCAGCGGCGGACCCACTTGTGCGCCGTGGCGCGGGAGATACCCATCTCTGCGGCGACGTGGGCGACGGGGCGGCCGGCGCCGACACGCTCGACGAGCAACCGCCTGCCGTGAACGGTCAGCCGGGCATTACGGTGGGACACGAAGACCTCCGTGCGGTGTGTTCCTAGACAGCTCCACCACACCGGAGGTCTTCGCCATGATCAAGCCCAGCCAGTGTCAACAACGCTCGTGATCAATACACCTAGGGC
>NZ_JBIWPG010000066.1:0-1088 GCF_044768135.1 Streptomyces sp. NPDC101165 | reverse complement strand
ACTAGGGGCTGTGTGATGTTGTGATCAGCCAGTTGCCTTCAGGAGGAGGTCGTTGATCCAGATCATCGAGGCACGCAGGTGGAGGCCGGCGAGGTAGCTCTCGGGTGTCTTGTCGTATCGAGTGGCGATGCCCCGCCATGCCTTCAACTTGTTGATGAGCCGCTCGACGGTGTTCCGCTCCTTGTAAAGATCGCCGTCGTGGCAGGTGGGACGGCCGCCCCGGCGGCCTTTCTTCTTTCGGTTGGCGGCCTGGTCCTTCTTCTCCGGGATGACTGCCTTGATGTTGCGTTTCCGCAGGTAGGAGCGATTGGCGCGGGACGAGTAGGCCTTGTCCGCGGCGACAGCGTCGGGCCGGGTTCGAGGCCGGCCGACAGGCAGACGGACCCGTATCTTCTGCAGCACGGGGACGAACTGCGGGCTGTCGGCGGCCTGTCCTGCGGTCAGTACGAGTGACAGCGGTCGGCACTTGCGGTCAGCGGCGAGATGAATCTTGCTCGTCAGTCCACCACGGGATCTGCCGAGCAGGGCTTGGTTCAAGCGGAGCTTGCGCCGTCGCCTGATACGCCGTCGCTCTGTCTGCTCGGGGTCGTCCCTGCCGTCCTGTCCGTTCTGTTCTGGCGGGCCGCCCCTTTTTGCCGGGCCCGCTCCTGCTCGGCGGCGGCTTCCTCAAGGGCGTCCATGACGTCCTTGCCGATGTGCATCCCGGCCGCGTCGTGGTGGGCGCGGGCCGTGGTGGAGTCCACGCTGACCAGGGATAAGTCCGTCTGTCCCCGGCGGGCGGCCTCGGCGATCATGCCTTCCAGAAGAGCGGAGAAGACCCCGGCGTCCCGCCAGACGCGAAAGCGCCCGTAGACGGTCGCCCACGGTCCGAACTCGGAGGGCATCTCGCGCCACTGGGCGCTGGACCGGAACCGCCAGATCACCCCCTCGAACTGCTCCCGCAGCCGCTCGGGGTACGGACCGTACTCGCCTATCGGCAAGTACGGCTCGATGAACTCCCACTGCCCGTCGGTGAGTTGCCTACGTGTCACACCCAGCGTCCTACCAGGTCCGGCCCCCGCACGGGACCAGAACCCGAGATTGATCAC
>NZ_JBIWPG010000065.1:0-1114 GCF_044768135.1 Streptomyces sp. NPDC101165 | reverse complement strand
CCACCACATCAGCACCACCCACCAACTCCACGAACCGCACATCACCCACCTCGACCGCCGGCACCGCCGTCAACCACCCCACCCGATACAAGGAATCGACCTGGCCGAACTGATCCGGCGTGACGGTACGCAGCGTGAGCGCATCGGCGGAGAGCACGAGGGTGCCCGCCGGGTCGACCGCGGTCAGTGACGCGGTGTCGCCGTCGACGGCCAGCCGGACCCGCAGTGCTGTGGCGCCGGTCGCGTGCAGGGACACGCCCTCCCAGGAGAACGGCACCCGGCTCGGCTCGCCGTGCGCGGTCGTGCCGAGGGTGTGCAGGGCGGCGTCGAACAGCGCCGGGTGCAAGCCGTACTGTCCCGACATGCGTTCGGGCAGTTCGACCTCGGCGAACAACACGCCGTCGGCGGCGCGCCAGACCGACCGCAGGCCCTGGAACGCCGGTCCGTAGTCGAAACCGAGCTCCAGCACGCGATCGTAGAACCCGTCGAGCGACAGGGGTTCCGCACCCGCCGGTGGCCACGCGCCGAGGTCGGCAGCGGGCCTGGCGCCCTGGCCCAGGGTGCCGGTGGCATGCTGCGTCCACGGGCCGTCCGTGCCGTCGGGCCGGGAGAAGACACCGATCCGGCCGGTCCTGTCGGCCGACACCTGAAGGGCTACGCTGCCCTTCTCCGGCAGCACCAGCGGCGCTGCCATGGTCAGTTCCTCGATCTGCTGAAGGCCGAGTTCGTCCCCGGCGCGCAGCGCCAGCTCCACGAAACCAGTGCCGGGGAACAGGACCCGGCCGTGTACGACGTGATCCGCCAGCCACGGCTGTGTCCGCAGCGACAGCCGGCCGGTGAGGACCACGCCGTCACCGTCGGCCAGTGCCACAACGGAGTGGAGAAGCGGGTGGCCGGCCGTCGAGGGCGCTGCTTCCGACGGCTGCGGCCAGAACCGTTCGTGCTGGAAGGCGTAGGTCGGCAGTTCGACCCGGCGGGCGCCCGTGCCGGCGAAGAACGCCTCCCAGTCCACCCTGACACCATGGGCGTGCAGCACCGCCAGCGCCGTCACCGCAGCCGTTTCCTCATCCCGGTCCCGGCGCAGTGCGGGAACCGTGGTGACGGCCGCGGTCTC
>NZ_JBIWPG010000064.1:0-1174 GCF_044768135.1 Streptomyces sp. NPDC101165 | reverse complement strand
CTGGAGCTGGGGCCGGACGGGACGCTGTCGGCGATGATCCAGGAGACCGCGGCCGTCACCACGGTTCCCGCACTGCGCCGGGACCGGGATGAGGAAACGGCTGCGGTGACGGCGCTGGCGGTGCTGCACGCCCATGGGGTCAAGGTGGACTGGGAGGCGTTCTTCGCCGGCACGGGCGCCCGCCGGGTCGAACTGCCGACCTACGCCTTCCAGCACACCTACTACTGGCCGGAGACGCACGGATCGACCGGCGGCGTGTCCGGGGCCGGGCTCGAGTCCGTGGAGCACCCGCTGCTCGGCGCCGCCGTCGAGCTGCCGGACGGCGGCGGTGTCATCCTCACTGGCCGACTGTCGCTGCGGACACAGCCGTGGCTGGCGGATCACGTGGTGGGCGGCCGGGTCCTGTTCCCCGGCACCGGTTTCGTGGAGCTGGCGCTGCGCGCCGGGGACGAGCTCGGCCTCCAGCAGATCGAGGAACTGACGCTGTCCGTCCCGCTGGAGCTGCCCGAAACGGGTGCGGTTCCTGTGCAGGTGAGGGTCTCGGAGCCCGACGCGAGCGGCCGCGCCGAACTCGACGTCTTCTCCCGCGACGGAGAGGAATGGATCCGGCACGCGACCGGCGTCCTCCGTGCGGCGGCCGTCGAACCGGCCTGGGACGCGGGGCACTGGCCGCCGACCGGGGCCGTCGCGCTCGACCTCACCGGCTTCTACGACGGGACCGACTACGGCCCGACCTTCCGGGGCGTGACCGCTGCCTGGCGCGTCGGGGACGACGTGTTCGCCGAGGTCATGCTGCCGGAGCGGGTCCGAGACGTGGCGGCCTTCGGCATCCACCCCGCGCTGCTCGACGCCGTGCTCCACGGGGCCGCGTTCCTCGAGGGCGCCGAGCCCGGCACGCTGCTGCCGTACGCGTGGACGGGCGTGGGACTGCACGCGAGCGGCACGGCCACCGTACGGGTGCGACTGAGCGGTTCTGCGTCCGCCGGTATCAGGATCGCGGTCGCCGACGGCACCGGCAGGCCCGTTGCGACGGTCGGCACGCTGCACCTGCGCGCCCCCGAACACGTGGATCGCGTGCGTTCCTTGTATCGGGTGGGGTGGTTGACGGCGGTGCCGGCGGTCGAGGTGGGTGATGTGCGGTTCGTGGAGTTGGTGGGTGGTGCTGATGTGGTGG
>NZ_JBIWPG010000063.1:0-1270 GCF_044768135.1 Streptomyces sp. NPDC101165 | reverse complement strand
AAGGGGTCTGCTGCAGGTTCGGGTGACAGGTTCGGTCACGCGGCCTGGAGGGCCGGTGTGGTCATGACGGTCTCGAATTCGACGGGGGTCAGCCGGCCGAGCGAGGCTTGTCGGCGGCGTCGGTGATAGGTCCGCTCGATCCAGGACACGATCGCGATCCGCAGTTCCTCACGGGTGGCCCAGCACCGGCGGTCGAGGACGTTCTTCTGCAGCAGACTGAAGAAGGACTCCATGGCCGCGTTGTCGCCGGCTGCCCCGACCCTCCCTGTCGAACCGACCATGCGGTGCCGGTCGAGGGCCCGGACGAACTTCCGGGACCGGAACTGCGAGCCGCGATCGCTGTGCAGGATGCACCCGTCGACGTGTTCACGTCGGGCCACGGCGTTGTCCAGGGCGGTCACGGCCAGGCGGGACTTCATCCGCGCGTCGATGGAGTAGCCCACGATCCTGTTGCTGAACACATCCTTGATCGCGCAGAGGTACAGCTTGCCTTCGCCGGTGGCGTGTTCGGTGATGTCGGCGAGCCACAGCCGGTTCGGGCCGGTCGCGGTGAAGTTGCGGCTCACGAGATCGTCGTGCACCGGCGGGCCGGCCTTCTTGCCTCTGCCGCGCTTCTTGCCGAACACGCTCCACCAGCGGTTGTCCCGGCAGATCCGCCACGCGGTCCGGTCCGCCATACGAGCCCCGGCACCACGCGCTTCATCGGCCAGGAAGCGGTAGCCGAACTCCGGGTCGTCACGGTGAGCGTCGAACAGCGCGTTCGCGCGATACGACTCCTCCAGCACGGCGTCGGCCACCGGCTTGTCGAGCCAGCGGTAGTAGGGCTGTCTGGCGAGCTTCAGCACCCGGCACGTGACCGTGACGGGCACCCCGTCCACGGCCAGCTCCTTCACGAGCGGGTAGATCCTTTTCCCGGCAGATGCGCCTGCGACAGATAGGCCGCGGCCCGACGCAGGACCTCGTTCTCCTGCTCCAGCAGCTTGATCCGCCGACGCGCTTCCCGAAGTTCCGCGCTCTCCTGGCTGGTCACCCCGGACTTGGACCCGTCATCGATGTCCGCCCGGCGCATCCACTTCCACAATGTCATCGGGTGAACCCCGAAATCGGTGGCCACCTGCTCGACCGTGACACCCGGGCCGCGGTTCCTCGCGACCCGCACGACGTCCTGGCGGAACTCTTGCGGATAAGGCTTGGGCACAGCGACATCCTTCCCACCCGCCCCACAGGGCAAGCCAGTTCAGATGTCACCCGATCGTGCAGCAGACCCAAG
>NZ_JBIWPG010000062.1:0-1300 GCF_044768135.1 Streptomyces sp. NPDC101165 | reverse complement strand
TCCGGGCAGCCTCCTCGTGTGATCGACGAGCGTGCAGTTGAGATCTGGAACGACGAGCTCGAAGAACTGTTCCTGCGTACAGGCCACCGCTTCAGGCGCGTCGAGCCCCGCCGCAGGATGCGTGACTACATCCGCGGACTGCTGGGCCCGGTCGGCCGCAAAAACGGCTGGCAACTGGCCGAATACGCCGGACACAGCACCCCCGACCGCCTCCAGCGACTCCTCAACGGCGCCCGCTGGGACGCCAACGAGCTTCGCGACGACCTCCAGCACTACGTAGCCGAACGGCTCGGCGAGCCCGACGGAATCCTCATCCTCGACGACACCGGCTTCCTCAAGAAGGGCACCACCTCGGCCGGCGTGCAGCGCCAGTACTCCGGCACCGCCGGCCGCACCGAGAACTGCCAGATCGGAGTCTTCGCCGCCTACGCCACCACGCGCGGACGCGCCCTGGTGGACCGCGAGTTGTATCTGCCCAAGTCCTGGACCGACGACCGCGACCGCTGCCGCGCCGCCCACATCCCTGACGAGCGGGCCTTCGCCACCAAGCCAGATCTGGCCAAGGCCATGGTGCTGCGGGCGATCGCCTCGCCGCTGCCGATCGCCTGGGTGACCGCGGACGCCGCCTACGGCCAGGAGTGGCGACTGCGCCGCATGCTGGAGGAAACCGGCCTGGGGTATGTCCTCGCGGTCCCCAAGTCCCAGCAGGTGCCGCACTTCGGACGCATCGATCACCTCTTCTCCCAGGCACCCGACGAGGCGTGGGAGCAACGTTCGTGCGGTGACGGCGCGAAGGGCCCGCGCGTCTACCACTGGGCCGCCCTGCAGATCACGCCCATCGAGGATTTCGACGGCGAGATGCCCACCCACCAGCGGTGGGCACTGGCCCGCCGCAGCATCAGCAAGCCCGAGGACATCGCTTATTACCTCGCCTACGCACCGCTGGGCACTACGGTCGAGCACCTGGTGCGCGTCGCCGGGATGCGCTGGGCCATTGAGGAAGCCTTCCAGGCCGCGAAGAACGAGTGCGGCCTCGACCAGTACGAAGTCCGCCGCTACACCGGCTGGATGCGGCACATCACCCTGGCCATACTTGCGCATGCCTTCCTGGCCGTCATGGCCGCCGACGCCGCAGCAAAAGGGGCAGCAGAAACGGTTCCTGCCTCACGCCCCTCACCGTGGCAGAAGTTCGGCGGCTCCTGGCAACTGGCCACACACCCATCACCTCTCAGCAGCCCTTCACCAGCGCACGCGCACTGAGATGGTCACACTGGCGCAGACGACGCCAAGCTGTCGCCCG
>NZ_JBIWPG010000061.1:0-1300 GCF_044768135.1 Streptomyces sp. NPDC101165 | reverse complement strand
GGCGCTTTCTAGGGGTCATTGCAACAGGTGGTTGTGTTGATCAGGCCGCGAGCAGTTTATGCAGGCGCTCGGCTGGGGTTTCCCAGCCGAGCGTTTTGCGTGGGCGGCCGTTGAGTTCGGCGGCGACGGTGTCGAGGTGTTCGTGGGGGTGGACGGACAGGTCGGTGCCCTTGGGGAAGTACTGCCGTAGCAGGCCGTTGGTGTTCTCGTTCGAGCCGCGCTGCCAGGGACTGGCCGGATCGCAGAAGTAGACCGGGGTGTCGGTAGCGATGCTGAAGCTCTTGTGGGCGGCCATTTCAGAACCCTGGTCCCAGGTCAGCGAGCGCATCAGGTGTCCGGGCAGCGTCTGGACAGTGCTCACCAGGGCGTCGCGTACCTGCTCGGCGCTGCGGCCGTCGGGCAGGTACAGAAGCATCACGTAGCGGGTGGCGCGTTCGACGAGGGTGCCGATGGCGGAGGCGCCGTCCTTGCCGATGATGAGGTCGCCTTCCCAGTGGCCGGGCACTGCCCGGTCCTCGGCCTCTGCGGGCCGTTCGCTGATCATGACCATGGGGTCGGTGAAGCGGGGCTGCCGGGCAGCGGCCTGGCGGTGCGGTTTGCGGCGGGTGCGTCCCGAGCGCAGAGCCTTTGCGAGCTCGCGGCGCAGTTCGCCGCGTCCTTGGACGTAGAGAGCCTGGTAGACCGTTTCGTGGACCACGTGCATCTCCGGCCGGTCGGGGAAGTGTGCCCGCAGAGCCTGGCAGATCTGCTCCGGGCTCCACCGCAGGTCCAGGCGGTCCTGGATGAAGTCGCGCAGTTCGGGGTTCTGGGCGATCTTTCCTGTCTTCGGACGGGGCCGGCGGGCATCGGCGCGCGTCTGTGCCGCGTAGGGGCGGTACTGACCGTTGACCGGGTGGCGGTTACGGCGGATCTCCCGGCTGATGGTGGACGGGCTTCGGCCCAGCTCGGCGGCGATCGCGCGGACGGTGGCCTTCTCGCGGAGCCGGTCAGCGATGTGGATGCGGTCACGCTCGTTCAGATGCCGTGAGGGCGCAGAAGGCGGCACCACCGTGGTGAGCGGTGGTGCCGCCTTGTTCCCGCCGGACGCATTGCGTCCGTTGCGCCAACGTCTGCCGGTCTTCGGGTTGATCCCGACGATCCGGCACGCTTCTTCGTTGCTCAAGCCCTGCCGCATGAACTGGGAGTATGCCGCCCGCTCCCGGGAGAGCTTCCTGGCTCCCTGCGGCTTCCGGTCTCCTCGGACCTCGAAGTCCATCGCACCCCTTGAACTGGGATGTTGCGACGACCGCTAGAACTCAAG
>NZ_JBIWPG010000060.1:0-1403 GCF_044768135.1 Streptomyces sp. NPDC101165 | reverse complement strand
TAGTACTGCAACGGTGCTTGTTCTGATTGCTGGCTAGTTTTCAGGGGCTGTGGCCGCGTCGTTTGTAGTGGCTGATGCGGGCTTGGTGTTGGCGTCTGCGGCGCCAGGTCGACCAGTGCAGGATGTGCTCGATGGGGGTGGGACGGCGGTCGGTGAGGCGGGTGATCAGGCGTCTGATCTCGGCGAGGCTCAGGCGGATGAGCTGGGAGGATCCGTTTCTGCTTTCTCCGTGTCGAGCTGGCGGGCGCGCAGGACCGTGAGGCAGGCGTGGGCGGCCATGGCCAGGGTCATGTGGCGGTGCCAGCCTGGGTAGCGGCGGACCTGGTAGTCGTCCAGGCCGCATTCCTGCTTGGCGGTCTGAAAGCACTCCTCGACCGCCCACCTGCTGCCCGCGATGCGGATGAGCTCGTCCAGAGTCGTGTCGGCCGGACAGTAGGCGATGTAGTAGGAGATCTGCTCGGGCCGGCTGACGCTGCGGCGGGCGACCACCCAGTGCCGACGGTCCTCACGGTGCCAGGGCCTAACCTCGACACGGGCCCAGTCGAAGACCCGGCGGCCATGGGCTCCTTCGCCGCAGGAACGGCGTTTCCACTTCTGCCGCGGCAGGCCGGGAAACAGGTCATGGACGGGGTGATCGATCGACCAGCGGGTGACGACGGTGTCGTGCCTCGTGGTGGCCATGATGTGGAAGACGTCGGCCTGCTCCAGCTCGAAACGCCAGCCCTTGCTGTAGCCGTAGGCGGCGTCCGCGGTCACCCATCCGAACGGCACCTTGTCGGCGATGGCCTTGCGGACCATCGCCTTCGCCATGGCCACCTTCGTCTCGAAGGCGACGCTGTCGTCGATGCCCGCCCGCCGGCAGCGGTCCCGGTCGTCCGTCCAGGACGTGGGCAGATACAACCGGCGGTCGATCAGTGTGCGTCCGCGGCTCGTCGCATAGGCGAGAAATACTCCGATCTGGGAGTTCTCGGTGCGTCCCGCGGTGCCGGAGTACTGCCGTTGGACCCCGGCAGACCGTACGCCCTTCTTCAGGAAGCCGGTGTCGTCGACGATCAGCACGGCATCCCGGTCCCCGAGGTGTTCCACGACGTAGTCACGCACGTCGTCCAGGACCTCATCCGCGTCCCACTCGATCCGGTTCAGCAACCGATGGATACGGTCCGGAGCCGCATGCCCTGCCTGTTCGGCAAGTGTCCAGCCGTTCTTCCGCTCCAGCGGAGCTATCAGCCCCCGCATATAAGCAAGCGCCGTCTCCCGCGGCTCCGTCCTGCTGAACCGATGCACGAACCGCTCCTGCAACCGGCCCAACTCGTCGGCCCACAACCTGACATCAGCAAGGTCCCCACCCATAACCAGACCAACGACCCAGCTGGCCAACAGTCACGGCATAGACCGTTGCAGTA
>NZ_JBIWPG010000059.1:0-1475 GCF_044768135.1 Streptomyces sp. NPDC101165 | reverse complement strand
TGTTGGTCCCTCATCCTGCCGCACTCGACCTGCCCCATGCGCTCATCGAGTGAGTCTCAATGATGGTGTCAAGCCGATTGGGGGGCCGGTGGGGTGGGGGTGAAGTGCCTGTTGTCACGGAGCATGGCCCATAAGACGTCGACTCGGCGGCGTGCGAGGGCGAGCAGTGCCTGGACGTGGATCAGTCCTTCGGCGCGTTTCTTGAGGTAGTAGTCCCGGGAGGGTCCGGGGCGCATCATGGCGGTTTGGGCGGCCATGTAGAAGACATGTCGCAGGCGGCGGTGGTAACGCTTGGGCCGGTGGTGGTTACCGGTCCGGCGGCCGGAGTCACGCGACACCGGGGCCAGTCCCGCGTGGGCGGCCAGGCGGCCGGCGTCTGCATAGGCGGACAGGTCTCCGACGATGGCGAGGAACTCGGCCCCGAGGATGGGGCCCATACCTGGCAGGGATTCGATGACTTCGGCGCGCTCGTCGAGGTGGAAGGCCTCGCGGATCTCCCGGTCGGTGTCTTTGATCCACTCGTCGAGTGCGAGGAGCTGATGAGCGAGGTCGCACACGAGTTTGGCGGCTCGCTTTTCGCCCGGCAGAGCAGTCATCTGGGACTGGGCTGCCTCGACCGCGCGGGCGGCGATCTCGGCTGCACTGCGGGCCGCGCGTCGTGCCAGCCAGTCCGCGAGCTGCTTGACGCCGGTCCGTCGCAGGGCGGCCGGGGTCTGGTACTCGGTCAGCAGGACGACCGGTCCCTTGGCTGCTGAGTAGTCGAAGGCCCGCTCCAGAGCAGGGCAGATGCCCACCAGGGCATCGCGCAGGCGGTTGATCAGTCGTACCCGGTCGGCGATCAGGTCGGCTCGGTGGGCGGTGAGCAGCTGGAGATTTGCCACGGTCTCGTCCGGGAGGCTCAGGGGTGTGAAGTCCTGGCGCATACGCGCGGTGTCGGCGATGACCAGGGCGTCCTTCGCGTCGGTCTTTCCTTCGCCGCGGTAGGCCCCGGACATTCGGTTGACCGTACGTCCAGGCACATACACCACGCTCTGGCCATGGGCGATCAACAGTGCAAGCAGCAGCGTCGAGGCCCGGCCGCAGATGTCCACCGCCCACCGCACCTCGTCGGCCATCTCGCACGCCGCCACCATCAGGGCCAGGATCTCGTCCTCACCGTTGACGACCTTCCTTGAGAACACCTTCTCTCCGCTGGCGTTGACTCCAACCGCCCAGTGATGGGCCTTGCCGGCGTCGATGCCGACCCAGACTTGCTCGTGACGTTCCGTCACCGTCATCGCTCCGTTCCCCAGAAACCAGCACTCTCCGGGTCCGGGGAACACTCCGCCGCCAAGCCCTTAACCAGCGATGACCGCAGTTCTCAATCAGCAGCCGGAGCGTCCCGAAGGACCAGGCGGCCACTCACTCCGAGCCATCAAACGGCAGGTCACCATCAGCCACACCCAGTCCTCCCGGACCACCAGCATTCTTAAGGG
>NZ_JBIWPG010000058.1:0-1481 GCF_044768135.1 Streptomyces sp. NPDC101165 | reverse complement strand
GTTCGAGATCCGTGCCGTGCTCGCGGCCACCCTCTCCCCCACGTGGGGCATCTACAGCGGCTACGAACTGTGCGAGAACACCCCGCTCAGGGCGGACAGCGAGGAATACCTGAACTCGGAGAAGTACCAGCTCAAACCCCGCGACTGGGAAGCCGCCGCACGCGAGGGCCGCACCCTCGCCCCCCTCATCACCCGGCTCAACACCGTGCGACGACGCCACCCCGCGCTCCAGCGCCTGCGGAACCTCCGCTTCCATCAGACCGACAACGACAACGTGCTCGCCTACAGCAAGAGCACGGGCCCGGACACGGTCATCGTGGTCGTCAATCTCGACCCCCACCACACCCAGGAGGCCACGGTCTCGTTGGACATGTCGCAACTAGGCCTGGACCAAAACGCTGCCCTGTCCGTGCACGACGAACTGACAGGGGAGACCTACCACTGGGGCAGGACCAACTTCGTGCGCCTCACGCCCGGCCGGACGCCGGCGCATGTGCTCCATGTCGGGCGATCGAAGCCACAGATCGGAGGGCCCTCAGCGTCATGACTGTCAACGACCCCGTGCCGGACACCTTCGAGGACACTCCCGCCAAGGACCGGGACCCGGAGTGGTTCAAACGCGCCGTCTTCTACGAGGTACTCGTCCGCTCCTTCCAGGACAGCGACGGCGACGGCATCGGCGATCTCAAGGGTCTGACCGCCAAGCTCGACTACCTGCAGTGGCTCGGCGTCGACTGCCTCTGGCTGCCGCCGTTCTTCAAGTCACCCCTGCGGGACGGCGGTTACGACGTCTCGGACTACACCGCCGTACTCCCCGAATTCGGTGACCTGGCCGACTTCGTGGAGTTCGTGGACGCCGCCCACCAGCGCGGCATGCGCGTCATCATCGACTTCGTCATGAACCACACCAGCGACCAGCACCCGTGGTTCCAGGAGTCCCGCAAGAATCCCGAAGGCCCCTACGGCGACTA
Organism: Streptomyces sp. NPDC101165; assembly: GCF_044768135.1. Lineage (NCBI taxonomy): Bacteria > Bacillati > Actinomycetota > Actinomycetes > Kitasatosporales > Streptomycetaceae > Streptomyces > Streptomyces sp. NPDC101165. The sequence continues at coordinate 510 of NZ_JBIWPG010000058.1, read as the reverse complement.
CTACATGTGGGCCGACGACGACAAGCAGTACGAGGAAGCGCGGATCATCTTCGTCGACACCGAGGCCTCCAACTGGACCTTCGACCCGGTGCGCGGCCAGTACTTCTTCCACCGCTTCTTCTCGCACCAGCCGGACCTCAACTACGAGAACCCGGCCGTGCAGGAGGAGATCCTGGCCGCGCTGAAGTTCTGGCTCGACCTCGGCATCGACGGGTTCCGTCTCGACGCGGTCCCCTATCTCTACGCGGCCGAGGGCACGAACTGCGAGAACCTGCCGGCCAGCCACGAGTTCCTGAAGCGGGTGCGCAAGGAGATCGACGCCCAGTACCCCGACACCGTCCTGCTGGCCGAAGCCAACCAATGGCCCGAGGACGTCGTCGACTACTTCGGCGACTACGCCTCCGGCGGCGACGAATGCCACATGGCGTTCCACTTCCCCGTCATGCCCCGCATCTTCATGGCCGTCAGGCGCGAGTCCCGCTACCCCGTCTCCGAGATCCTCGCCAAGAC
>NZ_JBIWPG010000057.1:0-1498 GCF_044768135.1 Streptomyces sp. NPDC101165 | reverse complement strand
GCCGCCGCCGGCCTCTCCGGCCAGGGTGTGATCAAGTCCGCCGCCGAGCACAAGGTCTGGGCCATCGGCGTCGACTCCGACCAGTACAAGCAGGCTGCGCTGGCCAAGTACAAGGACTACATCCTCGGCTCGGCCCTGAAGAACGTCGGCGGTGCGGTCTACAACCTTGCCAAGTCGGTCCACGACGGCAAGCCGTTGAGCGGCGACGTGCGCGGTGACCTGAAGTCCGGCGGGGTGGGCTTCGCCGACTCCAACCCGAAGTACCAGGCCATGAAGGATGTCGTCGCTGCGGTCGCCAAGGCGAAGCAGGACATCGTCGACGGCAAGATCACCGTCAACACGAAGTAAGTCGGCACCTGCCGCAGGCATGAAGAAGGAGCCCCGACCGTTCGGTACGGGGCTCCTTCCGTGCTTCAGCCTGCAGTGAGTGCGCCGGTGCGGTCTCGCGGCGGCGCTGTGCTACTACGAGCGACTCCGTCGCCTCATCGTGCAGGGCGCGGTTAGTCGAACGGGTCCGTCTCGACGCTGATCTTGTACACGCCGACACCCGAGGCCTTCGGGTTGGTGGTGCAGACGGCCTTCGAGGTCTCATGGGCGCGGGTGTTGACCCAGTTGCCGTTGACGTTGAACGTGTGGCCGCTGGGGCCGACGCAGACGACCTTCACCCGGTGGGTGTCGAAGCGCGTGCCGCCCCCGCTGCACTGGGCGTAGCCGGTCGACTGGTCGTGGGAGATCCAGGTGTGGCAGTCGGCAGAGGCCAGAGCGGGTGTGGCGACACCGATGACGGTCGCCGACACGGCGACGCCGACGCTGGCTGCTGCAGCGGCGAGTCTGGTCATTTTCATGTTGTTCCCCGTAGATCAATGAGGTGCCGCAGGTTGGTCAGACCTGCGGAGATGCGTATTGCGATCAAGGATTCTTCCGGTGCCGACCAGCGGGAAGATCCTCCCCAGGAGTGATCTTGGAGAACGACTCGTCTGATAAGTGCACGTCAAGTCAGGTGTGGTCGAGGCTGTTTGTCCAGGTGGCCCAGCTGCTGCGGTGACGTACCCACCGAGGTTCAAAACGGTCGTATAACGCTCTGGCAAGTTGGGGTTTTCTCGTTTGTCTACGCGCGTTACGCTGCGGCGGAACCAGCGCCTGGTTTGGGCGCTTGCACAAAGGAGTCAAGTTCCATGCGCCGGGTGTCTCGTATCACGATTGCAGGCGTTGCGACCGCAGCGCTGGCCGTCACCGTCTCTGCCTGTGGCAGCTCGTCCACCTCCTCCTCCACCGAGGGCAAGTCCAAGGGCATCGGCCTCGCGTACGACGTCGGTGGCAAGGGTGACCAGTCCTTCAACGACGCCGCCTACGCGGGCTTCCAGAAGGCTCAGAAGGACTTCGGTGCCAGCGGCCGGGACGTGGAGCCGACGGACAACGAGTCGGACGCGGACAAGGTGCAGCGCCTGGAGACCCTGGCGAAGGCGGGCTACAACCCGGTCATCGGTGTCGGCTTCGC
>NZ_JBIWPG010000056.1:0-1752 GCF_044768135.1 Streptomyces sp. NPDC101165 | reverse complement strand
GGCGTCCCGATCGGTGTGCCGATCGACAACATGCGCACCTACGTGCTGGGGCCGGGTCTGACACCGGTACCGCCGGGTGTGGTGGGCGAGTTGTACGTGGCGGGTGCGGTGGGGCGCGGCTATAACGGCCGGCCCGGGCTGACGGCAGAGCGCTTCGTCGCCGATCCGTTCGGTCCTGCCGGGCACCGCATGTATCGCACCGGGGACCTGGCCCGGTGGACGGCCGACGGCGTGCTGGAGTACGCGGGCCGCGCCGACGCCCAGGTCAAGGTGCGCGGTCAGCGGGTTGAGCCGGCCGAGGTCGAGACGGTGGTGACCTCTCACCCGGCCGTCGCGCAGGCCGCTGTCATCGCTCGCGAGGGCCGCGGGGACAGCACCCGGCTCCTCGCCTACGTCGTACCGGCCGACACCGGTCACAGCGTGAGCGAAGGGGACACGCACGTCCGTGCCCTGGAGGCCGAGCTGCGGGCGTTCGTGTCCGGGCGGTTGCCGGAGTTCATGGTGCCGTCCGCGTTCGTGATGCTGGAGCGCCTGCCGTTGATGGCCAACGGCAAGCTGGACCGGGCCGCCCTGCCCGAGCCGGAGTTCACCGAGACCGTCTACCGCGCCCCGTCCGACGCGACGGAACAGGCACTCGCCGACCTGTTCGCCGAGGTCCTACGCCGAGACCGGGTCGGTATGGACGACCGGTTCTTCGAGCTAGGTGGGGATTCACTGCTCGCGGTGCGGTTGGTAGGCCGTATCCGCGGTGTGCTGGGCGTCGAGGTGCCCATTCGCGCGGTGTTCGACGCTTCCACCCCTGCGGAGCTGATGGCGCATCTGCCGGCCGGAGCGCGCGTACGCCCCGTGCTGCGGCGTACGGAGAACCGTCCGGAGCGACTGCCGCTGTCGTACGCGCAGCGCAGACTCTGGTTCATCGACCGGTTCGAGGGTCCTTCCGCCACCTACAACATCCCAGCGGTACTCCGTTTGTCTGGTTCGCTGGACGTACAGGCGCTGGCTGCGGCGGTACGGGATGTGGTGGTCCGGCACGAGAGTCTGCGGACCGTGTTCGTCGAGGACGAGGACGGGGTGCCGTTCCAGCGGGTGCTCCCCGCGCACGAGGTGTCGCCGGAACTCACCCTCGTCGACGTGTCCCCGCACGAACTGGACGAGGCGGTACGGCAGGCCGTGACGTACGCCTTCGACCTGGCCTCGGAGATCCCGCTGCGAGCCCGCCTGTTCCGCCTCGGTCCCGAAGAGCACCGGCTCGTCCTGGTCCTCCACCACATCGCGGGCGACGGTGGATCGGCCGGACCGCTGGCCAGGGACCTCGTCACGGCCTACTCGGCACGGCGGGACGGCGGGGCGGCGCCGGACTGGGAGCCGCTGCCGGTGCAGTACGCCGACTATGCCCTGTGGCAGTCCGAGCTGCTCGGTGACGAGTCGGACCCGGAGAGTGTGGCGGCCGCGCAGGCGGCGTACTGGCGCGACGAACTGGCGGACTGCCCCGCGCCGTTGGACCTACCGACCGACCTTCCCCGACCGCCCGTGGCCCGCCACGACGGCGACTCGGTCGCTTTCACCCTCGACACCGAACTGGTGTCGGCGGTCGAGGAACTTGCCCAGCGCACCGGCTCGACGGTGTCGATGGTCTTGCAGTCGGCTCTCGCCGTGCTGCTGCATCAGTTGGGGGCCGGTGAGGACATCCCGATCGGTGCGCCGATCGCCGGTCGTACGGATGAGGCTCTGTCCGATCTGGTCGGGTTCTTC
>NZ_JBIWPG010000055.1:0-2018 GCF_044768135.1 Streptomyces sp. NPDC101165 | reverse complement strand
GATCACACCGGCGACACCGGCGGCGGCCTGTGTGTGCCCGATGTTCGACTTCACCGAACCCAGCAGCAACGGCGTCTCACGGTCCTGCCCATAGGTCGCCAGCAACGCCTGCGCCTCGATCGGATCACCCAGCGACGTACCCGTGCCGTGGCCCTCCACGACATCCACGTCGAGCGCCGACAGACCGGCCCCGGCGAGAGCCTGGCGGATCACGCGCTGCTGGGACGGTCCGTTCGGCGCCGTCAGGCCGTTCGACGCGCCGTCCTGGTTCACCGCCGAACCCCGCACCACGGCAAGGATCTCGTGCCCGTTGCGCACCGCGTCCGACAACCGCTCCACCACCAGCATGCCGACACCCTCGGACCAGCCGACGCCGTCGGCGGAGTCGGCGAACGCCTTGCACCGGCCGTCTGCCGACATGCCTCGCTGCCGCGAGAACTCCACGAACAGTTCAGGGGTGGACAGCACGGTCACCCCGCCGGCCAGCGCCAGATCACAGTCGCCCGACCGCAACGCCTGGACCGCCCAGTGCAGGGCCACCAACGAGGACGAACACGCCGTGTCGACCGTGACCGCCGGGCCCTCGAGGCCCAGCGAGTAGGCCACGCGCCCGGAGGCCACGCTGGCGGAGCTGCCGTTGCCACGGAAGCCCTCGAACTCCGGGGTGTTCAGCAGTTCCGCGTAGTCGCCGTACATCACGCCGGCGAACACACCGGTGCGGCTGCCCCGCAGCGACACCGGATCGATGCCCGCCCGCTCCAACGCCTCCCACGACGTCTCCAGCAGCAGACGCTGCTGCGCGTCCGTGGCGAGCGCCTCCCGGGGGCTCATGCCGAAGAACGCGGCATCGAAGTCCCCGACCTCGTGCAGGAACCCACCGGATCGGGTGTAGGACGTGCCGGTGTGCGCCGCATCGGGATGGTAGAGGGCGTCGAGGTCCCAGCCGCGGTCGTCCGGGAAGTCACCGATGGCGTCGACGCCCTCGGTGACCAGCTGCCACAGGTCCTCCGGCGACCGCACCCCACCCGGATACCGGCACCCCATGCCCACGATCACGACCGGATCGTCGGAGAACGACGGCAGTGCGGCGACGGGAACCGGGGTCTGCTCAACGGTGCCGAACAATTCGTCGCGCAGGTGGTGCGCGAGCTTGGCCGAGGTCGGGTAGTCGAACACCAGGGTCGCCGGCAGCCGTAACCCGGTGGCCGCCGACAAGCCGTTGCGCAGCTCCACCGCCGTCAGCGAGTCGAGGCCCAGTTCCTGGAACGAGCGCTCCGGATCGACCAGTGAACCGTCCACGTGCCCGAGCACGGTCGCCGCCCGCCCGCGCACCAGGTCGAGCACCAGGTCGGTGCGGGCCTCGGCGGGCAGGCCGGCCAGGCGGTGCGCGAGGTCACCGGCCTCGCCGGTGCGTGCGACACCACGGCGGGCCGGGGTGCGGACGAGGCTGCGCAGCAGCGGCGGCACCTCACCGGAAGCCCGCAACGCCGCCAGGTCCAGCTTCACCGGCACCATCGCCGGCTCACCCGCCGCATCGAACAGGGCCAGACCCTCGGTGGAACCCAGCGGCAAAACACCCGAACGCCGCATACGCGCCACATCAGCCGCAGCCAACTGCTCGGTCATGCCCGCGCCCTGCTCCCACGGACCCCACGCAAGCGACACACCCGACCAACCCAGAGCCCGACGATGAGCCGCCAACGCATCCAGAAACGCATTGGCGGCCGCATAGTTCGCCTGACCCGCCGCACCGAACACACCCGCCACCGACGAGAACACCACGAACTGATCCACATCCCCGACCAACTCGTGCAAATACCACGCCGCATCCACCTTCGGCCGCAGCACCCGATCCAGCCGCTGAGGTGTCATCGCCTCCAGCACACCATCGTCCAGCACCCCAGCCGCGTGCACCACACCCGACACCACACGCTCGCGCAGCACCTTCGCCAACGCCGCCCGGTCCGCCACATCACACGCCACGACCTCGGCGTCCGCCCCCAGCCGCGCCAACTCGG
>NZ_JBIWPG010000054.1:0-3269 GCF_044768135.1 Streptomyces sp. NPDC101165 | reverse complement strand
ACCCCACCGGCCCCCCAATCGGCTTGACACCATCATTGAGACTCACTCGATGAGCGCATGGGGCAGGTCGAGTGCGGCAGGATGAGGGACCAACAAGGCTCCTGCGCCGATGGGTTGAGACTTCGAACACCTCCCTCAACGGCACGGGAGCCTTGTGCGTTGCGAGCAAGGTTGCCGTCACCCGATCGGTGGCCTCACTGAAACACCTCACTGTTGTCCCGCCAGAACGCACCCGTACGAGAACACACCAGTGATGGCTCACCATGCGGGCTGGCCCAGGTCTTTGCTTTCCACCGTGTTGAGCAGATCGGAGCCCGTGAGCGTTGGTGACGGTGGGCGGCGTAGGGTCGCTGAGGGAAGTTGAGGGGGAGCCATGGCCAGCGTGCAATGGACTGAGTTCGCGGCCTGCCGGAGCACCGACCCCGAGGAACTCTTCGCCCATGGGGCCGAGCAGAACCGGGCGAAGGCGGTGTGCACGGGGTGTGTGGTGCGCACCGAGTGCCTGGCCGAAGCTCTCGACCAGCGCATCGAGTTCGGCGTGTGGGGTGGCATGACCGAACGCGAGCGCCGTGCCCTGCTGCGCCGCCGTCCGGACGTCGTTTCCTGGCGGAGAGTTCTGGAGGACGCGCGTCAGGCGTACGAGCGGCCCGCTGCTGGTTGACCACCTGATGCGTCCGTCGGCGCACCGGTGCGGGCCATTCGGTGTGCCGGGGCCAAGTCGAGTTGTTGTCGTGCGGATGTGACACACGGCCGCCCCGCACACCTTGCTGCCGCACGGGTGATGCGCACCCGGTGACATACGCTCACCCGACGAGGCGACCTGCTGGCTTCCTGGATCCTTCGCGCATGGCAGGCAGTGCGCTTCCTGCGCCGTCACCCACCATGCGCCTACGCCGCAGGCTCGCGCTCCACGCACCGCTCGCGCAGCCGACGCCCAGTCACCCGCCGACTTCCAGGACAATGTGCCCGGACGCGCCGGTGGGAGTGCGAATAGTGATGTTGTTTCGTACGATTTCAGTTCCCGGCTCTGACAGGACAGCCGGGAACTCGGCGGTCCCACGCTCCGATCGCACGCCGCGCGGGACCGCCATCAAAGACCACGGCGGCGCGCTGTACGCTGGGCATGCCGATACGCCAGGTGTCATTCCTGGCCCTGTGGGGCTCGGCGAGTGAGGCCGGGTCCCACATCAATACGTCGGGAGCCGACGTGTAGCCGCCGTCTGCCCAGACCAGGGTGATGTCGCGGTGCAGGCGGCGCAGCCGGGTCAGCAGGCCCACGGCGGCGTCCCGGTCGCCGAAGTTCGCGGCGGTGACCGCGACGACCAGGAGCAGGCCGAGGCAGTCGGTCACGATGTGCCTTTTGCGGCCGGGCACCTTCTTTCCGCCGTCGTAGCCGCGTGAGGCGGCCGGTACTGTCGCAGCGGCCCGCACCGACTGCGCGTCGATGATCCCCGCCGTGGGCTGGGCCTCGTGGCCTTCGCGCTCACGGACTTTCCCGCGCAGCCGGTCGTGGAACTCGGCGATCAGCCCGTGCTCGCGCCAGCGGCGGAAGAAAGCGTAGACCCGGCCCCAGGCGGGGAAGTCCGCAGGCATCGCCCGGCACGAGATCCCACACCCGCGACCAGGTAGAGCGGATCGCGTCCAGCATCTGGCGGTGGCAATAGCCCTCTGGCTGCCCGCCTCTGCCCTGGAGCCAGGCCGGCACCGACAGCAACGGCCGGACCTCCGCCCACTCCGCGTCCGTCATGTCCGACGGATACCGGCGCACCCGATCGAGATGATCGGCCGCGTTGCCGTACACATGCGCGAGGCAATCGCACGACAAGGCGGACGAGTTGAAGTCAACGGGCTCGGGCGCGTACAACAACGACAACAGGGCCTCCGGGAACCGCTCGGAATGGGATCGCACCCCCGAGCTACCAGGAGGCCCTGCCTTCATGCCCCGCTCACCGGAAGATCACCCGACCGGGAACCCGCATTCGACCGTCAGACGAACTCCGCGGTACGGCAACTACTTCTCAGTCTCACTGACCAATGACATCAGCCCACGACGTTCTTGAGTCCGTCGGCGAGGGCACCGGCCAGGCCCGGGGGCAGTTCGAATACGAGCCGACCGCCGCCTTCGAGCGGTATGCGTATGACGATGCCCTGCCCCTCCTCGGTGACTTCGAGCGGGCCATCGCCCGTCCGCGGCCTCATCCTGGCCCTGTCGCTCGGCCGAGTGCATTCATCCTCGTTGACGACCTCCTTGAGTGCGCCGGCGAGGGCACCGGCCTCGTCCGGGGTCAGTTCGACTACGAGCCGACCGCCGCCTTCGAGCGGTACGCGCATGACGATGCCCCGCCCCTCCTTGGTGACCTCGAGCGGGCCGTCGCCCGTCCGCGGCCTGATCGTGCCGCGCGGCTGAATGAAGTCACCGTTGTTGAGGGACAGTGCCCGCGTCCCGTTGCCCTCGGTCTTGACTGTGTACGTCCCCAGAGCCGGTGTCGCGGTGGCGGGAGGCGTTAGGACGACTGTGGTCCCCAGAACGAACGATGAGACTACGAGCGAGATGACGGCATTACGTCGGATGCGCCGGGCCATGATGGGTGTCCTCCCTCGCGCTGAGTGGAGGGCGCCGCGGAAAACACGGGGGCAAGTCGCCGCGCCAGCGCTCCGGGAGTGGTCCCTCCAGCCACAGCGCGACAACGGATGTACGGCTGTGGCGCCGCTATGGCACCGGACTGATCGGAAAGGCGCCTTTCCATCCATCCTCCCCCTCCCCGAACCGGGTGTCGACCGGACGGCCATGTGGGCCGGCCTGGCGGACAGGCCCAGCAGCTCGGCACAGGGCGGCTCGACGGCTTGGCTTCGTGAGGTGTCTACCTTCTCGCCACCATCCGAGCCCGCGCTGTACAACAGTTGGCCGCGAGCCGGCCAGGAGGCATCCCGCCTCATGAGCGGCGTCAGCGCTCACGGCGCGTGCGCGATGCAGTCACACCATGGGGCAGCAAGGTTGAGCGCGGCGGAGGCGGACGCCTAGAAATGCGGCAACAGGGTCTCCTGGAACTCGGAGGGGGGCGCACCCCCAAGCTACCGCGAGGCCCTGCCTTCATGCCCGGACCACCCGAGCATCACCCGACTCGGAACCCTGTTCGAACCAACAGACCCCACGATCGATATGGCAACGGGTTCTTAGAGGTCGTTTTCATCTGCTTCGGCAGCTTACGGGCTGATTCTGTGAGGGAGGAGTGGCGGTGCGCAAGAGGCATTAGGTGTGGTGGAGCTTG
>NZ_JBIWPG010000053.1:0-3321 GCF_044768135.1 Streptomyces sp. NPDC101165 | reverse complement strand
GGTGTGTTCCTAGACAGCTCCACCACACCGGAGGTCTTCGCCATGATCAAGCCCAGCCAGTGTCAACAACGCTCGTGATCAATACACCTAGGGCCTGTGTGATGTCGCGATCAATCAGCTGCTCGCAACAGTTCTTCGAGCCAGATCATCGAGGCACGGAGTTCGAGGCCGGCGAGGTAGCTCTCGGGTGTCTTGTCGAAACGTGTGGCAATGCCGCGCCAGTCCTTCAGCCGGTTGATCAGGCGCTCGATGGTGTTCCGTTCCTTGTAGAGGCTGGCGTCGTGAGTGACGGGCCGGCCGCCTCGGCTGCCCTTCTTCTTGCGGTTGGCGGCTTGGTCCTTCTTCTCCGGGATGACCGCCTTGATATGGCGTTTTTGCAGGTAGGCGCGGTTTGCGCGAGACGAGTAGGCCTTGTCCGCGGCGACCGCGCCCGGCCGGGTACGAGGCCGACCGACCGGCAGGCGGACGCGGATCTTCTTCAACACTGGGATGAACTGCGGGCTGTCTGCGGCCTGCCCGGCGGTCAGGACGAACGACAGAGGCCGGCGCTTCCGGTCGGCGGCGAGGTGAATCTTGCTGGTCAGCCCGCCGCGTGACCTGCCGAGCAGGGCTTCCCTCAGGCGGATCCTGCGTCGGCGGCGGACGCGCCGGCGCTCTTCCCGTTCAGGCGCGTCTCCGGCATCCCGCCCGTTCTGTTCTGCTTCGCCGCCCCCTTTTGCCGGGCCTGTTCCTGCTCTGCGGCGGCTTCCTCGAGAGCATCCATGACGTCCGCGCCGACGAGCATCCCGGCGGCGTCGTGATGAGCGCGGGCGGTCGTGGAGTCCACGGCCCGCGCCCACCACGACGCAGCCGGGATGCGCATCGGCAAGCAGGTCATGGACGCCCTTGAAGAGGCCGCCATCGAGCAGGAGCGGGCCCGGCAAAAGGGGGCGGCCCGCCAGAACAGAACGGACAGCACGGCAGTGACGACCCCGGTCAGGAAGAACGGCGGCACCTCAGGCGACGGCACAAGCTCCGCTTGAATCAAGCCCTGCTCGGCAGATCTCGCGGTGGACTGACGAGCAAGATTCATCTCGCTGCAGACCGCAAGTGCCGTCCCCTGTCCCTCGTCCTGACCGCAGGACAGGCCGCCGACAGCCCGCAGTTCGTCCCAGTGCTGCAGAAGGTGCGCATCCGTCTTCCCGTCGGCCGGCCCCGAACCCGGCCCGGCGCTGTCGCCGCGGACAAGGCCTATTCCTCCCGCGCTAACCGCTCTTACCTGCGGAAACGCAACATCAAGGCAGTCATCCCGGAGAAGAAGGACCAGGCCGCCAACCGGAAGAAGAAGGGCAGCCGAGGCGGCCGGCCCGTCACTCACAACGCCGATCTCTACAAAGAACGGAACACCGTCGAGCGCCTGATCAACAAGCTGAAGGCCTGGCGGGGAATCGCGACTCGATACGACAAGACACCTGAGAGCTACCTCGCCGGCCTCCACCTCCGTGCCTCGATGATCTGGATCAACGACCTCCTGAAGGCAACTGGTTGATCACGACATCACACAGGCCCTAGTGGCCGTAGGCTGATGGCGCGGGGTCGACGACCGGTCCAGCGGTCCGACATCACCGTGTTTGCGCCACCGATTCACCCACTTCGACGCGCAAGCCCGCGAGATTCCCATCTCCGCGGCAACATGCGCGATCGGTCGGGTCTTGCAGCGTTCGATCAGGCGATGTCGGCCCTCCACGGTGAGCGGAGCGTTTGCATGTACCCGTCGCACTCCCATCAGTCTTCGAGCTTGTCGAGGAGCCTACTCAGGGCGGCGGGGTCTTCGAGGTGGGCGAGGTGTCCTTGGCCGGCCAGTGGATGGACCGTGCAACCGCGGAGTCTGCTCACGACCCGCTGGAACGAGGTTCCGTACGGCTCCGCGCCGACGTTCCGCTCACCGACGATCAGGTCGATGACGGCCGCGTGGGAGCCGAGATCTGCGCCAAGTTCGGCATCGGATAGCGCCTGCAGTTCCGAGTAGAGCGGTTCGCTCAGTCTGCGCAACGTCGACCACGCACCGTGATCAGCGCGCAGCGCATCGACGTACTCCGCGGAGAAGCCTGACACTTGTTCGTTCACGATCTCGACCGCTCGATCCCAATCCTGTGCAGCATCTGCGGCGCGGAGCGAAGGCAGCGCGGCGTTGCCGAAGCTGGGGTCGACCGGCTCGTAAGCGATCACATGGCTCATCGGACGTTCGCACGCAAGAAGCAGGGCGACCAGGCCCCCGTAGCTCCAACCGAAGACGGCCTTCGGCTCACCGACGGCCTCGATCACTGCGCATAGGTCGTCGACCTCAGTTCGCAACGAATACTGGCCTCCGAGCGGTCCTGAGGGTGCTCGCCCCCGGCGATTGACGATAGACACCGACGGCCACGCCTCAAGAGAGCGAGCAACGTGCCGCCAACTGTGCGCATCGCTCATCACGCCGGGCATCATGAGCAGCCCCGGCTCCGCCGCATCGCCGTAGATGTCGACGCTCACCCAACTGCCGTCAGGACGCGGCACCTTCTTCTGTATCGATTGCTCCATAACGTGCATTATGGAACATCCGCTCTATAATGCAAGTATGCATCCCAGTCGAGCAGGACGACCCCCCCAGTTCAATCGAGCCACGGTTGTGCTCGAAGCGGCACGGCTCTTCTGGCAACGCGGCTACTCCGGCACGTCCACGCGGGCACTGAGCGCCGCGCTTCGGCTGTCCACTTCGAGCATCTATGCCGCGTTCGGGAGCAAGGCGGGGCTGTTCGAGGAAGCGGTGCGAACGTACGCCGAGCGGTACCGGATCATCTACCAGGATGCGTGTGCGCAACCCGACTTCGCTGACACCCTCGACCAATTGTTCCGTCGATCCGTCGAAGAGTTCACCCAGCCCAACTCAGGGCACCCGGGCTGCCTGGTGAGCAGCGCTGCGATGACGGACAGTCCGGATACGATCGACACTCGCGCCTACCTCGACGACCTTTACGCGTCGAACCAGCGCCTGCTGCACAAGCGCATCGAACAAGCTCAGAAGGATGGACAAGTCCCGAAGCACACAGACCCGGCCACACTCGCTGCGTCGCTTCAAACTTTCTGGCACGGACTATCCGCGCAGTCAAACCAGGGCCTCGGGCGCAACGACCTCCTCCGTCTAGCAGATCTCGTCGTCTCAGTGCTGCCTGGCGGACGCGCGTCAACAACCTCCTGACCCGCAACAACTAGTACTGCAACGGTGCTTGTTCTGATTGCTGGCTAGTTTTCAGGGGCTGTGGCCGCGTCGTTTGTAGTGGCTGATGCGGGCTTGGTGTTGGC
>NZ_JBIWPG010000052.1:0-3369 GCF_044768135.1 Streptomyces sp. NPDC101165 | reverse complement strand
CAGGATCGTGTGCGCGTTCGTCCCCGAGATCCCGAACGACGACACCGCCGCCCGCCGCGGCCGCTCCACCACCGGCCACGCCCTCGCCTCGGTCAGTACCGACACCGCACCCGAGTCCCAGTCCACCCGGGACGACACTTCGCCGACGTGCAGCGTCTTCGGCAGCTCGCCGCTGCGCAGCGCGAGGACCATCTTGATGATGCCCGCGACACCGGCGGCGGCCTGTGTGTGCCCGATGTTCGACTTCACCGAACCCAGCAGCAACGGCGTCTCACGGTCCTGCCCGTAGGCCGCCAGCAACGCCTGCGCCTCGATCGGATCACCCAGCGACGTACCGGTGCCGTGCGCCTCCACGGCGTCCACTCCGGACGGCTCGAGACCGGCACTGGCCAGCGCGGCCCGGATCACGCGCTGTTGCGAAGGGCCGTTCGGCGCCGTCAGGCCGTTCGACGCGCCGTCCTGGTTCACCGCCGAACCCCGCACCACGGCAAGGACTTCGTGCCCGTTGCGGACGGCGTCGGACAGCCGCTCGACCACGATCATGCCGATGCCCTCGGACCACCCCGTGCCGTCGGCGTCCTCGGCGAACGCCTTGCACCGGCCGTCCGGCGCCAGCCCGCCCTGGCGGGAGAACTCCACGAACAGCCACGGCGTCGTCATCAGCGTCACACCGCCGACCAGCGCCAGCGAGCATTCACCACCGCGCAGTGCCTGCGTCGCCCAGTGCAGCGCCACCAGCGACGACGAGCACGCCGTGTCCACGGTGACCGCCGGTCCTTCCAGACCGAGCGTGTACGAGAGGCGGCCGGACAGCACGCTGGCGGCGAGGCCCGTGCCGGTGTATCCCTGACGGCCGGCCTCGGTGCCGACGAGCACGTCGCCGTAGTCCTGGCCGTTCGTGCCGACGAACACGCCCGAGGAGCTGCCGCGCAGCGACAGGGGGTCGATCCCCGCGCGTTCCAGTGCCTCCCACGATGTCTCCAGCAGGAGTCGTTGCTGCGGGTCCATCGCCACCGCCTCCCGCGGGGAGACCTCGAAGAACTCCGCGTCGAAGCCGGCGATGTCGTGCAGGAAGCCACCCCGTTGCGTGGCGCTGCGGTCCGGTCGGTCGCCTGCGGGACCGTCCAGGTCCCAGCCACGGTCCGTGGGAAACGGCCCGATCGCGTCGCTGCCGTCGGCCAGCAGCGCCCAGAGGGCTTCCGGTGAGTCGATGCCGTTCGGGAAACGGCACGCCATGCCGACGATGGCGATCGGCTCGTCGGTGACGGCGGCGACCGGTGCCGTGACGGTGGTTCTCGGGCTGTCGAGCAGCTGGGCGAGCAGGAGCTCGGTCACCCGGGCCGGGGTCGGGTGGTCGTAGAGCAGGGACGCGGGCAGGCTGAGCCCGGTCGCCGCGACAAGCCGGTTGCGCAGCTCGACGGAGGCCAGAGAGTCGAAGCCCAGCTTGCCGAACTCGCGGTCCGGCGTGATGTCGCCGGGCATCCTGTGCAGGACCGCCGCCACGGCGCCCCGCACCACGCCGGCGACCCGTGCCAGGCGTTGGTCCTGGTCGAGGGCCCGCAGCTCTGCGGCGAGTCCGGGCGCCGGAGCGGCGGAGGACTCGGCGAAGCGGCGCGCCTCCGGCAGTGCCGACAGCAGAGGGCGGTGCGGCCGTGATGTGAGCAGGGTGGCCAGCACGTCGGGGTGGCGCATGTCCAGCACGGTGAGCGTGGGGTCCGGCGCCGTGACGGCCCGACCGAGCATCGTGAGGGCCAGTCGCGGGTCGAGCGCGGCGGCGCCGACGCCCGTTGCACTGCCGCCCATGCCGTCCCCGGCCCAAGCGCCCCATGCCAGCGAGGTGCCGGGCAGCCCCAGCGCGCGGCGGCGCTGGGCGACGGCGTCGAGGACCGCGTTGGCCGCGGCGTAGTTCGCCTGGCCGGGGTTGCCGACAGAACCGGCGGCCGAGGAGAACAGGGCGAACACCGACAGGTCGTGACGGCGGGTCAGTTCGTCCAGCACCAGCGCCGAGGCGGCCTTGGCCCGGAACACCGTCTCGAACTGCTCTCCGCTCAGCCTGGTCAGCACGCCGTCCGCGAGGACGCCGGCCGCGTGGACGACGCCGGTCAGCGGCTGGTCGGCGGGGATCGCCGCGAGGACAGCCGCCATGGTGTCCCGGTCCGCTGTGTCCGCCGCGACCAGGTCCACCTCGACGCCGGAAGCGGTCAACTCGTCGTGCAGCTCCGTGGCGCCCGGCGCCGTGCCACCCCGGCGGCTCACCAGCACGAGACGTGCGACACCTCGGTCCGCGAGCCAGCGGGCCACGCACGCGCCGAGCGCACCGGTACCGCCGGTGATGAGCACCGTGCCGGTCGGGGTCCACTCCTGCGCGTCCCCGGCGGGCGCGGGTGTCAGCCGTCGGCCGAGCGCGACGCCCCCGTTGCGGATGGCTACTTCTTCCTCGCCGCCGGGATGCGCGAGCAGGGCGGCGCAACGCGTGAGTGCGGCGTCGTCAGGCTCGGCGGGCAGGTCGATCACACCGCCCCAGCCGTCCGGGTGCTCGAGCGCGGCAACCCGGCCCAGCCCCCAGACGCCGGCGCGTTCGGGGTGCTCGACGGTGTCGCCCTCGACGGCGGCGACGGCGCCGCGCGTGACCGCCCACAGGGGCGCGGTGATGCCGAGCCCGGAGAGAGCGCGGAGCAGCATGGCCGTGGCAACCGGTCCGGCCGGGTCCTCGGCCAGTAAGGACAGCACGCCCGCGAAGCCCGCGCCCTCCGCGATGGACAGCCGCGCGGCGAGAGCGTCGGCATCGGCGGTCACTGGTACATGCACGCGGATCGTGCCCGGCCCGGCCGCGCCGGCCACGCGGCTCACCCAGGTCTCGTCGGCTCCCTCCGGCACGATCACGAGCCACGTGCCGCGTGGGGTGCCGGTGACGGCTCCGGTCAGCGGTGTCCACGTTTCGCGGTGGCGCACGGCATCGAGGTCGCGTTCGGCCCGTCGGCGGCGGCGCCATGCGGCGAGCGCCGGCACCACTCCGGACAGCTCCTCGCCGGTGAGACCGAGGCCGGCGGCGAGACTGTCGAGGTCCTCGCTCTCGATGGCGTCCCAGAACTCGGCGTCCACCGGGTCGGTCGCGCCCGGCTCGTCATCGGCCGGCTCGGGCCAGTAGTGGTGGTACTGGAAGGCGTAGGTGGGCAGGTCCACGCGGGTGGCGTGCAGAGGCCCGAAGAACGCTGCCCACTCGACCGGCACTCCGACCGAGTGCAAAGCGCCGAGCGCGGTGACGACCGACTCCTCCTCATCCCGGTCCCGGCGCAGTGCGGGAACCGTGGTGACGGCCGCGGTCTCCTGGATCATCGCCGACAGCGTCCCGTCCGGCCCCAGCTCCAG
>NZ_JBIWPG010000051.1:0-3651 GCF_044768135.1 Streptomyces sp. NPDC101165 | reverse complement strand
GCAACCCGCCGCTCCACCAACTCCCCCACCGACACCGGCAACACCGGCACCCCGGTCTCATTCACCCCCCGCACCACCAACGCCTCGTGCTCCTCCGGGTCGAGGACAGGCACGGTGTTGATGAGGGCGTGAGGGTGGGTGGCGAGGTGGTCGAGGATGCGGCTGTAACGGGCGGCGATGCGGTCGGCGGTGGCGGGGTCGATGAGGTCCGATCGGTACTGGAGGGTGAGACGCAGGTGCGGGTCTCCGGTGGCGGTGAGCATGAGGGGGTAGTGGGAGCCGGCGTACGGACGGACGCCGGTGATGGTGATGCCTTCGCTCGTGGTTGCGGTGTCGGTGAGGGTGGTGCGGTCGATGGGGTAGGACTCGAAGGCGATGAGGGTGTCGAAGAGGGGGGTGCTCATTCCGGTGTTCTGTTGGATGGCGGTGAGGGGGTAGTGGTGGTGGTCGAGGAGGGCGGCTTGTCGGCTCTGGAGGGTGGTGAGGAGGTCGGCGGGGGTCTGTGCGGGGGTGCAGTCGACGCGGACGGGGAGGGTGTTGATGAACATGCCCACCATCTCGTCGACCCCGGGGAGGTCGGCGGGGCGTCCGGAGACGGTGGCGCCGAAGACGACGTCGCGCTGTCCCGTCAGGGCGGACAACAGGACCGCCCAGGCGCCTTGCACGAGGGTGTTGAGGGTGATGCCGAGTTCGGCCGCGCAGCGGGCCACGGCTCGGGCATCGGGAACCGGAACCTCGATGTTGCCGACCTCGGAAGCGGTCTTTGGCGCCTGGGCAGGTGACACCAGCAGCGTCGGCGCCTCGATGCCGGCCAGTTCTTGGGTCCAGGCGTGGGCGGCGGCTTTGTGGTCGCGGTGGGTGAGATAGGTGAGGTGGTCGCGGTAGGCGGGTGGGCGGGGTAGCGGGGTGGTGTCGCCGTTGGTGGTGTAGAGGCGGAGCAGGTCGTTGAGGAGGAGGGGGAGGGACCAGCCGTCGAGGAGGACGTGGTGGGCGGTGAGGACGAGTTCGCTGCGGTCGTCCGTCAGGCGGACCAGTGCCAGGCGGAGCAGGGGTGGCCTGTCCGGGTGGAAGTGGGCGGTGCGGTCCTCGGCGAGGAAGTTCTCCAGGGCCGTGTCGCGTTCCTGGTCGGGCAGGTGTCGTAGGTCGTGGAGTTGCCAGGGCAGTTCGACTGTGGCGGGGATGAGTTGGGTGAGGTTCCCGGTGGTGTCGGGGGCGAAGGCGGCGCGCAGGTTGGGGTGGCGGTCCAGGAGGGCCTGGCCGGCGGCGTGCATGCGTTGTGGGTCCACTGGTCCGGCCAGGTGGAAGGCCATTTGCATGTGGTAGGCGTCGTAGGCGCCGTCGGCGAGCAGGGCGTGGAAGAGGAGACCGGACTGCAGCGGGGTGAGCGGCCAGGCGTCGGTCAGGCCGGGGTA
This sequence comes from Streptomyces sp. NPDC101165, assembly GCF_044768135.1. Lineage (NCBI taxonomy): Bacteria > Bacillati > Actinomycetota > Actinomycetes > Kitasatosporales > Streptomycetaceae > Streptomyces > Streptomyces sp. NPDC101165. Next base: position 2,239 of record NZ_JBIWPG010000051.1, on the reverse strand, counting down.
GGTGTGTTCCCAGGTGTCGATGTCGGTCTGGGTGGTGGTGAGGAGGGGGAGGTCGGTGGGGGTCAGGCCGCCGGCGCCGGGGGTGGTGGCGTGGCGGGTGAGGGCCTTCAGGGCGGACTGCCAGTGTTGGGCGAGTTCGTCTACGTCCGTCTGGTCCCAGATGCCGGTGGGGTAGGAGAGCAGGGCGGTCAGTTGGGGGCCGTGGTCGGTGTCGGTGACCAGGGCGTTGATCTCCAGCGCGGACATCGCGGGCATGTCCGGGTCGGGTGTGGGGATGAGTTCGCCGGCGCCGAGGACGGGGGTGAAGCCTTCACCGCGCAGGTGCTGGGGCATGTCGGCGGTGGAGAGGTGGCCGAGGTAGTTGAACCCGATCTGCGGATCCGACAGTCCGGCCAGCTCTTCGGCGGTCTCGGGGTTGAGGTGGCGTAGCAGGCCGTAGCCGATGCCCTTGTGCGGGATGGCGCGCAGTTGTTCCTTGACCTGTTTGACGGCTAGGCCCGCGGCGGCTTTGCCGGTGAATGCTTCGTCGAGGTCGCAGCCGGTCACGTCCAGACGGACGGGGAACATGCTGGTGAACCAGCCCATCGTGCGGGACAGGTCCGCACCCGGCACCAGGTCCTGCTCTCTGCCGTGTCCCTCCAGCCGCACCAGCACCGAGGACTCAGCCATGCCGCGTTCGGCGCGCCATCGGGCCACGGCCAGGGCGAGTGCGGTCAGCAGGCCGTCGTCGACCCCGGCGTGGAAGGCGGCCGGCAGCACGGTCAGCAGGGCCCGGGTCACCTCCACCGGGACCGTGATGCGTACCGATTCCACCGTGGCCATGACATCCACTGCCGGGTCCGGGCGACGCCGGCCCAGGACCGGGTCGGGGCCGTCGAGGATCTCCCGCCACACCGGTAGCTGTTCCGCCTGGCTGGTGGCCTGGTCTGTGAGCGCGTGGGTCCAGCGGCGCATGGAGGTGCCCACCGGATCCAGGACGACCGGCCGGCCGGCGCGGGTCTGTTGCCAGGCCGCGGCCAGGTCCGGGACCAGGATCCGCCAGGACACCCCGTCCACCACCAAATGGTGCAGCACCACCAACAACCGCCCCGCAAGGGTGTCATCGGTGGGGGCGAACCACACGAACTGCGCCATCACCCCGCCCCGCGGATCCAGCCGGCCCGCCGCCGCATCCAGCTCCATACCCGCCCGCTCCTGCCAGGCCGCATCCCACGAGCCGTCACATTCGACCCGGTGAATCAGACCGGTGAGCGGGACCATTCCCGCGGGCTGCACGTCCAGGGAGCCCTCCTGCGGCACCAGCCTGGAACGCAGGACATCGTGATGGTCGATCACCGCGGCCAGCGTCGCGGTCAGACCCGACTCATCGATACCCTCCGGCAGCTGCAGCAGCGCGGCCATCGCGAACCGGTCGTACGCATCGCCCTGTTCCAGCAGGAACCGCCCCGCCGGAGGCAACGGCATCCACCCGACACCGCCACCCTCCAGCTCCTCCAGCCGGACCACGTCACCGGCCGTCGAGGCCACCCGGGCCAGTTCGGCCACCGTCCGGGCCTCGAAGATCTGCCGCGGAGTGACCTCGATCCCCTGCCGGCGCGCCCGCGCCACCACCTGGATCGACCGGATCGAATCCCCGCCCACAGCGAAGAAGTCGTCATCGACACCGACCCGGTCCAGACCCAGCACCTCCGCCACGACCAAGGCCAGCGCTTCCTCCGTCGCCGTGGACGGGGCACGGTAAGCACTCTCGGTGAACTCCGGCTCGGGCAGGGCGGCCCGCTCCAGCTTGCCGTTGGCCATCAACGGCAGCCGCTCCAGCATCACGAACGCCGACGGCACCATGAACTCCGGCAACCGCCCCGACACGAACGCCCGCAGCTCCGCCACCGACACACCCGCACGGACGTCGACGTCGAGGCCACCGTCCTCACCGAGCCCAACCGCGCCGTCCACCGGCACCACATACGCCACCAGCCGAGTTCCCCCGCCGCGACCCGCCCGGGCGACCACTACCGCCTGCTCGATGGCCGAATGCGCCGCCAGCACCGCCTCGACCTCCGCGGGCTCGATCCGCTGACCGCGCACCTTGACCTGCGCATCCGCGCGGCCCGCGTACTCCAGCACGCCATCGGCCGTCCACCGGGCCAGATCCCCGGTGCGGTACATCCGCTGCCCCGCAGGACCGAACGGATCCGCCACGAACCGTTCCGCCGTCAGCCCGGACCGGCCGTGATAGCCA
>NZ_JBIWPG010000050.1:0-4369 GCF_044768135.1 Streptomyces sp. NPDC101165 | reverse complement strand
CCGGCCATACAACCCACGCCCCATCCCCAACCGCTGCGCACCCTGACCCGTGAACACAACCCCCAACCGACCATCACCAGCCACCCCCTCCACCGCGGCCACCGACAGCTCACCCGACGTCCGGCCCACCGAAACCAGACGGTGGTCGAACCGGGACCGCGACAACAGGGAGTACGCCACGTCCAGCGGCCGCGCGGAAACCTCCGCCAGCCGGGCCAACTGCTCACGAGCGGCCGCCCCGGACCGGCCGCACACCAGCCACGGCACCACGACATCCAGCGCCGCCGACTCAACGACCTCACCGACCGGAGCCTGCTCCAGGATCGTGTGCGCGTTCGTCCCCGAGATCCCGAACGACGACACCGCCGCCCGCCGCGGCCGCTCCACCACCGGCCACGCCCTCGCCTCGGTCACCAGCTCGACGTCGCCGGCTTCCCAGTTCACGTGTGACGAGGGCCGGTCCACGTGCAAGGTGCGCGGCGCAACACCGTGGCGGAGCGCCACGACCATCTTGATGATGCCCGCGACACCGGCGGCGGCCTGTGTGTGCCCGATGTTCGACTTCACCGAACCCAGCAGCAACGACGTCTCACGGTCCTGCCCATAGGTCGCCAGCAACGCCTGCGCCTCGATCGGATCACCCAACGTCGTACCCGTGCCGTGACCCTCCACGACATCCACGTCCGCGGGTGCCAGCCCCGCGCTCGCCAGCGCCTGCCGGATCACCCGCTGCTGCGAAGGCCCGTTCGGCGCCGTCAGGCCGTTCGACGCGCCGTCCTGGTTCACCGCCGAACCCCGCACCACGGCAAGGACTTCGTGACCGTTGCGCACCGCGTCCGACAACCGCTCCACCACCAGCATGCCGACACCCTCGGACCACCCGACACCGTCGGCGGAGTCGGCGAAGGACCGGCAGCGGCCATCGACGGACATACCCCGCTGGCGGGAGAAGTCGACGAACAGGTTCGGGGTGGACAGCACGGTCACCCCGCCGGCCAGCGCCAGATCACAGTCACCCGACCGCAACGCCTGGACCGCCCAGTGCAGGGCCACCAACGAGGACGAACACGCCGTGTCGACCGTGACCGCCGGGCCCTCGAAGCCGAAGGTGTAGGCGACGCGGCCGGAGGCCACGCTCGGTGCGCTGCCGTTGCCACGGTACCCCTCGAACTCCGGGGTGTTCAGCAGTTCCGCGTAGTCGCCGTACATCACGCCGGCGAACACACCGGTGCGGCTGCCCCGCAGCGACACCGGATCGATGCCCGCCCGCTCCAACGCCTCCCACGACGTCTCCAGCAGCAGACGCTGCTGCGCGTCCGTGGCGAGCGCCTCCCGGGGGCTCATGCCGAAGAACGCGGCATCGAACTCCCCCGCGTCGTGCAGGAAACCCGCCTCACGCGCGTAGGACGTGCCGAGGTGGTCGGGGTCGGGGTCGTACAGGCCGTCGAGGTCCCAGCCCCGGTTGTCCGGGAATGCCGACACGGCGTCCACCTCGTCGGTGACCAGCTGCCACAGGTCCTCCGGCGACCGCACCCCACCCGGATACCGGCACGCCATGCCCACGATCACCACTGGGTCGTCGGACACGGACGGCAGTGACGCGACCGGCGTCTCCGCCGGCTCGATCCCCAGCAGTTCCCCGACCAGGTGGGCCGCCAGCCCGGCGGAGGTCGGGTAGTCGAACACGAGCGTCGCCGGCAGCCGCAACCCGGTGGCCGCCGACAAGCCGTTGCGCAGCTCCACCGCCGTCAGAGAATCCATGCCCAGCTCCTGGAACGAGCGCGCCGGCTCCACCGACGCCGAGGCGTCGTAGCCCAGCACGGCCGCCACCCGGCCACGGACCAGGTCGAGCACGGCTTCCGTGCGGTCGGCCTCTGGGAGCGCTGCGAGGCGGCGGGCCAGGCCGTCGGCGACCTCCCCTCCGTCCGCCGCGATCCGCCGGCCCCGCATGCGCACGAGTCCGCGCAGCAAGGCGGGCACCTCGCCGCGAGCCCGCACCGCCGCCAGATCGAGCAGCACGGGTGACACCACCGCCTCGTCCGGCACGGACAGGGCCGCGTCGAACAGGGCCATGCCCTGCTCGACCGTCAGCGGCGGCACGCCTTCACGGGCGAGGCGGGCGCGGTCGGCGTCGGTGAGCCCGGCGGTCATGCCGGTCTCGGGCGCCCACGCGCCCCACGCGAGCGACAGGCCGGGCAGCCCGTGGGCGCGGCGGTGGGCGGCGAGGGCGTCGAGGAACGCGTTGCCCGCCGCGTAATTGCCCTGGCCGGCCGCGCCGATGATGCCGGCGACAGAGGAGAAGAGCACGAAGGCGTCGAGGTCGGTGGTCAGCTCGTGCAGGTGCCAGGCGGCATCCGCCTTCACTCGCAACACCGTGGCGAGGCGCTCGGGCGTGAGGGAGTCGATGACACCGTCGTCCAGCACACCGGCGGCGTGCACGACGGCACGCAGCGGGTGCCCGGCCGCCACGGTGGCAAGTGCCGCCGCCAGCGCCTCCCGGTCCGTCACGTCGCAGGCAAGGACCGTTGCGGTGGCACCGAGTCCTGTCAGATCGGCGACCAACTCGGTGGCGCCCTCGGCGTCGGGTCCGCGGCGACTGAGCAGCAGCAGGTGCCGCACGCCGTGCTCGGCGACGAGGTGCCGCGCGAGGCTCGCGCCGAGCCCGCCGGTGCCACCCGTGATCAGGACCGTGCCGTCGGTGTCCCAGCCCGTGCTCGCGGCGGGGGCGGTGAGGCGGGCGAGCCGAGCGGCCCGGACCTCGCCGTCCCGCACGCGCACCTGGGGCTCGTCGGTGGCGAGGACCACGCCCAGCGGCAGCGGTCCGTGGTCGGCGTCGACGAGGACGAAGCGGCCGGGGTTCTCGGTCTGGGCGGACCGCACGAGGCCCCACGGCGCGGCCGTGGCCGGATCGGCGCCGTCGATGACGAACACCAGCCGGGTCCCGTCGGACGACACGTCGGACGCGAGCCAGCGCTGGAGCAGGCTCAGCACACGGGCGGCGAGGTCGTGGGTTCCGGTGAGCACGTCACCGTCGGAGGTGAGAGGTATGACGACGGCGTCGGGGGCGCCGGGGGCGTCGCCGAGCGAGGCCAGATCGACGGTGGCCGAGACGGTGGCGCCTGCCGAACGCAGCCGGTCGGCGACACCGCGCGGGTCGTCGCCGAGCACGACGGCGGTCACCGGCTCGTTGCCGGCGCGTGCACGTGCCCAGTCGATCCGGTAGAGCGCGTCGGTGCCTGGGCCGACCTGGTCGGCGGCGAACTCGCGGAACACGAGCGAGTCGACGGTGGCAACCATGTTGCCGGCTGCGTCGGCGGCGGCGATGGTGACGCCGTCGGCGGGATTGCCCGTCAGGACCACGCGCAGCGCGGCGGCCGCCGAGGCGTGCAGGGTCACGCCCTCCCAGGCGAACGGGAGCACACTGCGATCGGTGTCGCCGGTCAGCGACGCCGCGTGCAGAACCGCGTCCAGCAGCGCCGGGTGCAGGCCGTACGCGTCGGCCTGGCCGGCCGTCTGGTCCGGCAGCACGACCTCCGCGTAGACATCGCCGCCGCGGCGCCAGGCGGCCGTGAGACCGCGGAACATCGGGCCGTAGCCGAAGCCGAGGTCGGCGAGCCGCTCGTAGAAACCGTCCAGGGCGATGGCTTCCGCACCGGCCGGCGGCCACGTGGAGAAGTCGGCCGTGGCGGCCTCGGAGGCGGCCAGGGCGCCGAACGCGTGCTGTGTCCACGGACCGTCGGTGTGTTCGGGGCGGGAGAACACGCCGAAGGCAGTGCCGTCAACCCGCACCTGCATGTGCACCGCGCCGGTTTCGGGCAGAACGAGCGGGACCGCCAGGGTCAGCTCGTCGATCCGGTCGAGCCCGACCTCGTCTCCGGCGCGCAGCGCCAGCTCGACGAACCCGGTGCCGGGGAACAGAACCTGGCCGTGCACGGCATGATCCGCCAGCCACGGCTGTGTCCGCAGCGACAGCCGGCCGGTGAGCACGGTGACCTCGCCGCCGGCGACGGCAACGGCCGCGCCCAGCAGTGGGTGTTCGACCGAAGCGAGGCCCGCACCGGACACGTCTGCGGTGGCACCGGTCCGCTCGGGCCAGAACCGTTCGTGCTGGAAGGCGTAGGTCGGCAGTTCGACCCGGCGGGCGCCCGTGCCGGCGAAGAACGCCTCCCAGTCCACGGCCACCCCGTGCGCGAACACGCCGGCCACCGCGGTGACCGCCGACGTTTCCTCATCACGGCCGCGCCGCAGCATCGGCACGGTCGTCACCTCGGCGATCTCCTGGATCATCGCCGACAGCGTCCCGTCCGGCCCCAGCTCCAGGAACGTCCCCACACCATCGTCGACCATCGCCTGCACCGCATCGGCGAAC
>NZ_JBIWPG010000049.1:0-5189 GCF_044768135.1 Streptomyces sp. NPDC101165 | reverse complement strand
GTCCTACTCTCCCACAGGGTCCCCCCTGCAGTACCATCGGCGCTGTGAGGCTTAGCTTCCGGGTTCGGAATGTAACCGGGCGTTTCCCTCACGCTATGACCACCGAAACACTATGAAACTGTGGACCGGGCCGCATATTTCAGCGACGTGGTCGTGGTTTCAGAACCAACACAGTGAACGCGAGCGTCTGAGGACAAGCCCTCGGCCTATTAGTACCAGTCAACTCCACCCGTTACCGGGCTTCCATATCTGGCCTATCAACCCAGTCGTCTACTGGGAGCCTTACCCTCTCAAGGAGGTGGGAATACTCATCTCGAAGCAGGCTTCCCGCTTAGATGCTTTCAGCGGTTATCCCTCCCGAACGTAGCCAACCAGCCATGCCCTTGGCAGAACAACTGGCACACCAGAGGTTCGTCCGTCCCGGTCCTCTCGTACTAGGGACAGCCCTTCTCAATATTCCTACGCGCACAGCGGATAGGGACCGAACTGTCTCACGACGTTCTAAACCCAGCTCGCGTACCGCTTTAATGGGCGAACAGCCCAACCCTTGGGACCGACTCCAGCCCCAGGATGCGACGAGCCGACATCGAGGTGCCAAACCATCCCGTCGATATGGACTCTTGGGGAAGATCAGCCTGTTATCCCCGGGGTACCTTTTATCCGTTGAGCGACGGCGCTTCCACAAGCCACCGCCGGATCACTAGTCCCGACTTTCGTCCCTGCTCGACCCGTCGGTCTCACAGTCAAGCTCCCTTGTGCACTTACACTCAACACCTGATTACCAACCAGGCTGAGGGAACCTTTGGGCGCCTCCGTTACTCTTTAGGAGGCAACCGCCCCAGTTAAACTACCCATCAGACACTGTCCCTGATCCGGATCACGGACCCAGGTTAGACATCCAGCACGACCAGACTGGTATTTCAACGACGACTCCACCCCAACTGGCGTTGGGACTTCAAAGTCTCCCAGCTATCCTACACAAGCCGAACCGAACACCAATATCAAACTGTAGTAAAGGTCCCGGGGTCTTTCCGTCCTGCTGCGCGAAACGAGCATCTTTACTCGTAGTGCAATTTCACCGGGCCTATGGTTGAGACAGTCGAGAAGTCGTTACGCCATTCGTGCAGGTCGGAACTTACCCGACAAGGAATTTCGCTACCTTAGGATGGTTATAGTTACCACCGCCGTTTACTGGCGCTTAAGTTCTCAGCTTCGCCCTGACGAATCAGAGCTAACCGGTCCCCTTAACGTTCCAGCACCGGGCAGGCGTCAGTCCGTATACATCGCCTTACGGCTTCGCACGGACCTGTGTTTTTAGTAAACAGTCGCTTCTCGCTGGTCTCTGCGGCCAACCCCAGCTCAGGACGTAAAGTCCATCACCAGAGCTGGCCCCCCTTCTCCCGAAGTTACGGGGGCATTTTGCCGAGTTCCTTAACCATAGTTCACCCGAACGCCTCGGTATTCTCTACCTGACCACCTGAGTCGGTTTAGGGTACGGGCCGCCATGAAACTCGCTAGAGGCTTTTCTCGACAGCATAGGATCATCCACTTCGCCACAATCGGCTCGGCATCAGGTCTCAGACACATGAGCGGCGGATTTGCCTACCACTCGTCCTACACCCTTACCCCGGGACAACCACCGCCCGGGATGGACTACCTTCCTGCGTCACCCCATCACTCACCTACTAACCGCTTGGTTCGGCGGCTCCACCACTTTCCTTTCCCCGAAGGGTCCGGAACGGCTTCACGGCCTTAGCATCACGATGCTCGATGTTTGACGCTTCACAGCGGGTACCGGAATATCAACCGGTTATCCATCGACTACGCCTGTCGGCCTCGCCTTAGGTCCCGACTTACCCTGGGCAGATCAGCTTGACCCAGGAACCCTTAGTCAATCGGCGCAAACGTTTCTCACGTTTGTATCGCTACTCATGCCTGCATTCTCACTCGTCAACCGTCCACAACTACCTTCCGGTGCTGCTTCACCCGGCAGACGACGCTCCCCTACCCATCACAGCACCCGTTGGGGCTATATGCTGCAATGACACGACTTCGGCGGTACGCTTGAGCCCCGCTACATTGTCGGCGCGGAATCACTAGACCAGTGAGCTATTACGCACTCTTTCAAGGGTGGCTGCTTCTAAGCCAACCTCCTGGTTGTCTGTGCGACTCCACATCCTTTCCCACTTAGCGTACGCTTAGGGGCCTTAGTCGATGCTCTGGGCTGTTTCCCTCTCGACCATGGAGCTTATCCCCCACAGTCTCACTGCCGTGCTCTCACTTACCGGCATTCGGAGTTTGGCTAAGGTCAGTAACCCGGTAGGGCCCATCGCCTATCCAGTGCTCTACCTCCGGCAAGAAACACACGACGCTGCACCTAAATGCATTTCGGGGAGAACCAGCTATCACGGAGTTTGATTGGCCTTTCACCCCTAACCACAGGTCATCCCCCAGGTTTTCAACCCTGGTGGGTTCGGTCCTCCACGAAGTCTTACCTCCGCTTCAACCTGCCCATGGCTAGATCACTCCGCTTCGGGTCTTGAGCGTGCTACTGAATCGCCCTATTCGGACTCGCTTTCGCTACGGCTTCCCCACCCGGGTTAACCTCGCAACACACCGCAAACTCGCAGGCTCATTCTTCAAAAGGCACGCAGTCACGAGATGCAGCAAGCTGCATCCGACGCTCCCACGGCTTGTAGGCACACGGTTTCAGGTACTATTTCACTCCGCTCCCGCGGTACTTTTCACCATTCCCTCACGGTACTATCCGCTATCGGTCACCAGGGAATATTTAGGCTTAGCGGGTGGTCCCGCCAGATTCACACGGGATTTCTCGGGCCCCGTGCTACTTGGGTGTCTCTCAAACGAGCCGCTGACGTTTCGACTACGGGGGTCTTACCCTCTACGCCGGACCTTTCGCATGTCCTTCGTCTACATCAACGGTTTCTGACTCGTCCTGTCGCCGGCAGACAACAGAAGAGAGATCCCACAACCCCGCATGCGCAACCCCTGCCGGGTCTCACACGCATACGGTTTGGCCTCATCCGGTTTCGCTCGCCACTACTCCCGGAATCACGGTTGTTTTCTCTTCCTGAGGGTACTGAGATGTTTCACTTCCCCTCGTTCCCTCCACACTGCCTATGTGTTCAGCAGTGGGTGACAGCCCATGACGACTGCCGGGTTTCCCCATTCGGAAACCCCCGGATCAAAGCCTGGTTGACGACTCCCCGGGGACTATCGCGGCCTCCCACGTCCTTCATCGGTTCCTGGTGCCAAGGCATCCACCGTGCGCCCTTAAAAACTTGGCCACAGATGCTCGCGTTCACTGTGCAGTTCTCAAACAACGACCAGCCACCCATCACCCCGAACCAACAGGCTCGAGTTCACTGGGGCCGGCGACTGAAGGAAGATCATTCCCTCAGACACCCAACAGCGTGCCCGGCCAAGACCCGTCCGGAGATCATGCGTTCCACGCTCTTACGAGCAGTACTAGCAGCCCCCGACCCGAGGTCTGGACCGAATAATCAACGTTCCACCCATGAGCAACCAGCATCAGACATTCGCTGATGTACTGGCCTCTGACCAACCGAAGCTGGTGAGAAGTGCTCCTTAGAAAGGAGGTGATCCAGCCGCACCTTCCGGTACGGCTACCTTGTTACGACTTCGTCCCAATCGCCAGTCCCACCTTCGACAGCTCCCTCCACAAGGGTTGGGCCACCGGCTTCGGGTGTTACCGACTTTCGTGACGTGACGGGCGGTGTGTACAAGGCCCGGGAACGTATTCACCGCAGCAATGCTGATCTGCGATTACTAGCGACTCCGACTTCATGGGGTCGAGTTGCAGACCCCAATCCGAACTGAGACCGGCTTTTTGAGATTCGCTCCACCTCACGGTATCGCAGCTCATTGTACCGGCCATTGTAGCACGTGTGCAGCCCAAGACATAAGGGGCATGATGACTTGACGTCGTCCCCACCTTCCTCCGAGTTGACCCCGGCGGTCTCCTGTGAGTCCCCATCACCCCGAAGGGCATGCTGGCAACACAGAACAAGGGTTGCGCTCGTTGCGGGACTTAACCCAACATCTCACGACACGAGCTGACGACAGCCATGCACCACCTGTACACCGACCACAAGGGGGCGCCTGTCTCCAGACGTTTCCGGTGTATGTCAAGCCTTGGTAAGGTTCTTCGCGTTGCGTCGAATTAAGCCACATGCTCCGCCGCTTGTGCGGGCCCCCGTCAATTCCTTTGAGTTTTAGCCTTGCGGCCGTACTCCCCAGGCGGGGAACTTAATGCGTTAGCTGCGGCACCGACGACGTGGAATGTCGCCAACACCTAGTTCCCACCGTTTACGGCGTGGACTACCAGGGTATCTAATCCTGTTCGCTCCCCACGCTTTCGCTCCTCAGCGTCAGTAATGGCCCAGAGATCCGCCTTCGCCACCGGTGTTCCTCCTGATATCTGCGCATTTCACCGCTACACCAGGAATTCCGATCTCCCCTACCACACTCTAGCTAGCCCGTATCGACTGCAGACCCGAGGTTAAGCCTCGGGCTTTCACAATCGACGTGACAAGCCGCCTACGAGCTCTTTACGCCCAATAATTCCGGACAACGCTTGCGCCCTACGTATTACCGCGGCTGCTGGCACGTAGTTAGCCGGCGCTTCTTCTGCAGGTACCGTCACTTTCGCTTCTTCCCTGCTGAAAGAGGTTTACAACCCGAAGGCCGTCATCCCTCACGCGGCGTCGCTGCATCAGGCTTTCGCCCATTGTGCAATATTCCCCACTGCTGCCTCCCGTAGGAGTCTGGGCCGTGTCTCAGTCCCAGTGTGGCCGGTCGCCCTCTCAGGCCGGCTACCCGTCGTCGCCTTGGTGAGCCATTACCTCACCAACAAGCTGATAGGCCGCGGGCTCATCCTTCACCGCCGGAGCTTTCCAACCTCCAAGATGCCTTGGAGGCTCGTATCCGGTATTAGACCCCGTTTCCAGGGCTTGTCCCAGAGTGAAGGGCAGATTGCCCACGTGTTACTCACCCGTTCGCCACTAATCCCCACCGAAGTGGTTCATCGTTCGACTTGCATGTGTTAAGCACGCCGCCAGCGTTCGTCCTGAGCCAGGATCAAACTCTCCGTGAATGTTTACCGGTAATCCGGTGAGCACCACGAGAGCGGTGCGAGAGGAGGAATA
>NZ_JBIWPG010000048.1:0-8222 GCF_044768135.1 Streptomyces sp. NPDC101165 | reverse complement strand
CTCTCGCCTGCCGAGTTCGAACAGCAGCACCGGCGAGGACGTAAACTCACACTCGCCGCATGAACCCCTGTGTCCACACTCCGGGGGACGCCTCATCACGAGCCGTCCCCCGCTGCTGACTCCGCAAGCCTTCAGTCGGCTACGGGGACAAACCATCTGGAACGGCGCCAGATGGCATGCGAGGGCGGCGCGGCACCGCACGGTGGAAGCAGGGTGTGCCCACGCCTCATGCCGTGGCGCACGCTCGTGCCGCCTCGCCGAGGCGGTGGACGCCCTCGGTGAGGTCGGCGAGGTCTTCCGAGGCCGCGAAACCGAGCCTGAGGCAGGCGCCCGGTTGCTCGGCCGGGAAGTAGCGGGTGCCCGCGTTTACGGCCACACCATGGGCCCGTGCCGCGTCCGCGACGGCGACGTCCTCAAGGCCGGGCGGGAGTTGGACCCACAGGTGCAGGCCGCCCTCCGGGATCCTGGTGGGCGTCCAGTCGGGCAGTTCGCGCGCCATGGCACCGGCCAATACTGCACAACGCTCCCTCAGGTGCGTGGAGAGCGCGCGCAGATGCCGGTCCCACGCCGGGGTGCTCACCAGTTCCAGGGCCGCCTCCTGCAGTGGCCTGGCGACGAAGAAGTCGTCCACCCGGCGCATCCCCTGGAGTCTTCGCATCACCGGTCCACGGGCGATCACCGCCCCGATGCGCAGGCTGGGCGAGGCCGGCTTGGTCAGGGAGGTCAGCTGGACCACTGTGCCGTCGTGGTCGTCCGCGACCAGGGGGAGAGGCACCGGGCCGCCGTGGCCGAGGTGGCGGGCGAAGTCGTCCTCGAGGAGGAACGCCCCGGCGGCGCGGGCCACGTCCACGACCTGGCGGCGTCGCGCCGGGGCGAGCACGGTGCCGGTCGGATTGTGGAAGGTGGGCTGGCAGTACAGCAGCCGGGCCCCGGTTACGGCGAAGGCGTCGGCCAGCAGGTCGGGGCGGATACCGTCGCCGTCCATCGGTACGGCCACCGGGCGCAGCCCCGCCGCGCGGGCGGCGGCCAGCGCGCCCGGGTACGTCGGTGACTCCACCAGCACTGGGCTGCCCGGCGCGGCCAGCGCCCGGAACAGCATCGACAGTGCGCCCTGGCCGCCGCCGGTGATCAGCACGTCCTCCGGGCCGACCGCGCTTCCCGCCGCTTGGGCGAAGACCGCGCGCAGCGGCGCCAGGCCCGCGGCGGGTGCCCGGTCCCAGGCACCGGGGCGGCGGGCCGCGCGGGCCAGCGCCGCGCTCAACGCCCGTTCCGGACGGAGCGATGGGTGCAGATAGCCGCCTGCCATGGCGATCGCGCCCGCGGGCGGCGCATCCGAAAGGCCGTCCGCGGCGCCCGGATCGAAGTCTCGTCCGGCGAGTGCCACTGCCTGCCAGGAGGTGTCCGGCGCATTGGTGGCCGAGCGTGCGCGGCGCGGGGCGACGTAGGTGCCGCTGCCCGGGCGGGTGACCACCTCGCCCTCGGCCGACAGTTGGGCGAACGCCCTCGACACCGTCACCGGACTGACGCCGTGACGCGTCGTCAACTCCCGGCTGCTGGGCAGTCGGTCACCGGGTGAGAGACGGGCGATCTCCGTGCGGAGTATCCCTACCAGCGCCTCAGTACTGCTACTCTCGGACATGAGACAACAGAGTAACGCTTCTCTCCCTGCTGGAGAATCGCTCCTCGACACGGCGGCGGAGATTGCGGCGCTGCGCGCCGACACCCCGGGCTGCGAGTCGGTCATCCACTTCAACAACGCGGGCTGCGGCCTGGTGACCCGCCCGGTCCTCGCGGCTATGACCGACCACCTCCGACTGGAGGCGGACATCGGCGGATACGAGGCCTCCGCCGCACGGGAGGTCCAGGTCCGCGACTTCTACGCGTCGATCGCCGACCTCCTGGGCCTGCTCTACCTCGTGGACGCCTGCCAGTCGGTGGGGCAGTACGCGATCGACGTGGCCGAGATCGGCTGCGACCTGCTCATCGCGACCTGCCGCAAGTTCCTGCGCGGCCCGCGCGGTTCGGGCTTCCTCTACGTCTCCGACCGCGTCCTGCGGGAGGGCTACGAGCCCCTGTTCATCGACATGTACGGCGCCCGCTGGGTCGAGCCCGACACCTACCGGCCGGTGGACAGCGCGGCACGGTTCGAGGAGTGGGAATTCCCGTACGCCACCCTCCTCGGCTGCGCGGCGGCGGTGCGCTACGCCCTGCGGGTCGGCCTGGAGCCGATCTCCCGCCGGACGCCTGCGCTGGCCGCCCGGCTGCGCGACCGCCTGGCGGACATCCCCGGCATACGGCTCCTCGACCGCGGCCCGGCCCCGGCGGCGCTCGTCACCTTCGAGGTGGAGGGCTGGCAACCGCAGCCGTTCAAGACGGCCCTGGACGAGCGGGGCATCAACTCGGCTTTGAGTTTCCGGGAGTTCGCGCAGTACGACTTCGACGACAAGGACGTCGACTGGTGCCTGCGCCTGTCACCGCACTACTACAACACCGAGGACGAGGTCGACACGGTCGCCACAGCCGTCGCCGAACTCGCCGAGCACGTGCGGAGGGCCCGCTGATGGCGTCGGCGAACGTGACGGCGGCCGGCCCGGACGCGGCCCCCGGAAAACCACCCGGGACCCTCTGGCACAACAGGGACTTCCTCAAGTTCTGGGTGGGCGAGACCGTGTCGCTGCTCGGCACCCAGGTGACGACCCTCGCGCTGCCCCTCACCGCCATCCGCGCGTTCGGGGCCAGCGACGAGCAGGTGGGACTGCTGCGGTTCCTGCAGCTCGCCCCCTACCTCGGCCTCGCCCTGATCTTCGGGGTGTGGGTGGACCGGGTCCGCAGGCGCAGGGTCATGCTCGCGGCGAACCTGGTCCGGATGGTCCTGCTGGCGCTGGTCCCCGTCCTGCACTGGGCGGACGCCCTCAGCATGGTCACCCTGACGGTCATCGCGTGCGCCGTCGGAGTCGCGTCGGTGCTGTTCGACGTGAGCTGGATGTCGTACGTCCCCACCCTGGTCCGCGACCCCGATCACTATGTCGAGGCGAGCGCGAAGATGGGCGTCAGCTCATCCACGGCGGATGTGGCGGGGCCCGGCCTGGCAGGAGTCCTGGTGTCGGCGCTGACCGCACCGGTGGCACTGGTCGTGGACGCCTTCTCGTACCTGGTCTCCGTCATCTCCCTGCTGCTCATCCGCACACCCGAGCCGCGTCCGGAGCAGGGCGCTCGCCGCCACATCTGGTCGGAGCTGCGGGACGGCCTCCGCTGGGTCATGACGGACAGGATCCTGCGAGCCCTCGCGCTCGTCGGATTCTGCTGCAACTTCTCCATGATCACCGTATGGACGATGTTCCTGCTCCACGGCACACGCGACCTCCACCTCGCCCCGTCGGTTCTCGGCGGCATCTTCGCCACGGCCTCGGTGGGCGGCCTCATCGGCGCGTTGATCTCCGGACGAGTGATCAAACGGTTCCGCCTCGGACGCGTCTACGTGCTGGCCCAGTCGGCCCTGCTGCTCGGCCCGAGCCTCCTGGCCACCGCCGCCGGACCGAGCTGGCTGGTGATCACGATGTGCGTGGCGTCCTTCTTCGTCACGTACCTGGGACTCGGCGTCGCCAACGTCATCATCGTCAGCCTCCGGCAGACGAGCACTCCCACGTCGATGATGGGACGGATGACCGCGGCTTTCCGGACGCTGCTGTTCGGCGGCGGCGCACTCGGCGGCCTGTCCGCCGGTCTCCTGACCGGCGCGCTCGGCGGCAAGGGCGCCCTGACCGTCGCGGCGATCGGCTCCGCCGCCGTGGCGATCGGACTCTTCGCGTCCCCGGTCACCAGGCTGGCAGCCCTGCCGTCACCGACGGAGCTACGTGTGTAGTGAACGCCAACTCCGTCGTACCGAGGCCATCGTGGTGTGCTTTCCGCGATCGTGGCCTCGCCCCCCGAGACCGGGACGGAAGCCGGTTCCGTCGGCGAGACAAGCACCTTGAACCTGCGTTCCTGCCGGACGGCGCGTTCGGTGGTCTGTGGCTCATTTCCGCTCGCGCGGAGAAGACTACGAGGCGTCCATCACCGAGTTGCCGGACGTCGGTTCACCTCCGCTTGAGCGGAGGTGAACAGTCCCTGCCCGACGTACGCTCCCTGGCCCCGTGCCTGTCTACGCAATGTGCCTTCGGTGACGTCGGGGCCCTGGACCGTTGGCGCAGGCCTGGCCGCAGCGGGCTGAGATGGGCAGCCATCGGGTCGGGGCCAGTGCCCAGGATCCCACGAGCGGCGATGAGTCCTGTGGCGTCCGGCGGTCGTACTGTCGAACCCGTTACCGAGGAGGACTTCTGATCCGCAGCGTGACCTATTCGATGGGCGTCTCACTTGACGGCTACATCGTCGGGCCGGACGGCGACTTCGACTGGACGGCGCCCGACGAGGAGGTGTTTCGCTTCTGGATCGACGAGATCCGATAGGTCGGCGTCCACCTGTTGGGACGACGGCTGTACGAGACGATGCTGTACTGGGAGACCGCCGATCAGGATCCATCGCTCGACGACTCAATGCTCGAGTGGGCCGCGCTCTGGAAGCCGCTCCCCAAGGTGGTGTTCTCCACCACGCTGTCGGCGGCGCAGGGCAATGCCCGTCTGGCTTCCGGCGGTCTGGCGGAGGAGATCGAGCGGTTGCGAGCCGAGCCGGGGGAGGGTGACATCGCGATCGGCGGCGCGACTCTCGCCGCCGAGGCAGCCGCGTTGGGTCTGATCGACGAGTACCGGGCCATGGTCTACCGGGTGCTGGTCGGCGGTGGCATTCCGTTCTTTCCCCAGCGCGAGCGCGGGGTGGATCTCGAACTCGTCGAGACCCGCACCTTCACCTCAAGAGTCGTCCACCTCCGCCACCGTGTGGCGCGCTAGTGCCGGCGGCTGCGGGTGAGCCCGAAGTCGGCCTACCAGTGGCACCAGATGTGGCGGGACGGTGGCGTGCAGGCTCTGGCCTCTCGTGGCCCGAGTGGATCGCGATGCCGTCTGTCCCCGTGCTGTCTGGAGAAGCTGGCCGCGTACCTCGATGAGGGACCTGCCGCGCATGGCTGGGTGGAGGACCAGGTGTGGACCGCGACGAGGGTGGCCACGCTGATCGGCAGGAAGTTTCACGTCTCTTACAGCGTCTCGGGAGCCACACGGTTGATGCACCGGCTCGGCTTCAGCCCGCAGGTGCCCGCGCGGCGGGTGGCCGAGCGCGACGAGCAGGCCGTGACCGTGTGGAAGGAGGCGACCTGGGCCGAGGTAAAAGAGCCCGGGCGGCGTGCGGGGGCTACGTCTGTTTCGAGGACGAGGCGGGTTTCACCCGGCGGCCGCCCAGAGGACGCACCTGGGGCCGGCGCGGCCGCACCCCTCAGGTGACGGTGAGCGGCCGACGCTCGGGACGTCTGTCCGTGGCCGGACTCATCGCGATGCGGCCCGGCTCCCGCACCCGGCTGTGCCACCGCCTGCGCACCCACCCCGCGGGCAAAGGCAAACGTCGCAGCATAGGCGAACGCGACTTCATCGCGCTGATCGACGGCGTTCACCACCTCGTCAAGGCCCCGATCGTGCTGGTCTGGGACCGGCTCAACACTCATGTCTCTCACGCCATGGGTGAGTTGATCGCCCAGCGCGAATGGCTGACGGTGTTCCTGCTGCCCGCGTACTCACCGGATCTGAACCCCGTCGAGTGGGTATGGGCCCATGTGAAGCGCAGCCTGGCCAACCTCGCCGTCGTCGCTCTCGACCAGCTCGAAGTCCTCGTACGCAACCGACTCAAGCGCCTCCAGTACCGGCCCGACACCCTCGACGGTTTCATAGCAGGGACCGGCCTGCCCCTCGACGACCCAGCGTCACCCTAATGCGCTGAAGTCAGTAACGATCTCTAGCTCAAATCTGGGACGCCGAGGGCTGGCACATCGACTTACCCGCCGAAGCCACAGACGAACCCAACCATAAGTTCCAGGCCGGGCGTTCCGGAGGAACGGCTACGACTTCGCGGTCAGAGCTCGCCGCGGCGTGTGAGTTGCTTCACCGCGTTCTCACGGATGATCTCGTTCTCGGCGTCGCGCAAGCCCTCGAGGGCTTCCCGGGCCTCCGCGCCGGGAATGCCGCCGAGCGCCCAGATCGCCTTCACCGCAAGCGCCCGGCACTCGTCGAAGTCCAGGTACTGGGGAACCCAGCGAGTCGCCTCGACCAGCGTCGGCACCGTCTTGGGCGAGCGGAGCCGGCCCAGCATGCGCACGATGTCCTCGTGCTTCCTGTGCCAGTCGGCAGGGAACAGTTCGATCAACGGCTCCAGGAACTCCTCGACCGAGGCGTCGGCGGCGCTATGGACGATCACCGCCATCTCGACGTCGGCGGCGTCCCGGCGCTCCATGGCGTCCCGGAGCAGCCGGAGCGCCAGGGCCGCACCGTCGGACTCGCCGAAGTGGACGAGCACCTCGTCAAGCGTGCGCGTCGGACCCTCACCCGATCCGATCGCCAGGCCCAGGACCAGATCCTGCTCGTCAGGCGTCATCGCCTGATCACCTCCCATGCGGTGATGTTGTCGTTGAAGAGCTTGGCGCGTCACCGGCAGCTAGGCCGATGTTCACACGTGAGGTTGTTGAACGCCCCAGGCTTTGAGTGAGCCCCAGCGAGATCATTATCGCCGGGATTGCCTGTGCCTCAACTAGGGTCTGTTTCATAAGTGGATCAAGGTCTGCCATGATCCACTCGTGGGGCGTGGAGATTTGACGAGCGAGCAATGGGCCAGGCTGGCGCCGTTGTTGCCGGTGGGCAAGAAGTCGGGGCGGCCTCCGGTCTGGTCCAAGCGGCAGCTGATCAACGGCATACGCTGGCGGACGCGGACCGGCGCGCCCTGGCGCGACGTTCCCGCACGCCTGGGACGTGAGCGTGGACTCCACAATTGCGAGGGCGCACCAGCATGCTGCAGGCGCCCGCAAAAGGGGGATCTGCAGCGGGACAAACCCGGCGGGGTCGTAGCCGAGCCCGCCGACCATGGGCTCGGACGCTCACGCGGTGGACTGACCACGAAGGTGCACTTGGCGGTCGAGCACGGACAGAAGCCGCTGTCCTTCCTGGTCACCGCCGGCCAGCTGCACGACAGTCCCCAGTTCCAGCCGGTCCTGGAGCGCATCCGGGTACCGCGCATGGGCGCAGGCAGGCCGCGCTGCCGACCGGACCGGGTCCGGGCCGACAAGGCCTACGGGGCCCGAGCCAACCGCGCCTACCTGCGTAGACGCGGCATCCGCTGCACGATTCCGGAGAAGTCTGACCAGATCCGCAACCGCAAGAAGCTGGGCGCCCGAGGCGGTCGCCCGCCGAAGTTCGACAAGGCCGACTACCGCGAGCGCCACGCGGTCGAGTGCGGGATCAACCGCCTCAAGCGCCACCGGGCCGTGGCAACCAGGTACGACAAGCTGGCCGTCCGCTACGAGGCCACGGTCACTATTGCCGTCATCAACGAGTGGCTGTGATCGCTACAACGATCCGCGATTCTCTGGGCCGGCGTGCGCCCCTCCAATCCAGAAGGTCAGCGCCTTCCGCCTACCTCCCAGCGACCGCCGCATCGCATTGACCAGTCGCATCTGCGCCTGAGCTACCTCCGCGCTGGCCTCCCGGAACACCTCTTCGCCAAGTGGCGCACGGACCGGATCGACTTCTCGCGCGACGCGGTCCAAGAAACGGTCGACCGACTGACCAAAGCTGTCGATCTCTCCCGCGACCTCTGCAGGAGCGATCAAGCTGACCCGCGTGAGAACGGCGCTCCACTCGGCCCAGTCGTAGTCCCATCCGCGGCGGTCGGCGTGTGCACGCTTGATCACCATCGTGAACTTGGCGTAGTGGCTGAGGAGTTCTTGGTAGGCAACCAGTTGCTGATCCCGCGACCACTGATGGTCCTGGCCCCGTCTGGTGACGATCCCGCCTACCAGCACCCCCACCGTCGCCGAGGCCGCTCCAGTAACGGTTGTGATCAGTGCTTCCAGCAAAGCCACCCCAGCCCCCGTGCCCAGCAACTGCCGTTCGATCCGCGATCGGAACATAGCACTGGTGCATATTGGCGCGTCAGAGCATGCGATGGCCTCGCAGCGGACGATGCCATCGGTGGCTGGCCGACGCTTTTGAAACACGCCCTAGTACTGCAACGGTCTATGCCGTGACTGTTGGCCAGCTGGGTCGTTGGTCTGGTTATGGGTGGGGACCTTGCTGATGTCAGGTTGTGGGCCG
>NZ_JBIWPG010000047.1:0-10527 GCF_044768135.1 Streptomyces sp. NPDC101165 | reverse complement strand
CGGCTGACCCCCGTCGAATTCGAGACCGTCATGACCACACCGGCCCTCCAGGCCGCGTGACCGAACCTGTCACCCGAACCTGCAGCAGACCCCTTTTAGGGCGCGGGCGAGAGTATCGCTGGGGGCATTGGTCAGGGCGTCAACGACGTTGGTCGGGCAGCTATGGCATCGTCAGTGCCTACATCAGGAAGAAGACCGGAGTCCAGAGCAAGGTAAGGCCAGCGACCGGATTCAGTCTGCTACGCAAGCGCGTATTGCTGGCCACCTGATCGACTGCCTGACTCTCGGTGATAGGAATTCCTTCACGAAACGATGATGAGGGGGCGAAGAACAGCGTGGACGCAGTAGTAGCGATCAGCTTGATCCGCATGGCCGCTGCAGACCTGCCGATGGCGCCCTGGCAACGTCCCTCGGACGCCTATCTGGTCCAGCTGGGCCTGGACGCTTTGATGGCCGACGTTGAGGCTCCCTCGCTTCCCCTGCTGGCTGGGCTCGCGCGCGGTGAATACCCCCAGGCCCGCGACATGTTCGACCTTGTGCTGAAGGAATTGGGTCTGCTGCCGCTGGCCTCGGAAGATCTGGCCAAGGCGCGGTGGATCGCGGCCCGTTGGTGGGCGGGCCAGATCCTTGCACACCAGCTCGATCCCATACACGGAGCCAAACTGATCTATCAGGAAGCTGCAGCCGAACTCGACTACCCCGCCGCACTGCAACCCATCGTTGACCTGGCGAGAAACATCGACCTGCTGAGCGATCAGCCACCGGAACAGCAGCACATCGACCAGGTCACATCCGCAGCGCGAGACTTTCTCGCCACAGACACGCACCTAACCAACAGCCTTTGAAGCCGACTACGCCGAAGCCCTGCACCTCAGATCGCTTCGGCCTCGGGGCGGACGACCTGCTCGGCAAAGGTGCCCAGTCGCGTGGCCAACTGCTCGAGCGCCGCGGCCGCGTAGTGGTCGGGGCTCCAGCATGCGTGGATGGGGAGTTGGACGGGAGTTCCATCGGTATCGAGGACGAGCACGGGACGGGTGCCGAACCGAGGCAACTCGGTCCCGATCGCGACGCCGCGCCGCCCTGCCGCCAGGGCGTGGCGCATCTGTTCCCATGGGACCTCGGTGCGGCGTTGATACCGGAGTCGGGCCGCGATGACAGCTGCGTCGAGAACGGTGCGCGTCGGGTCCGTTCGGCCCGGAAGGAGGAGCGGCTGGTCCATCAGCTCGTCCAGCGTGACGCTGCTGTCGTGGGCCCAGGGGTGGCCCGGGTTGACGTAGGCGTGGAGCGGCACGCGGGTGAGGTGTTGCCAGGCAAGGCCGCCTGCGGGGGGCATGTTCGCGGCGATGCCGAAGTCGTGCCCGGCGGCGACCGCCTCGTGCACCTCGTCGCCGAGGACCGAGACGACGGCGATGAACGGGTCGTCGTCGTCGAGGGTGGCGACGAACGGAGCGAGGACGTAGTCCAGCGTGGTGGGGGCGGCCACGCAGGAGATCCGGGTCAGCTGTCCGTCGGCCAGCTGTCCCGCGACCGTCGTCAGCCGGTCGGCCCGGGTGAGCAGGTCGTGCGCCACGTCGAGCGTGTGGCGGCCCGCGTCGGTGAGGGACAGCCGATGGCCGTTGCGGCGGAAGAGCGTGACGCCAAGGTCACGTTCCAAGCGTTGGATCTGGCGGGACACGGCGGGCTGGGCGATGTGCAGGTGGTCGGCGGCGGCTGTGACGGTACCGAGTTGCGCGACAGTCAGAAAGCAGCGCAGGTGGCGTAGCTCCATGCCTCATCATGCCGAAACGGCATGATGATGGGTAGTGGTTAGGTCTTGGACAGGAGTAGGTAGCCGGGATCAGCATCTCCTCCATGGCTTCCTGCGACGTCTCGTCCGACAACTGGCTCACCCCACCTCATCACCGACTCGGTCTGCACCGGGTCGAGGATGTGGTCCCCTGCACGTCCATTACTCGCGGTGTGGCGCCGGTACGCGTCCTCGTGCCCGCGAGTGAGCTCTTGGACTGGGACCTTCTGACCGTGCCGGGCCCCGAAGGGCGACCGATCAGCGCAGAGGAGTTCCTCGCTCGCACGCACACCGACGGCATCCTCGTGCTGCGTGGCGACACGATCCTCGCAGAACGGTACTTCGGTGGGTTCACCTCCACGTCTCGCCACATCGTGATGTCCATCTCGAAGTCGTTCGCCGGCATGCTGGCCGGAGTGCTGGCCGCCGCCGACCTCCTCGACCTCCAGGCGGCCGTCCCGAGTTACGTCCCGGAGCTGGCGGCGGGTTCCTACGCCGAAGCGACCGTGGGGCAGCTGCTCGACATGACCGCGGCGCCGTACTACGACATGTCGTACCTGGAGCCCACCGCCGAGGTTCACGCGGGCGACCGCGCTGCCGGATGGCGGCTGCGGCAGCCCGAGGACGTGGTCGGCATCCGGCCGTTCCTGGCCCAGTTGCGCGGCGCCGGCCGGCACGGCGTCGGCTTCCAGTACTGCTCGGGGACCACCGACGTCCTCGCGTGGGTGCTCGAACGCGCCGGCGGCGCGGGCTACGGCGAGCTGATGCGGCGACATCTGTGGTCGTGGATCGGCGCCGAGGACGACGCCTTCATCACGGTCGACGACCACGGAACGCCGTATGCGTGTGCCGGGATGGGGATGCGACTGCGCGATCTCGCGCGATTCGGGCGCCTGGTTCTCGACGACGGGTGGCGCGAGGGCACACCGGTGGTGCCGGCCGACTGGATCGCGCGGACGCGCCGCGGAGGGCACTTCGCGACCACGGCCGAGTCCGACGCGGCGGCGGGTGGCACCTACAAGAACCAGTGGTGGATCCCGGGCGACGACCACGGGTCCTTCTACGGTGTCGGCATCTTCGGCCAGTACCTCTGGCTCGACCCGCAGGCCGACGTCGTCATCGCGAAGTTCTCCGCCACTGGCCAGCCGGTCGCCGACACCCCCGCTCACCTGGACGCGCTGGGCGCCATCGCCCGTGCGGCCGCCCTGACCCCGCAGGAGGCATGAGATGGGCCGCAACCGATCACACGGCGAGTCGATAGAGCACCACTCGATCGACTACGTCCCGCCGGAGGAACGCTACGGCAAGCCGTGGCACCTGTTCACGGTCTGGTTCTCCAGCAACGTGCAGATCACCGGGTTCGTCACCGGCGTCCTGGCGGTCACCCTCGGACTCGACCTTCCCTGGGCCGTCGCCACCATCCTGATCGGCAACCTCGTCGGTGCCGTGTTCATGGCCTACCACTCGATCCAGGGTCCCCGTCTGGGCGTGCCGCAGATGATCCAGAGCCGTGCGCAGTTCGGATTCCTCGGCACGCTGCTGCCGGTCGTGATCGTCCTGTGCATGTACATCGGATTCGGCATCGAGGGTGGCGTCATCACCGGGCAGGCCTTCGCGAACTGGGCCGACATCTCGTTCACCTGGTCGGTGATCATTCAGGGCACGGTCCCGGCGGTCATCGCGATCGTCGGGTACAAGGTCATCCACCTGTCGACCCGGGTGGTCAGCGTGGTCTCGGGGCTGCTGTTCCTCGCCCTCACGATCGCGTTGGCCCGTCACTTGCCGGAGCACCTGCCGAGCAGCCCGACTCCGTCGTTCGGCACCGTCCTGCTCGTCATATCGATCTTCGTCTCGTGGCAGCTGACCTGGGCACCGTACGTCTCGGACTACTCGCGCTACCTCCCCGAGGACACCCCGTCGCGGACCACGTTCCTGTGGACCTACGCCGGCTCGGCACTCGGCTCCTCGTGGGTGATGATCCTCGGCGCGTTCGCCGCCACGATCAGCGCCGCGGCGGTGGGCGACGACGCCATCGGCATGCTCAGTCGGCAGATCCCGGCGCTCAGCCCGGCCATCCTGCTCGCCATCGTCATCGGCATCGTCCCTGCCGGCGTGTACGGCTACTACGGCATGTACCTCACCGCGATCAGCGCCTTCTCGGCCAAGGGCCACGGCTCGGCGACGCCGCTGGTGCGCGCCGTCTTCATCGTGGTGAGCGCCGCGCTCACGATCGCAGCCACTCTCATGGCAAGCGGCCACATACTGAGCACTGTCGAGAACATCACGTTGTTCCTGCTGTACCTGCTGGTGCCGTGGACCGCCATCAACCTCACCGACTACTACGTCGTACGGCGCGGCCACTACAAGGTCGGCGAACTCTTCCGGCCTCGGGGCGAGTACGGCTTGGTGAACTGGCCAGCCGTCCTTGTCTACCTGATCGCCATCGCAGCACAGATCCCCTTCATCAGCAGCAGCCTCTACACCGGGCCGCTGGTCGACCACCTGGACGGCGCCGACATCTCCTGGATCGTCGGCCTGCTGGTGGCGACGGTGCTGTACCTGGCCTGTACGCGGCGTACCCGAGAGGTCGCGCAACCCGTCGGCGCGCGAGCATCGGCGCCCGACTCGGACGTGCCGCTTTCGGTTGACTGAGCGTCCAAGGTCTGGCGCGGCATCAACGCCTCGAGGCCACGAACGTGCCGCTCCTTGCCCGCGGCCGGATCGGCGACCACGTCCCGTACGCCGACGCCGACGGCGACGCGGTCGCAGTGCCGAGCCTGCCACAGCTCGTCGGTGCTCAGCTCACGCTGCACCTCCAGCACAGGGCTCCAGGAGCGAGGGTCGGACGTGGAACTTCTGCAGCGTCACCTCCAGTCTCCAGACCCCGACCGCTACATCAACCAGGAGTCACTTGAACTGCCGGCGGGGCTGATGGGCAGACCCGTAGCGTCGGGGTGACGAGAACCTGCATGGCACTTGATCGGCTAGCAGATCGCTCAGTGCGGTTCACCGCGAGGCGGCGAGAGGCGTCGGCCTACGCAGGAGGGTTGTGGCCGACATTCCTGCTGCAGCCCCTCCGCCACGGCTGGCTGCTTACCGGGTAAGCACCCTTCGGCTTCCGACTGGACTCGCTCTTCTGCTTGGCTCGCTGCGCGAGTGTCTCTTCTGCAGCACTCTGCTGCTGTTCGGGCAGCTTGATGGTCAGCGGCCTCAACACCGCCAACGCCCTCGCCCTGGCCGTCACCGCATGGGGCGGGGCGCTGCGATCCGCCCCCTACTCAAGTAGGCGCAGGACGGGGGCTTTCCACACACTCTGAAGGCCCTCGCCGTATTTCGGCGAGGGCCTTCAGAGTGTGCACTGGCCACAAGAGTGCCGCAGCTAGTTCAGAGAAGCCGACGTGCAGGCGTCCGGCCTGGCGGTTGATCCAGTAGACGGCGATGAGTCCTGCGACCGACGCGGATCGGACAACCTCGCTGTCGGGGTCGCGGGCGTTGAAGGGCGGGAATGACCACGGATCGCGGCCGGCGATATCCAGGACGTCCCGGAGCATCTCGCGGGCATGGTCGGGCAACTCGCCCCGGCTGCACAGAACCTGACGGACGCGTGCCTGGAGGGCCAAGGCGAGGCGGCAGTGCAGGATCCCATCAGGGGCTTGCGCGCAGCGTTCTACGGGCAGGACCCGCAGCCGTCGGCGCCGTGATCCCCGTCGTCAGAAGTGGGGCTGGTCGGCGCCGCCGCTCGTGTTGTCGTAGGCGTTGACGTAGGCGAGCCGGATCCACGCGGGCCGGGTCATCGACAAGGTGCACAGCCGGATCTCGCTCTCCTGGCCCTCAGCGGGCCGTGTTAGTGCGCGTCCAGGGCCGCGGTGAGAACCCCTGGCGGGGGTCAACCAGCCAGTGTCACCGACGGCGGCCAGGCGATCCTGGACGTTGACCACGTCGAACGGATCGCTGAGGGCGGCCGTGACCACCCATCTCAGATGGTCGCCCCTGTGCCCCAACTGCCACGCGGTGAAGGAACGCGGCGTGGCCCGCGCAGCCCTGCGTTACGTCTTCTGGATGTCGCCAGGCACGGGCACAACCTGTGGCATGTCGGATCCGTCAGCTGGCCTTGACGCCCTCGACATGTGGCTGAGGGCTTGCACCTATGCCAGCCGTGTCCTGGATTTCGGCCACGGCGCCGTAGACGCAGGATCAACGGCTGGAGGCCTTTGGTGCTTGGCTCAGCGACCGGCCGGAAGAACGAGCTGAACGCCGCCTTCCAGCGCTACACCGGCACCCTCGTTGACGTCATGCGGTTTGGGCCGCACCTGGACCTGCGGAAGATCCGCCAGGACTTCAGGCGCGCGACGCCGAGTTCGACCGGTGCTCGTGCCGCGGACAAGGCCCGGTTGACGGTCTCCTCGGTCAGGGTGAGTTCCTGCAGGGGCCTGCGTTTGATGCCCGTACGCACTCGGCGGCCGCCGTCTTGGTAGGCGAGTTCGGCCAGGATGGGACGCCCTGGCGCTCGCAGATGCGGATGATCCGGTGGGTGCGGGCAGCAGTCAGGTCGTGAGTGCGGCCCGGCGACGCGGGTGAGAGCCACGGCAACCGGCCGCCCGGATCGGAGACCACCTGCACGTTCACCCCCGTGCCGGCGGTGGTTGTGGGAGTAGTCGGCCCGTCCGTCACCGGCCCGGTCACACTCGGCGAGAGTGCCGTCCAGCAGGGCGAAGTCCACCTCGGCCTCGCGCAGGACCTTCAGTAGACAACGAAGACCCCCGAGCAGCGTGGTCGAGATGGTCAGACGTCTCGATCAACAGCTCGGGGGCCTCTCTCGTTGCGCTTCGTGGACCGTCACCTGATCGGTGGCCAGCTCGAGGAGGCTCAGTGAAGCCGGGTGATCCGGCCCGACTCATACGCCACGACCACGGCTCCGTCGCGTTGGACGAGCAGGGCGAGGAACGAAGCGTCCGGCATGGGGATGCGCCGCAGGGTTCCGTCGGGTCGTACCACCGTGACCCGTTCCATGCCCTGCACGGCCAGCCATGCCCCGTTACCTGAGACGAGAGCGTTCTGGTTGCTCAACAGCAGCCGCCCTCCCGTAGCCCTCCCGTCCGTTCGTGCCCCGGCAGCCTGCAGTACATGAGCCAGTGCCGAGCGCACCCAGACCTGTTTGCCCCGGGTGGCCAGTTGAAGGGGCCCCCGGGGGACGCTCAGCCGAGCCACCGGGCGCAGGTCGGCCGGGGCGAGTTCGACCACCTGATCGCGTTGAACGAGGCTGACGAAAATGCGGCCGTCGGCCTCGGCTATGCCGTAAGGGGCACCCGCGAGGGACTTCCCTCCCACCGTTCGGCCGTTCTCTGCAGCGAGGGCATAGACCTTGCCGACGGCGGGTGATGTGACCACCACCCGGTCTTTGACAAGTACGAAGGCACGCGCGCCGCCGCCGACGGGTCGCGTCCAAGAGGTGTGCCCGGTCTTCAGGTCCACCCGGCCGACATGGCCCGCCTCTATGGACAGGTAGTACGCGGCGTCGCCATGGACGATGACCTGATCCATGTAGTCGTCCACACGCGCGACGTTGTACCCGGTGTGCTGGTCGAAAGCCAACCGCGACAGGAGGTGGCCGCCCACCACCGCGAAGTCAGCGTCGGACACCTCGTCCTGGGTGATGCCCGTCACGGGGGCGATGTATCTCACGGAATCCGAGTGGAGATCGGTCGAAGTACCGAACGCCAGCGCGAAGACCGCGGGGACGGCGCTTGCGACAACCCAAGGCCATACCCGCCAAAACCGACGCCACCACGGACGGAACACGGGGGCCTCGCCATGCGCGTGGATCTGCACCGGCGGCTTCGGCCGCGTCGCGAGGGCGGGCTGCCGGCCTGGTTCGGCCCCGCCTCCCCGTGCCTGCGCAAGGTAGGCGTCCACGGCTTCGCGGACATCGGCCGGCAGCTCTCGCCCGGTGTCGGTCACGGCCGACGCGGCGATCTCGATGGCGGCCTCATAGCTGACGTCATTCGGTGCCCGACCGACGATGACCACCGGGGAGCCGAAGGGGAGGGTGACGGCCAGGATCTCGGTACCGGCACGGGCTCGGTCCAGCACATGCCACTCGATACCCAACGCGTGACCGAGCACCGCCAGTCGCAGACGCTGTTCGCTGCGGCGGGTTGGAGGCAGCAGGAAGAGAGTACGTCCCAGCGCTCCGGCCGCCCTGATCTGACGGATCTCCCACAGTAGGGACTCGGAGCGGCCGACCGTCACGCAGATGAGCTGCGACTGAGCGATCAGTCCTCGGACCCCATCCTTCCAGTCGTCCATCGAGAAACTGCGCCGTGCCGCGCCCAGGGGCGGTGGCAGCTTCTCCCCCACCTGGCTGAGAGCCTGCACGGGCCCGTGCACCGCCAGGGCGGCGGCCGCGACCTCTTCGAACCGCTCGAAGCGACGCATACAGAGCCGCTCGATGACGGATGCACGGTCCAGGCGGCGCGCCCGGAGAGTGCGCCGGTCATCGGCGAAGGATCGCAGCATGAGAGTGGGCGGGCGATGGTCCCGCTCGACCTGCTGCCGCAGGTACCGCATACCCAGGCGCCGTACCAGGATGAACGGCACAAGCGCGATCAGTACGACGATCACGCCCAGCACCCGGATGAGGGTTCCGAGTCCGGTGGCCACGTAGTCCGACGAACCCGGGCTGACCCCCATCGCCTGCATGTCCGAACCGAGCACCACCAGAAGGACTCCCCCGCTGGCGATCGCCGCCGTGAGAAGCGCGCCCACCCCGGCGAGAATCCTTCCGCGTCCCTGGAAGACGGCGGGCCTCCATCTGTCGGAATGGCGTCTGCGCAGCAGCCACTCAACGGCCAGAACGCCCGCCACCGCTGAGACGGCGACAGCCACGGTGGCCCACACTCCGAGATAGAGCGTCTCGGTGAGGCGCACGGCCCAGGCGTACACACAGAAGCGGACCAGGACCGCTGCCGTGCCGCCGGCCAATCGCAGGTTCACGAGTCGGTCCACGCGGAAGACTCCGTCGCCGCGCGGCCGACTGAAGAACGACCGCAGGCGACGCCAGCTGGCGGGGTCACGCAGGAGAGCCAGTAGGCCCAGCAGCAGGGGCAGGGCGATGGTCGCGCTCATGGCCTCCGCGTCGAGCGCGACACGCGTGTCGGTGTCGCGCAGACTTCCCGCGGGCAGGTCGGGCAGCGCCGTCACACGAGGCTGCTGCTTTCGGACAAGAGAACTGAGCATCTCCTGGGCGGACTTGGGGGCTTGGGCTCGACTGGTCTGTACGAGAAAGACCACGGCCGTACGCCCGCGCACCAACACCGCGCAGGCGGAGGCGTATTCGCCGCGTTGTCTGATGAACCCGGCTCGGTCGGCAGCCGGAACGTGGAAGTCGCGCGTCGGTGAGCAGGACTGTTTCGCCTGCGTCCGGGCGTAGGAGGCCTGGCGCATCTCAAGGGCGCGGACCCGGGCCTCGTCCTTGTAGTCGGTGGATTCCCAGGTGCGCTGCCAGGCCCCCACAACGGTCAGACGCCGGAAGTCGGCCCGCAACCGGCCGGTTCCGACGAACAGCCCCGTGTCCGGAGGACCGTCCTGCGTGGGGAGCCAGAGACCACGCCCGACCGAGGACAGGTCCTGAGTGGCAAGCAGCCGCTGCTCGACAGCGGGAACGGAGTAGGGCGGAACAACCAGCTTGACGGGCGGTGCCAGCACCTGGCGATGCCATAAGACCGCCATGGCCATGAGGACGAGTGCAAGTAGCGACAGCGCTCTCCAGGCAGCCCAACGCACACGATACGGCCACATGTCGCGCCCCCCCATTGGACCCGGCTCGTCAGAGCCTCCGGCAGTGAGAGGACTTTGCCAGCATCGCCGGCGCTCTGGCAGCACAGTCCAGGAAATCCATCGAAAGCAGGTAATCCGCCATGGGGCAAAAGAGTCATATACCTCCATTTCACCGTCTTGCGGCTCCGGGTGGTCCGGGGCGACCTGGCACCGACCGGCCGCCTCCTCCCCGCTCCATTCGCCCTCGTGGCGGGCGGCGGTCAATGAGGTCTTTCAGTGTTGCCGCTCCAGAGTGAGGACGGCTGCTGCGATTGACGTCATTCGATTCGGGCTGCACCGGGATCTGCGGAAGATGCGCCAGGACTTCAGACGGGCGACTCCACGCTCGACCGGGGCCCGCGCCCTCGACAGCGCCCGGTTGACGGTCTGTTGGGTGAGCGTCAGTTCGCCTCCCGCAGGCCGTCTGGCCGGTGTGGTCACCCACGCGCCGGCACCGATGTAGGCGCGATCGGCGAGGATCGGCACTCCTTGGCGCTCGCAGATCCTGATGATCCGGTGGGCACGGGCCGCGGTCAGGTCGTGGCAGCGCCCCGGCAGGGCCGGAGACAGCCACAGCACCTGACCGTGGGGATCGGTGACCACCTGCACGTTCACCCCGTGCCGGCGGTGCTTGGCCGAGTAGTCGGCCCGGCCGTCGCCGAGGCGGTCGCACTCGGCCAGGGTGCCGTCGAGCAGGACAAACTCGGGTTCCGCCTCGCGCAGAGCACGCAGCAGACCCGGGGCACGGCCGGCCAGCAGCTCGATGATTGCGCTGGTGTAGGCGTGCGCGGTGCCGACCGAGATGCCGAACCCAGCGGCGATCTGTGCGAGGGGCTCGTGCTTGCGCAGGTACACCAGAGCGACCAGGGCACGCTGGTGCGGTGGGAGCTTGCAGCGGCGGTCACCCTCGCGGGTGACGATGAGCA
>NZ_JBIWPG010000046.1:0-12979 GCF_044768135.1 Streptomyces sp. NPDC101165 | reverse complement strand
CGCCAACACCAAGCCCGCATCAGCCACTACAAACGACGCGGCCACAGCCCCTGAAAACTAGCCAGCAATCAGAACAAGCACCGTTGCAGTACTAGTAGTGCCTTGTTGGATTCTGGCTCTGCTTCTGCGTGTGGTGAGGGGACGGCCGCAGGTGGTGCAGGTGCCGGTCCAGCACCTCAGCAGGTCCTGAAGGATGTCGAGGACTTGGTAGAGGGTCAGGTCGGCATGTGGGCTTTTGGGCCGAGCCTCCGCAGGGTGAGGAAGGCCTGGGCGGCGGTGACGAGGGTGACGTGATGGTGCCAGTCGCGCCAGGTGTGGCCCTCGAAGTGGTCCAGGCCCAGGCCGTGTTTGAGTTCGCGGTAGTCGTGCTCGATCCGCCAGCGCATCTTGGCCCACCGCACCAGGTCGGCAATTGGGGTGATGGCGGGCAGGTTGGTCATCCAGTAACCGGTCGGCCCGGTCGCTGCTGGGGCCTGCTCGACCAGCAGCGTGCGCAGTGGCAGAACTCCGTCCCACCGGCTGCGTCCGCCGGCTTGCTCCTGGGCCGTCCGGCAGGCTTCCTTCACCGACGGCCGCACCTCGAGCACGCCGAACCGCGAGGTCATCATGCCTTTGCTGCCCTCACGCCAGGGCTGCGAGGGGGGACAAGGCCATCCGGGAAGGTCTACTCCTGGGCGGCGGGCACCCTGGAGTTCGCCGAACGCCAACACCGGGACTGGTGTGAAGGCCACGGCCTACGACCGCTCTGGAGGGCCTCACGGTATCCCTTCCAGCTGGAGTCCGGCACCTGGTGGCTGGCCGACGCTCCCGACACGGCAACCGCACTTGCCGAGCTACTCGGAGGCGTACCGGGTGAGGCGCTTCAGACGTCCCGTGGGCGGGAGGCCGGTTGGCCCGAGGTGCCCGCACGGCCGCCGCCCGCTCCTGCGAACGGCGGCCCCGCACGGGATCAGAGGCTCAGAGCTTGGTGAAGCACATCGTGGAGCCGCGGCCCCGGCGGGTGACCTTGATGCCGTAGTCGTACTCGGCCCCGCACTGCTGGTTCGCGACCACCCGGTCGCCCATCTTGTACTCGGCCTCGGGAGAGTCGCAGTCGACGACCGTCGGAACCGGACTGCCCTGAGGGTCCGCAACCTTGACGCAGTCGCCGATGGTGGGATTGTGCAACGCCGCCTCGGCCTCCTTCTTCGCCTTACCGCCGTTGGGATCGGTGTTGTAGTCCCAGACCCAGTAACCGACGGCGCCGAACACCGCTATGACGATAACGGCGGACCTCAGCATCCGCCCCAGACCGCCCGGCTGCGGCCGCTGCGGCCCACGGGGAGACTGCGGTTGCTGGGGGTGTCCGTACGGTGCCTGTGGCTGTGGCTGCTGCGGGTGTCCGTACGGCGCCTGTGGCTGCTGCTGGTATCCGTAGGGTTGCTGCGGCGGCCCGTAGGGCGGCTGATTCTGGTACTGCGGTGGAGGCGTCGACATGCCTGTGAATCCCCGTTGTTGAGTGCTGGATGGTGATCAATGCGAGCGCGAGACTATCCCTCGGTATCGCACGGTCGCCAACTGCGGTCACGGATGCTCCCGCACTGCTGGGAAGAGGCTCGCAGGTGACGGGGTCCATGCAGTAGGCGTCGAAGATCTCGCCGCGACTTCTGCGAGATCACCTACAAGCCGCCGTCCACTGAAGCCACGCACAGCAACGACAACATGATCTCCAAGAAGGAGACGAACGTCCTGCCGACCTTCGAGCAGGCGGAGCAGGCCTCCCAGCTGTTGGCGAACATCGGCATGCGGCGCCTGGTACGGGTGGAGAAGCACCGGATGGCCTACCGGCACACCCTCTGCGCCTGGGCGTCAGATTCAGCATCGACGCGGTGGCAGGAGTCGGGGTCTTCGTCGAGACCGAGGTCATCAGCGCGGACCCGGACTCGGCGGCCGTCACGGTGCGGCAGACCGAGGAACACCTCGGCGTGACCGACCTGCCCACCGCCGAACTGCCCTACCGAGACCTCGCCATGGACTGCGCCGCTCCATGACCTGCCGCCCAGGCCGTTCGATCCCTGCACGCCGGTCGGCCGCGAGCCACCGGCGGGCAGGGCAGCGCGCGCCTGAACCTGTGCTGGGTGCGTGCGAACCAGCGCACTACAGATCCACCGGGACCGCGAATCCCTCAGCGCCTGTGGTGCGCATCCGGTGGTTGCTCAGTGTGCGGATGTGGCGCCCGCTTCGTACGAGCTCGGCGTGATCAGAACTCGTCCTGTGGGAAGTCCTGGTCGGCGAGGTCGCTGTCGGCGAACTCGCCGTCACTCGTCGCCGGGCCGGCGAAGAAGTCCTTCATGAGTTCGTTCAGGTCCAGCTCTGTGGCACCGGACGGGGCGGTGGGCTTGGCGCCATCGCCCATCCGCATGGTCAGGCCCAGCTTCTTGACCTTGGCGTTCTCGGCCAGCTTGGCGAGGTCCACGTCCACCTCGGTCAGCTCACCGTTCTTGAGCGTGAAGTCCGCCGTCACTGCGGTGGTCGGGGCGTCCTTCAGATCCTTGTCCGTCGGCAGCTCCATGCCGGGCGGCAGTTCCTTCGCCAGCGGGCGGATCTCGCCGAGCAGCTCAGTGATCAGTGTACGGAAGGGCGCCGTGGCGGTGACGTGCTCGGTGCCGTCCCCACCGCCGGCTGTCTTGAAGTCCACCTCGCGGGCGACGACTTTGCGGAGGGCCTCCACGAGCTTCTTCTGCGTCTTGGCGTCAAGGGACGGGTCTGGCGCGGGACCGCCCTGGGCCCCCTGGCCCTCCGCGGCGGCCTTCTCCATCTCCTTGGTGCTGAACTTCACCCACTTGCCCTCGATGACGTTCTTGATCGCCCCGGCCTCCGGGGGCAGGTCTTCGGCGGCCGGCACGGGGGTGCCCATCATCTTGCCGAGGATGTCGGTGTCGGCACGGACGTAGGCGTAGTCGCCGATCACCCGGTACTCGGCGAGGTCGCCGTCCGGGTTGCTGATCTTCATGGCCATGCCGACGAAGTCCGTCTCACCGGACTCGTCGATCGGCTTCTTCGACTCCACGGTGACAGTGATCTTCATACCACTGATCAACTCGGCGGCCTCATCCGGCATCTCTTCGCCGGGCGCGGGCTCGGACGCGGCGTCCAGCGCCTTCAGGGACGGGATGTCGGTGTCCAAGTCGAGCGCGAAGGAGAGCGTCTTCTTCTTGCCGAGCTTCTCGAAGGCCCGGTCGAGCTTCTTGCCGGCTGAGAGCTGCTCCACCGTTCCGCAGGCGGCGGAGCCCACCAGGACGGCGCCGACGACGGCGGTGGCGGTCAGGGTCTTGCGTATGGCGTTGATGACGGTCTCCTCGTGGGTCCGATCACGGCGTGATCGATCAGGAGACTCACAACCTGCCCACAAGGTTGTCCGTCCGTGCTTCCGGCCGACGACGCACCAGCGCCAGCGGCCGGAAGCAGTTGGACGCGCTGCGAGCGGGCCCACAGTCGGGTGGTGGCACGCCAGACACTGAACCGTTTTCATCCTGTCCTGCAGGGGTGAAGGTGCAGGTCAGTGGGGTGGGTGACGAGACGAGGCTCCTGGTCGTTGCGGTGGTGTTCTCTACGCACCCACGCATCGACCGAGGAGCCTCGCTTGGTCCCGTATCGTGCCACGATCGATGTCCCGCATGAGCTGGTTGAGCATGTCTCGTGGCTCATCTATGCCCGAAGGTGTGAACGTCGCTCGCGATGGCGCAAGTTGGGTTGCTTCAAGCAGGCCCTGCTGGCGCTGGAACACCTGCGCAAGAACGAGACGCTGCCCCAGCTCGCGGCGGGGTTCGGTGTCTCCACCGCGACCGCGTGGCGGTACGTGCACGAAACTCTTGAGGTCCTGGCCTCCTGGGCGCCCGGTCTGCACGAGGCCCTCGTCGGCTTGGGCGAAGGGGACTTCGTCATCGTCGACGGCACGCTCATCCCCATTGACCGCATCGCCGCGGACGAGCCGTACTACTCCCAGAAACACAAGCAGCACGGCATGAACATCCAGGTCATCGCACGTCCGGACGGCACACCGCTGTGGTTCTCCCGCGCAATGCCGGGCCGCGCACACGACCTGACCGCAGCCCGCGTGCACGGCATCGTCCAAGCCTGCCTCACGAGACAGATTCTCGTGCTGGCGGACCGCGCCTACCAAGGCGCCGGCGCCACCGTCCGCACCCCGTACTACCACCACCGCGAACAACCCGCCCACTACCAGCAGTTCAACCGCGACCACGCCCGTCTCCGCGCCCCCGGCGAACGCGCCTTCGCCCAACTCAAGACCTGGCGGTTGCTACGGCGAGCACGCTGTTCCACCCGCCGCATCGGCACAGCAGTTCAAGCCGTCCACACCCTGATGACCTGCACATATTCAGGATGAAAACGGCTCACTGAGCTCCTTCAGCGTTGCCGCTCCAGGGTGAGGACGGCCGCGGCAATTGACGATTTTCGATTGGGGCTGCACCGAGCCCTGCCAAAGACCCGCCAGGACTTCAGGCGGGCCACACCTCGCTCCACCGGTGCCCGCGCTGTCGCGAGAGCGCGGGCACCGGTTCGCTGAGTTGGTGTGAGGTCACGGCCTGGGGGACGTCTCCGGGGTGTCGTCACCCAGGGCTCCGCCCATGAGCGAGGTCCCGCAGAGCGCAGAGCTGAACTCGGGTCGGTGGGGACTGCTGGGCAGCGCGCTCGGTCACGGCCCCGACTCCACCTCTGCCGTCCTGTGGTCGGGTAGCCGGCACGCTGCCGTGACCCGGCTACCCGAGACCACACATCGATGTGAACCGGCTGTCCTGTGACACCTTGATCTCTTGCGCTACCAGACCCGGTCGCCCCTCACGCCCCCGCGTCGGGTGGGAGGAGCGCCAGCAGGGCCGCCCGAGCGACGGCGGCGCCCGACATGATGCCCGTGTAGCGGCCCGAGTCGGTGAAGGCCACGTAGTCGCCATCGTCGAGGAGGGCCGCGCGCAGCCAGGCCGCGTCGTCGTCGGTGCGTTCCAGCGCCTTGGTGTGCAGGACCGGTGTGAAGAGCTGGTACAGCCGGGGGACGTCGATCTCGGCGGGCAACGCCTCGAAGCCGGCCATGCTCCTCGCAAGCAGCTGCTCCTCCAGGAGTGGGTTGAGCTCGTTTCGCGGCGCAGGGTGGGTCATGTACCGCAAGCCCTGCAGTCCGAGATCTCCCATGAGCGCCGAGGTCGTCGGCCGTGTCTGCGGTGGCTGCAGCGTCGGCTCGGCGAGCCGGACCGCCACCGCCTGCCCGGACGCCTGGAGGTACGCCTTACGCAGGCCCGGATCGCTCTCCTGAAGGCATTCGAGGAGGTCGGCCGGGCGGGCCCAGCCGATGAACTGGTCGGCCCTGCCCTGCTGCTGGGCCGTGAAGACGACGACCGAGGGCCGGCCGAGCCGGGTAGCGCCGGCGCACAGCAGCATCAGCCGGGTCTCCCACCAGGCGTGGCCGTCCTCGAGGTCGACGACCGCCACCTCGGTTCCGCGCAGGTTCCGCAGCGAGGCGGTGGCTTCGACGCCACCGGCGTCGGCCAGGGAGACGCCGAGCTGCGGGACCACGTTCCGGGGGACCGCCAGGCCCCGCTGGGACCCGGCGGCGGCCGTCAGGGCAATCTTGACGGCGCCGAGCTCCACCGACCCGCCGGTCGACGCGACCCCGCTCAGGACCACCAGCAGCACGGGAAGCAGGCTCAGGCCGACGATGCCCAGCAGCACCCAGCCGGCCGACGCGGTGTCCAGGCCCAGCGCGGTCCGCGCGGCGCCCCAGGCCACGACCAGCACGACCAGCAGCAGGGGCGCCAGGAACAGGGCCATCCGCGCGCTGAACGGCCAGAACGCCAGGTCCGAGGTCTTGGCCTTCGTCATGCCCTTCGCCTTGGACTTCTGTGGCGAGTCCACGGCATCCATTATCGGCCGCCATCCCGCCCGCCGCCCGGGGAGCGATCGCCCCGGGCCCCACCCGTTCAGGTCAGACTTCTACCTCCAGCCGTGCCGGGTGCTGCATCTGCCCGGCGGGGAACCGGCAGCCAAGCGCCCAGCAGGGCCGCTCTGCGGAAACCTCGCCACTCGCACCAGCGGCGGCTGCGGTCGAGCATCATCTGCCGAGCAGCCTCAGCAAGAAGTTCCCAGAAACCCCCGGGCCGCGGGCTGGAGGTCTCCGGTCTCGATGAGAACACCGAGCACCATCTCCCACTCCTGGCGTTCGATGCCCTCGCGGACATCCCCGACTGTCTGACCGTTCTCCGCCGTGACGTCCTCAGGCAGTAGGTCGACGGCCTGCCGAAGGACGACGAGATCCTCGAGGTCGCTGTCTACTGCCGACGAATCCCAGGTTCGCGTCATTAGCCCCTTCACGGATTCCGTCACCCGCACCTTCATCGGGTCAGCGAGGCGATTCGGGCCGCGCGACGAAGCCGGCGAGCTCCTCAGCGGCGCCGCGGGGCAGGTCGGCGACCGCAGCCGCCGGCAGGGTCGTGATCACGGTGCGCAGCCGGGCGCCGAGGTCCGGCAGCAGGGCCCAGGCCGAAGCGGGGGCATTGACGGCGGCGAGCAGTAGGTCGCCCTCGTAGAAGTACGCGTCAAGCAGCGGCTCCTTGAGTAGCAAGCCCACTGCGAGTGGAAGAACGTACGGCAGAGCCACCCGCTGCGAGATGAGGACGCGCAGATCCGCCGGAATCAGTTCGCCCAGCGGAACGCGCCGCAACTCATGCACCTTGCGGACCAAATGGGTCGCGCCAGCGGCAGGAGGCGTCCAACAGGGCAGGTCCAGCTCATCGAGCGTGCGATCGAGGTGCAGCAGACGGTCCATGGGACTCATTCTCAACCTTCGATCGACATTCCTCCGTCGCAGTCAACCGGTGGTCCAAGTCGGCAAGTGACCGCAGCAGCCGAGCGATCCGTCGATGAGGGGTGGAGTCGGACCCCGCAGCTGGCCCGCCGGGTACTCGTTGCCGAGCTGGGTGAATGGCAGCAGCCGCTGCCGGAGATTTCGGTTATCCGGTGGTGGACGCCGTTGCTCTCGCTGGTCAGGCCACTTGGGTGTCCCGCTCGATGGCGGCGAGCCGGTTCTTGAGCCTGTAGCAGGGGCCGTTGATTGAGATCACGTCGCAGTGGTGGAGAAGCCGGTCAAGGATGGCGGTGGCCAGCACCTCGTCACCGAAGACCTGGCCCCATTCAACTGGGGCTGGCACTTGTTCCTTTGCACGGATTTGCCCTGCGACCCGGCGGTGCACCCGCCTGGCCAACCTGGTCAACACCCTGGACCCCAAACTTGCCGCCGCGACCCTCGGCATGAACCCCGAAGGCGTCATGATCTACCTGTCCGACCACGTCGACGCAGGACGCCTGCCCGACCAGCCTGAATGGAGAACCTGAGGTGCGACACCTCACCCACGCATGCGCCATCGGAGCGCTGCACCGAGGAAAACAGGTCGAGCAATTCCTCGGCGACATCCAGGACGAAGATCAGCACGGGATCCGCTGGATCTCGCTGACCCCCAGCTCCGAGGGCATCGGCATCTACCTGCACGAGGTCCAAGACATCGGCACCGACGCCTTCTGGGACATCACTGAATTCCCGCCCCCGGACCCCGATGAAGAAGACTTCGGCGAGGCCGCAATCGTCCCAACTCCCGCCGAAGCCCTCGAACACGGCGAGCGCGATTTCGGCGCAGACCCCGCGAAGTGGGTCAACCAAGGGATCGCCTGCAGCGAGTACCTCGACCACCGCACTGCGCGCGCCGACCGCCTCCAGCAACACGAAGTCATCCTGTCCTTGGGCATAGTGCCAGGCCGTGAACGCGCGGGTTCACCCGAGGACGCCGTGCTAGCCCATTTCGGCACTACCGACGGGCGGAAACTCGGCCTGGACCTGTTGCGTGATGCCATCCAGCGCCGCGACGGGGTCGATGTCGAGATGGCACTCATCGTCAGTTTCACCTTCGGCTTCACCACAGACCACCTCACACCACTACTGCACCTGGCCAAGGCGGACTGGCACTACAAGCACGAGGATGTCGTGAGCGCGCTGGGCACCTTGCGGACCGCGAACGCGGCCGAGGCCCTGTTCTTCTCCACTCAATGGGTGCCGAACTACCTCGACTTCGACGAATGCCGAGCGCTGGCGACCAAAGCCATCTGGGCACTCGGCAATACCCCGGGGCCCGAGGCAGAGCAGGCTCTGGCTCGACTCTCCGAATCCGACAACAAAATCCTGCGGGAGACGGCCAGGACTGTGCGCGAGCGTCGCCGGACACCTTGACGGCAGACCCGACCCGGCATCAAGGCTGAACCCGTGCAGATTAGGCGCTGCCTGGCACACGTTCACCGGAACATGTGCGCTTTGCTGAATGTTTTGTTCGAGGTCAGGATGAGCGAGCCCTTCTCGTAGCGTTTGGAGATCACCTGGAAGACAAGGAGCCTTTTCCAACCTGATGTGGCGCCAGGTTCCGGGGGGATGGGCTGTACGAAGTAGCGAATCTCCTGGTAGACGGGTTCACGACCAAGATCGCCAGTACGCGCCAGGAGCTTCGTGTGCTTGTCTACCGATCAGCAAGGCTCATGGTCGACGCAGACTTGGCGGGCCCGGAACCAGTGTCGGACTTCCGGCAGGCTCAGATCGTCACCAACCCTGCTCGGGCGGTGCTGTGGATCTCACCCCCACTCCGGGCCGCACCCATGACGGCGGGGCCGTTGGACGTGTCGAGGCAGAAATACGAAGCCCCGGGGTTTGTCCAGGATGTTCAATGCAAACCCCGGGGGCAGTTGATGCCTCGTTAGGACCGACCGGCTGCGTCGATGAGCGCGTTTCCGCACGCCAGGGCATCAAGCAGCGCTTTAGAGCACCGACACTGAGGCTAAGATCCGATGGAGGAGATGTGAAGTCCCACCATCGAGACCACGTCGCCTCTTAGGCTGGGGATCTCGGCAGGGATGAAGGGATGAATACCCGGTTTAAAGTACCACGTGGAATAGAATCCATCTTCGGTATAAAATTCGATATAGCCGGTATTATTCCCTGCGGAAACCTCGCTTGTCCAGAATCCCGATGTGGTCAGGTTGTCGTACCCTGTGTTGGTGTAACAGATCGTGCCGTGGTACGTCGTGTACTGATGGACGTAATCGGGTGATGTGCAGCCGGTCGATCCGGTGGCATTCGCCACCCCTGCACCCGCGAACAGCAGGCCAGCGGCGGCAGCCGCACCCACGAGGCCTGTAACGGCGCGACGAATCTTCAACGGGGTTCCTCTCCCTGAAGGTTCTGCCCGGGAACGCACGACACGTCTCCGGATCAGGGTAGCCATCCTCTTGACGGCCTGGACCTGATGTCAACGGCCTTGCAGTTGCCCCCGCAGGCGTCCAGGAGGGATCCCCACTGGTGGCCACACGCCAGTGAGCCTTTTCCAACCTGCGGTAGCGCGCGGCGAGGTGGCCGCAACGGCCGTGCTCCGCAAGCTTTATGCACCTTCAGTGTCCAGGCGCTCCGCGGACTGGAGCAGGTACTCAGGCAGTTTTGAACTGGCCGCCAACACCTCGATACCGATGAGGTGGCCGTGTTCGTCGAAATCGAGGTTGATCATGCCGTCGACGTCCACCGGGTCGCAGGGGTACATGTGCGTGGCCTTCACGCGGACCTGCGGTTCGGTGAAGGCCACGTACGCCGCATCCGCGGACTTGTCGTAGGTAACCCTGACGTCTGCCACAGCGTGCCGGCTCTTTGGCGGAGTTGTTGTCGGGACTGCCCTTGTCCGTGCTGCGAGCGTTGCCAAGGTCATGCTGACACGGCGAGCTGCAAGGCCAGGACGGCTTTGACGATGTCGGTGATGCGGGTAGTGCTGCAACGGAGTTTGCGCAGAAGCCGCCAGCTCTTGAGGGTGGCGTTGGCCTGCTCGCCGACGGCTCGGATCCTGGCGTGGGAGGTGTTCACGGCCTGCTTCCCGGCAGGGAGCGTGCTCCAGCGGCCCCGGTAGGGCACGCGGATCGTGCCCCGGGCTCCCTGGTAGCCCTTGTCGGCCCAGGTCCGGACGCCGGCTTGGGTCAGTGCGTCGATGATGCCGTGGGTGCGCGCGGCCTTGATGTCGTGGACGGCGCCCGGCAGGGCAGGCGAGGCCCAGAGAAGGCCTCCGAACGGATCCGTGATGACCTGGACGTTCATGCCGTGGCGTTTGTGCTTGCCTGAGTAGTACGGGCGGTCGGCGGCGACGCGATCGATGGACAACAGGGTGCCGTCCAGGATGACGAACGCCTTGGTCCCCGCCGTCCGCACGGCATTTGCAAGTGTGGGTGCCAGTTCAGCCAAAACCTCGACGGCCTCGCAGACGTAGCGGTACACCGTGGCAATACCGACCCCGAAGCCTGCGGCGAGCTCGGCGTAGGTGTCCCCGCAGCGCAGGTACGCGAGGGCAAGCAGGGCTTGGCGTCGAGCTGTGAGCCGGCGCCACCGGCTGCCGATGCGCTCGCGATGTACCGACAGGTGACGGGTCAGATACCGCAGGCTCGAACTGGACAGACCGATCGCTGATCGGTAGACAAGCACAACGAAGCTCCTGGCGCGTACGGGCGATCTTGGTCGTGAACCCGTCTACCAGGAGATTCGCTACTTCGTACAGCCCATCCCCCCGGAACCTGGCGCCACATCAGGTTGGAAAAGGCTCAAGGTTGGCCTCCGACCGTTCCAGGGGCTGGTAGCCGACCTCGTCCACCACGAGGACGCTGGGGCGGAGGTAGGTGCAGACTTTGCTGATCAGGCGGCCTGCGGCTTCGGCGGCGGCAAGGGTGCGGACCATGTCGTCGGGGCTGGTGAAGTAGATCGAGTAGCCGGCCCGGCAGGCCGCGACCGCGGAGTGGGGAGCCGCTGCCCGTACAGAACAGGCGTCATCCGCGCCGCCCGGCACCCGTCGTCGGCGGCTGAGAGGCATCGTCGTGGTCGGGCCTCGGCAGCCGGGTCTTCGCCCCCCGGCGTTCAGCGTCCGCGCCCCGAGCGCTGGCGGCGGGACGGCTGGGAAGTGCGGCGCCTCCGCCGTCCGGGCGCGGCCTGGCTCTCGGCGGGCCCGGCGGCGGCCGAGGAGAAGCCGCCAGGAACGACCGGCCGCGCGGCCGGCGCCTGTACAGGCGGCTGGGTGGGGCGCTTCGGACGGACCGCGCGGGCGACGACGGCCGCGTTCGGGATCAGCGGGGCGCAGCTCTCGCACACCTCCTCGACGGTCCAGACACGGCCCACCGTGGGGTCGTGCTGCAGGATCAGTACGACGCCGCCCGCACAGTGCGTCTTGGTGTCCGGGTGAGATGCGCACCGCTGGGAGCCGCAGTGGCACCAGGCGTTGGGACGGACGGTGGCGGCCTTCGCGTGTGCGGCTGCGTGCTGGGCCGCGAAGGTTCGCAGGGTGGCAACGTCCTTGGAGCGGGGCGGCATGCGGCACGCCGCAGTGCTGCAGGAGACCGTGGCGGAGCGGTCACCGTGTCCGGTGAGGCGGACCGTCCAAACCCGCCCGGGCAGGCGCTCGGTCAAGGCGTCGCTGGATGTGGAGGATTCGCGGTGTGCGGTCGTCACTGCACGGCCGTCCATTCTGCTTGGTCGATGATGTCGGTCCACTATGTGCTACCCGCCTGCCCGTTGAACTCAGGCATTCGTCCACCGGCGGTGCGCTGTAGCGGGCGCACGGTCGTCCCGTCAGGCTTCCCCGTACACTCACTTCCCGTTGCCACCACGGGGAGGGATCACAGCAGTGAACCAGCAGGACAGCTTCTGGCCGACGGCTAGTGATGCGCCGATCTACGACAGGCTCGTCGCGGAACGAGGCGACGTACCGGCTGAGGTGGGGCGCGCGGCCGCGGTGATCCTCAGGGAGGTGGATCAGGCCTTCGACTTCAGCTCGCTGCGTGCTGTGGCCTTCTGAGCCGCGCGCGTACCAGCAGGTGTGGCCCCGAGGGACTGGCCCCGCTCCCCCGGCTCGCGCGGTTGGTTGGGCCGGTCGGCCCAGGATGACCCCGCTGCGGCGCCCGTGGCTCAACGGTCGCCGCATGGCCGGTGATCGCCCGTAAGGGCGGCGCTGTCGTCGTCGCGGCCACGGCGGTTGGTTCTTCATCGGGTCGGGGGTTGGTGGCCGGGCAAGTGCTTGCCCGGCGGGGCTGCCGACGCATCGGTGAGGTGGCGGGCAGGAGGGCTGCGCGTTCGGCTGTCGTGCGCTCCCGCATCTGTTGCAGGCTTCGTTGGATGCGGGCGTGGGTGTAGAGGTCGATGGCGTCGGTGAGGTGGTCCCATTCCTCGCCGCCTGGGCCTTGTGGTCGTGGTCCCAGGATGTCGGGGCCCGCGCGGTGGTGGCGGCGTCGGTGGTCGCTGATGGCGGTCAGGAGCTTGGTGCAGGCGCGTTGTTCGTCCTCGTCGTCCTCACCGGGTGCGGTGATCTCTTCCCTCCAGGACTCCGGCGTGCGTTCACCGGCGAGCGCGGCGGCCGGGGTGCGGCGGGCCGTGCGTGCGTCCAGCGCGCCGTCGGAGAGGGGAGCGACGCCGAAGGGATCGCGTAGCGCCGGGCGGTCGGGCAGTTGGCCCGTGGGTGGGAGCGTGTCCAGGTGGCTGAGGGCCGCGGCGATCAGGGCCGAGGCAGGGGCGTCGGGAGGCGGTAGGGGCGACGGCGGCCGGTCAGGGCGCGCACGCGGGCGTCCAGGTCGTCCCAGGCCGCGGCCCGTTCGGGGTCGGCGGGGCGCGGGCCCAGTCCGGGCACGGATGTGATGGCGTAGCGGGTATGCCACAGCTGAGCAGCCGAAGAGCGGGGCGAGCTGCCGCATCGTGAGGTTCGTGCGGTAGTACACGGCCACCAGCAACACCCGCTCGGCCAGCGGAAGACACCACGGCCGGCTACCACCAGGACCGTTCCCACCCCGCTCACGCACGACCCGCAGCAGCCTCTCGAACCGCCCCATCCGCAACCCGGTGAACGTCTCCACCCACACCGACTCAGCCCGCAACACCCCA
>NZ_JBIWPG010000045.1:0-13472 GCF_044768135.1 Streptomyces sp. NPDC101165 | reverse complement strand
CTCTCGCCTGCCGAGTTCGAACAGCAGCACCGGCGAGGACGTAAACTCACACTCGCCGCATGAACCCCTGTGTCCACACTCCGGGGGACGCCTCACGCGAGTTTCGCCACCGCCACCCGCGACGACCGGGCCAGCGCCCTCTGCAGCAGCACATACGCCCTGATCGCGACGTCGCCCTCCGGTCGGAGGTAGTAGCCAGGGCCGATCCGCAGAGGATCCACCGACGCCATCGGCACGAAGCCGTGAATCTCGATCGCCCGCGCCGTCGGCAACGGCAGGCCGCGCAGGTCCGCATCGGTCACGGG
The DNA here is from genome assembly GCF_044768135.1 of Streptomyces sp. NPDC101165. Lineage (NCBI taxonomy): Bacteria > Bacillati > Actinomycetota > Actinomycetes > Kitasatosporales > Streptomycetaceae > Streptomyces > Streptomyces sp. NPDC101165. Next base: position 13,167 of record NZ_JBIWPG010000045.1, on the reverse strand, counting down.
GATCACGCGGCCATCGGCCATCTCGTACCCGCGGCCGATCTCCGCATAGCTGACCTCGCGATCCTCCTCCTGACAGACGTAGCGGTTGCGGACCAGACCGTTGTCCGCGAGGTGAATGCGCCGAAAGCGGACCGAACGCTCCTCGGTTGCGGTCACCATCGCGATCGGTACCGTGACCAGCCCGAACGAGATGGCGCCGACCCATACTGACGGCATCGTGGACCTCCGCAGCAGCCCCGAGCACCTTCAGACTATGAACAGCCCGTGGGCCCCGCACCTGCGCCCCCTAGCCGTGTGCCACTGTTCTTTCACAGCGTGCTACCAACGCGTCGGTAAACGACCGGGCGGGTACGTCCTCGCGAAGGCGCGCTCCCTCGAACCACAGGTCCAAAGGCAGAGGCAACGGCATAGGCGTGTCTGGCGGCAGCGTCTTCGAATGTGGTGCTCGTGATCGACCGTCCGGTTCAGGCCCCGCTTCGCCTGCCGCCTTTGGCGCGACTCGTCAGGACTGCGTGGTGGGCCACTCGGGAGGCAGGATCAGCCCGGCGGGCAGGGGCTTCCCGTTCGCTGGAACGATGCCTGATGGCGGTCGCCCCCTCGCACTCGACAAGTCGACTGTGCCGCCGGAGAGCTTCGCGTCGTAGAAGCTGGCCGTGCCGCCGGAGAAGGTCGCGCCAGCAAAGTTTCCCCCGTCGAAGGTGACGTCTGTGAAGTCGAAGTGGTGGCCCTGCCAGGAGTGCGGATGGTCGGCGGGCATATGGAGGTGGTCCCGGACGAGGCGGATCACGGTGTGCCGAACTTCCCGCAGGACCGGGCTGGAGTGCCGGACTTCCGCGGCGTCCTCCACATGGTCGGCCTCGACGGTGTAGGGCATGCGTAGGTAGGAACACAGCACGTCTGGCGCAGGTTGCGGGTGGGGGCGTCGTCAGCAAGGCCGACCAGCGTGTGCACCGCGCCGAGCTGGACGGCAACGGACTCTCGGCCGAGCTGGTCGACGGCAGCGGTGAAGCGCTCGGTGTGCAGGCGGATGGCCTCGCGCAGGGCACCGTCCTCGTCGAGGCGCTGGGAGTGAACAAGCCGGGCACCGAAGGTGACCGCCCCGTCTTCGGCTGACCCCGGGCCGGGTCGGCGTACGGCTTGCCGCCCTTCGCCGGCGCACGGCCGCCCTCGGCCCCGTGCGCAGCGCTGTGACGCTCAGTTCTCGATCAGCCGAGCAGTCGACCGGAGGGGTAAAGATCCCTACCCTCCACAGCGGCCAACTGTCATGAAACGGTATAGACGTCGCAATCCTGCCGCAGGTGGCAAACCGGAACCACGCTCACCGCGCCGGGCCGACTCTGCCCCCGAACGCACAGAACATCTCCCTCAGGAGGCGTCAGCCGTGGAAACCGTGACCTTCAAGAACAAGCACATCGACGTCGCCGCCGACATCCACTTCCCGCCCGGCTTCGACCCGGCACGCAAGTACCCCGCCATCGTCAGCGCCCACCCCGTCGGCAGCTGCAAGGAACAGACCTCCGGCTCCGTCTACGGCAAGGCGTTCGCCGAAGCCGGCTTCGTCGTCCTCGCCTTCGACGCCGGGTTCCAGGCCGGCAGCAGCGGCGAACCGCGCCACCTCGAAGACGCGACATGGCGCGTCGAGGACTTCCGCTGCGCCGCCGACTACCTCGTCACCCTCGACTACGTCGACGAGGACCGCATCGGCGTATTCGGAATGTGCGCCGGCGGCGGCTACACCTGGTCCGCCGCGATGACCGAGCGCCGCTTCAAGGCCGTCGCGACGGTGACCGGAGTCAACCTCGGACGACTGCTCCGCCAAGGCGACATGTCCGCCGACGCCGCCATCACCACCCTGGAGGCGATCGCGAAGCAGCGCACCACCGAAGCCCGCGGCGGCGAGCGACGCCTGGACAGCTCCCTGCCCCCCTCGGTCGAGAAGGCCAACGAGCTCGGCCTGGTGCCCCCCATGCACATCGACGTGGCGGAAGCCACCGACTACTACAAGACCCCGCGCGGGGCACACCCCCACGGCACCAACCTGTGGCTGTTCTCCTCCCTCGCCCCCACCCTCGGCTTCGACGCCTACCACCTCGCGGACAAGCTGCTCACCCAGCCCCTGCTGCTCATCGTCGGCAACAAGCCGGGCGAGTTCGGCGCCTACCGCGACGCGCACACGGTCTTCGACCTCGCCGCGTCCAAGGACAAGGAACTGCTCATCATCCCCGACGTCTCCCACTACGACCTCTACGACAAGCCCGAGGCCGTCCAGCCGGCCCTCGACGCGCTCATCCCCTTCTTCACCAAGCACCTCTGAGCGGCCCGGTCGCCCGCCGCACGCAGCATACGCCGGACGAGAGGGCACCCCGCCCTCTCGTCGGCCCCATTACCCCTGACGTGGAGTCACCCGTGAGCATGCCCTCCCCCGAGACGATCGCCTCAACCCTGGCCCAAGGATTCGCCTTCACCCGGCGCGTCCCGGTCCTGCGCCGACCGGACGAGTACGGCCTCGCCTACGAGGACGTCACCTTCCCCTCCTCGGACGGCACCCCGCTGGAAGGCTGGTTCATCCCGGCCGACTCCGACAAGCTCGTCATCGCCAACCACCCCATGCCGTGCAACCGCTACGGCTACCCCGGGCACCTGCCCGAGTACGCCACACCCTTCGCCGACTTCGAGATCAACTTCCTGCCCGACTACAAAAACCTCCACGACGCCGGCTACCACGTCCTCGCCTACGACCTGCGCAACCACGGCCGCAGCGGCGCCACCAACGGCGGCATGGTCGGCATCGGCCAGTTCGAATACCGCGACGTAATCGGCTCCATCCGCTACGGCCGTGAACGCCTCGGCACCGACAACTCCCGCATCGCACTCCTCTCCCGCTGCCTCGGCACGAACTCCACCATCGACGCCCTGTCCAAGCACCCGGAGGAGTTCGAGAACCTCGCCGCCCTCGTCGCCGTCCAGCCCGTCTCCCTGCGCGCCCTCGCCGAAACGGCCCTTGCACAGGTCCCCGGCGGCATCGGCCTCCTGGAGACCGAACTCGGGTGCGAGCAGTTGAGGTGCAGAAAGGGTCGCTGAGATTGATCTTGGGCGTTCCGTGGGCCTGCTGTCTCCGAGAGGTTGGGAGGTCGGAAACAAGCACAGCGTCCGGAGGGCAGCGCGTGGTGGCGGCGGAGGCGGGGCGTTTCCTAGGGCCGCCGGTCAGTCGGCCACTGCTTCTCGGATTCTCCGCCCGATCTCGTCGCCGAACGTCCGGGGAGATCCTGCGCTCCGGTAGGGGCACGAATACCTGTAGTGGCCGTTCTCCGCGTTGAAGGTGAAGTCTGCGACCCAAGTCCCTTTTCTGGAACGGGTTCGGTACGTTGCTTCAACCGAGAAGCCGCTCACGGAAAACTTCTCGACTGCTTGGCCGTACACGCTTGCTGCGACGTCTTGCACGATGGTGTCGAACTCGCGCTCCGACAGTTTCCTCATGTCGCCCCCCTCATGACGCTTGCGATGCTGCTGCCAGAGTAGCGATGACCTGCCCAGGCGTAGCTCGGCATCGGGCGTACTCGGCCCCCCGGTCCTCGGGACTGGTAGAGCCGCATGTTGAGGTGTTGCGTGTTCCTCGGTGCTGACGGGTGCCTTGTCACCGTGTGTGATCTCCGAGGGAGTATCGGCTCCAGGTGCCGCTGGCCTCCGTGACCAGCCGGGTGGCGGTGCCGTCGCTCTCCCCGTGGGTAAGGGCCAGCTCCTCCGGGCCGTCCTCGCGCATCATCACACCGCCGATGCGGCGCCGCGCGGGAAGATGATGGTCGCTGAGCGCATATCGGCAAAGACACGTGTGCGCGCCGTAGGGCGCTACGGTCTCAGACCGGCGCAGTGTTACTGCCTTGGTGCTCGATTCTCAAGTGGCCGTCGGAGCCTTGGCTTCGGCCTGCCGGGCGCGCCGCTGCGCGCGTACGCCAGTCCAGACCTGTCCGGGCCTGGGGGACCGTGGCTACGACCATGACAAGTACCCCCGCCTGGTGTGGGACCTCGGTGTGAAGCCGTTGATCGCCCGCCGTGGCACCGAGCACGGCTCCGGCCTGGGCAACCAACGCTGGGTGGTGGAGCGGGCGTTCGCCCATCTGCACTGGTTCGGCGCCTGCGGGTCCGCTGGGAGATCCGCGACGACATCCACGAAGCTTTCCTCAGTCTCGGATGTGCACTCCTCTGCTGGCGGCGTCTGAACGGACTCCGGTAGAAGCTCTTGGTTCGGCGACAACCTTGTACAGCACGCCTCCACGGGACCTTTCCGGCGGGCTGAGTACCGGGCGAACCAGCAACGTTCCTCCGCTGGAAGTAACGTCAGGGCGCATGGTGTCTTTGTTCGCATTGTTCGGCCCGCCCGCTATCACACTCCTTCTCTTCGTCGTTGGGGCAATCCCGTACGCGTTGTGGGTGACCAGGAGGAAGCCCTCGCAGCCGGCCCGCTGGGCTGTGATCGGCAGCGCAGCAGCGATCGCCGCCTACGGAGCCGGAACCGTCTACGGACTTGCCTTCACGAACCCGCTCGATGTGTGTGGGGACAAGACCGGCGACGGCGTGTACATGGATGCCGGGCGGGACTACAGCCTGACATCGGTGAGCGTGGACAACTTCCCTCCGTCCATCACCTGCCACTGGACCAGCGGCCACAGCACCGAAGAGGTGTGGTTCTGGACTGCGCCGCTGCTGTACGCAGGGGCGGTCTGCTCCATCGTCTGCATCGCCCTACTCCTCATCAACCGAACACGTAGCCCCTGAGCGCCTTTCACATCGTCCATTCTGTTAGGGGTTCTTAGGCCTAACGTCTAGTTCCGCATCCGTCATCGGTCCAGGTCCTTGGCCACCTCCGCTGGCACGCCCACTTCCGAGAAGATGTCCAACGCCTGCTGCCCCATAAGTTCAGCGGCGGCACCATCGGCCTTCTGAAGGGCGCGGGCGAGTGTCACGAGGGTGCGGGCCTCGCCGAGCCGGTGGCCGGTCTCACTGTGCACAGCCAGTGCCTCACGGCCGAGGGTGACAGCTGTGGCATGCGCCGATAGGGACTCCGCTGTGGCAGACAAGACGGTCAGGGCCTGCCCCTCCACTACTCGGAAGCCGTACTCACGTGCCAGGCCGAGCGCCTGCTCGGCCTGGCTGCGGGCTTTGTCGTGCTGGTCCAGTCGCAGGTGTGTGAGGGCAAGCCCCAGAAGGCTGTCCGCCTCACTACGCCTGTGTCTTGCCTCGCAGGCTAGGGCGAGGGCCTGGCTGTGCGTCAGGATCGACCGGTCGACATGGGCAAGCTTTCGCTGGGCGGCAGCGACCGTGTTGAGGATGGTGGCCTGAATCCACGTCCGTCCCGAGGCTTTGACCATGGTGAAGGCGCGCTCGGCTTGGATCTGTGCCTCGTCGTAGCGGCCGAGCTCAAGATTGATCTTCGCTACGGCGTCGAGCATCACGGCCCGGTTATTGCGGTATCCGCGTCTGTCGTCGGCCGCCTCGGGCCCGAGGGCGTCAAGGCCGTCGGCGAGACGGCCGAGTTCCCAGTACACCCAGCCGAGAGTCTGCAATGCCAGGCTGTCGTCCCACCAGCCGGCTTCTTCGTTTTGACGGATGGCCAGTTCGAAGTAATCGGCGGCCTCGTGCAGTCGACCGAGATCCCGGCAGGTCATTCCGAGGCCGATCAGCCCGAATGCATCGGCGTGCCCATACCCGGCTTCACGGTTGATGCGCAGGCCAGCGGTGAAATGCTCGTACGCACTGTCGAGGCGGGCCATGGTCCACTCCACGAAGCCTCTGCCGCCGAGCGCCGCCACCTCGCCTGGCGGCCAACCGAGTTCGCGGCTGATGTCCAGGACGCGTGCGTGATGGTCTATGGCCTCCTTGGCATGTTGTCTGTCCCACCGGACGATTCCGAGGTGATGATGCATGGCTGCCTGCCCGAACAGGTCGCTTTCGGCTACGGCGGCGTCCAGCGCCGTCTGCGCGGTCACTTGCCATGTCGCTCGCGGCAGATGGAGCCAGAAGTAGCCGAGTAGTGCGGAGACCAGGTGCCAGGCGACGGCGCGAGGACCGTGACAGGCAGCATGGTTGATGACAGCGAGCACGTTCGCCTGCTCCGCCTCCAGCCACCGAGTGGCTTCGGCAGCCGACGGCAAGTTCTGCTGATCACCGTGATCGAGGCTGGCAGGCAGCTGCGGAAAGAGCCCGGTTGACGAGGTGGCTCGAACGGCGTGCAGGTACCAGATCAGCAGTCGTTCGATCGCGGCGTCCCTATCCGCTGCCGTTTCCTCCGCCCTCGCACACTCCTGCGCGTACTCGCGGAGGAGATCGTGGAAGCGGTAGCGGCCTGCCGTCGTGGGTTCGATCAGGTGGGCCGCGGCCAAGGCGCCGATCAGACGTCGGGCCTGCGGCAGCGCTACGGCCAGGAGGGCTGCCGCGACCTCGGCGGTGAACTCCGGTCCAGGGAACAGTCCGAGCAGTCGGAACAGCCGGCGTGCGCCCGGCGTCAGGACGCGGCACGACGCGGAGAAGGCCGTACGCAAAGGCGAGCTGTCCGCATCGTCGGAGGCGAACGCCTCCAATCGGCTGCCCTCATGCAACTCGGCGACCAGGTCAGTGAGGCGCAGGCCGGGGTCGCCCGCGAGTCGGGCGGCCGCCACGCGCAGTGCCAGTGGGAGGCTGCCGCACAGCCGGATCAGTTCGTCGGCGGCGAGGGGCTCGGCGGAGAGCCGGTCCTCGCCGAGTGCCTCGCTCAGCAGAGCGCGAGCCTCACCCGGCAGAAGGAGGTCCAGTGCCAGGGCGTGGGCCCCGTCCTGGGCCACCAGGTCACCGAGCCGGTTGCGGCTGGTGACGACAACGCAGCAGGATGCGCTGCCGGGGAGGAGCGGACGAACCTGCTGCGCCGAGGCCGCGTTGTCCAGCAGGACGAACAGGCGTCGACCGGCCAGCAGGGTCCGGTATCTACGTGCTTGAGCCTCGTCGTTCAGGGGGATCTCCGAGGCCTCCAGACCCAGGCTTCGTAGCAGGAGTTCCAGCGCCTCACCCACCTTGAGCGGCTGCCGGTCGTGATCGAAGCCGTGCAGGTTCACATACAGCTGCCCATCCGGGAAACGATCACGAACCTGATGCGCCCAGTGCACCGCGAGCGCGGTCTTGCCGATACCAGCCGCGCCGCCAATGGCGGAGATGACCACAGTGTTCGCCAGCACCGGGCCTTGCTCCGGCGGAAGTAGCGCGTCCAGTTGGGCGAGTTCGCCCATACGGCCGACGAATCCTGCGGCATCGTGCGGCAGTTCGGCCGGAGGCGTGGGTGCGGCTTCTGCCGGATCATTGCGGAGGGTGATCTCGGAGGGCGTCTGCGCGGGAGGCGCCGCCGGGCCGAGGAGGCAGGCGTCGTCCTGGTGCAGCACCGCTTCGTACACCCGGCGGAGTTCCTCACCGGGATCGACCCCGAGTTCGTCACACAGGCGTACGCGCATGTCCTGGAATGCGTTCAGAGCTTCCGCTTGACGTTCGCAACCGTACAAAGCACGCATTCGCAGGGCCAGCAGCGACTCGTCGTACCGATCGGACGTGGACAGCGTGGCGAGGTCGTCCAGCGCATCGGTGAACCTGCCGAGCAGGACCAACGAGTCGAGCCGTGCCAACCGGAGCGTTCGGCGGCGCTCCAGTATCCGCTCCCGCTCGGCCAGCGCGAACGGACCCGGCAGGCCAGCCAAGGGCTCGCCTTGGAACAGGGCGAGCGCTGCGGACAACTGGTCCGTGGCCGTGGCCAGATCGCCGGACGCCCTGGTGCGCAGCGCCTCGCCGCCCAGCTCGGTCAGGTCCGCCGCATCGAGCCGTACATCGTCGGCGATGAAGCGATACCAGCCCTTCCCGCTGCGGATCACCGACTCCGTATGCCGGGTGCCTTTGGCGTCGAGCGTTCTGCGCAGCGGATTGACGTGACTGGCCAGCACCTTGTGACCGGATGCGGGTGGCTCCGGCCCCCATACCGAGTCGAGCAGCTGCCCATGGCTCACCAGAGCCCCGTGACGGAGCAGCAACGCGGCCAGCACGGCCTGCCGCTTAACCGGTCCCAGATCCAGGGATGTTCCGTCCTTCCAGGCCTGTAAGGGTCCGAGCAGCTCGATCCGAAGCCGATGAGGAGTTTCCCCGACCACCCGAAGCACCTGCTCCCTGCATCACCGGAATTTCATCAGCATTGCAACACCCCCGGCCATGGTGACGGACACGACATCGCACAACTCGCACAACTGAAGGGAATCCCAGTGACCGAAGGGGAGTTGGTGGCCAACGCGTTGGCCACGGGGGCGGCAGCCGGACTCACGGACACCGCATGCCCAGCCGTTCGTGATCTCTACGCCGCGCTGAGAGGGGCGGTCCGGCGACAGTTGGCCGTGGACGGTCGCTACGGCGTACGGGTGCTGGACGCGTACGAGACCGACCCCGACGTATGGCGGACCCGGCTACTCCACACGCTCACCTGCTCCGGGGCCGAGACGGACGAGGAGATTCTCGCGGCGGCTCGCGCCGTACTCCGTGCCGAGCGACGGACCGGGCGCATCGCCGTCTTCGTTGACGGCGCCCAGAGGGAGCCGACCCCTCCGGATGGGGGGCCAAACCTCATTCGGTTGGCCTGGTCAACCGATGATCGGAGTTGAGGCATCCCGTGTGACGGCAGCGCAGACATACGCCCTGCTCAGGATGCCCCTCAGATTCCACTTCACCGAAGGTTCCCCTTTCCCGGGCGCTGGCGGAGATCCTCCGCGAGGTCGTGTGATGACGGCGACACGGCATAGCCGTAGCAGACGGCCGAGGATCACGAGGAACTCCGTCACACCGCGGTCGGCGAGCATGTGCCGCTCGTCCACACCCAGCCAGGTCGCGAACACCTGAAGGTAGCGGCGCTCATCGGCCGCGTGTGTCCCCGTACGGCGGCCGGCATCAGGCTTGGCGCCCCTCCCCTACTAATGACAGCCTCCGCCTGCTCCGCCGCTGGCGCGGATATTGCGTTACCGCCTCGCACCGCCCGCCTCGACGTCGTGGGCGCAGGCCCGGAGCCGTGGGTGGGCAAATCAGGCAGGGGACACCACACGGCTGTGCGGAGCTGGGAGGGCTGGCGGACGCGTACCTCCCCAGCTGGCATCGGCCCACGGCGCACCAGCTCCCTGGCAGGCTGTCGAAGCCTGAGCGGCCGACGGCAGGTCTTGGGCGTCGCCGTCCGGAACCCGGGTAGCAACCTGTAAGACGGCTCAGGTCGACGGGGAGGCGGCAATCTCCTTCGTCATCAGGATGTGCGTGGCCTGGGGGCCGACTACCTGCTCCCACCCCAGCCGTTTCCAGAATTTCAGAGACGCCTCCCAGTCGTCGTCCTCCTTGAACACCTGCAGATAGGCTCCGGAGCAGCCTTGGCGGGCCAGCTCCCGCATCACGTGCTCCTCCAGGAGAGCCCCGTGGCGACGGCCGCCGCCGCGGTGGTCCTCGTCGATGATCAGGTATTCCAGGTAGACCGGCCAGAGCCGGCCGGCAATCGTCTTCGGGACCCGCCTGCCTCGCTTCACTATGGCTGTCCCCAGCACCGCGCCGGCGACCTCCAGCACCCACACACCGTGCGGGGCGCCATCCCCATGTTCTTCCTGCTCCTTCAAGTCCCTGTCCGGCCGCAGCCGGGCGCACTGTGGCCGTGGGCGGCACGGCGGCTGGCGGTCGCGGGTCCGTCCGGCGGGAGGCAGAGCACGCTGGGGCAGGGCCGCTTCCTCCCGCCGGACGGCGCCAGTTCCTGCTGGGCGGCCGCGGCGGGCGGCGGCCGCGCGTCAATGGGGTGGCATCTGCTGCGCCCTACCCGTCTGGAGCCGACGACGTGAGTTCCCGCCCCGAACCGCCCCCGCCCGAGGTGACATGGGCCATCGGCCACCGGCAGTCCGAGGCCGCCGATGGTGCGCTGGGGCAGGCCGTCACCGGGCCGGTCCCACACACCGCAGTCGGCGAGGTTCCCGGCGGGCGGCCCTTCGCCCGGTGGGAGGCAAGCGCGTGATCCCCCGCCGCGCGCCGGCCTCGCGCGCTGCTCACCCTGCCCGCCGACGTCGGTGATCTGATGGACCACACACCCCAGTCCGCCTACGCGCATCTGAGGGACACCCCACCCCCGGTGGTTCCGCACACCGAGCGGCGACGGCGCGATCAGCATCATGCGCTGGCCGATGACCGAGGGGCAGGTCCTCCACCGTGACGAGGACCGTCTGGTGCTCGAGGATCCGGTGATCCTGCCGGGTGGGCAGCACGCCCGACGGCTTCGGCTGCTTGCCGCCGGCCCCGGGCCGCAGGTGGCCGTGCTCCCGCGGCTGAAAGGCGACGTGGTGCTCACCGACCGGTTCCAGCACGCGACCCGCACCTGGCACTGGGAGATCCTCCGCAGCGCCGGCGCGGAGGGCCTGGCCGGTACCGACAACGCGGTGGGGCAGTTGCGGGACCAGCTCGGCGCTTCGGTCTCGGAGGTGATCGGCCTGGGCCAGGTCCACGCCGACGCCGACGTTCTGGCCGAGCCGGTGTGGCTGTATGCCGCGCGGATCGACGCGGTCGGCGCGGTAGCGCACGGTGAGGCCATCCGCCAGGTTTGCACGGTGCTTTTCGCCGAGGCGGAAGAGATGGCCATGACCGGCCAGATCACCGACGCGCCGACGATCGCCGCACTCTTTCGGGCCCGCCGCACCGGTCTCGCCGGCTGACGGGCCGGGTGTGCCGCGCACGTGTGCGCGCGACGCCCAAGCCGCAGGAGCCTGGGAGAGGGCGTGTCACGGCCGTAGCCCGGGAGGTCCCGGCTCGGGCCCGAACGCGTGTGAGGGCGCCGCGGTTCGGCGCTGGCGTTCGTGTGCGGGCGGCACCAGCCACGAGGGCTCCGGTGCGCGGGCGGACATGGCCTGCTGAACGCGGCGAGCGATCGCGCCTTCGTCCAGAATCATGTGTGCCGGGCCCGCAGGGTGCGCCTGAAGGGTGCGGCGGACGGCCTCAAGGAGCGCGATCTCCGCAGAGGTGTCCTCTTGCCGCTGGCCCTGGGCCGGCTGCTGTTGCAGGTAGGCGATCCGGCCGTCGAGGACCTGGCGGGCCCGTCCGGGTGATCCGAACGCCTCGGACAGTCGCCGCTGAGCCAGTCCCGCGGCCATGTCGGCAAGATCGTCGGGCAGGCCGTCGGGCACCGTCACCGGGACGGCGAAGCGTCCCAGCGCATCGTGCTCGCGATGCAACTGGGCGGCGCGTGCGGCCAGATAGGCGGCCTCGGCGTGCAGGCGCTCGGGGTCGGCGCGGTAGTCGGATCCGTCCTCGGCCGCCAGCGCCGCACGCCGACTCTGCACCGCCTCCACGGCCAGCTGGGCAGTGGCCGAGCTCTGCCGCCAGGCGCGTGCGGGGCTGCTCACATCCAGGTCGTGTGTCGGGACGGGGAAGGCGTCCAGCAGGTGCTGTGCCTCCACTTCCCGCCCCGAGTGAGCGGCGGCGGTGTAGGCGAGGACAGTGTCGTGGGCCTGAGCCAGATGCCAGGCGCGGGCATCGTCCAGCGCGGGGCCGCACTCCCCTGCTGCCCGGCCGCGTGACGGTCACGCAGGTAGTCGGTGACGTCCGGCTCGAGGACGGCCCGCAACTGCTGGGCGTGCGCGTCGCGGGGGGGGCGATCTGGCCGAGGAGCCAGTCGGCCAGCTCGCCCAGCGCCGGGACGTCCGGGGCCAAGGGCTCGACAACGTGCCAGTCCTCGACGAACTCGGCGCGGGAACGGTGGGCGTCCGCCAGCCGGTTGAAGAGGCGGGCCATCGTCATGGCGGTGCCGACAATCAGCTCTTCGGTCGCCACGTCCTGTTCGCCGGCACTATCCAGGCACTGGGCAAGCACCGAGGGCGGCGGACTGTCGGCCACCTCGCGCATGTGACAGCTCCAGGCGGCAGCCGCAGCAACCCAGCCCAGCTCGAGACCCTGCGGCGCCTCGGCGTATCGCCGGTACAGCCAGCCGGCCAACTGGTGGGTGAGCTGGACACCGTCGGTGGCCGGGTCCTGCATCAGCTGTGCGGCCAGCTCGCCTGGGGTGTACTCTCGAAGGCCGCCCTCCTCCACGCCGATGATGGCCAGCTGCTGGTCCAGTCGAAGCCAGCGGCGCAGCGCCTCCTGCCTGCCGTGGGTGACTTCCTGCAGCATCACCCGGGTGAGGTCCGCGCCGGGACGAGCGATACCGCTCTTGCCGACCGTGGGCGGCCCGGCCTCAGCCCATCCTGTTCCGTCACTGTCCTTGGCGATCCAGGCCAGGGCGTACGTGTCCGCTCCTCGCTCGGCCAGAAAGCTGCCGAAGTCGTCGGCCAGGGAGATGTCCTGTTCGCTCATCAAGGGGCCTTCTGCTCGGCGTCAGGGCGCCGCGCGGCCCGAGGACGGCGGCTGGCGGCAGCATGCCCGCGCGGGACGGGTCAGGCGGCCGACCGTCTGGGCCAGGCCCGCCAGGCGGGAACGGCCAAGTAGGCATCGGGCAGGACGTCCTGCCCGGCGGGACGCGGCCCCGTGGCACGGGCTGGCGTGAGGGCCCTTCGAACGACGAAAAGGCCGCGCGACGCAGCAAGGCAGGGAAGGAGAGCCCCTTATTGAGGGGGCGGCTGACCACACGCAGCGCGAATGTTCGGTGCGGAGCAGATCGCCCGAGCGTACTCCTCGCGTCCCTGCCATGCTCTGCACTGTGGTGCGGGCGGATCCCGCGGGACTGTGCCCGCGTGGCTATCAAAGAATCTTGCGGAGGGAGTCAAGAGAACCGGCGTCTGATCCCTCTCCGGTTGTGTACGGCTGAGGCCCCGTCCGGCGCGCTGAGTAGCCGCGTACTGGAGGAGGTTGCGCAATGGAATCCGTCGCTATTGCGCTGTTCGTTGCCGTGCTCGCACCCGGGATCCGGTCCCTGCTGGATAGCGCGGCCTTCCGGAACCGGGCCCGGGGAAAGGCTGAGATCATCCGCGCCAGGGGTGAGGCACGGGCAGCCGCGGCCGGCGGGGTCCGGGGGAAGCGGGGTCGGCGCTGTGGCTGAGACTCGATCAATCCAGCCGGTGAACGCCGCAGCGCTAGTGTCCTGCGCCGGAGATCCGTCGGCAGAAGCGGGCGAGGGAGTCGAGGATCTCTTCGGCGGTCTTGGTCCAGATGAACGGCTTGGGGTCT
>NZ_JBIWPG010000044.1:0-16087 GCF_044768135.1 Streptomyces sp. NPDC101165 | reverse complement strand
ACGCCCGGTTACATTCCGAACCCGGAAGCTAAGCCTCACAGCGCCGATGGTACTGCAGGGGGGACCCTGTGGGAGAGTAGGACGCCGCCGAACAATCTTTGGAGGACCCCTGGTCCCAGCGTTCAGCTGGGACCAGGGGTCCTTTCGTTTTTACAATGCTTGCGGTACCGAAGACAGGAGTCACCGATGTCCACCAACTCTCCCGAAGATCGGCCGGAGCGCGACCAGCGGCGACGGGACAGTGGTGACCGCGGCGATCGCGGCGGCTACCGCGGTGACCGTGGCGACCGTGGTGGCTTCCGACGGGACAACGACCGTACCGACCGCGGTGGTTACGGCCGGCGTGACGACAGGCGTGACGACAGTCGTGGCGGTGGCTACGGCGACCGCGGCGGTTTCCGTCGTGACGACCGCCGCGACGACCGCCGTGACGACCGTCGCGACGACCGCGACCGCGGCGAGCGCGGTGGCTTCCGTGGCCGGGACGACCGCCGCGACGACAGCCGTGGCGGTGGCTACGGCGACCGTGGTGACCGTGGTGGTTCCGGCCGTCGCGACGACCGGCGTGAGGGTGACCACCGGGGTTCCCGTCCGTCGTACCAGCGTGACGACCGGGACCGTGGGCCGCGCCGTGACGACCGTGGCGACCGCGGCTTCCGCCGCGACGACCGCCGGGACGACCGCGACCGTGGCGATCGTCGTGACGACCGCCCCGCCTACCGCCGCGACGACCGGCGTGACGACAGCCGCAGCGGCGGCTACGGCGACCGTGGCGGTTTCCGTCGCGATGACCGGCGTGACGACCGTCGCGACGACCGCGACCGTGGCGAGCGCGGTGGCTTCCGCCGCGATGACCGCCGGGATGACAGCCGTGGCGGTGGCTACGGCGACCGTGGTGACCGTGGTGGTTCCGGCCGTCGCGACGACCGGCGTGAGGGTGACCACCGGGGTTCCCGTCCGTCGTACCAGCGTGACGACCGGGACCGTGGACCGCGCCGCGACGACCGTGGCGACCGCGGCTTCCGCCGCGACGACCGCCGGGACGACCGCGACCGTGGCGACCGTCGTGACGACCGCCCCGCCTACCGCCGCGACGACCGGCGTGACGACAGCCGCAGCGGCGGCTACGGCGACCGTGGCGACCGCGGCGGTTTCCGTCGCGACGACCGCCGTGACGACCGCCGGGACGACCGCGACCGTGGTGAGCGCGGTGGCTTCCGTGGCCGGGACGACCGAGGCGGCCGTGGGCCCCGCAGGGACGACCGCGGTGGTCGGCCGGGCGGCTTCCGCGGGCGTGACGGTCGTGACGACCGCCGCGACGACCGGCGTGACGACCGGCGTGGTGGCGGCCGCTTCCGCGACGAGCGGGACCGGGACCGTGAGCCGATCAAGCGGCTGCCGATCCCGGAGGATGTCACCGGTGACGAGATCGACAAGGACGTCCGGCAGGAGCTGCAGAGCCTGCCCAAGACGCTCGCGGAAGACGTTGCCAAGAACCTGGTGATGGTCGCGCGGCTCATCGACGAGGACCCCGAGGGTGCCTACGGCTACTCCAAGGTGGCCCTGCGCCTGGCGTCCCGTGTGGCCGCCGTACGCGAGGCCGGCGGGTTCGCGGCGTACGCCAACCAGAAGTACAGCGAGGCCCTCGCCGAGTTCCGCGCCGCGCGGCGCATGACGGGCAGCGCGGAACTGTGGCCCGTGATGGCCGACTGCGAGCGTGGGCTCGGGCGGCCGGAGAAGGCGCTGGACATGGCCGGCGCCCCCGAGGTGCACAAGCTGGACAAGGCCGGGCAGGTCGAGATGCGGCTCGTCGCGGCGGGTGCCCGGCGTGACATGGGCCAGCTGGACGCGGCCATCGTGACCCTGCAGAGCCCGGAGCTGGCCTCCAACTCCGTTCAGCCGTGGACCGCGCGACTGCGCTACGCCTACGCCGACGCCCTGCTGGCAGCGGGCCGGGAGAGCGAGGCGCGCGAGTGGTTCGCCAAGGCTGTCGAGGCGGACCGGGACGGCAGCACGGACGCCTCCGACCGGCTCGCCGAGCTGGACGGCGTGGAGTTCGTCGACGCCCTCAACGAGAACGAGAGCGAGAACGAGAACAACGAGAACGAGGGCGGCAACGAGGACCAGCGCGATGACAGCGCTGCCTCTGCGGACGCCACCGCCGCTCAGGACGACGACAAGGACTGACCCGAGCGGGTGACGACGTGACAAAGGGCGGGACTCACCGGTCCCGCCCTTTCGCATGTGCGCCGACAGATCTGTGGGATCTGTGATCTGTCGGATCCTTCAGATCTCCAGTGCCCGCAGCACCAGCCCCGACGCCGGCTTCGGGCCGAACGACGTCGACTTGCGGGGCATCGTCACACCCTGGCGGGCCAGGTCGCGTACGACGTCCTCGTGGACCGGGTGCAGCAGGACGGCCGTACCGCCGTCGCGCTCCGCCTTCGCGACCGTCGCGGCCGTGTCGTGGATGTAGGCGATGTGGGCCGGGGAGTCCTCGGGGATGTGCCAGACGTGGTCGAGGAGCGTGGCGTGCAGGACCGTGGCGTCCAGGGAGCGCCAGGCGGCCGGGCGGTCCTCGGGGATTGTGCGGGCCAGCAGATCCGGGTCCGGGCGGTCGAGGAGGTGGAACACGCCGTCGCCGGCCAGCAGGAAGGCGTTGCCGGCGCAGGCCGCGTCCGCCAGCAGGTCCAGCGCCTCGGCCAGCGACACGTCGAGTCGTCGTACCCGGAACAGGCCCTCCAGGGCTGCCAGTGCGTCCGCGACCGGCAGGCCGTGCAGCAGGCGGTGGATGGCGCGGACGCGCAGCGGGTAGCGGGCGGTGTCGACCAGCAGGACCAGGCCGTGGTCCCAGGGGCTGGGGGAGGGGTGCTCGGCGCGCAGCAGCCGGTAGGTGGCCCAGCGGTGGTGGCCGTCGGCGATGAGGGCCTGGTGGTGGGTCAGGTCGGACTGGATACGGGCCACGTCGGCGGGGTCGGTGACCGACCACAGACTGTGGTGGAAGCCGTCCTCGGTGGTCGTGGCCAGCAGCGGGGGCAGTTCCGCCGTGCGCTCGACGACCTCGGCCGCCGTGCCGTTGCCGTGGTAGGTCAGCAGCAGGGGTTCCAGGTTGGCGCGGGTGGCGCGCATCAGGGCCGCGCGGTCGGCGACCACCGGGGGCATGACATCCTCGTGCGGCAGCACCACGCCGTCCGCGGGCTCTGACACGCGTAGAGCGCCGATGACACCGCGCTGGATCATGCCGTTGCCGTCCCGCTGCTCGTACACGTACAGAGCGGGGACCGGGTCGGCGGTCAGGACGCCCTCGGCGAGCCAGCGGCGCAGGGTGTCGGCGGCCTGTTCGTTGCGGGCGCTCGGAGTGCCGGCCTGGGGGAGGATCAGACGGACGATGTTGTACGGGTCCGCGGCCTCGAGGTAGTGCAGGCCGTCGGGGCGGATGACGACGTCGTACGGCGGGGAGGTGACGGAGGCCAGGCTGCCGACCCGGTCGGGGTCGTAACGAAGGCCTCGGAACGGGGTGAGTTCCAGGCCTCGGCGCGCCGTTGCTTCCGAGTGACCTGCAGTGTTCATCCCGGCATCGTACGTGTGTCAGTGGCGTGCGGGATGATCGGGGGAGAGACCGTCGAGCAAGGAGCGATGTGGAATGAGCCAGGGCGTCACGACGAGGCCCGAGGGCAGCGGGCAGCCCCTGAGAGAGGCGTACGACACGGCGCTGCTCGATCTGGACGGGGTGGTGTACGCGGGCGGGAGCGCGATCGTGCACGCCGTCGACTCGCTGGCCGAGGCCCGCGCGGGCGGGATGCATCTGGCCTACGTCACCAACAACGCGCTGCGCACGCCGGACGCCGTGGCGGAGCACCTGACGGAGCTGGGGATACCGACGGGGGCGGACGACGTCATCACCTCGGCGCAGGCGGTCGCGCGGCTGATCAGCGAGCAGGTGCCGGCCGGGGCGCGGGTGCTGGTGATCGGCGGTGAGGGGCTGCGGGTGGCGCTGCGCGAGCGCGGTCTGACGCCGGTGGAGTCGGCGGACGACGATCCGGCGGCGGTGGTGCAGGGGTACGGCGGGCCGGAGCTGACGTGGGGGCGGTTCGCGGAGGCGTCGTACGCCGTGGCGCGTGGGGTGCCGTGGTTCGCGTCCAACACCGACCTGACGATTCCCAGCGGGCGGGGTATCGCGCCGGGCAACGGGGCGGCCGTGGAGGTCGTCCGGATCGCGACGGGTGCGGAGCCTCAGGTGGCGGGCAAGCCGCTGCCCCCCATGCACCGGGAGACGATCCTGCGGACGGGCGCGAAGCGGCCGTTGGTGGTCGGGGACCGGCTGGACACGGACATCGAGGGCGCGTTCAACGGCGGGGTCGACTCGCTGCTGGTGCTGACCGGCGTCACGGACGGCCCGCAGCTGCTCGCCGCGCCGCCGCAGCACCGGCCGACGTATGTCGACGCCGATCTGCGCGGGTTGCTCACCGGCCAGCCGGAGGTCACCGCGGACGGGGCCGGCTTCCGCTGCGGGGGCTGGACGGCGACCGCCGGGGCGGACCAGCTGGAACTGGAGGGCGAGGGCGACGCCCTGGACGGGCTGCGGGCCCTGTGCGCGGCGGCCTGGACGGCGGCCGGGGACGGTTCCTGCGAGCTGGACGGAGGGAAGGCGCTGGCGCGGCTCGGGCTCTGACCGCGCGTCAACCTCGGGATCGACAACCGCAGGATCGAGACCTCGGAATCGAGATCGCATGCGAGGGTAGGCTAACCTAACCTCGTGTTGGTCGACAGTCCTCCGGAACAGCGCGCGGAGACCGCCCCCGCGCCCCCAACCCGTCGGGCGGTGCGGGCCCTTGGGCTCCTCCTCTCTGTCGCGATCCTGGTGCTCGTCGCCCTGGCGAGCATCGCGATCGGGGCGAAAGCGCTGACGTTGGACCAGGTCTGGCACGGCCTGTTCCACGACGCGGGGACGTACGGCGACGTCGTCGTCGACGAGCGGCTCTCGCGTACGGTCCTCGGTCTGCTGGCCGGTGCCGCGCTCGGCCTGTCCGGGGCGGTGCTGCAGGCGCTCACCCGCAACCCGCTGGCCGACCCGGGACTGCTCGGCATCAACGCCGGTGCCTCCGCCGCCGTCGTCACGGCCATCACCTACTTCGGCGTCACCAGCCTCACCGGCTATGTGTGGTTCGCCTTCGGCGGAGCGGCGGCGGTCGGTGCGCTGGTCTGGTTCCTCGGCGGCAGCCGCGGTGCCACACCGGTACGGCTGGCGCTCGCCGGTACGGCGATCAGCGCCGCGTTGTACGGCTACCTCCAGGCCGTGATGATCATGGACGACGCGGCGCTGGGCAGGATGCGCTTCTGGACGGTCGGATCGCTGGCCTCGGCCACCGACTCGACCATCGTGCAGGTGCTGCCGTTCCTCGCGGCCGGCACGCTGCTCGCACTCGCACTCGCCCGGCCGCTGAACGCCGTGGCGATGGGTGACGACACCGCGCGTGCCCTCGGTGCCAACCTGGCCCGCACCCGGACGCTGGCCATGCTCGCCGCCACCGTGCTCTGCGGCGCCGCGACCGCGGCCTGTGGCCCGATCGTCTTCGTCGGCCTGATGGTCCCGCACGTCGTGCGCTCCTTCACCGGCCCCGACCTGCGCTGGATCCTGCCGTACGCGACGGTCCTGTCACCCGTGCTGCTGCTCGGTGCCGACGTCGTCGGCCGGGTCGTGGCCCGCCCCTCGGAGCTCCAGGTCGGCATCGTCACCGCGATCATCGGCGGCCCGGTCTTCATCTTTCTCGTACGACGGCGGAGGACGGCCCAGCTGTGAAGACCAACCGTGTCATCAGGACGCCGGGCGGGCTCTCGCTGCGGCTGGACGTCCGGGCCGTCACCGTCGTCGTCCTGCTGCTGCTCGCCGCGCTCGCCGCGAGCGTCGTGCTGATCGGCACCGGCGACTTCCCGATCTCGGCGAGCGACGTGGTGAAGAATCTGCTCGGCAACGGCAACGCCGGCCAGGAGTTCATCGTCAACGAGCTGCGGCTGCCGCGGGTCCTGGTCGGGCTGCTGGTCGGCGCCTCCCTCGGGCTCGGCGGGGCGCTGTTCCAGGCCGTCACCCGCAATCCGCTGGGCAGCCCGGACGTGCTCGGCCTCGGGCAGGGGGCGACCGCCGGGGCGCTCGTGATGATCGTGCTGTTCTCCGGGAGCGCGGCCCAGGTCACCGTGGGCGCGCTCGTCGGCGGTCTGGTGACCGGGCTCGCCATCTATCTGCTCGCCTGGAAGCAGGGTGTGCACGGTTATCGACTGGTCCTGGTCGGAATCGGCGTCTCCGCGATCGTCACGGCGATCAACGGCTATCTGCTCACCGTGTCCGACATCGTCGACGCGGCCCGTGCCGTCGTCTGGATGACGGGGTCCCTGGGCGGCCGCGACTGGGACCAGGTCTGGCCGCTGCTCGGGCTGTGTGCCGTACTCGTGCCGCTCGTCCTCGCCAACGCGCGCGGCCTCAGGATGACGGAGATGGGCGACGACGTCGCGAACGCCCTCGGCGTGCGCGTCGAGCGCGTACGGGCGCTGCTGATGGTGGCCGCCGTCCTGCTCACCGCGACCGCCACCGCCGCGGCCGGCCCGGTCAGCTTCGTGGCCCTCACCGCACCCCAGCTCGCCCGTCGCCTGACCCGGTCTCCCGGCCCGAACCTGCTGCCGTCCCTGTGCATGGGCGCCGCCCTCCTGGTCACCGCCGACTGGGCCTCGCAGCGCGCCTTCGGCGCCGACCAGCTGCCCGTGGGCGTGATCACCGGGGTCCTCGGCGGCGTCTACCTGCTGTGGCTGCTGGTCACCGAGCGCAGGGCGGGCCGGATATGAGCGGCTCGGGGCAGCCGGACACGAGCGGCTCAGCGATCAAGAACACCCGAAGGAGCACTGTGAACCGCCTGTCCGCCGAGAACGTCACGCTCGCCTACGACCAGCGCGTCATCGCCGAACAGCTGTCGGTGGAGATCCCCGACAACTCCTTCACCGTGATCGTCGGCCCGAACGCGTGCGGCAAGTCGACGCTGCTGCGGGCGCTGTCGCGGATGCTCAGGCCGAGCCGGGGCCGGGTGCTGCTCGACGGGCAGGTCATCCAGTCGATGCCCGCCAAGAAGGTCGCCCGGACCCTCGGCCTGCTGCCGCAGTCGTCCATCGCGCCGGACGGGATCACCGTCGCCGACCTCGTCGGCCGCGGCCGCTACCCGCACCAGGGCGTCCTGCGGCAGTGGTCGGCGCAGGACGAGCGGGTCGTCCAGGAGTCCATGGCGCAGACGGGCGTCGCGGAACTCGCCGACCGGTACGTGGACGAGCTGTCCGGCGGGCAGCGCCAGCGCGTGTGGATCGCCATGGCGCTCGCCCAGCAGACCCCGCTGCTGCTCCTGGACGAGCCGACCACCTACCTCGACATCCAGCACCAGATCGACGTCCTCGACCTGTGCGCGGAGCTGCACGAGACCCAGGGCCGCACTCTGGTCGCCGTCCTGCACGACCTCAACCACGCCGCCCGCTACGCCACCCACCTCATCGCCCTGCGCGGCGGCCGGGTGGTCGCCGCGGGCGCACCGAACGACATCGTGACGGCCGAGCTGGTCGAGGAGGTCTTCGGGCTGCGCTGCCAGATCATCGACGACCCCGAGACCGGGACCCCGTTGGTGGTGCCGGCCGCCAGGAAGGCGCGTACGGCGCGGGTCACAGCAGCTTCCTGAGCCGGAACAGGTCCAGCAGGTTCGCCTCCAGCCGCACCCGGCCCGAGCCCCAGGCGGTCGCGAAGTTCAGCTCGCCGTTCACCAGGGCCACCAGGTCGTCGCCGGCCATGGCGAGCCTGATCTGCGCCTTCGTACGCGGTGGCCCGGGGTGCGTCTCGTCCACCTCGATCCGGCCGCCGGTGAGCCGGCCGGCGAAGGTGACGTCCAGGTCGGTGATGTGGCAGCTCACGGAGCGGTCCAGGGCGGCGGCGGCGCGAGCGTCGCCCTCGGCGCCCTGCATGTTGTCCGAGAGCTTTCCCAGTGCGGCGCGGCACTCCTCGATCGTGGCCATCGCGCACGACGGTACCCCAGCGGTTCGGGGTAGCGTCTGGGCATGAGCGAGTCTGTGTCAGAGGCCGAGGTCGGCGCCGAGTTCATGGCCGGGACGGAGGCCGAGGCCGCTGTCGAACCCGAGTACGACCCCGCCGCCCCCGCACCCCTGGACGTCCCCCGCACCCCGACCGGCAACGCCGAGGTCGACGCCCAGCTGGAGCGGCTGGGTGACACCGACCACCTCGCCACCGACGGACATCTCGAGGTGTACGAGGATGTACATCGGGGGCTGCGCGACGCGCTCACCGCGCTCGACGCCCGCCCGGGACCTCCGGTGCCCACCCGTCACCCGACCGCCGCCCCTCAATGAGACCCTTCGGGTCACACCTCTTGAAATCGCCGTACGAAAGCAGGAGCTGAACCGAACGTGGCAGGAGTCGCACGCCGCCGTCTGGACGCGGAGCTGGTCCGCCGGAAGCTCGCGCGCTCGCGCGAGCACGCCAGCCAGCTGATCGCCGCCGGGCGGGTCACCGTCGGCAAGACCGTGGCGACCAAGCCGGCCACGCAGGTGGAGACCGCGGCAGCGATCGTGGTCCAGTCCGACGACAGCGACCCCGACTACGTGTCGCGCGGCGGGCACAAGCTCGCCGGCGCGCTGGAGGCCTTCGTACCGCAGGGGCTCGTGGTCGAGGGGCGGCGCGCGCTGGACGCCGGCGCGTCCACCGGAGGCTTCACCGATGTCCTGCTGCGCGCGGGTGCCGCGCACGTGGTCGCCGTGGACGTCGGATACGGCCAACTCGCGTGGTCTCTCCAGAGCGATGAACGCGTCACCGTCAAGGACCGTACGAACGTACGCGAGTTGACGCTCGAGGCGATCGATGGGGAACCTGTGGATCTTGTCGTGGGTGATCTGTCCTTCATCCCGCTGGGGCTGGTGCTGCCCGCCCTGAAGCGGTGTGTGAAGCCGGACGCCGACCTGGTGATGATGGTCAAGCCGCAGTTCGAGGTGGGGAAGGAGCGGCTCGGCAGCGGGGGTGTCGTACGGAGTCCGCAGCTGCGGGCGGAGGCCGTGCGGGGGGTGGCCGAGAAGGCCTGGGAGCTGGGGCTCGGGGTGCGTGGAGTCACCGCCAGTCCGCTGCCCGGTCCCTCGGGCAATGTCGAGTACTTTCTCTGGCTGCGGTCCGGTGCACCCGAACTGGACCCGGCCGACGTTGACCGTGCAGTGGTGGAGGGGCCGCGTTGACACAGAACCGAGCGCGTACTGTTTTCCTGCTCGCCCACACCGGGCGTCCCGCGGCGATCCGCAGTGCGGAACTCGTGGTCAAGGGACTGCTGGGGCAGGGCATCGGGGTGCGGGTGCTGGAGGAGGAGGCGCGCGACCTGCCGCTGCCCGAAGAGGTCGAGCTGGTCAAGGAAGCGACACCGCAGTGCCTCGACGGCTGTGAGCTGCTGATAGTCCTCGGCGGCGACGGCACGCTGCTGCGCGGCGCCGAGTTCGCCCGGGCGTCCGGGGTGCCGATGCTCGGCGTCAACCTCGGCCGGGTGGGGTTCCTCGCGGAGGCCGAGCGGGACGACCTCGACCGGGTGGTCGACCGGGTCGTCGCGCGGTCGTACGAGGTCGAGGAGCGGATGACCGTCGATGTCGTCGTGCACCGCAACGGGGACATCGTGCACACGGACTGGGCGCTGAACGAGGCGGCCGTGCAGAAGGCCGGCGCCGAGAAGATGCTCGAGGTCGTGCTCGAGATCGACGGGCGGCCGGTCACCGCTTTCGGGTGTGACGGGATCGTGCTGTCGACGCCGACCGGGTCCACGGCGTACGCGTTCTCTGCCGGGGGGCCGGTGGTGTGGCCCGAGGTGGAGGCGCTGCTGATGGTGCCGATCAGTGCGCACGCGCTGTTCGCCAAGCCGCTGGTCACGTCGCCGGACTCGGTGCTTGCCGTGGAGGTTCTGCCGCACATTCCGCCCGGGGTGCTGTGGTGTGACGGGCGGCGGACCATCGAGTTGCCTCCCGGGGCGCGGGTGGAGGTGCGGCGGGGAGCTGTACCGGTCCGGCTCGCTCGGTTGCATCACGCTTCGTTCACGGATCGGCTTGTGGCCAAGTTCGCGCTGCCGACCCATGGGTGGCGGGGGGCGCCGCACTAGGCGCTCGTCCACGCGTACTCCGTACCGGGCGGGCGATGCCCTGTCCGGGTGGCCCGAACGCTCCTGGCATATGTTCCTGGCAATGTCCGGCTATATCTGCCTATGAACAGTTCAGGCCCGAGGCGGTAGGCCCGGCTAGCGGCATGCCGCCATCAAGGAGACGACGATGAGCGAACAGCATGTGGCGTTGGCCGGGAGCACCCGCCCGGCCAAGGCCGACGCGACCCGGCTGAGGGACGCCGACGCGCATGACCCGGTGACGGTGACCGTCACCCTGCGCGGCAAGGTGGCCCCCGCCGGCCAGGTCCCGGAAGGGCGACTCCAGGACGCAGCGAAGACCAAGGCCGTACTCGAACGGTACGGCCTCACCGTCGACGAGGAGCGGCTCGAGCCGGGCAGCATCGTGGCAAGCGGTTCCGCGGCTGCCATGAACGCCGCCTTCAAGGCGGACCTCGGTATCTACCACAGCGCGGAGCAGGGCGAGTTCCGCGGCCGCGAGGGCGAACTGAAGATCCCGGCCGAGCTCGAGGGAATCGTGACCGGCGTCTTCGGACTGGACCAGCGTCAGGTGGCCCGGCGCCTGGCCGCCGGGGGCTCGGGCTTCCAGGGGTCGTTCACACCGGATGATCTCGAGTTGCTGTACAACTTCCCGGCAGGTGACGGGGCCGGGCAGAAGATCGCGATCGCCGAGTTCGGCGGCTGCTACTTCGACGATGATCTGAAGGCCTTCTGCGCCGCCCAGAACCGGCCGGTTCCACGGGTCGAGGTGGTACCCGTGGACTTCGATCCGCCGAGGTCGCTGCAGGAGGCCCGGCAGCTGCCGCCCGCGGAGCAGAAGTTCGCGCTCGAAGCGGCGGGCGAAGTGATGATGGACGTGCAGATCGTCGCCGCTCTCTGCCCGGCGGCCGAGATCTCGGTCTACTTCGCGGACTTCGACCAGAGGGGCTGGATCGAGGTGCTCGACCGGGTCATCGTGCAGCAGCCGGTGACGCTGTCGGTCAGCTGGGGCCTCGCGGAGGACGACCCCAACTGGTCGGGCACCGCGCTCGACCAGATCAACAAGCGTCTCGAGGGCGCGGCGGACAGGGGCATCACGGTCTGTGTCTCCTCCGGCGACGACGGCGCCGGGGACCAGATCATGGACGGCCGGGCACATCTCGATTTCCCGAGCAGCAGTGCCTTCGTGCTGAGTGTCGGTGGGACGATGATCGACGCGTCCGGCAAGGAAGTCTCCTGGTGGGTGGCGCCGGGCCGCCGGGTCCGGGGCAAGCCCGGCAGCGGTTCGAGCGGAGGCGGCGTCTCCACCAAGTTCGAGCGTCCGGACTATCAGCAGCACATCAACGTGGACTCGCTGAACCCGGGCGCCATCAAGGGGCGGGTCGTGCCGGACGTCGCGGGGCTCGCCGGCCCCCCGTTCTACGACCTGACGCTCTTCGGCGAGCCGGAGCCCAACGGCGGCACCAGCGCCTCCGCCCCGCTGTGGGCCGCCCTGTACGCGCGCGTCAACGCGCTGCTGCCGCCGCAGAAGCAGCAGCGCTTCCTCACTCCGCTGCTCTACCAACGCGGCAACAACGGCGTGCCGCTCGGCCAGACCGCCTGCCGTGACATCGCCGAGGGCCACGACAACGCCTCGCACCCGCCCGCGGTCGGTCACCCGGTCAAGCCCGGGTACGACGCCGTCACCGGCTGGGGCGTACCCGACGGCATGGCCCTGGAGAAGGGTCTGTAGGCAGAGCACCGCACTCGCCCGGGTGACAATGCGAGACCGATCCACATTCGTCACCTGCACCTTCACAGAACGAGGCCGGGGCCCGTCGCACTCCGGCCCCGCGACCTCGTAAGGTCTTGTCCGTGTTGGAGGAGATGCGGATACGGTCGCTCGGGGTCATCGACGACGCTGTCGTCGAGTTGTCGCCGGGGTTCACCGCCGTCACCGGTGAGACGGGTGCGGGCAAGACCATGGTGGTCACCAGCCTCGGGCTGCTGCTCGGTGGGCGGGCTGACCCGGCGCTCGTGCGGATCGGGGCCGGGAAGGCGGTCGTGGAGGGGCGGATCTCCGTCCCCGCGGAGGCCGCCGCCGTCGTACGCGCCGAGGAGGCCGGGGCCGAGCTGGACGACGGTGCCCTGCTGATCAGCCGTACCGTTTCCGCCGAGGGGCGCTCGCGGGCGCACCTGGGCGGGCGCAGCGTCCCTGTGGGGCTGCTCGCCGAGCTGGCCGACGACCTGGTGGCCGTGCACGGGCAGACGGACCAGCAGGGGCTGCTGAAGCTGTCCCGGCAGCGGCAGGCCCTGGACCGGTACGCGGGTGACGGTGTCGCCGTGCCACTGGCCAAGTACACCGAGGCCTACCGGCGGCTGCGGGCGGTCTCCGCCGAGCTGGAGGAGATCGTCACGCGCGCGCGTGAGCGCGCCCAGGAAGCCGACATGCTCCGCTACGGGCTCGAGGAGATCGCGGCCGTGGAGCCGCGGGCCGGGGAGGACGTGGAGCTGGCCGAGGAGGCGGAGCGGCTCGGGCACGCCGAGGCGCTGTCGTCCGCCGCCACCGCCGCACATGCCGCCCTGGCGGGCAATCCCGAGGACCCCGAGGGGATCGACGCCTCGACCCTCGTCGCGGGCGCGCACCGGGCCCTGGAGGCCGTCCGCTCCCACGATCCCGCGCTCGCCACCCTCGCCGACCGGATCGGTGAGGTCGGGATCCTGCTCGGAGACGTGGCGGGCGAGCTGGCCGGGTACGCCGACGACCTGGACGCCGACCCGCTGCGGCTGGCCGCCGTCGAGGAGCGCCGGGCCGCGCTGAACGGCCTCACGCGCAAGTACGGCGACGACATCAACGCCGTTCTCGCCTGGGCCGAGCAGAGTGCTGCGCGGCTCACCGAGCTGGACGGCGACGACGAGCGGATCGACGAGCTGACCGCCGAGCGGGATGCGCTCCGTGCCGAACTGGGCGGGCTGGCGCAGGCGCTGACGGACGCCCGAACGGAGGCCGCCGAGCGGTTCGCCGCCGCGGTGACCGCCGAGCTGGCCTCGCTGGCGATGCCCCACGCGCGCGTGTCCTTCGACATCCGGCAGACCGAGGACCCGGAGGGCGTCGAGGTCGACGGGCGCACGGTCGCGTACGGGCCCGCGGGCGCGGACGAGGTCGAGCTGCTGCTCGCCCCGCACCCGGGAGCGCCGCCGCGGCCGATCGCCAAGGGCGCCTCCGGCGGTGAGCTGTCCCGTGTGATGCTCGCCGTCGAGGTCGTGTTCGCCGGGACCGACCCCGTGCCGACGTACCTCTTCGACGAGGTCGACGCCGGCGTCGGCGGCAAGGCCGCGGTGGAGATCGGGCGGCGCCTGGCGAAGCTCGCCAGGACCGCACAGGTCGTCGTGGTCACCCACCTGCCCCAGGTCGCCGCCTTCGCCGACCGCCAGCTGCTGGTCGAGAAGACCAACGACGGTTCGGTCACCCGCTCCGGCGTGAAGGTCCTGGAGGGCGAGGAGCGGGTCCGCGAGCTGTCCCGGATGCTGGCCGGCCAGGAGGACTCGGAGACGGCGCGGGCGCACGCGGAGGAGCTGCTGGCCACGGCCCGAGCGGATCTGTGACGCTGTGGGGATGACCGACCGCGCCCGAAGGTCTCGCTCGTTCCTGCTGTCCGCCGCCCTCACCCGGGCCGGCCAGGCGCTCCTGCGTGCCGAGCCGCCCGGCGGGCGCGAGCGTTGGGAGCGGAAGAACTACGCAGGGCGGACCGTCGGGCTGTACGCCGGGCCCGCCTCGGCTCTCGGCACGGCGGTCGCCGCCGCCCGGGTGCACCCCGGTGCCGGGCTCGCGGTGCTGGCCGCCGGGGCCTGCGGGGCGTACGACGACGTCGCCGGGGCCGGGGATCCGCGGCGCGGGTTCCGGGCGCACCTGGGTGCGCTGCGGGACGGAGAAGTCACCAGCGGGGCCGTGAAGTTGTTCGGGATCTCCGCCGCCGGGCTGGTGGCGGGCGCCCTGATGAAGGAGCGGCCCCTCGACAAGGTGCTGGCGGGCGTCGTGATCGCCGGGGCCGCGCACTTCGTGAACCTGGTCGACGTACGGCCGGGGCGGGCCGCCGGTGCGGTCCTCGCGCTCGGGGCGCCGGGGCTGCTGCGGAACGGGCCGGGCGGCGAACTGACCGCGGCGGCCCTGGGCGGTGCCGCGGCCGTGCTGCCCGACGACCTCGGGGAGCGCGTGATGATCGGTGACGCCGGGGCGCACGCCCTGGGAGCGGCGCTCGGTGCCGCCATGGTGGCGTGCAACCGGCGTGCGGGGTTGCTCGCGCACGCCGTTGCCGTGGTGGCGGCCGCGGCACACGGGGACCGGGTGAGTGCCGGGGTGCGCGCGCTGTGAGCCTCTGACCTCGCGGTACGGGCGCACGGGCCGTTCCGCCGAGCCGGGGTCCTATTCACCCGTGTGGGTGACGTGCTCCGGCGCACTGCTCCGGCCCGCCGCGCTGTGCGCCTCCCCGGATTACCCGGAACGGCCGTACGTCCTG
This sequence comes from Streptomyces sp. NPDC101165, assembly GCF_044768135.1. Taxonomy (NCBI): domain Bacteria; kingdom Bacillati; phylum Actinomycetota; class Actinomycetes; order Kitasatosporales; family Streptomycetaceae; genus Streptomyces; species Streptomyces sp. NPDC101165. The sequence goes on along the minus strand of NZ_JBIWPG010000044.1, from coordinate 1,431 downwards.
GCATGCTTGGCAGGGAACGCAGGGCGGGCGGCGGTTTGTCGCAGCGCGGGTGGCGGGTCGAACACAGTCCACGCGGGAGGCGCGCGGTACGTCCTTCCGCCCCTCTCCGCCCGATACCTTCAGTACGTTTCTTCCTTCAGTACTTTCTTCGTGACCGCCCGCGCCGAGTCAGGAGCCCCGGCCTCGTGAGCCCCGTGAGCAGCAACGCACCGCACGGCCAGTCGCCGCTGCGCACCGTGCAGGTGCTGGGCGGAGGCAACGCCGGCAGCAGTGCACACGTGCGCTCCCTGGCCGAGGGGCTCGTCGCCCGGGGCGTGCGGGTCACGGTGTGCGCCCCCGCCGAGGCCGATCACGCCTATGACTTCACCGGGGCCGGCGCCGACCATGTGCACGTGCCGCGCAGCAGCGACCCGGGCTCCGTGGCCGCGCTCCGGGCGGCCTGCGCCGACGCCGACCTGGTGCACGCGCACGGTCTGCACGCCTCCTTCCGCGCCGTGCTCGCGCTCGGCGGGCGCCGCACCCCGCTGGTGGTCACCTGGCACAACCGGGCCCGGGCCGAGGGCGCGCGGGCGCATCTGCTGCGGCTGCTGGAGCGGCGCGTGGTCAGGACGGCCGCCGTGGTGCTCGGCACCACCTCCGACCTGGTCGACCGGGCGCGCCGGAGCGGCGCCCGGGACGCCCGGCTCGCGGCCGTGGGCCTGCCCGGGCGGCGCCGCCCGGTCGACCACGACGACCCCGACCGGCTGCGGCCCAAGACCCGCGCCGAACTCGGCGCCACCGGACGCCCGTTGCTCATGGCGGTCGGCTCCCTCGACCGGGAGCGCGGCTACGAGGTCCTGCTGGATGCGGCCCGCACCTGGCGGGACCTCGACCCGGTACCGCTGGTCGTCGTCGCCGGGGAAGGGCCGCAGCGGCCGGTGCTGCAGCAGCGGATCGAGGACGAGGAACTGCCGGTGCGGCTCCTCGGCCGCCGCGAGGACGTGTCCGAGCTGCTCGCGGCCGCCGATCTCGCGCTGCTGACCAGCAGTTGGGAGTCCCGGTCCGTCCTCGCCCAGGAGGCGCTGCACGCGCGCGTGCCGCTCGTCGCGACGTGTGTCGGCGGCATCCCGGATCTCGTCGGCGACGCCGCCGAACTCGTCCCGTACGGCGACGCGGAGGCGCTCGCGGACACCGTCGTACGGCTGCTCGCCGATCCGGAGCGGCGCGAGCTGCTGCGCGAGCGGGGCACGCGACAGGCGGCCACCTGGCCGACGGAGGACGAGACCGTTGCCCAAGTGCTCAGCGTCTACGACGAGCTGACCCAGCCGAGGCCGCTCACCTAGGGCCGGCCAGATTGGCCCTAGGTGTATTGATCACGAGCGTTGTTGACACTGGCTGGGCTTGATCATGGCGAAGACCTCCGGTGTGGTGGAGCTGTCTAGGAACACACCG
>NZ_JBIWPG010000043.1:0-19281 GCF_044768135.1 Streptomyces sp. NPDC101165 | reverse complement strand
TCCTCCGGATACGGAGACTTCCGTCCCACCAGGACACCCTTCCTCGGATCTGCAAGATCCATTGTCAGTGTGTCCACACCGCCGGGGTCACCTCACAGTCGTCCTTCCCCCATCCTCATGTGACCGGCTTGAATGGTGGCTCGACCGGCGCCGACACCAGCGCGCCTGCGAGCGGCCCGACGCCGCCAACTCAGCTGGGCACCGTCGGCCGTATCGCGGGCCTGGCGCTGCGGGCGCCCTGGCCCACCCTGCGGTAGGGCTACGCGGGGGACGCGGCGGGCACGCTGAGGAAGGCCTCCCAGCCGTCGGCCGGGGCCTGGCCCACGTTGAGTGTACGGAGCTTGCGCAGCACTGCCGGGTCCTGGGCGTCCAGCCAGGCTACGAACTGGCGGAAGGACACCAGCCGCACCTCCGCTTGGCCGGCGATCTCCCCGATCACCTCCTCGACCGCGTCCATGTAGATCCCGCCGTTCCACTGCTCAAAGTGGTTACCGACGAAGTACGGTGCCCGGTTGCTCTGGTAGGCACGGTGGAACCCGGCCAGAAAGGCATCGCGGGCCTGCCGTTTCCAGGTCGGGCGCATCGCGGCATCGCCCTGGAGGACGCCGCCGGTCTGCTTGAAGAGGATGTTGTAGTCCATCGACAGCACCTGGGAGGCGTGCTCGGAAAACGGAATGGACTGCAGCGGGAGGTCCCACAGGTCGTGCACCTTGTCCGGCCAGACTTGGCGTCCCCCGGGGGAACTGGCGTCGTACCTCCAGCCCAGTTCCGCGGCGGTCGGCAGCAGGTTGTTCCGTCCCTCCAGGCAGGGGGTTCGGCCACCGACCAGTTCCTTGCGGTAGTCGAAGGGCAGTGGCGGCAAATCGCTGAAGCCGGTGTTGGTGCGCCAGTTCATGACGAAGCCCATTGCCTGGTCGATCTCGCTTCGCCATTCGGCCAGGGACCACCGGCCGACGCCGTTGGGGCCGCAGAAGTGGCCGTTAAAATGCGTGCCTATCTCGTGACCGTCCAGCCAGGCCTTGCCAAGCTGCTCAAGGGTGGAGTGGATGTGCTCGTCGCTGAGATAGCGGATGTCGGAGGCGCCGACCGGGTGCTGCGGTGGGTGGTAGAGGTTCCGCTTGGCCTCTGGCAGAGTGTAGATGCCGCTGAGAAAGAAGGTCATGGCGGCGCCGTGGTCGAGCGCGACCCGGCGGAAGCGGGAAAAGAGCTTCGTGTCCAGCTCTGCCGATCCGTCCCAGGAAAAGACCACGAACTGCGGGGGCGACTCGCCGGGCGTCATCCGCTCCAGCTTCGGCTGATGGGGCTGGGGCCCGGTGTCGGACGTGGAGCCGTCGCCGATCACCTGGATCCTCGGATTGCTCGCGGAAGGGTTCGGCGCGGCCGCGTCGGCGGTCGCGGTGGGCACATTGCTGCGTGATTCGGCGCCCATGGTTCCTCCTGTAGTTACGACGCGGATGACGGAGGCTCATCGCTTGCTCGACCGCGTGCGCCCGAGGGCAGCAGACAGCGAGGCGCATTGGCACAGAGGAACTCATCGACGTTGTATTGCAGCCGTCGGGTCGGCGCAGGCTTTGTTGCTCGGGCTGTAGGAGATCGGCTCGTTCGGGAAGCTGCGCCGGCCAGGTGTTTGTCAAGTTCTGGACGGCTGGCCCACGGTTGGCACCTTCTGACGGCCCCGCTGGCCATCGAACGCGGCCAGAGCACGAAGCACTCCTCGAAATTAAGATTAGCCCATTAGGGGCAAATTTTCCTGATTTTACACTTTGGGTGCGACACTACCGAACCGCCCCGCCCTCCCCGCTGACTCCGGTACCAGGCGGGGCGAGCCTGCCAGCACCTCGGTCACCGTGCGGGAAGCGATCAAGGGTTGAGGCGTGTTCTTCCCCCAAGGCCGGTCTCTAAGTCCGACGATCTTGGCTTCAGCTGCAATACGGAGGCAGGGTTCAGGCGTCACTGGGACCGGGGATGCATCCCAAGCAAGCCGAGAGCGCCGTCGAGAAAGCGCTGAGATCCCCACCTCGTACTCAGGAACTCGCCATGCCTGCTCAGTTGATCTGCCCACTTGGCTTTCCGCGGTGCCCCCCTTGGCCCTGCCGAGCGTGGCTGCCAGACTGCGGCGGTGAACATTCGGGGGGATGGGCGGCTTGGTCCGCAACCGTTCGCGTTACGGCCGGTCGCGCTGGTGGCGGCTGTTCTCGCCGCAGTGTTGGTCGCGCTGTCTGGGAGGTACGGCTTTCATCGCGACGAGCTCTACTTCCTGCTCGCCGGCCGACATCCGGCCTGGGGCTACGTCGACCAGCCGCCGCTGACCCCGTTGCTCGCCCGGGCCGGCGCCGCCGTATTCGGCACGAGCCCGACAGGTCTGCGGGTCATACCCGCGCTGCTCTCCGCATGCTCCGTGATGCTGACCGCCCTGCTGGCCCGGGAGCTGGGAGCCGGTCGTGGCGGGCAGATTTTCGCGGCTGGGTGCTGTGCCTGCTCCGGCTACGTCCTGGCCATTGGCCACTTGCTTTCCACCAGTACCTTCGACTTGACCGCCGAGCTGGGCGTCCTGCTCCTGACGCTCCGGCTGCTGCGGACCAGAGACCCCCGCTGGTGGCCGGCCCTGGGCGCGGTGATCGGGGTGACGCTGCTGAACAAGCAGCTCGTCCTGTCGCTGCTCCTCGCACTGCTCCTCGCACTGCCGCTGGGCCTGCTGGTGGCCCGTCCCTGGCGCGAGCTCGCGCGGCGCCCCCGGCCCAACAGCGCAGGGCTGCTGTTCGGAGGGCTGCTCGCGCTGATCCTCGCGCTGCTCATCTGCGCACCCACACTCTGGTGGCAGGCCACGCACGACTGGCCCGAGCTGAAGGTGGCCCGGGTTCTCAGCCACGTCCAAGGCGTGTCGGGACGGCTGCTGTTCCTTCCGCTCCAGTTGCTCCAGTTCTCCCCGGTCCTCGTTCCCGTCGCGATAGTGGGCCTGCGCAGGCTGCTCCGCGATGACGAGCTGCGCTGGGCCCGCCCGCTGGCGCTCGCCTACCCGGTGCTCTGCATCCTGGTGCTCCTCGGCGGCGGCAAGCCGTACTACCCACTCCCGATGCTGCTCGCCGTGACGGCGGCCGGCTGCGAACCCGTCGTTCACCGTGCCCGCCGCTCCTGGCGAACCCTCACGCCCCTCCTTCTCCTGGCGGCGGCCACCAGCGCCCTGGCCGCACTGCCAGTCCTACCGGTCTCGGCGGTCACCATCACCAACGCCATCGACGCGGACCAGGGCGAGCAGGTCGGCTGGCCCCAATTCGCCCGTGCCACCGCGGCCGCCTGGACCGCGATCCCCGCAGCACAGCGCGCCCACGCTGTCCTGCTCACCTCGAACTACGGCGAGGCCGGCGCCCTCGCCCACTACGGGCCCGCCTACGGGCTCCCCATCGCCTACTCCGGTCACATGAGCCTGTACGACTGGGGCCCACCCCCGGACAACTACGACGGCCCCGTCCTGCTGGTCGAACAGGCCGACGGCCAGCACCCCCTGGAACAGCCCTTCACCCACTGCCACACCGTCGGCCGGATCGACAACGGCCACGGCATCAGCAACCAGGAGCAGCACGCCAAGGTCATGCTGTGCAAAGGCACACACCAGCGGTGGTCCCTGCTCTGGCCGTCAATACGCCAATACTGACCCGCCATCAATCATCAGGTTTGGCCGACCACCGATCGACACACGCGTCAGCCGGGTGCACCGGATGACACAGGAGCAAAATCAAGGTCGCGGAACCGTTCCAGGTCGCATGATGGCCAAGAAGGCAGCCGCAAGAGGGAGCGGTGGGATGCCTGGTGCAGCAGGCTCGCGTCCACAGATGCGAGGTCCGTACAACCGCAGAGCCATGATGGTCTGCAACTCGGCACCCAGCTTGCCGAAACAGCGCGGGCTCAGCCCGACCAACGGGGCTATCCAGGACGGCTCCGACACCGTGATCACACCGCCTACACCAAGATCATGTCATCGTGACCAGCGGTTGCCGAGCAACCTTTAGTTGATGATTTCAGCGCGGTCATCCAGACGGATTGCGACCAGCCGGTCTCGCCACATCTGGAGTGCTTCGGGGGTCTGTCGCGTCCAGTCAGTGACCTCGCCAATTATCCGGATCGGTTCCCTGCTGCGATAGGAGCGGGTGGGATTGCCAGGGTACTTCCTGTCGGTGACGTTGGGATCGTCCTCGAACTCCCCGGTCGGTTCGACGACATACACTCGCGGGATCCCGTCGCCGGCGGCGAGTTCGGCGGCGAGTCCCGCGCCGTCGCGCAACGCGGTGAAGTAGATGTGGTTCATCACGATTTCGGGCCGGTAGTTGGAACGGAAACCGGCGGTGAGGTGATCTCCGACCTGCAGCTCTGCCTTTGTGCCGTGAAAGAACGGCCCCTCGTCCAACACCTCGTCCATCGCCACAGGTTATCAAACCAAGCTGACGTCACGGCGAGCTGTCCAGGACGGCCCGGACGCCGTGATCACACCAGCCACAGCAAGATCAGCTAACCCTGACCAGTAGTTACGGGACAACGCTAAAAGGGTGTTGCACAAGACTCTGATCTAGGCATCTCCCTGGTATGGCCAGGGGTGTTAAGGGCTGGCGTGTGAGTGGAGACGTTCACGGGGCTGCGGATGACGCAGTTTTCGGGGCTGTTGAAGGTGGTGCGGGAGAGGGGCGGCAACGGCAAGCTGCAGGGCCGACCGTGGTCTTTGCCGCTTGCCGAGCGGGTGCTGCTGGTTGCAGTGCACTACCGCACGAACCTGACCACGCGGCAGCTGGGCCCGCTGTTCGGCGTTTCCTCCTCCACAGTCTGCCGGGTCATCCAGCGGCTGGGACCGCTGCTCGCACTCGAGCCCGTCTCCTACCCGTCCGATGCCCCGGACCGGATGTGGATCGTGGACGACACCCTCATCCCGGTCCGCGACCGGGGTGTGGCCGCCTCCAGCCACAATTACCGATTCTCCGCGAACGTACAGGTCATCGTCGACGCGGACACCCGGCTGGTGATCGTGGCGGCCCGCCCGGTGCCGGGGACCACGGCGGACGCGCACGCCTGGCGTGCCTCCGGGCTCAGCCGGCGCTGCCAGGGCGTGACCGTGCCGAGGGTCAGTCGAGGGTGGCCGGAGGCAGTGCCCGGTCCAGGAAGTCCAGGCGCACCTGACGGGGCAGCCGGCTGTCCAGGCCCAGCGCGGTCCGGATGGTTTGCGCGGTGACGTCACGCGGGATGTCCAGTCGACGTTCTGCCTCACCGACGATCTCGCCGATCGTGCGGTGGGCAGCCTGCGGGTGGCGGCCTATGAGCCAGTCCAGCATCTTGACCACGGGGGTCGTGACGCCATGGAAGGTCGACTCGGTGTCCCCGAGGGACTCGTCCAAGGCTTTGCCGTAGGCGAGTTCGTCGAGGAAGGCCTGCCGGACGGTCGCGGCCAGGTCGTAGGGGTCGATGATGCTCTCAGTGTGGTGCCGCAGCGCCCAGCGTTTACGCCGGTCGGGCCGCTCCCACAGGACGCCGAAGAACAGAAGGGACAGCCGATGGCGCAGCTCTGAGGCGCCCAGGGGAAGGTTGTCGTCTGTGCCGGAGCTGAGCGTGGCCGCTTAACCGCCTGGCCGGCAACCGCCGAGGGCCAACTAAGTGTATGAGGTCAGGACGTTGGTGACGCCCTGGCGTAGTTGAGTGGCCCGCGGCTGGCTGGCTGCTCCGCTGTGGGGTCGGTGGTAGCTGTAGTGGATGTTCCAGACGGCAAGGCCCTTGCGCCGCTGATCTTCGGAAGTCCAGGTGCGGGCGTAGAGAAATTCTTCAGCAAGGATCCGGTTTTAGCGTTCCACCTTTGTGGCGAGGCGTGTAGGGCGTGATCCGTTGATGTCGTGATCCGAGGAGTGATCACGTGAACGTGTCCGCGCGATAGCAGCTGCCGTTGCCGGTCACGATGCGTTCGATGTGGGTGATGCCGTGGGCCGCGAACCAGGCTCGTGCCCTGTGGACGAACGCGACAGCAGCGACAGCCTTCTCGTCTGGCAGAGCTTCTCTGTACGCAAGGCGGCTGAAACCGTCGACTGCGGAGAGGAGATACACGTAGCCGCCGCATTGGGTTCGCTTCTTGCGACGCTCGACAGCCTTGGCCTGTTCGCTTCCTCGTCCGTGCGAGCGACAACCGCCCCCGTCGGGTATGCGGCCAACCTTCTTCATGTTGAGGTGGACCATGTGCGCTGGCCGACGTGCGGTGATCTGGCGCTGCTGGCGGTTGGTTTCGCCGCTGGGATCGATGAACCTGCGTCGGTTCAGCCCCAGGGCGTTCAAGTGTTGTGACACCGTCCGGCGGCTGATGGCTATGCCCTCCGCCTGGAGCTCGAACGCGATCCTTGCCGCCGACCACTTCTCGGTGCGTCGGAGGTGCTCAATGCGGACGACCACGTCCGTGGACGTCGCCGTGGGCTGTTGTCGGGGCGTTGAGGGACGGTCCAGTAGGCCAAGCTCACCATGACGGCGATAACAGTCAACCCACTTGGATGCGCATGCGCGTGAGATGCCCATCTCCGCTGCGACGTGGGCGATCGGCCGACTCGCGCAGCGTTCGATCAGACGACGGCGGCCCTCGGGCGACAGGGGTGCGTTGCGGTGGGTCACCGTTGGCCGTCCCCGGTGGCAACGGATGCCTTCTCGTCGGGGGACAGCGGGACCACTCCGAAATGCTCGCCACGCAAGCCGGACCGCTCAGCCATGTCGACCAGCGCGCGGGCATGGTCAGCGTGGGTGATTCGACTGGTCAGGTCTCGACCTCGATGAGGGCGTATCCGCCGGTGGGTGATGTGTCCGGGGCGAAGTCTCCCGCGGGGCTCACGGCTGTCCACTGCAGATCGGACGCTTTGACCGTCTCCAGCGCAATGCGGTGTGCCAGGGAGAACGGCCGGTACTCCGCCGGAAGACCGTCGGTGTCGACGGCCGGGACTCCGGAGGGACCGGGCAGCAACGAGGCGATGCTCACCCAGACCAGCCGGGTAACCCCCGCGTTCTGCAGGGCGGTCACCAAGCCGTTTACCGCAGCCTGGAGGAAGGCTCTCGGGTCAGTCTCAGCGGGCGCCACGGCCGCGATCGCACCATCGTGGCCCGAGGCGGCCCGTGCCACTGCTTGCGGGTCGGTGATGTCCGCGTCCGCATCGATCGGGGCCCGCGCCCTGCACTTCCTTCGTTCTGCAGAGCGATGCCGTCACCAGTCGACCCGTCTCACGCCCCCGCTGAGGCGGGCCCCAATTCACCCTGGCCCAGCAGTGTCACGAGCGGCTGCCCCACTGCATGGGTCAGGCTGGGGGCTAGGTTCTGTCGCTGCGATCAGGTAGCCGCTCAGGACCGCCCCTGATCGCTGGCCTGGCTGAGCCGTGATTATGGTGACGGTCGTCGCCACTCAGATCGCCGCCGGCCGCTTCGCCGCCTCCCAGTACGCCACCGACCTGGTCGTCCGCTGGGAGGTACCCGACCTCGCCCGCACCGCACCCCACCACTCCGGGGCCGCGCGGCCGGGAGAGGGGGCTCGCGGCCCGGGAACGGCACGGTGGCATCCCGGCGGCATCACGGAAAACCTCCGCTCGGACACGCCCGGCCCGTTGACCGGCACCGTGCCCGCCGACGGCGGCACGGCTCTCCGGCATGAGCGCCAGGGAGCCGAAAGGCCCAGGTGCATGTCGCTCAGGCCGTACCAGGCCCGCCCGCGCCGCCGAGGAGTCTGTCCACGAGGAGTTCGGGGTAGCCGGTGGCCGGGGGGTCGATGCCGAAGATCGCCCGAATGTACAGCGGTGCGAGGAGCTGGTCGAGGATCTGTTCCAGGGGCGGGGGGTTCTCGCCGCGGGCGGCGGCTCGCTCACGGATTTGCTCGATGGAGTGCATCCGACGCTGGAAGTGCTGCGCGCGTTCCGCCTGCGCCTGGGCGCTGGCGGGCATGGACAGGGCGACGGCGCGTACAAGGAGGCGCCCCTCGGGCGTGCGGATACTCGCCACCCCCGCTTCCGCCCAGGCGATGAGGTCGCCGCGCAGGGTGCCGGTGTCCGCGAGCGGCGAGTCGCGTTCGAGGCGGGTGGTGACCACGTCGGCCAGCAGCGCCTCCCTGCTGCCCCAACGCCGGTAGATGCTCGTGTGGTTGACGCCCGCACGTTGCGCGATCGCAGGGATGGTCAGGTCGGCTCCTTCCGGGTCGGACAGTAGATCGATGACCGCCTGGTGGACGGCCGAGCGGACCTGCTCGGGGCTCTTGCGGATGCGTGGGGCTGGTTGTTTCTGGGTCACACCCCCATCGTAAGCACAGACATTTGCTTCACAGAGCCTGATGGGCCTACAGTCATCTCCACAAGCACAAATCTGTGCTTGCGATTCTGAGGAGAGTGCATCATGAAGCAGCTGTTGTTCCCGAACAACACCCAGTTCTGGTACGAGACCCTGCGCTCGATGAGCCACATCGCCTACGGTGGAGCCGACTTCGGCGAGGTCGTCTCCACCAGCGAGCGCATCACCGAAGGCGACTACGACAGCTGGCACACCGAATGGCTCGCCACCGCCGACCGTGTGTCCGCCGAAGCCGAGAAGGCCCTGAAGGCCGGTCACAAGGTCAGCGCCCGGGACGGATTCCTGCGGGCCTCGAACTACTACCGGTCGGCGGAGTTCTTCCTGCACGGCAAGAACTGCGACCCGCGTCACGACCACGCCTACGACCGCTCCGTGGAGTGTTTCAAAGTCGCCGCCGCCCTCTACACCACACCGCGCATCGAACCGGTCGAGATCCCGTACGAGGACACCACGCTGCCGGGCTACCTCTACCGCGCCGACGACTCCGGCACTCCCCGGCCGACGCTGATCATGCACAACGGCTTCGACGGCACCGCGGAGGAGATGCACTTCTTCGGCGCGCTGGCCGGCGTCGAGCGCGGCTACACCGTCCTGGTCTTCGACGGACCCGGCATGCCCGGACCGAGGCATCACCAGGGCCTGGTATTCCGCCCCGACTGGGAGAACGTCATCACCCCCGTCGTCGACTTCGCCGAGACCATTCCGGAAGTCAACAACAGTCGCATCGCCCTGCTCGGCCTCAGCATGGGCGGCGTGCTGGCCCCCAGGGCCGCTGCGTTCGAGCACCGGCTGGCCGCGCTGATAGCCGTCGACGGCCTCTACGACCTCGGCCAGATATCCGTCCGGAACATCCCCGGCGACCGCGAGGCAGCCGAACGCCTCCTGCGTACGGAAACCGCCCTCGAACTCGACGCCGCCCTCGAACAGATCATGGCCAAGGACGCAACCGCCAGGTGGGCGATCAACCACGGCATGTACGTCATGGGCGTCGACACCCCCCGCGCCTTCAACGCCTCCTACCTCGACTACACCCTCGCCGACGGCATCGCCGAACGGATCCAGTGCCCCACCCTCGTCTGCGACGCCGCCGAGGACGAGTTCTTCAAGGGCCAGCCCGAACAGCTCTACAACCACCTCACCTGCCCCAAGACCCTCATGCTGTTCACCGCCGAGGAAGGCGCCGGCGCCCACTGCCACCCCGGCGCCATACGCCTGTCCCAGGCACGCATCTACGACTGGCTCGACAACACCCTCACCACCACCAGCGCCTGAGACACCGGCCCACCAGGCACCACCGCGAATCCCTCTCGTCTGATTCTGCTCGAAGGACCTCTCATGACCCGCACCGGCATCAAGGCCGCCCTCACCGACCTGCTCCTCAACGACCAGATCACCCTGGAGGAGGCCGCCGACCGCCACTTCACCCCCGACTACCGCCAGCGCACCGACGGCGAGTGGGCCGACCGCACCCAGTTCCTCGACCACATCAGCCACCTGCGCACGCTCGTCGCCGGTGGTGAGGTCGAGGTCCACGAAGAGCTGTACGACGGCACCAAGTACGCCGACCGGCACACCTGCCACATCACCAAGAAAGACGGCTCCACCGTCAGCATGGAGGTCTACGTCTTCGCCGACCTCGCCCCCGACGGCCGCTTCCAGCGCATCGAGGAAACCACCCTCATGCTCAACGGCTCCGATGCCGACCGCAACATCGGCAGCGCCCGCTGACCACCCCACGCCGCGAAGACACCGCACACCGGCAGCGAGCGCAGCTGGCAGCGCGCCGTGACCGAGGCCCGTGCGCTGTACGAGCGTGAGCAGGACCTGGACGACGCGGGGCCCGCCCCGCAGACGGCGCAGCCGTCGCCCTGATCGTCTGTCCGCGCAGCAGCAACCGTCCCCGGTCCGGTCCCCGCATCCAGCACCCGCGCGTCTGGCCCTACCTCGGCGGCATCGAGCAACTGCGGCACCGGATAGGCGCACAGCTTGGCGAAGCTTCCGGCAGCAGCGGCGGGCCGGCTCGGCGTCGAACCGGCCAGCATGCCCGCCGGTCGACGCGCAGCTCCTTCAGCGTCTCCGGATTCCGACCGGACAGCACAGCACCGTAAATGTTCATGGCTTAACGGTCGCGCGGGAAATCCAGGCCGCTCGCACGAGGGCGGCCGCCGGCCGGAGCGGTGGGCCGGTACTCGGCCGGATCGGCGTCGTCCGGTGCGATACGCGTGTTCACGGGGGCAGTGAGCGACACCGTGCGCCCGGAGCGCACCTCGCGGACGGCCGCCAGCACCTGTGCCCCGGTGATCGTCTCCAGGGCGCCCCGGCGCGTGCCGCCGCCGGGCGCCGTGTCTCTCAGCCGTCGATACAGCGACCGGAAATCGGCCTCGCTCATCACATCGGACGTCCGCACCTCCCCCACGATCCGGCAGCAGCTGATGACCGACGCCGATGTCGTCGCCGAGCACGCCTTCCACCGGCCACGGAACTGGTGGGAGGAGCTCATGGCGACCACACACGTCCGCGCGCGCGTGGACCACAGCACGGGCCCGGCCGCGGTCCGGCTCCGGGTGGTACGCGCCGCCGGCTGCCACACCTGCCCGGCAGCCGGACCCGGTTGGGCGGCGGTCGGGGACGCCGCCACCGCCTCGGACCCGATCGCCGGCCGGGGAATCCTCACAGCGCTCGCCACCGGCGTCACCGCGGCGGAGGCCGTCGGAGCGGACGCCGCCGGCGACCGGGGAGCGCTCGGCCGGTATGCGGCACGGGTCGAGGCGATCCACGCGGAATACCTGGACGCCTGCAGGCTGTGTTACCGGGCCGAGGAGCGCTGGGACACCCCCTTCTGGACCCGTCGCCGTAGCCGTTCGCCTGAGCGGCCGAGGCCGGGTGGGTGACGTGCCGTTCGCACCGGCGCGGCAGCGTGGTGTCGCCCGGCCCAGGACCTTTAAGCCAACGACAAGACGGCTGCACTCTCCCTTCGAGGGCCCGCGCGGCGCCGCCGACCACGAGACGCTGTCCAACGTGCTGCGGTACGCCGAGGGCTGGGAGAGCGCCGAGGTGGACCAGGACGAGGAGCAGGCGGCCGAGCGCGTGGCGTGGAGCATGGTGCGCGCAGCGCTGGGGATCTGACGGGTCGCCCGGGCCGGGGCAGCCGTGAGGTCTTCCCACAGAAGCCTCTCAGCACCGCTGAGCTGCGGCTACGTCGGGCTGGTCGTGCGCGCAGTGACCTCGTTCTTCACAGCACGGGGCCGCCGTCCGTCGGTTCGTTGTTCCTCAATCGCCGGACGGCGGTCGCACCGCTGTGCCGCAGTCCCGGAGCGCCACGCTCTTCCCCGCGCCGCTCGACTGTGCGACATCTCGTGAGTTCCCGTTACTCCAGCTGGGGTCCAGAGTCCCTGGCCTGGGGCTTCTCTCTCGTTGGCGTGCTCGGCCGGCTTGTGACCTAACTTCGGAATTCCTGAAGCGTTCTCGTTTCGTCCGACCATTCTGCGGCTTGGAGGAGGCTCATGTTGGGCGATGGTGCTCTTTCCCGTGCCGTTCAGGATCGGGGCGTCGGACAGGACGGGCTGGTCGACGCGGGCCGACAGATCCGCCCGATAGACGGTGCCGTCGTCGGTGGTCTCCCACATGCCCAGCAGCGCGGGGCGGCGGGCGTCGAGGTCGCCGAAGGCGCACTGCGCGTCGGCGGCCCCGTCCCACAGCTTCCCCGAGGCCTTGTCCGCCCGGGCGGACACCTGCCGCAGCCACACCGAGGCGCCAGCGGCGGTGCGGGCCCGGGGCCCCCAGAGTGCGCCCAGCCCACCCCAGAACTCCCCACCCAGCTCGGCCTGGACCGCCAGGGCCTTCGCGGCCCGGGCGTGGTGGGCGCGCATGCGCTGTTCGGTGTCCGGGTCAAGGGGAGGCGAGTACGCCAGTGATCTCCTGCAACTGCGCGATGGCCAGCAAGGGTTGGGCGACGGAGTCCGGAAGCGGGATCGAAAGGCGCTCTGGCCTATTGCTGAGCGAGGTAGCGCTGCAGTTCGATGTGCCGGAACTGGTACACCGCGCCGACCTGTCGCAGCACGTAGCGGTGTTCGTGTGCGTCCTGCAGGAATCCCATCAAATCCCATGGGACCTTGCGGTGCATCACCAGGTAGGCCTGAGCCATCACGAAGGATGACCACTCCCCTCCGTGCCCGGGCCTGGGCTCGCCCACGAGCTCACCCACGGTCACCACCGCGAACGCGCCCATGACTATGAGCACGAAACCGACCATGGACCCGCCCGTCACCAGGTAGGCGATCAACACGAGCGCGCTCAAGGACACGGGGCGGCCCACGATGTAGGCACGGCGATTCAAGGAGAAGTGTGAGGCCGGCCTGTTGACGGTGGCCAGATCAGGTTCCTCTCTCCTAAGCCCGCTGGTGATCCCGCCCCCGATCGCGACCGTGAGCCCGGCTATCAACCCGACCACGAAACCGGCCATGAGCCCATAGATGATCCCAGCTACGAGCCCAAACAGGAGCCAGAACACGAGTCCTGCGGGCCTCCAGCGAAGCTGGGTTCGCGGGATGCTGGCGTCCACTCTGCGCTCCAGCGTGCGCCCGGCCCGGATCCCAACTGCGATACCGACTGCCATCGCCACTCCGATCCCGACCGCGGGGCCGCCTTCGAGCCTGCCGATGAGACCGGCCGGGAGTCCGACGGTGAGCCCATTTGCGAGCCCACTCGTCAGGCGGCGGGTGCGCGCCGGGATGGCTTGGGGGATTTCCCACCAGGCCAGGTCGGGACTGCCCCCGCGGTGGGTCTGCAGGAACCGGGCGAGGAAGACCAGGGCGGGGAGGGCTTGTTCGGCTGTCCAGCGCAGTGGGCGGGGGCTGTCGGGGGTGTAAGCGGCGGGGATGAAGGCGTTGAACAGGTGGGTGTCCACGGCGGCACGGTCGGGAAAGACCGTGGTGTCGCACAGTTCATCCGGGTACGGAGCTGCAGGTCCCGGGGCGATGTGGGGGCGGGGGGTGTAGATGGTGCGAGCCAGGAACAGGCCCAGCGGAGTACTGAGTGCGTGCCCGACCGGGGTGTCGGTGCCCAGTTGCGAGATCACTATGTCCCACCGTGCGGCGGCGGGGGTGTCCGGGCCGCCCGCATCCCGGCGCAGGTAGACGGCTGCCTGTTCAGGCGAGAGCGGCAGCAGCTGGATGGCCGCGGCACCGTTGAGACGCACTGCGGCAGTGGTATCCGCTCTGTTCAGGGCGGCCCGGTAGGGGGCAGTGCGGCTGGTCAGGACCAGGGACTGTTTGGCAGGCAGCGCCCGGTTGAGTGCATCGAGTGCCACCGGGTGCAGGGCGGGCGGGAGTTCGTCGAAGCCGTCGAGTAGGGGCAGGACGCGGCCGGTGTCGAGCAGCGCCTGGGCCAGGTCACCGGGCCCGTCGGCGGCGGTCGAGACCGGGCCCGGTGCGGCGTCGCCCAGACCGAGATGGTCGCGCCGCAACTGATCGGCCAGCCACGTCTTCAACGGCTGGCGGGGATTCCAAGAAGCCAGGGAGAACAGCACGGGCACCGGGTCGCCATCGCCACGGCGATCGATGAGGTCCTGGAGTAGCCGGATCAGCAACACACTCTTGCCCGCCCCGGGCTCTCCCAGGATCACCAGCCGCCGGGTAGGCACCCGGTCTGCGAACACCGTGCCGATCTCTGAATCCTGGCCGCCCAGCCCGGCTGCGTGCGACGGCCACTGCGCGGGGTCGCCAGGCGGTCCGCCGGGCCAGGCTCGGACCAGATCCCTCAGCAGCAGCCACGGTTCGGCAAGGTCCTGGTCAGCAGCCCGCCAGGCCACCGGCAGCGGATAGGGATCGTTGACCCGGCGGGCGGCCGCCTCCTTGTCCCACTGGGTCTTCACGGCAACAGCCAGCAGGTCAGCGGCCATGGCCAGGGCGACAGTGGCTGCCTCGGCCCGGTCGGCACGAAACGACTTCCAGGCAATGCGGAACCCCGCCCAGCCGATGTACGCCGGGCCCAGACCCGTCACCACCGCCACCGCGGTCTGGGCCACCCCCAGGTTGAATCGCCAGGCCAGCACCAACGGTCCAGCGACCCCCAGCACGACCAGGAGCAGGTACTGCCCCCTGACACGCCCCGGCATCCAGCCAGGCCCCCCACGTCCCATAACATCCCATCCTGCCGTATCCGACGCAGACCAGACCACCGTTTGACGACGCCGGGACCGGTAAAGGCCGCTCTGCGCAATCAGACGGCGGCAGCCCCACCGTGGCGTAGCGGACGGACACGCCACCCGGGACACCGAGCAGGCCCCTGCCGACCGCCCCCCAAGGCGAAGATCCAGGGCCTCCACGCCGTTGCCGAGCGAGCCAACGCCTTGCTGAAGGTCACCTTCAAGGCCCTGCGCCGGGTCAGCCTCGACCCCGCGGCCATCACCCGGATCGCCCGAGCCGCCCTCGTCCTGCTCCAACTCGAACACGACCGCACTGTCTGAACGCAGATCACAGAACGTCACAAGGGCTTACCGAGAAGGGCCCTATGCCTGCCCGGGAATCGAAATGTTCACGAGTTCCGACGGCGCTGGTGTAGCGGCCGGCGCCGTCGGGGGAGGCTGGGCGGTTTATATCGGCCCCATCGAGGCGGCGTCTCCGGGCCCGGCATGACCGTTCCCCCCTGTCGAACGGATGACCGGTGTCACCGGGCCCGAGAGGCGCCGCTGGAGACGCTGATGAGAGGTCTGACTACCGCCCGGCCTGGCGTAATGCCTGGCATCGCTCGGGCGGCAGCTCCGCATAACGTGGATGCGCGGATACGACGCCAACGCCCTGGCGAGCACCGCACGAACCCGGTTCGGGAGGATGGGTTGTACGACATCGATGACGTGGGAGTCTCCCTCGGCCTGGACGTCGGCAAGAGCGCCCATCACGGGCACGGCCTCACCCCGGCCGGCAAGAAGGTCTTC
This sequence comes from Streptomyces sp. NPDC101165, assembly GCF_044768135.1. Lineage (NCBI taxonomy): Bacteria > Bacillati > Actinomycetota > Actinomycetes > Kitasatosporales > Streptomycetaceae > Streptomyces > Streptomyces sp. NPDC101165. The sequence continues at coordinate 4,013 of NZ_JBIWPG010000043.1, read as the reverse complement.
GACAAGCAGCTGCCCAACAGCGAGCCTAAACTGCGGGCCGTCCTCGACAAGCCGACTGCCAAGTTAGGTTGACGGCCGAGATCCCGAGGGATAGCGGTAGCCCGTTTCCGGCCCGTGATCAAGTGGATCTTTGACCCGTTCTCCCTAAACATATTGTTGCACTGATGGGGTGTCAGTATGTCGTAGCAGTACGCCACCGCGACCAGGAAGTCACCGTCCCGGCAGATCCGGCGCCGCTGACCCGCAGCTGCCGCGACCACCGCTCGTGCAGACGGCCCGTGTGCGGCATCTGGCCAGAGGCATCCGGGGCTGCCGGGGCCGCACCCGGAGGCTCGCGGGGCGGGGTGTCAGCGGGTGCAGACGTAGCGTTGGCCTGTGAACGAAGTCGCGTTGGAACTGCTGCCGCCGGGGCGGATGCTCCATACGTGTTCGCCCTGGCTCACGTCGAAGAAATCGACGTACACCGACAAGTTGTTCCAGTAGGATCCCACGTTGGTGATCCCGTAGTTCAGGAGATCCCAGCAGACGCCGTGCCTTTGGGTGGTGAAGGCCATGCTGTTGGAGCCGGTGTCCTTGTACAGACACAGCCATCCGGTGCGGCACGACTCTGCGGCCGATGCCGGCGCCGGGGAGAGGACGAGGCCGCCTGCGGTCGTGGCCAGCAGGGTGAGCAGAAGGGCTCGGAGCCGCGTCTTCGCATGGGAGTCTCCTTTTGCTGGCCTTACCTCGGGCTCTACCCAAGGCGGGCCGCCAGGGATTGGTCATGGACATGGAAGGGTGCCGCTCCTGCAAGGGTAGGGCGTGCCATGGGTCCCGTTGCGGCGACGGCGTAATTGCCCAGGGCCGCGTCGAAGATCATGCAAAGGCCCGTCCCGGAAGCAGCCGGACGCTGTTGGTAAATCCGGGGCATGCGTGACGACGGCCTGTACGACCCCGTTGGGGTTGTGCAGGCCGTCGTCGTGTTCAGGGGTGGTTTCGTGTCGTTGCGTGGGGTGGAGCTGGCGGAGATCCCGGAGGAGACCGCGCGGGTTACGCGTGCGGTCTTCCCGAAAGGGTGTCTGGCGATGCGGATGCGGGACACGCTCGGGCCGGTCTTCGCAGACGCACAGTTCGAGGGACTGTTCCCGGTGCGAGGGCGCCCGGCGGTGTCGCCGGCCCGACTGGCGCTGGTGTCGGTGTTGCAGTTCGCGGAGGGTCTGACGGACCGGCAGGCCACGCACGCGGTCCGCTCACGTCTGGACTGGAAGTACGCCCTGTCGCTGGAGCTGACCGACACCGGGTTCGACTTCTCCGTGCTCCGCGAGTTCCGTGCCCGGCTGGCCGAGGCGGATGCGGACCGGGGGGTGTTCGACGCGGTGCTGCGGGCGGCCGGGGAAGCCGGGTTGGTGAAGGCCGGCGGAAGGCAGCGCACGGACGCCACCCACGTACTGGCCGCGACCAGGGACCTGAACCGGCTGGAGTTCGTGGTCGAGACGCTTCGCGCCGCACTGAACCAGATCGCCGAAGTGGCCGGGGACCGGCTGGTGACAGTGGTGGCGCCCGAGTGGTTCGATCGCTACTCGACCCGGCCGGAGGACAGCCGTTTCCCCTCCCGGTGGGCCGCCCGCGTCGCGCACGGCGACCAGTGCGGCGCCGACGGCATGGCACTGCTTCAGGCCGTCCGGTCCGCGCAGGCCCCACCCGGACCGAAGCGCCTGCCCGCGGTGGAGACCCTGCGGCAGACATGGGTGCAGCAGTTCCAACACGTCGACGGTGTCGTGCGCTGGCGCGAGCCGAAGAACACCCCGCCGGGTCTGATCCGCTTACACACCCCGCATGAACCCGATGCCCGCACCGGATCGAAACGAGAGGTGGACTGGTCCGGCTACAAGGTCCACCTCAGCGAGACCTGCGAGCCCGACGCCCCGCACCTGATCACCCACATCCACACCACACCGGCCCCCGTGGCCGATGTCGTCGTCCTGGGCGAGATCCACACCGCCCTGGCCGAGCGCGGGCTGTTGCCCGACGAACACCTCGTGGACGCCGGATACGTCGACGCCGGGCAGATTCACCACGCCCGACGTGATCACAACGTGGAACTGGTCGGCCCCGTCAAGGCCAGCACCGTGAAGGGGCAGTCGAGCGGGGACGTCTTCGACAACACACGTTTCACCGTCGACTGGGACCAGCGCCGGGCCGTCTGTCCCGGCGGACAGACCAGCGTTCAATGGCGAGAGGCCCGAAGCCAGGAGGGCACCGCGATCACCCGCGTCCGGTTCGCCGCCCGCCACTGCACCCCCTGCGGCCTACGAGCCTCGTGCACCAACGCCAAGACCGGCCGCAACCTCACCCTCAGAACGCATGCCGAACACGACGTCCTGCGGCAAGCCCGCATCGAGCAGGACACCGACCACTGGCGCCGTCGCTACGGTCACCGCGCCGGCGTCGAAGGCACCATTTCCCAGGGCGTCCAGGCTTTCGGCCTGCGCAGATCCCGCTACCGCGGCCTCTCCAAAACTCGCCTCCAGCACCACTTCACCGGCGCGGCCATCAACCTCGCACGCCTCGATGCCTGGCTCACTGGCAGACCCCTCGCCCCCACCCGCATCTCACCCTTCGCAGCACTCCGCCCCACTGGATGAGATCCAGCGGGGCGGAATTGACCAACAGCGTCCGGAAGCAGCCGGCACGGGCCCTGAGCCGGCGGGCCACCAGCCACCTTGTGCCCCGCCAGGACACCGTCCGGGACGAGGGCGAAGCGATGGCGCCCATCAGGCAACACATGGCCAACCTCCGCCGCAAAAGCCGCCTGGGGAAGGACCAGTGGGCGAGCAGCAGAGCGCGCGCAGTCGCCAGCGAGCCAGCGATCGTGACTGGGACTGCCCGCGGCCACTGGACTGGCAACGCCACTACCGCATCCTCGCAGACCTCGCCGCCGACGACCCCCACGGCTCCCTGCCCGACATCCAGCCCGGCGTGCTCTTCGAGGGCAACGACCCCACAGGGATCCAGCGGCCGGCCAACTCCTGGCCTTAGCTGTCGAAAGAGCAGCAGCGACAGTCCACACCGACAATCAGACCCGCCAAGCAGCCCACCCCGGCCCCAGCGGTCAAGGAAGCGGGAAGGGCCCGAGTACGGCACAGCAGACCTTCCAGCGCGGCCCGACGGCCCTCGCACAGATATTGGTCAGGGCTCAGCCGCAGGACAGCACCGGAACCAGCCGCCAGCTTCTCAGGCCGGCTGACGTCTCCTCCTGTCGGGCATCGCCGCCCAGGTCGGCATCACCCCACCCACGGTGCTGGCCGACGCCGCCACATCACAGGACGGGCCGGAAGAGACGCGTGCGGACCGCCCCTCTCACCGGCCGTTCGGCTCAGCGGAGGACGACGTTATGGGCGGGCGAGACGTCCGGCTGGAGATGTCCGTAGCCCAGGTCGGCCATGACAGGGCCGAGGATCTTGGCGAATGCCTCGAACGACTCGGGAGACTCCCACACGTCGGTGACCCGCCAACAGCTGCCGACGGGCCCCGCGACGTGCGCGAGCAGTCCTGCTACGGGCAGGTCGGCCGCGGAGGTGAAGCCCTGGCCTTCGGTGACGCGATCGATGCAGGTGTCGTACAACTCCTGGGCGGCAGGCGTGTTCTCGAGGTCGAAGGTAACGATGATGGCCATGGTCGGGCGCTCCTGTCAGTTATCGGCTGGATTCGACGGATGCCGACCCACGATCTCCCCGCCCCGACGTCGACAGCAACGGCGCACGGGGGTGGCTCGCCAGAGCGCCGGGAGCTGCAGCGCGTTCAGGCTCACCGTGCGCGCCCCTACGGCGCCCTCGGACTGTGCCAGGTCGCCGGTTGAGTGGTGAAGGCCGGCAAGGTGATCGCGCTGACCGCCTCTTGCCCTCGACCCAGCTCCGGATCTAGGGGCTGTGTGATGTTGTGATCAATCTCGGGTTCTGGTCCCGTGCGGGGGCCGGACCTGGTAGGACGCTGGGTGTGACACGTAGGCAACTCACCGACGGGCAGTGGGAGTT
>NZ_JBIWPG010000042.1:0-23233 GCF_044768135.1 Streptomyces sp. NPDC101165 | reverse complement strand
TCCTCCGGATACGGAGACTTCCGTCCCACCAGGACACCCTTCCTCGGATCTGCAAGATCCATTGTCAGTGTGTCCACACCGCCGGGGTCACCTCAGGGTCATCGTGTTCGGCCACGGTGCGTTCCTCGGCTTTCCCTGCTGTGACCGTTCCTGTCGCCGACCGGCGCGATGTTCACGCGTGTCTGTCGGGCATGGGAAGCGACGCGAGTGGAGTTGGTCGACGGCTGCGGGAGCATCCCGGGTGTCGATGTCGTTGCGGTTCATGTCTCCTTCTTCCTGTCGGATCAGGGTCGATTCAGGTCCCGGGGCGCCTGGCGGCCGTCCAGGCGGCGTACTCCTGGCGGACATAGAGTCGGCGGCTGGGGGCGAGCGCGATGGCGTCGGGATGGTGCGGGCCGGCCACCAGTTCGGGATGGCTGCGGTCGAGCAGGGCGAGTTGTTCGGCGGTTGCTGCGGCGGCTGCGATCGGGCCGGGGCCGGGGTCGTCCAGGGCCATCCGGTCCATGAGGGCGGCCTGGCGTAGCCGCCAGGTGCGCTCGGCGACTGTCACATCGACCGGGGGTCCGGTGACGTGCCTGGCTTGGCGGCCGTCGCGTTCGGCCCCGAGAGCGAGCACTTGGTGTATTTCGCGGCGCAGGTCTGGCGCATTCGCGTACGCCTCGTGCGGGGGCGGAGCGCTGATGCCCTCACCGCTGTTCGGGGCACGGCTGCTGGGGCGCGAAGGCCCACGCGGCGGGTCGTCGCGGGACCAGGCGCCGCAGCTGCCCCCGGTGACCCGTCGCTGTGCGGCGGTGCCGGCCCCGGCAGCGGGTCGCAGTCCGTGCGGAACGTCCGGCCCGGTCATGGCGAGCACCTCAGGCAAGCGCGGACTTTGCGGCCGCTGCGTGTTTGGTGGACCTCGGTCGACTGGGCGAGGTGCTGGACGATATTGGTGCCGCGACCGTGTTCGTCGGGGGCGGTGTCGGGACGATGGTGTTCCACAGTCGTACCGGAGTCAGTGACCACGATGTGCAGAGTGCCGTCGTCGAGGACGAGCAGCAGGGTCATGCGCTCGTGGCCGTACTGCGCGGCGTTGGCGGCGAGTTCGTCGACGATGAGGACGGCGGAGTCCCGCTCGATCGCGGGCACACTCCAGGTCTCCAGCAGATCGGCCGCGAAGTGACGAGCGGCGGAGACGTACGCCTCCTGCGCGGGCAAGGTGAGCAGTGCCCGGTGGTGGCTGTGTCGACCGAGCAGTGAACTCGGGCTGGGGGAATCAGTCACAAACATGGTCTTATGGCTCTTCTGTGGATGTGTGGAGGCAATCGGGGGGCCAACCACTTCGGGGGCGGTCGGTAGGCGGATCCTGTATGGCCGCGCTCACTGAGTTCCACGGACGACGCATGCCGAACGGTTCGAGTTATTCGCACCTTTTGTTCGACTTCTTGCGCGTCATGTCGATGCCAGTGGCTTGGCTGGACTCACTCGCCCCTGAAAGAGCTCGACGCCGTACTCGGTCGGACCAGGCACCGGCGGCTCGGTCTCCTCGCGCGCGCTCTTCCGCTTCTCCGGGCCGCACAATCTTCGGCGGAAGACGAGAGTTGAGGTCGACGGTCGTTCGGTGAGCCGCATACTGCTGCTCGCGCGGGGGGAGGGGGAACACCTTGGCCGGGCCGTCGCAAAGACCAGGGTGGCGCCACCGGCCACCCGGGCAGGGAGTGAGTGCCTCGTCGGCGCACTCACGGGTCAAGTCGGCTGAGGCCCCGCCCGATTGGTCGGAGCCAGGAGTGAGGGTGACCAGGGCCCGGAAACCGTCGGCGCGCTGCGAGAACGGTCAGGGCGCCGGCTTCGGCCTCCTCCCGGTGGAGGTTGAGGCCCATGCCGCCGGCCTCCGCACAGCCGTGGTCGCCGCCGCGGTCATCCGCCGGGTGCCCTTGTCGGACAACCTCGCCGGTCCCGGAGCCGGGGGGCGTGGTGGCATCGGGCGACGACGGTGATCACGTGCGTGCCTGTGCAGCCGATGCCACGCATACAGGTCTTCTCGATGGCGATGTCTTCTCGGCCTCGTGTGCCGCCGTGCGCTCACACCCGACAGCTGTGATCGCGTCACTGGGGGCGAGGGCGCCCCAGTGACGCGACCGTTCTGGCCTCGTGTCACGCCCGGACTGTGACCAGCTTCTGACCGTTGTCCGCGTGGATCTCGAAGTGCTCGATCTCTCCTGGAGGCATGGCAACCGCTCCTTGGATCGTGGTGCCGGGAGGGTACTCGCCTGCCCGCCAGCTAGCGACGTCCGTCCTGGCTCCGCTGGGCCCGACCGCCTGAAGCCGGCAGGTGATTCCGGCGGGTGCCCCCCTGGCGGAGACCTGCACGACACTGCCCCAGGCAGAGGGCGAGACCTTCACCGAGGCGGAGACGCCGGTGGTGGGATCGCTTCCGGAGAAGGTGCGCCAGGCAGTGGGCGCGGTCGGCCCAGGCGGCGTCGCCTGACTGCCCACGGATCCGACAGCCGCCAGCCACGTGCCGCCGGCCGCTGCCGCGATGAACGTCAGCGAGGCGGCAGCGCCGGCCAGTTGCAGACGCCAGGTCCTGCGGCGCCGGGACGCGGCCTGCTGGAGCAGCCTCTCCAGCAGACCCTCCTCTGGCACCTGCGACACCGCGGGCGTGGCGGGCCGTTCGGGCAGGGAGCCGTGCGTGCCTTCGGCTGCTCGTGCCACCAGCCGGTCGGCCAGGTCCTCGTCGGCCGTCGGCACCGCACGGCCTGAGGCTTCGGCTTCGGTCACCGTCGCCAGCAGCGCAGGTACTCCCATGAGCTGGGTGTGTTCGGCCTGGCATTCGGTGCACTCCGTGAGGTGGATGCGCACCCGTTCCATTTCCGCCGAGGGCAGCGTGTTCAGGACGTATCCTCCCAGCGCCAGCCGGAGGGCGTCGTGCTCCGCACTCATGGCCGCCACCTCCTGCCCGCCACGGTCACGGCTCGATCCCCCGTTCCTGCAGCGCCAGCCGAAGGGCGTGCAGGGCGTAGTACGTGCGCGACTTCACGGTGCCCAGCGGGATGCCCAGCACCTGCGCGGCCTCCACCATGGTCCGGCCCCGGTAGTAGGTCTCCAGCAGGACGGCGCGGTGATCCGGGGACAGTGACCGGACCGCGTCGGCAACCGCCCAGCTCTCCAGCGCCTGCTCGATCTCGTCCTCGCTGGGCTTCTGCTCGGCGGCTCGTTCCAGCGCCTCGCCGCCGGTCTCGGGCGGCCTGGCCCGCCGGGCCCGGTGGGCATCGATGACCAGGTGCCGGGCGACCGTACACAGCCATGCCCGGGCCGGGCCGCGTGCGGGGTCGAACGCGGCGGGATGCTGCCACGCTCGCAGCATCGTCTCCTGCACCACATCCTCCGCCCATTGCCGGTCTCCTGAGGTCAGGCGCAGCACGTAGTGGAACAGGGCTCCTGCGTGCTCCGCGTACAGAGTGCGCAACAGTTCCTCGTCTGCGGTCGAAAGGGTCCCTTTACCAGAGACACGGTGCGCGGAGCGATCCGGATCGGTCCTTGGACCACGTTTTCGGGAACTCCAGGGCATAAGACGATCATCGCGCACATGTTCCGCTTTGTCCTGTAACTCACGGTATGGCATCGGTCGCGCTCTGTGGGCATCACGGGCGATACGTACCTGCCGGGCCTTGCGGCACCAGCAGGACCAAGCGCGCGGCCCGCAGGGGAGGCCGGCTGATCCGCCGCGATAACAAGAGGTTTCGCAAAAGCTCCATATCTACCGAACCGCGGGAACCCCGCCGTCCGTGGAGCCGGACAAGAGCCGACTCACGCGAAATTCCTCAGCGATTCCCCACGGGGCAAAGGATGGATCAGCGGTGACCGAAAAACACCACGCGACGCACGGGCTCCGGCGCCGGCCACGCTCACCCCGCCCCCGTGCACGGAAGCCGGCGCCTCCGCGCAGCCCCGGCCGGTGCTCGATCGCTGGGTCCGTGAGAGGCACACGCCCATGAACACGGCGTCCACGCACATCCCTGCGGGTGCGTGCGCCCAGCCGGAGCAGTCCCTGTCTCCGCCTGATCAGTGAGGAGCGGACATCATGTACCTGAACTTTCGCACGCCAAGCCGTCGATCACGGACCGCGGCCGGGCTGGCCGTCGGCACCATCGCCACTGTCGCCGCGCTGGGGCTGCTCAGTTCATGCGGCCAGTCGTCGCATTCCTCGTCCACCGGGGCCGGCGCCATCACACCCGGTCCGGGGCAGCACCAGATGGCAGGCATGACCGGAGCCGCGGGGCTGGGGAACACGGCGGGCTCCGCTTCCGCCGCCTCGCCGACACCGAGCATGAGCATGCCGATGAGTCCCGCGAGTAAGGGCCGGTCGGCCGCACCGGTGACCGGGAACGCCGTGGCGATCAAGAACTTCGCATTCTCCCCGGCCACGCTGAAGGTCAAAGCGGGCACGACAGTGACCTGGACCAATCAGGACACCGACGCCCACACCGTCACCAGCGCCGGACCGGGCGGCCCGTTGCATTCGGCCGCACTGGGCACCCACGCCACCTACACGTACACGTTCACCAAGCCCGGCACCTACGCCTACCTCTGCACCATCCATCCGTTCATGACCAGCACCGTGGAGGTGACCTGATGAGCAACTACTACGACAGTCACGAAGGGGCATCGGCCAAAGACGCCGGTCAGCCCGATACCGAACACGGCATGAACCGGCGTCAACTCCTGCGACATGCAGGGTGGTTCGGCGGTGCGGTGGTCCTGACCGTGGCCGGTGGAGAGGTGATCAGCCATATCGCGGACTCCCGGGACATCAACGCCAGGCCCGTTGCAGCTGGAAGCGGCGCGCTGCGGTTCGTGCAGATCTCCGACAGCCATATCGGATTCCAGGGCCCGGCGAACTTGGACGTGGTCGGCTCATTCACCGAAGCGATCAGCCAGGTCAACTCGCTCGGGTTCAGGCCGGACTTCGTCATGCACAGCGGCGACCTGACCCACCTGTCCACGGCCGGGCAGTTCGACCAAGTCAAGCAGCTGATGGCCGGACTGAAGACGGACCGCATCTTCACCGTGCCGGGCGAGCACGACTCCATCGGTGATGCCGGCCGCGCCTACCGGCGGACCTTCGGCATGGGCACGCTCGGCGATGGCTGGTACAGCTTCGACACCCACGGGGTGCACTTCATCGCCCTGGTCAACACCCTGAGCCTGGAGAAGCTCGGGCACCTCGGCAACGAACAGATCGACTTCGTTCGCAACGATCTTTCCGGACTGCCGTCGGACACCCCCATCGTGGTCTTCAGCCACATCCCGCTGTTCGCCATGTACCCGCAGTGGGGCTGGAGCACCGACGACGCCCTCAAGGTCATCGCCCTCCTGCGCCGCTTTTCCTCCGTCACCTGTCTCAACGGGCACGTCCACCAGCTTTTCACCAAGACCGAGGGCAACATCACCTTCCACTCCGCCACCACCACCGCCTACCCCCTGCCCAAACCGGGCCGTGCAGCCGCCCCCACCCCGCAGGTCGTCCCTGCCCGGCAGCTCAAAGACGCACTCGGCATCCGCAGCGTCGGCTACCGCCAAGGCGACCGCGAACTGGCCATCAAAGATCAGAGGCTGGCATGAATGCCCGAAGACTCCTCGCCCCCACCCTGCGGTCGGCGACCGCCGCAACCCTCGCCGTCAGCGGATCCATCCACGCCCAGCTCTACATTGACGGGTATCGCTTCATCCACGCCATCGGCCCCTTGTTCCTGCTCCAGGCCAGCGCCTCCTTCGCTCTCGCCGCCCTGCTGCTGGTCGGGATGCCATCCCCGCTGCTGCGGACCGCCGCGGCAGGCGTCACGCTCGGCGCCCTCGGCGGATTCACCGCGTCGCGTACCGTAGGCGTGTTCGGATTCACCGAGCACGGTCTGCAGCCCGAGCCACAAGCGGTCCTCAGCCTCCTCGCCGAAACCGGCACGCTGCTGCTCCTCGCCATCTGGCAGGTGACCGTGGCCAGGCAACCCCGCGTTGCCCGACCGCCCGTCAGGACACGCGACTGGGTCACCACCCGCACACCACCCAACTGAACGTCCGTCACGCAGCCGCCCGGCATACCGGCGTCCTGGCTCGGGGTGCGGTGGGACCGGCAAAGCCACACCGCCGCACGGGCTACCACGACAGAACGACATGGCAGCGCAGGGCGATCAAGCGGGTGCTCACCGGTTGCCGGATTTCGCGTCGGCTCAGGCCCTGCAGGCCCTGCTGCTTGCCGAAGCCCCACGCTGGGCCTGACCACCGACCGCGCACATAGCGCATCCCCCCATGGATCGGTGGCCCTCCCTGGCCACACGGACAAGTCAGCGTAGGACAGTGGAGGCGCCATGGCGTGGCAGTGCAGCCCACGCAGAAGCCGCCTTCCCAGGGACTGGTCACGCAACCGACGCCGTGTCCTGCGGCGTGACGGAGGCGTCTGCCAGGCCCGGTGATAGCCACAGCATCGGGAACTTGCGGACACCGTGCGGGTGATGCCACGCCAGGAAGGGCGCACGCGAGGGTGGTACAGCAACGACCCTCACGCGTGTTCGTACGGAGCGCCCCAAGCTCATGCGCCCGGCGCTGGAGGACTAACTCTTGTACGGGTCTCAGGGATCTGGAGGAACACCTGGCCAGAGGGGTCCTGATTGTCCTGGGTGGCGAAGACACCGATGGCTTCGATCACTTCTTGCAGTTCTGACTCAACTTCCGTGATCGGTGACGGTGAGCTATTGAGCTTGACCGGCCTGTTCGATCACACCGCTTACTGCAGGCAGCTAATGAAGGGCTGGAGCACCAAGTCGCGCTGGTACCAGGTGCCAGCCTTGCCACCGAGGTCAACCGGGTCGGCTGGGCCGACCGGAACGAACCCGGCCTTGGCAAGTACCCTCTGGGACGCGGCATTGCTGTGGGCGGTGGCCGCACGCAGTGTGCGCAGCCCGTGCCGCGCCGCCGCCAGCCGGCACAGCTTCCGGACGGTCGCGGTCGCCACACCGCGGCCGGCAACGTGCTGCGCGACCCTGTAGCCGAGCTCAGCAGTGCCGTTCTCGAAGTCGTAAAGGTTGAATCGGCCCAGAACCGAGCCATCCTCGGCGACGAGCACGTAGAAGGCGCTGATGCCGGTCTCTTGCTCAGCCAGCAAGGCGCTGTACCGGTCGGCGAACTGGTCGAAGAACTCGTCACCGCGGTCGGAGACCGAGGCAGCGAAGTAGGCGCGGTTCGCCAGCTCGAAGGCCAGGACCGCGGGGGCATCGCCGGCATGCAGCCGCTTCAGCTCACGCACCGCCCGACTGTACCCAGATGGCGCGCTGAGGCCACCCCCGCCAGGCGCCAGTGCACCAGCCTCCCCGGAGAGACACTGTCCTCGCAGCTGGTGCACGCGCTGGCCACAGAGGTGATGGCGCTCAACAGTCAGGTCGCGGAACTCGACAAGCTCATCGAGGCCAGGTGTCACAAGCATGCCCGGCATGGGCGTCATCCTCGGCGCCGAGCTCCTGGCCGCCACCGGCAACGACATTGCACCGTCTTCGGCGCCCCGACCGCCTCGCCGACTTCGGCGGCGTCGTACCTGTCCCACACGACTCCCCCAAGCCGCCCGCAGACTGCGCGGACGCGGGTTCTCGGCGTACACCGGCCATGCTCACCGTCCGACGGCCCGCCGCACACACACGAACTCTCATCTCGTTGCGGGCTCTCAGTTGTCGCTGGTCAGAACTTCCACCAGGGCCTCAACAGCGACGATCGCCTTCGGGGTGGCCAGCACGAGCACCGGATCAGGGGTCTGCAACAGGTGTCCGCTCCAGACCCGGAAGACAGCGCTGCGGTCCGCCCCCTCCTTTGCGAAGGAGATACATCCCGGCAGATATCTCACGTCGTCGCGCCCGCCGGGCACCCAGGGCGCAGGACCGTCCAAGAACCGCAGGCAGTTGTGACTGGTGGATGGATACCACTGGCTCAACGCGCTCATCCGGGCGGCCAGCACCAGCTCTTCCTCGACCGGAGGCACCCACGAGTCCGTGTCACGCAGCAACGCATCATGAGCTCGTGCGCATTGCATCTGCCAATCCCAGTCGTCGTCCAGCGACCATTGGGCGCCATCTCCCATGCACCGAGTCTGGCCGAACTCGTGAGCGCAAGTAACCCCCAAAGGGATCGGACTTGAACGCAGGCTCCACCGCTCTCGCCGCCGGACGAACCGCATGAGGAATCCTCTGGTCCGCGTGATGACGAGCAACCAGCATCAGTCAGAGACAGCCGTTCTGCGGAACGAGCGTCTCGCACCGATCACACAGCACCAGCAGGATCCGCCGAGTCTCACGCAGAGAACCATCCACACCACACCGCTCGCAGTTGCCCTTGCTGCGGTTAGCGAAGGCATGGGTAACAGCGTGGAGGCGCGAGTGCTCGGCATCCGTCCAATTGCCGTCAGACTTCCACGGCCACGGAAACGCCTGGAAGGACAAAGACCCCCACTTCTGCTTCACGGCGACGAGCTCGTACTCGGGGAACTCTGCGACAACTGCCTGGTGGCACTCAAGCACCAACTGCCGCCGCAGGTCCCACGTAAGAGGCCGAGACTTGCCAGGGTGGGCTGCGCCCGGCTACTTCTTGCCCTTCTCGTCGTTTTCCTTGAAGCAGATGACGAACCATCTTCCGGGGCCTGACTGGGTTAGCGAGCCGGTCGTGCCCGGGACATCGGAGCACGAGAAGGTATCGACGACTCCGTCCTTGTCCATCTTCAGGACCTTGTAGTCGGCGTGCGGGTCAGTGCAGTCGAGCTTCTTGGTCGTCGCTTCCTTTTCCGTCCCGATGTTCTGGAAGCAGTCACCGGCCTTGAGCGTCGCGGACTGGTCCTTCGTGTCGTACGGGCCCAGGGCCCAGAACACCACCAGGCCCGCGAGGACAAGGACCAGACCGAGGAAGATCAGGCGGTTGCGTCGTATCTGCACCGAGGTGTACGAGACGTTCAGGCCGCCCAGAGGCGTTTGGGACACGGGCAGTTCCTCAGGTGGTGGAGACTTGCAAAGTCGACCACGAATCTAGCCCACCTGCCTGTACTCGCCGTTTGCCGCCCCTTGTTGTCCTGCCCGTCAACATCGGGGGTTGCTGTCGACGGGCGCGGAGCCAGGCTGGCAGCAAGGTGAAGGGACCCACCCATGTCAGCCGGCACATGGCCAGAGCTCTTGGTCCACTCCGAGCGGTTGACCGCGCTCTACACCAAGTTGCCGCCGTTGGAGCACCTGGTTCTCAGATCGGTGCACCTGAGTCCCTACGGCCCCGGTGTGAAGTTGCGGGTGGAGCTGCCCCGCTTTCCCGACCTCGCTCCTGCGTCATGGACCGAAGCCGGCTGCGACCGGTTCGAGGTACAGATCGAGTTCCTGGCCGTGGGTGAAGACCTGCGGATGCGGGGTGTTCCCCAGCGCACTGTGGTCGACATCGAGTTCGGCCCCCTCGTCCAGGACGAAGGGCACCGGATCACGGTCGCGGTGAGCGGGCCAGGGTTCTTGCTGGACTTCACCGCGCATGCCCTGGTCCGGGCCAGCCATCTCAACGCCTACCGCTCCGCCGACGCGGATCCCTACACAGGTCGGAGATGGTTCGAGAGCCGACTCGACCAGCGCCTGCACCAGGTGCTGCCTCCCACGACAGTGAGGCCGTTCTATGACTGACCGTGACTGGTCTGCCGAGGTGACGCATCCCGAAACGCTCCGCGAAGTCCTTGGCTCACCTCCGCCTCCGCTGAGCGACTACGACCTGACCTCCGTTCTCATCGACGAACGCGAAGCGTCCGTCACCTTGAGGTTCTTCGCCTTCGCCGTCCCAGTCGGTGCCGCGGATCTATGGCAGGCGCGAGGACACAACGCGGTCGAGTTCGTTGTGGTCTGCATCGGCGTGAAGAACTTCAGGGTAGATGGGTGGTCCGGCTGGCCCACAACCGTCGCCACCGTCGTGGGGAAAACGGTCGTGCTCGCCGGCCAGGGCAAGCGCGTGTCCTTCGAGGCCGCTGAGATCCGAGCCGAATCCCCAGTCGGACGCCTGGCCAGCCGCGATCAGTGACGTCACTCGTAGGTCGAGAAGGGATTGGGCGTCGGTATTGAGGAGGTGCCAGAGCAAAACGTCGACGCGCGTTCTGCCCCGCGTTCGGGTGACGGTGAGGAAGAGGGGACGCTCGCCCGTGACCGGCGACCCAGATGCCTACCCGCGGCTCGCCCCAGCGCTGACCCGCCCGATCCGCTGGGAACCCATCGCCCAGCAGTACGGCCAGATGATCAAATGTGCGCCGCGGTCCGTACCCGCACCGCGTCCACTGATGCGATCCTGCGCTGTTTCACCCACAACGCCCCCGTAAGTTGTTTGTCGGCCGGGGAGAGTTGTGTGCGGCTGACAACGCCTTGTCGGACGTGGCTCGGTGCGACTGGCCGCCCGGCTCTCCGGGGCGCCCTGGTCTACGTGAACACCCTGATGTTTCAGGACATCCTGAGCGAAGCGGAGTGGGCCGATCTCCTTACGCCCGCCGACCGGCGTGGTCCGACCCCGCTGTTCTGGCCCCACGTCCACCCATACGGCGACGTGAACCTCGACATGGACGCCCGTCTCAACCTGGTCGCGGCCACCGTGCCCGGGTCTCGGGCTCCACTGGACCAGTGGACCACACCCCGGAACCGGGAGGCGGCGGAGCCTTCGGCTATGCGGGCAAAGCGCTAGCGGGGCCGCTCCGAACCCTGCCGCCGAGGCCGGGCAGCTGGGACGGTGGGTACAACAGCGCGCGGGGAACCGGTGGTTACGCCGAAGCGTCCTGTGCTACCAGTGAAGTTCATCCAATACTGCTGAGGGTGGGAATCGATTCTCAGGAGGGGGTGAGTGGAGATGTCGCGACCTAGGAAGATCACGGTCTTGGTGGCCGCGGTCGTGCTGACCGTGTCGACGCCTTTCTTCTGGCTGCTGGACAACCCGGATACCGGCCAGCTGGTTGCCGCCTCAGTCCAGGGCGCCACCGGCATCGCCGCCCTGGTGTGGGCGCTGATGCAGTCCCCGGTCAACCCGGAGGCCGGGGTTGCGGCGATCGATACCGGGAAGGCCAGGGCCACCGGTGGAGGCCAGGCGTCCACCGGCGTGCGACGCCCACGGGAGGCCGGGAGCGGGCCCGTTCGGGCGGAACGAACTGGTGACGCTACCGCGGACGGGCCCGGCAGCAATGCAAGTACGGGTATCGACTGCAACTGACTGGGCCGGGACGGCCTGAGAATGCGGGAGGATCTCCATCCGATGGTCAGATGGCCCAAACGCCGCCCCGACCCCAACGGCGACCCCAGCGCTGGTCCCGAGACCGCAGACGCAAAGCCGGGGCCGTCGGTAGCCGTCGCCGGCACCGGCGATGCCACTGCCCGCGACGGCGCCACGGCGGTATCCGGCTACACCGGACCAGAGCAATGGCCTGCCGGCCCGGTACAAGTGAGCCATACGGGGGCCGCCACCGCCGGAGAAGGCAGCCTGGCCAACACCGGGTACCTGGCGATCGACCGTTTCACTCTCGTGCAGCAGTCCGCGCCGCGCACGCCCGCCGCCTGGCCGCACCGAGTCGGCGTGTTCCCGCCCCGCGCTTTGTCTTTCCAGCACCGGGCCGAGGTCGACCAGTTGCGCGCGGCGGTGGACAGCGGCGGTGCCGCGGTGCTCACCCAGGTACTGACCGGGACCGGCGGGGTAGGCAAGACCCAGCTGGCTGCAGACTACGCACGCACCGCCTGGGACAGCGGCGAGGTCGACGTACTGGTGTGGATCAGCGCGAGCAGCCGCTCAGCAATCACGGCCGGGTACGCACAGGCCGGCGTAGAGGTCCTCGCCGCAGACCCCCGCGAACCGGAGCAGGCCGCGCGGGCGTTCCTGGCCTGGCTGGATCCCAAAGCCGGTCAGAAGCCATGTCGGTGGCTGGTCGTACTGGACGACGTTGCGGATCCTGCCGATATGCGCGGCTGGTGGCCGCCCACAAACCGCGCAGGCCGTGCCCTGGTCACCACGCGCCGCCGCGAGGCCGCCCTGACCGGAGCAGGCCGACACCAGGTGACCGTAGGCCTGTTCACCCCCCAGGAAGCCGCCGCTTACGTCACCTCCGAACTCGCCGCGCACGACCGCCACGAACCAACCGACCAGGTCGACAGCCTTGCCTCAGAGTTGGGATACCTGCCCCTCGCCTTGGCCCAGTCCGCCGCCTACCTCGTCGACGCGGACCTCACCTGCGCCTCCTACCGAGAGCTGCTGGCCAACCGGATCAGGAAACTTGCCGACTTGCTGCCGGAGTCCGGCGCATTACCCGACGACCAGACCGCCACCGTGGCCGCCACGTGGGCCCTGTCCATCGAACGAGCCAACCAGATCCGCCCGGCTGGCCTGGCCCGCCCCATGCTCCAGCTGACCTCGATGCTCGACCCCAATGGCATCCCCGCTGCGGCCCTCACCTGTCAGCCCGCCCTTGTGCACCTCACCGAGCACCGCACCCCAACCGGCACGGGCGCCACGCACCACTCGGCCCAGGTTTCCGCCGAGGACGCCGCGCTCGCGCTGCGGGCCCTGCACCGGCTCAGCCTCATCGACCACAGCCCCAGCACCCCCCATCAGGCCGTCCGAGTCCACCAGCTCATCCAGCGTGCCGTCCGTGACACCCTGCCCCCCTGCCAGCACGACCAGCTCGCCCTCACCGCTGCCGACGCACTCACTGCTGCCTGGCCCGCCGTCGAACGCGACACAGTCCTCGCCCAGGCCCTGCGTGCCAACACCACTGCCCTTGTCCGCACTGCCGAAGATGCCTTGTACCGGCCCGCCGCCCCCACGGTGCTCTTCCGGCTCGGCATCAGCCTCGGTGAGAGCGGCCAGGTCACCACTGCTCGCGACCACTTCGAGCACATGGCCGTCACCGCCTGCAACCGTCTGGGGCCGGACCACCCCGACACGCTCACCACCCGCAGCCACCATGCCCGGTGGCGGGGGGAAGCAGGGGATGCGGCCGGTGCGGCCGCGGAACTGGCCGAGCTGCTGGCCGACCAGACGCGCGTGCTGGGCCCGGACCACCTTCACACCCTCATCACCCGGCACAGCCTCGCCCGGCGGCGGGGAGCCGCAGGGGACGTGGCCGGTGCAGTCTCGGCGTTCGAGGACCTGCTGGCCGACGAAACGCGAGTGCTGGGCCCGGAGCACCCTCACACCCTCATCGTCCGGCACAACCTTGCCCTGTGGCGGGGGGAGGCCGGGGACGTGGCCGGTGCAGCCTCGGCCTTCGAGGACCTGCTCGCCGACCGGATACGTCTACTGGGCACCGATCATCCTGACACCCTCGCGACCCGGCACGACCTCGCCCAATTCCGGGGCAGAGCGAGGGATGCGGCCGGTGCGGCCGCAGCGTTCGAGGACCTACTGGCCGACCAGACACGCGTGCTGGGTCCGGACCACCCTCACACCCTCATCACCCGGCACAGCCTCGCCTGGTGCCGGGGAGAGGCGGGGGACGCGATCGGTGCGACCGCAGCACTGACCGAGCTGCTGGCCGACCGGATACGTGTTCTGGGCTCCGATCATCCTCACACCCTCGCGACCCAGCATGACCTCGCCCGATGGCGAGGCAGATGAGGAGACCGGGCAGGCGAAAGCGGGCGCCTGAGCCTGAGCTCCGCTCAGTCCGCGGCGGCGCGTCCGTCGTCCAGATGAGCCATGGCGAGACCGCGTTCCTCGGGGTGACGGGCAAGCCGCGCCATCACCCACGCGGTCCGGGCGTCCATTCCCGCACCGAAGTCGACGGCCAGGCGCCGCGCCTGCCACGTCGTGCGCGGGGCGAGCGCCCAACGCGCGAAACCGAATCGGACCCGGCTGATGCCGCCAGTCGTCCTGCCTGCCCCGTCACGGGAGTCCTCGGAGGGAAGATCGGGGGTGATCGGATCGGCCACGATCGCGAGTCTGACGACGGCCCCGTCGACGTGGCGGGCATTGGGCTGGAGATCACCGAAACAGGCGGCCCCGCAGCGCCCCAGTTGACGCCCACCAGGCCAGTCATCTTGGGCGTGGGATCCCTCTTCACCCCAAGGGCCGTCGTTCGGATCCTGCCTCGCAGACAGGGCCCTACTCGTCCCGGGCAATCCGCGACCAACTACCTGGCCGGATGCCACATCGCAGGCATCATCCTCTGGTCCGCCCGATGATCCAAACGAAAGTCCCTAGGCCTGTCTGGAGTCGTGATCACGTGGCGGAGAAATGCGTTGAAGGGACGGTGATCAAGTTGGTAGCTTGCAGTTGACCGTGACGCCGCCCGAGGAGGTGAGACCCATGAACGCTGTATCGACGTGGGTGCTCCCCCTTTCCCTCACGGCCGGCGACTGACGTAGATGTCGCCGGGAGCGCCTCGACAACAAGGCACTCCCGAAAGGCAACACCTATGCACTCTCTGCAGTTCACCGCCGAGTCGTCGTCGAACGGCATGGTCGAGCGCGACTTCACCGTGGGCGACGTCCCCGGCGTCCTCTGGTCGCCGGTGCCGTCGGCCTCCGGCGCCGATCGCGCGCCCCTGATCCTGATGGGCCACGGCGGCGGCAATCACAAAAAGCATCCGGCGATGTCGGGCCGGGCCCGACGCCTGGTGACCGGCTGCGGCTTCCACGTCGCGGTCATCGACGCGCCCGGTCACGGCGACCGGCCGCGGACCGCGCATGACGAGGCAGAGATCGCCGAACTGTTCCGGGCGAGGGCGGCCGGCGAACCGGAAGGCCCGATCGTCATCCGCTACAACGCCCACCTGGCGGAGCTCGCCGTACCCGAGTACCTGGCCACGCTGGACGCCCTCCAGGAGCTTCCCGAGATCGGCACCGAGGGGCCGGTCGGCTACTGGGGCATCAACATGGGCACCGCGATCGGCGTTCCGTTCGTCGCGGCCGAACCCCGGATCACCGCTGCGGTCTTCGGGCAGCACTGGCCCGATGTCCTGGCTGAGAAGGCGAAGCAGATCACCATCCCGATCGAGTACGACATGCAGTGGGACGACGAGCACATCTCGCGCCAGGAGGGTCTCGCGCTGTTCGACGCCTTCGCCTCGAAGGAGAAGTCGTTGCACGTGAACTCGGGCAAGCACAAGGAGCTGCCCCGGTTCGAGGTCGACAGCGCGGTCCGGTTCTTCGCCCGGCATCTCGGCAGAGCGGTCACCGTGTCGGCCTGACGTGCTTGATTGCGGCGTCCGGCCGGCAAGCCGGACGGTCAGCGCCGCCGACATCTCGGCCCGCCTGGGGGTCGCTCCGGATGCGCAGTTGGAGCGGGGCAGCTTACTGAGTCCCCGCAACTCGAACAGCGGGAGACGGGAGACCAGCGTCTGGATCCGACGGAGTGGGCTGGGCGACGACAGGGAGCTCGTTGACCACGTAACGGCGCTGGTCGGGCTGGTCGATGGATTCCGTGAGGAGCTGGCCCGCCTGTCCAACCATTGCGACTTGGAGCTGCTTCTCGGCTTCGCCAGCGAGAACGGCCAGGGAGGTTTCGTGCTGCCGGCTCGGCTGCTCTCCGAGCTCGGCGCGCTGGGGCTCGACGTCGTTCTCGACCTTTATCCGCCCGTGCCGGATGAGGTTGTCGCTCGCGGATAACGGTCAGCTCCGTACGGCGCTGGTGGGATGCGATCCCGGCTGGTCAATAGAGCGTGAGGCCGGTGCCTACGAGGTATCCCTCGACCAGGTCCGGGCGATACGGATCTTCTTGAGCCGGTGCTTCACAGCCGGGGTGGTCTCGGAGAGGTCGGCCGCGACGAGGTTGTCCGGGTCGTGCTTGACGTGCCATCGCTCGACGGACCGCTCGCCCACCCGCAGTGCGGCAGCAATCTCCCCGTTCTTATGCCCGCCGCCGAAGCATGCCACTGCCTGGTAGCCCTTCCGTTCGGGCACGTACTCGTGTGGCAGGAGACGCACCTTGTACGCCTACCTGCGCTGGCGGAAGGCCAACGCCCGCCGCCCTGACATTCTCGCCGTCCAGCGCAAGCAACGCGCCCGTATCCGCAGCGAAAAGGGCACCCGCTGGGACGGGCAGCCGCTCAAAACCGCGTGATGAAACGGTATCGGGTCATGATGCCCTCACTGCGTCTGCTGGCGTTCCGGGCCAAGGAATCCCTGGGCAATGGCGTTGAACGCGTGCGGCGCCGTCATGGCAAGAGAATGCCCAGCGTGCGGAACCACGGACAGGTGGGCTTCTGGTATGGCTGCCGCGGTTCGCCGGGCGTCCGGCAAACTGGCGCGATCCCGCTGTCCGCACAGTACAAGCGTGGGAGCGGCGATCTGCGGAAGTACGTGGGAGAGATCGCTCGTTTGCAGAGCGTCCAACATGTCGATCCATCCGGTGCGATCACGCAGGTCGGAGGTCGCGCGCACCAGCCCGCCGGGGCGACGCCGTTCGAGCCGAAGCCGCCGCTGCGACGTCTTGCCCGGTGCGATCTCAGGCCCACCGGACAGAATTAACCGGGCAACGAGGTCAGGGTTCTCAGCTGCGACCCGCGCTGCCACGATCGCCCCAAGGGAGTGGCCGCACAGGTGAGCCGGCGGTAGTTGTTGGGCGATCTCGGTGACGGATTCGACTGCCGCCGTCAAGCTGAATGGGCCCGGCGTGCTGCCGAATCCTGGCAGATCGGGTGCAACGACGTGAAAGCAAAACCAGAAGGGACCCGGCTGCTGCCGGGCCCCTTCTTCTGGTAGCGGGGACAGGATTTGAACCTGCGACCTCTGGGTTATGAGCCCAGCGAGCTACCGAGCTGCTCCACCCCGCGTCGGTGATGTCAGTCTACACGGCGGATCATGCGGGGCTGGGGAGCGGCTGACTGTCGGGCTTCTCCGGAATCGTGTGCCGCAAGCCCCGGCACCCAAGACACTCGCAGCGGGGGCCGTTGCTGTAGGCCCTGTCTGTCTGCCGCAACGCTGTCGGGCTTCTTACGGGGCCTGCCCGGGCCGAGGCGTGGAACTCGGATCTTCTCCAGGATCGGCACGAACTGGGTGCAGTCTGCGCGCTGTCCTGCGGTGACGAGCAGGGACAGCGGGCGCCAGGTCGGTCCGGGCACCGACCCTGTGCTGATGCGCGCACGATGGTGGAGTCCATCGCTACGTCCCAGTCGATCTCGCCGGCCGCGTCGGTCGTGGCCTGAACCTGCTGCAGCAGACGTTCCCAGGTACCGTCCGCCGACCACAGCCGGTGGCGCTCGTAGACCGGCTGACACGGCCCGAACCGTTCCGGCGGGCCACGCCGTTGAACGCCGCTCCGTACACGATGCAGGATCCCGTCGATCACCTGCCGGTGATCACGCCACTGTCCGTTCTTCACCGACAGGAAGGGCCTCAGCCGTTCCCACTCCGCACCGACAGATCACCGCGTTCAACCCTCCCCATGCTTGCACCAAACGAGCAGATCAAGCGATAGTTGCATGATCGCATGGTCGGCTCCTAAGCGTCAGCGGGGCGGACTTGTACAACCAGCCTTCGACACCGCACTGTTGACCGGTATTCGTCCATACGGTCAGGAGTCCCGGCTTGTCCTCGCATACCCCCGCTCCCGCTCCCGCCCACGTCGTTGATCCCGCAGGCGGATGCCCGCACGCCCTGAACGCCGACCTGCGGGCCCGGGGGCCCGTTGCGGACATCGTCCTGCCCGGCGGGGTGCCCGCAGCGGTCGTCCTGGGGCACGACGCGCTCAAGGAGTTCCTCTCCCACCCCGACGTGGCCAAGGACGCCCGCCACTGCCCGGCCCTGAACGACGGCACGATCCCCGCGGACTGGCCACTCCGGGTCTTCGCCAACGCCCAGGGCATGCACACCGCCGACGGCGCCGACCACCGTCGGCTGCGCTCCCTCGTCGGCAACGCCTTCACCGCCCGCCAGGTGGAGCGGCTGCGGCCGCGCATCGAGGAGCTGACCGCCGTCCTCCTCGACGACCTCGGCCTAGCCGCCGCCGAGGACCCGGACGGCATCGCGGACCTGCGCACCCACTTCGCGCTCCCGCTCCCGATGAGCGTCATCTGCGAGTTGCTCGGCGTGGATCCCGAGCACCGCGGCCGGCTGCACGACCTCACCTACACGGTCATCATCGCCACCGACACCACCCCGGCGGAGGTGATGGCGGCCGTACGCGAGCTCGTCGAGCTGCTCGGCACGATCGCGGCCGCCCGCCGCGCCGCCCCCGGCGACGACCTGACCAGCGCCCTGATAGCCGCCCGCGAGGACGACGGCGACCGGCTCAGCGAGGCCGAACTCATCGGCACGATGCGCCTGATGCTGGTCGCCGGCCACGAGACCACCCTCAACCTGATCAGCAATGCCGTACGGGCACTGTGCACCCATCGCGACCAGTTGGCGCTGGTCCTGGACGGCAAGGCCACCTGGTCGGACGTGGTGGACGAAACGCTGCGCTGGGACGGCCCGGTCAGCTGGTTCCCCTTCCGCTACCCCACCCGCGACCTGGCCCTCGGCGGCACCGTGATCCCGCAGGGCACCCCGGTCCTGGCCGGCTACACCGCCGCCGGTCGCGACGAGGCCTTCCACGGCCCGGAGGCCGACCGCTTCGACGTCACCCGGCCCGGCGCGGCCCGGCACCTCTCCTTCGGCCAGGGCATGCACTACTGCGTGGGCGCCCCGCTCGCCCGCCTCGAGGCCACGATCGCCCTGGAACGGCTCTTCACCCGCTTCCCGGACCTCGACCTCGCCGTCCCCGAGGCCGAACTGCCCCGCCAGCGCAGCTTCATCGGCAACAGCGTCCAAGCGCTCCCGGTCCGCCCGGTGCGCCCGGCCCGGCCCTCAGGCGCGTCTTCCCGCTGACCCCTACCGGCCCACGGCGGCCAGGGACAGTTCTCTGCCCAGCCCCCCCACGCGTCGAGGTACATCCCGCTCCAGGTCTGGAAGTTGTGGCTGTCGGCGGGGCGGACGAGGGTCTTGATGCGGACCCCCCTGGCCGCCGTGGCCCGGACGAACGCCTCCGACTGCCGCGGCGGGCTGTCCCGGTCCTCCGCGGAGATGGCCAGGAACAGCCCGACGTCCGCGTTAGCGCCTGCCGGACCAGCCGCATCGGGGCCGTTGCGCCCCCACAGCACCGCAGCCAGCGCGGGCACGGCAAGGTCCGCCTAGTTCCTGCCCAGTCCGCATGACGCCCAGGGTGCTGCGGATACGCGTGCCGGCCCCGCTGAGGACGCCAAGGCGCTCACGCATCCGCCGACTGCTGGTGACGCCCACGATCATGGAGCACACCGGTAGTCGGCCTCGCTGTCTGCGTAGGCCTTGTTTCTCCGTGCGGCCGAGGCCCGGAACGTCGCCTCGGAGCCCGAGTCAGGGCCCACACGGCGTGCCCCCCCCGAGGGACCGCCGGCGGTGCGTCCCCTGCTGGTGGAGGCGGATGTCGTCGGGACCGGCCGCGGCATGGCGACCGCAGTGATCGCGACCGACTTCACCCGACGCCGACAAACCGGAAAAAGGATCTAAAGGTGATGAAATATGTCACAGTCATTATAGTTCAACGTTCAACTTATGCGGAGTAACGTCGCTTCTTGCCCCACCATCCGGGGCCGCCGCCCCGGGCCCCACAGGGCCACGGTGCACTTCAAGGAGAAAGTCCATGAACCACACCTTCGGACGTCGTGCCGTTACCACGGCCGTCACTCTCGCCGCGGCAGCCGGCACGTTGCTGGCCTTGGGCACCGCCGCCTCGGCCGCTCCAAACCCTGCCGGTGTTGTCGCTCCCGCCTCGAACGTCACACCGTACGGTGATCGTCACGGAGAGCGAAGCGACCACGGCGACAGCTGGAACGAGCAAGACGGACATGACCGTCGCGACGGCTGGAACGACCTGAGCGAGTACCGCGGGGGCCACCACAGCGACCACCGCTTCGACGGCCACCGCCATGGGGAGAGGGAAGTCCGGTACTGGTACAGCAACGACCAAAGTCGCCGCCACCAGACTGACGGTCGCCGCTTCTACCAGGGGGAGCGCGGCAGGTGGATCGTCGTGATCAGCGACAGCCACGGCTTCGACGGCAGCAACTTCCACTGACCACACCGACCATGGTGAGCGCCGAGTCCGGGCACGAGTCACAACTGCCCGGGCCCGGCGCCCCGGCTCCGAAACGCTTCGAAATCATGACCACTTGCATAGACCACATGCTTGACATGGAGCTCGTGTCCTTCCCGGGCGAGCGGATCGTCGTGCCGACCCATCTGCTCTACCGAGCACAGGACCCGCTCGCGGTGCAGCTCCTTTTCCACGACAGCGTCCAAGGCCTGATCCCGTGGGTCTTCGCACGCGACCTTCTCGCCGCAGGGACTCAGGCCCCCAGCGGGACCGGCGACGTACGTATCTGGCCCACCAGAACCGACACCGAGGCAGCTCTGCACCTCCTCCTGTCCTCCCCTCACGGTTCGGCCCACCTCACGACCTCGCTCCCGGAGGTCGAGCGCTGGCTGCACTCCACCTACCGGCTTGTGCCGACTGCCGAGGAGACCCAGGCACTGGACCTCGAAACCCAGCTCACCCGATTCCTGAACGGGGCACCCTGAGCCCGCCGGACAGCCATGAAGCCCCTGGCAAGTTTCGGGCTGGAGGACTGGCCAACTTTGATAGTTCGCCGCGCACGCGCGCCTTGGAGCCTCTGTTCGGCAGCAAGTTCGGTGACTCTCGTTTCACATTCAGCCAGTACTTCTCGGCCCGAAAAACCATCCGGTACAGAAATTACCGTCTCGGAATGTGTCGACCACAACCAGTACGCGAGCCCCCCATGCACAGCGGAGGCGGCATTCGTGGCCGCTTAAGGGACAGCAGCAGCCAGGACACCGAGTGCCGCCCCGCGCCCCAAACAGAGGAGTCTGCAGCCCACAACTACCGATGCAGCTCCTCTTCCGTCTCGGCCGGCATGTCATCCAGCAGTGGGATCAGTTGGGTTACATCGTGGCGGTTGCCGCTGGCCAGAGCCTGCGTCAAGCCGTCGCTCCCGAGCAACTCACCACTGAAGCGGGGACGTCTCTCCAGGCAAGCCTCCTCCGGAGCACGTAGATGACCCCGCCCAACGCCACGCGGTCAGGCACCCGGAGCCGACCGGTGTAGCGGTACCTACACTCGGGTGGCCGCGGCAGCAGTGGAGCCGTTCACTCCCAAAGGTCATCGGGGACAAGGTCGTCGGGCACCCTGCGGACTCTGCTCGTCAAAGTCGCCGGCTGTCATCCGACATGCCGGTCCCATGCTGAAGCGTTCGCTTTGGGCACGGTGAACCACCCTGGCCGCACCTCAACCAGCAACGGTTTCAGCGACTCCACAGCCGCTCGAAGTTCCTCCATTGTGAGGTCAACAGGGACCGGCAAACTTTGTCCATAGCGGCGCAGCCGCCAGAGGTCGAAGATCTCCGCCCCGTCGGGCCCGAAGTCCACATCGATTTCAGTGCCGTCCCGGCTCGTGACCAGGCAGCCTGCCCCGTGGGCCTTGTAAAGGTAGCTGCCGGCTTCACCGCTACGGCTGATCTGGTGCGAGCGGACAAGGTGGAGCACGTCCGACAGCTGCTCGAGCGGGGGAATCGCCGCCCGCATGGCCTCACCGGCTCCCCGGAGGGCACTGACGTAACCGATCACGAGGTCGCCCGCTGTCGTCACGTGCGGCCCTCCCGCACCTGAAGCCTGAAGTCCGATACCGCGTCACCCCCCGTGGTTATGTCCGGGCGCGATTGTTCCACGAGGGACTACGTCGTCTCCGCCGGGCGGCAATGCGACACGGTCAGTAGGACTGAACATGCTGTTCAAGCCGAGACAGCACCTGTGCCCGATGACCGAGACGGTCAGCCGCCTAGAGACTCCCCCAGCGTCAGTGTGTAGCACCTGAATTGCCGGACCAACCTCCGGCTCGAGTGATGTGCATCCACTGGCAGACACGCGACCACAGCCATTACGCGTCACTGCCGCGCTCGGGGAATGACCACAGGCTCGCCGCCATGACGCATGCACAACCGCCTCCGCCCGAGCGGAGCCTGGCAGGCACTCACATTCGATGTGGAACTGGACGTCCACGAGAGTGCGCACAAGCGCACAACGGCGCGGAGCCTCCCCATAGCCGCTGCACCGTTGATGCCAGGCCGACCACGTCGCCGACGGCTAGGCCAACCCGAGCGCCAGGCAGCCGGTTCACTCCGTACCGTCCCACCCCGCCGCCATCTGTGCCGCTTGCCAGGTGGGGCAAGGCTACCTCGAAGGCGGCCGACCAGCAGCACACTGCAGACGCAGGTGACGCTGGAAAGTGAGGGCCGCGATGCGTTCGAGGGCGCATTGCCGGGCGTTGTCCCTACACTCCATGGCTTTGGCTGACGAGCCCCTCGGCAAGGAGCAGTTCGTCTTCGTCGAAGGGCACCAGGTCTTGCGTCCACTCGATCACCGCCACGCCCGGTACCGAGCCTACGCGTGGAGCGGCGCGATCGTCATGGAACACATCCTGTGCCGACGGATAAGGCATTGACGTTTCACAGAGCCACATCACGCTGCTGGCGCCGGCCGATCCGGCTGGCAACTAAGACGGTGTCCTACATGGCTTGTTGGCAGTTGAGTGGGCATGGGGAGTGGGCGGTGGGGTTGGATCGTTCCGGACGGTCTGTGGGAGTTGACGAGGCCGTTGCTGCCGCCTGCGCGGGTGCGACCGCAGGGCGGCGGGGTCGCGAACATCGATGATGAGGCGGTGTTCGCCGCGATCATCTACGTGCTAGTCAGCGGCTGTGCCTGGCGGGCACTGCCGCCGTGCTTCGGCGCATCGAAGTCGACTGTCCATCGTCGGTTCCTGATCTGGTCCAGAGCCGGGGTATGGGGCCGGCTGCACCAGAGGGTTCTCCAACTCCTAGACGAAAAGAGCCTGGTGGACTTGTCCCGCGCGGTCCTCGACTCGGCTCACGTCCGCGCGAAAAAGGGGGCGAACTTGCAGGTCCGAGCCCCGTGGACCGGGGTAAGCCCGGTTCCAAGATGCATGTCCTGTCCGACGCGGACGGACTGCCCCTACGCGTCGGACTCTCCGCGGCCAACACCCACGACAGCCTCGCGCTGAAGCCGATGCTGTCCCATTTCCACATGGGACACGAACTTCATGCAGCCGATTCCAAGCCCGTGCGTCTTCATGCCGACAAGGCCTACGACATTCCTCACCTGCGGCGATGGCTATGGGGCAAGCGCATCGGCGTCCGCATCGCTCGCAAGGGCATCGACTCCAGCGAGCGGCTCGGCCGCCGCAGGTG
>NZ_JBIWPG010000041.1:0-25963 GCF_044768135.1 Streptomyces sp. NPDC101165 | reverse complement strand
GGCCCACAACCTGACATCAGCAAGGTCCCCACCCATAACCAGACCAACGACCCAGCTGGCCAACAGTCACGGCATAGACCGTTGCAGTACTAGGAGGCGTATCGGGTCGTGATCAACGAGCAGCAGGATCCACATGGCTACGCTGAGGACCGGCAGCGCGCCGGCGGTGGCGCCGAGGCCGGGATGAACTGGTCGCTGGAGCGCCCGTTGAAGGACCAGCCGGGGGCCAGGCCCCCTTGGATCGATGGCGTCAGGCGGGCTGCGGGGCGGGCGTCGCCGGGGCGGCCGCGACTTTGCGGGTCTCGCGCATCATCAGCAGGCCGTTGACCACCATCAGCGTCGCGGTCAGGCCGTGGACGCCGACCGCGGTGGCCACAGAGCCGTGGTGGGCCAGCACGGTGGTCATGTCGCCGTACGCGGCGAGGGCCCCCATCAGCAGCACCCAGCCCAGCGCCCGGCGTTGGCCCGTCACCAGCAGGATGCCCAGGACCAGGGCCAGGACGACGTCGCGGATTCCCTTGAAGACCCCGCGCGGAGCAGCCAGGATCAAGGGCTGCAAGATCCTCTGCTCGCCGCCTGCGACCACCTCTCCGGCCTGGTCCTGGCCCAAACTCGAACCGTGCACCAGCACGTGCGAGGCCGAACGCGTCAACGGAGCTGTCCCGGATCCCGCATGACGGCAGAGGTACAGGGCCTGCTGCCGAGTGGCGCAGTCGGTGCCCGTGAGCGAGTCGGCCAACTGCACACATCCAGGACTCACCATGAGAGATCAGGTCCAGCAAGCGCGCGTGTGCAGTCCTCACCGGCACCCACACCGGCGATGTCGACGTCACCGTCACTTTCCACACCGAAGCCCCGCAGCAAGAGGGCACCGGGTGGCAAGAGATCGTCGAAGTGTCACTGCACTCGGTATCGGCAGAGCCTACGGTGCGAGGCCTGATGATCGGCTTGGCCGAAGAGTTGCGCCCGCACCGGCTCAGGAGGCGTCGGTGCTCCGCCGGCGCGACGGCTCCTGAGCCTGTGTCCGAGCGCGCTGACCAATCCCGGACGACAGACGAGCCCGCTGCCGCGGACCCCCACCGGCCCGGAGCCTAATCGGCAGTTTCGGGCTGTGCCTTGCCCGTGGATGCGGTCGGCTCCGGCGCATCGGCAGTGGTGTAGAAGACGGACCTGCCTTGCTTGGTCCGCTGAACCAGGCTCTTGGCCACGAGGCTTTCGAGAGTGGTGCGCACAACATTGGTCGCGATATTGCGGTCGGGGTGCGCATGACCAAGTCCCTCGGCGACCTCCGCCGCGGAGCGGGGTTCGCTCTGCTCGGTGAGGTGGCGGTGGATGAGGTCGACCAGGGTGGGCCGCGTACTCTTCGCTGCCGCCTTCTCGGCGGCGGGCTTCGTGCCGGGCTGCTTCTTGGCCCTGGGCTGTTGCGCAGCGGCCGTCTTCGCCGGCCGGCGAGTGCCAGGTGCAGGCGTGGTCTTCTTCCTGGGCGAGGGCACAGAGGTGCTGCCGGCGCTCGCAGGCTCAGGGGCTGTTGGCGGGACACCGAGGGCCTGTTGCATGCTCACCAGCACGGTGTGGTCCTGCTGCAGGTTGGCCAACTGGTGTTGCAGTGCAGTGAGTTCCGCCGTAATCCGTTCCTGCTCCTTGATGTTGCGTTCGAGGTCGCCGGCCACTTGGCTGATGTACTGCGAAGTCAACTCTGTTGCGGTAGCAGTGCCTTCAGACATCTTGCTCTCCTCGGTTCGGGGCCGGGCTAAAACCCTGCGCGGGTCGTTGCTGCGGTTCAGGGAGGAACTTTCTGGCCGCAGCGTGCCTGGTGCAGCGATAATACGGGTGGGAAGCCCTGTTTTTGCTGTGCGAGTAACGTCTTCCGCTGTTAGGGCTCTGGTGTGGGGTCTGCGGCGAGGTCGGCGCTAGTTGTGCGCAGTGCGGTTGCTTGTCCTGTGTCTGGAGCTAGCGCCACATGTCGATCACATACGACTCCAAATCGGTGGGCATCTCGATTTCCTCGCCGTCACCGATCCGCCTGACCGCCTCATCCCGCCGCGCCTGTGCTGTCGCTCCGCCGCCGAAGCGGTACACGCGCACCTCGTACAGCCCTGGCCCTTCCAGCTCCAGCCACTGTCCTTCGGGCCCTCCCGTCATGGAGTGCAGCGAAATGCGGCCGGACTTGGAGAATAGGGTGACCTGCCCCAGCAGTTCGCCTCCAGTGCGCTCCTCCGGAGCCCCCGGCCACACGTGCAGCTGTGCCTTCGTCTCGTGCTCCTGGATGGTGGAGGCGACGTAGACCACTCCGTGGGCCACCTGGAGATAGGCGATACCGATGCCCTCCGGCGGCTGGGAGTCGTAATCGTCCTCGTCCCGGATCAGGAACAGGCTGTATTCCACATGGGGTGAGAAGGTCCGGCCACGCTGCGGTTCGGTCATCTTGTCCTCTTGGTCGGTGCGTCGCGGCTCCCGGAGAACAACAGATCACGTCGGCGGCAATGATGTGGGTGGGCCGCGAGCCACATTGTTCCGCAGGACAGACCGTAGTCGGGTGACATCACGAGTTGAGATCCGGTGCGTGTCCCGCTTCTGCCTCGTCAAATCCCCGCAACGGCCTTATGGATGCCGTGACGGATCGTGTGCCGTTTCTGCACCGTTCGGTCTGATCATTCGGATGCCTGTGGGTCTGCGCGTCCCAGCATGTCGGAGAGGGGAGTGCCGGTTCGTGCTGCGGCGATTCGCCGGGCGCGCAGTTGAGCTCGGGTGCGGGGACGGTACTTGGGTTCCTTGCCGCAGCCGCACGGTTCGCGGCCCTCGTAACGCAGGCCGGCGTTGAGAACTGCGGCCACGACGCTCCACGCCTTGGTGTCCCGACGCCGCGGTGCCGCGAAGTCGTGGCCGGCACAGACCATTGGCTCTGAGCATCGAGGGCACCGGTGCTGGCCGGGCCCGGGATGCCGCTTGAACGCGACGCGGCAGCCCACGCACGCGTAATGCAGCTTGTAGGGCTTCTCGGCGTAGTAGCACACGCGGTGAACGTACCCGGCAGTGTGGCGGCCGGCGAGGGGGTTTTCGTGGCTCAGGCCGTGGCTGGACGAGGATCCGGGCCCGGAGGAGTTCGAACCCTGGCGCAACGATCCCGCGTTCCTGCTTCTGAGTTGTGGGGTTCAGGAAACTACGGACAGAGCCTTGGCGCTCATGGCAGGTGTTGGTCGGTGCGGTGACGGCTCGGCGGTGTTCCCCATTGACGCGTGAAGGCCCGGGAGAACGCCGATACCGAGGTGTAGCCGACGCTCCTGGCCACGGCCGGCAGCGCGTCGGCGGTGTCACGGAGGCGTCGGCCGGCCAGTTCCAGGCGCCAGTGGGTGAGGTAGGCCAGTGGTGGCTCGCCGACGAGGTCCGTGAAGCGTCGGGAGAGCGTGGCGCGGGAGACACCGACCCGGTGTGCCAGTTCCTCGACGGTCCAGGGCTGGGCCGGGTCCTCGTGCAGGAGTGAGATCGCGGCAGCGACCTGCGGGTCTCGCAGGCCCAGGACCCAGGAGGTGCCGTGATCGCCCTGTTCTGCGGTCCACCGGCGCAGGATGTGGACGAACAGCACGTCGGTCAGTCGGTCGATGACCGTCTGGGAACCGGGCCGAGGGTCGGCGAGTTCGGCTGTGAGCATCCGGAGGGTGTCGGCGAGCTCGCTCCGCTCGGGCGCTTCACCGTGGACAGCCGGCAGGACCAGCACCGGTGGGAGGGTGAGCAGCGGGCGGGAGACGCGTCCGTCGAAGCGGTAGCCGCCGCAGATGATCCGGGTACGGGGCCCCGGGCCGGGGATGTGGACCTCCGACTCCCGGTGTCCGGGGCGTGCGGCCACGAGGTCGTCATAGGGGGTCGCCGGGCCGCTCGGGGCGCCGGACATCACGTGGCCGGCGCCGACGGGCAGCAGGACCAGGTCACCGGTGGTGAGCCGGATCGGATCGGCCCCTGGGCGGCGCAGCCAGCAGGAGCCGCTGATGACGGTGTGGAAGACCGCGATCGGTAGCTTCGGGAATTCGATGCCCCAAGGCGCTGCCACGTCGACCCGGGCGAGCACGGTGCCGCCGACCTTGGCTGCGGTGAGGACGTCCGCGAGCGCGTCCATGTCGGCAGCGTAGCTGAACATGTGAGACGAACGGCAATGAACGTGCGCATCACAAGCATGGATCAGCTCAATCGGTGTTCGTAGCGTCGAGATGTCCGAACCTGTTCACTCTGAACGGAGTACCCCGTTGCCCGGCACGAAGGTCATCGCCCTCCCGCTCCTCGGGAAGCAGAACGTCAACGCCTATCTGCTCCTCGGCCGCCGACCGGTCGTCGTCGACTCCGGTGTCCCCGGCAGCGGCCACAAGGTCTACGACCGCGTCGCCGAGCGGGGGGTGGACCCGAACGACATTTCCATGATCGTCGTCACTCACGGTCACATCGACCACTTCGGTGGAGCCGCCGAACTGAGCCGTCTGACCGGGGCGCCGATCGCCGCGCACGTGGCCGATCTTGGGCAGTACACCACCGGCCGGGTGCGCGAGCCCTACCTGCCGACCGGGAGGCTGGGCAGGCTGCTGGCCCCGCTGCCGCCTTTCCATGTCCGGGCCGAGCCGTTCACGCCGCAGGTCCTCGTCCGCGGGGAGACGCCACTGGCGGACTACGGCATCGACGCACGCATCGTCCCCACCCCGGGCCACACCGCCGGGTCGGTGTCAGTCCTCACCGAGGCGGGCGATCTCGTCGCGGGAGACCTGATCGCGACACCACTGCTGGGACTGCTGCCCCGCCGGCCCTGGAACCCGCCCTTTCACGACGACCCGCGCGCCAATCTGGCCAGCCTCCGGCGCATGCTCGACCTGGGACCCGAGCGGCTGCACGCAGGCCACGGCGGCATGTTGGACCCCGACCGGGTACGGCGGTGGGTGGTGAAGGAGCAGCGACGGCTGGAGCGGCTGACGGCGAAAGGACGGTTGCGGGTACGCGTGGATGACGACGTTTCCAGCGATGCCTGAGAGCCCGTCACCGCCCCGCGCCCACCGCCGTCCTTGAAGACCTCTGGATCACCTGGCCGACGAGTCCGGCGGCGGCCGATCCCGCTGCCACCGCCGGTGACCAGCACCGACTTCCCCGCACGCGGCTGCGTCATCTTCTGTCTCCCTTCCTTGTTCGGCTGTGGACGGATGTCAGCCGTGGAGCGATGCGGTCGAGCGGACGATGACCTCGTTGACGTCGACGCCTTCCGGCTGGTCGACCGCGTATCCGATGGTTTCGGCGACGGCCGAGGCGTCACCGGACAGCGGCCGGAGGGACCCAGACGGGATCGACCAGGAGACCCGCGCGGAGCTCTCCATGCACGAGAGTCGGCCCGCCCTGTGGGCATTCCGTAGTCCCGGATCCGATCCGATTTCAGGCCTGAAGGGCGCTCACGACTACCTCTGACCAGGCATTCCGCAGACGGATCGAGTTCGCTTCCCGATGCTGTGCCACTGCCGCTCGTTATTGCGTTGGTGTTGGAGCGGCTGCACACGGCAGAGTGGCATGGTGACTGAGCTGTGGGCACATGCCCTGACCTGGGCAGAAGTTGATCCGTCGCGGCATCCGTTCGAACTGGACGAAGACGCGGCGAGGGCATTGGCCGAGTCTGTCGCGCCCTTGCTGCCCGACGCACATGCCGTGGAGGACAACCATTGGCGTTCGCTGGATCCAGTCACCGAATTTCTGGTGGAGCAGTACGGCAGATGGGCCTGCGGCTGGAACTGGTCGGTGGGCGAGGGCGACACCGATGGCGGGGTCGTCGGCGTGTGGTGCTGTGCCGCCCATTCCGTGACGACGGCGGACGCGACCGCCCCGCTGGTCGTCGCGGCCCTGCGCGAATGGCGTGACTGGCTGGAGGAACTGGCGGAGCGCTTCGCCACCCTGGCACCACCGTCGCGCTCGGCTCCGTCCTCTTCCTCCGCAGACCCCTGGCACTGGGAGCGGGCGTGCACGCGGCTGGTCACCGTGGTGGCCGACCGGACCCAGGCCGAAAGCGGCTGGTACGGGCACTGCATACAGGTCCTCGAATGGTTCCTCACCGACAACGGAATTGACCAGGAACGAGCCCGCGAGATCGTGGAAGGCGCGGTCGGCGGCCGCTTCGGCAGCTGGATCGCACCGGACGCCACTGTGGTCGAGACGGTGAGCTCGCGGTTCGCCCGCACCGTCGGAGGAAAGGGATGACTTCCGGGCCCGAACACCAGAAGGACGCTCTTGCCGACTGGCTGCGCATCCGAGCGGAGATCTCCTGGCCGCGCTGGAACGGCGAGCGCCAGGTTACGGGTCTGCCGGCGCTTGACGGCTTCCGGGACTTCTTCACCACGACACGCGGCGACCGTGACCCCGAAGGGACCGAGCGGGTCCTGACGGCCCTTGAACAGGCTCTCGCCGACGCGAAGCAGGGGAGACAGCTGACCTTCGCCCTCCTGGCGGACTGGCAGCGGACCGTGCTGAATCGCGACTCCGTCGGTTTCCGCGCGATGCCTGCCTTCGCGAAGGGCGGACAAGAGCGCTACGGCCTCGCGCTCGACACACTCGCACGGTTCGAACCGTGCCTGTCCGAGAGCACCCGGTCGGACCTGCCCCTGCCTTCGCGCGCTGCCCGGACGTACCTCGACGTCCTGTTCTTCCATCCGTTCGAAGACGGCAACGCCCGCGCAGCCATGCTCGCGCTGGCCTTCGTCCTGGCCCGTGACGGTGTCTCCCTCGACCAGGCGCACCCGCTACAGGTCACCCGCTGGGCCGACGACGCCGATGGCGCGGCCGATCTGGCGGTGCTGCTCGGAATCCTGATCACCGCGGCGGAACGCCGCCTGCTCAACGGGAGCCCGTTGTGAGGGGACGCGACTTCATACTCAACGAACTCGCCCAGGGACTGCGCCCGATGGCACAGGGCATCGAGTGGTCGACGATCTCGGACCGGAGGAGCAGTCCGAGGTGCTGCTTTTCCTGCGCCATCACTGCGTCCAGGCTCGGGCCGTCGCCGAGGACGGACCGGAGAACATCCGCCGTGCCGGGTTACGCCCGACGCACACGCCTGCGGTACTGATCACCCGCGGCCGGACCGACCAGCAACTCGGCAAGATCGCCCGCCTCACTCCTGCCGACGAGCGCCACAAGGCGTTCCGGTTGCTGATCGCAGTACTCGCTATCGCGGACGAACGGCGCCGCGAGCGCTTCTGCTCCGACGGATGCGGTCACTGGTGGCACCGGCTACCCGCCCCTGATCCCGCCCGTTCAATCAAGGCGGACGGGACCTCGTGAACCCTTCCTGAGCGGGCTGCATCGAGAACACCCTGTGGCCGGAGGACGCGACGCTCCCGCTCCGGGGACGCGACCGGCCAGGAGTCCACATGGGGCACCGTGGCCGGTCGTGTGCGCTCAGCGGTGCTACAGCTGTGGCTGCGGCATCCGCTGCCAGCTGAACGGGCCGTAGCTTGTGTCGGTGACGGGGTGGTTGGCGTTCGGGTCTGCGGTCAGTTTCAGCCATTCCAGCGGCGTGGTACTGCCGTGCACGACGATCCGGTGGAAGTTCGGGACGTTGTAGTACGGGTGCTCGTTCCACGCGTTGTTGCCCGGGTCATGGGCGCACACGCCGGCGCCGGTGGCCGGGTCCGTCTCGCCGGTGCACGTCGCCGTCGGCGCCAGCGGGTTGTCCGAGCGGTACAGGTGCGAGTCGCCGTTGAGCATCAGCACCGGACGGCCGAACTCGGTCGTCTTCGCCGCGACCTCGCTGATGATCGGCTCGTAGTTCGTCAGGTGGGCCTTGGTCTTGCCGTCGAGGTCCCACATGTCGGCCTGTGCCGTGATCACCACGGCCTTGGCGTGCTCGGCCTGTGCGTCGGCGAAAGCGGCATCGAGCCAGCGGACGTCGGCCGCGGTCCGGTTGGTCCGCTCGTCGGTCTGCGCCTGAGTCGCGGTCGGCACCTTGTACCAGGGGTCGGTGTCGTTGTTCGAGCCGCCCGGCACGTTGATGGTCACGAAGACGATGTCGTGCTGCGACCACCTCACGTTCTCGACGTACTGTGCGTCGCCCGGGTGGCTCGGATCGTAGGCAGTGGCCTGGGACACCACGTTCAGTGTCCCGCTGCCGAGGGTGCGGCCGGGCTGCGCGAAGAAGTCCTGCCGGACTTCGGCGAGGTTGTCGAGCGGGTTGCCGCAGTGGTAGCTGACGCAGTCTGCCGTGTCGGTCGACAGGCCGCTCGTGCCGATGTAGTTGATCGCACCGGAGGACGAGTCGTAGAAGCCGCCGCCCTGACCAGGCGAGGCGAGACT
Source organism: Streptomyces sp. NPDC101165 (assembly GCF_044768135.1). Classification (NCBI taxonomy): domain Bacteria; kingdom Bacillati; phylum Actinomycetota; class Actinomycetes; order Kitasatosporales; family Streptomycetaceae; genus Streptomyces; species Streptomyces sp. NPDC101165. The sequence continues at coordinate 17,659 of NZ_JBIWPG010000041.1, read as the reverse complement.
CGACGCCTTGTGGCAGTCGGCCCACTCGTTGTCGCCCGGCGTATAGACGAGCGGCTTGGTGAAGGTCTGCCACACGGAGGCGATCGAGGCGTCGTAGGCGTCGGTGCAGAACTCCTTGCCTGAGTGGATGTCGCCTACGTGGACGACGTTGCTGATCGTCGGGTCACTGTTGATGGCGCCGATGAATGCCGGGGTCTTCTGGAACTGCGAGGTGTCCGCGGTCTGCCCCGCGGGCGCGTAAGCCGACTTGCCGTACGGCGAGTCGCCGAACACGGCGAGCGTCAGCGGGGTGCCGGCCGCCGATGCCGTGGTGGTCGACATTACGGAAGAGGCAAGGCCGACGGCGACGAGCGTGACAAACCCGTGCTTCAGCATGCGTCTCGACATGCGTCCCTCTTTCAGGTCAGGTTGAGGGGGGCGCTCCAGTGAACTGGATCCCCAGGGAGCGCGACATGGCATCAATGGCGGCCTGGAGATGACGAACAAGCAAAAATTCGGCCACGGCCGCAGGCGGCATCGCTCTCTGCTCAGTGCCTGGGCCCGGCCGTGCACACCGTCGTGGAAGCCGGGAGTCACCCCATAGGCCGTGGCCTGGTCACCGGTGAGCGGCCGGGACGTTGATGTCGGCCCTTGACTCGTCTGCCACCTTCGCCGCCGAGTGCGCCGTGGTGAGGGTGCAGACGCCGTCCACACACTGGCGTTCCAGCCGGCCGCGGGAAATGGTCTGCGCCAGGCCGACCATCCAGCAGGTGGGGCAGCCGCGGAAGGCGATCAGGGCCAACGGGGCCGCCAGCAGGGTGGCCGGGCCGGCGACGGGCACCAGGCCGATCGAGCCGATGATCAGCCCGAAGCCGATGGCGCCACGCACCAGGTGGCGCGGGACGGACTTGCTGGCGAAGTTCGTCTCGATCGCCGCGGACTGTGCGGTGGCCCGGGCCTTCACCCCCTGCGCGGGTTTCACGGTGTTCACGGTTACGTGTCTCCTCCGACTGGTCGGTCGATGGCTTGATCGGCGGCTCGGTCGGTCACTGTCAATGAGTGACGCAGTGCTGCGCGTGCTCTGTGCAGCCGCGATTTCATCGCGGCGTTGCTCAGACCGAGCGAATGGGCGACGGTCTTGCCGGGCAGGCCCTGGATGTCCCGCATGATCAGGACCTGCCGCTGGTCACAGGGAAGGGCACAGACCGCGGACGCGATTCGCTCCACCTCCAGCCTGTGCAGCACCGCGTCCTCGGCAGACGGTTCCGTGGACGCCTCCGATTCGGCCGACGCCTCGTCGCTCCGCGAGGCGAGCAGCCGTACCTGCCGCAGGCATTCGTTGCGCACAATCCGGAACATCCATGAGGCAAGCGCGCCAGTGGCCCGCAAGGTGCCGATCTTCCGGTAGAGGATGATCAGCGCCTCCTGCGCCGCGTCCTCCGCGTCCTGCGGCGAGGCGCACAGCGATACGGCGAACTTGCGCACATGAGGCTGCGATTTCATGACGACGGTGGTGAGCGACATGACGTCGCCGTCCTGAGCGGCCTTGATCAGCCGCTCGTCCGGCCAGGGCAAGCGTTGGTTCATCTGCTCCTCATACTCGGAAGGCGTCCCATGGGCAGGTGCTGGTCAGCTTCGGCTCTTGTGGCGCCGCATCAGGTGCCAACTGCACGCGCCCACAAGCAGGGCTCCGATCACTACGAGGCCAGTGACCACCATTGGTGTTTCCTCCCGGTTCTGCCGGCCCGTTCGGCCGGTACACAGATAAGAGGCGGGGAGGTCCGGAAAGGATTCACCTTGGGTGTCGGACCCGGACGGGTCGGCGTCGAGCACGTCGGCCGGGCCGCCGGGACAGGTGGCGTTGATGACCTCGCGGACAGTCGCCGGGCTCGACGCGACACGGAGGGCGAACACACTGCTGGTACGGGCACCGAGCCGGGCGAATGCCTCGAGGTCGTCGCGAAGCTCAAACAGGTTGTCTGTGTGAAGGGCTGACGCCCAGCACCTCGTCTGCCAGTGCGCCGCCGCCGGTGGCGATGCCGCCGACGGGCTCGGGTGCCGGGAACGGCGGCTTGTCCTGGCGGCAGGTCGTTCCGGCCGGCGGGAGGGCGCCGTCGACGAAGTAGCGGCTCTCGTACGCCTGCACACAACTGCTGGGGTTTGTCAGCGCGGTGTGACCGTACCCCTCGTGGGTGAGCAGTCGGGCGTCGGCCAGTTCCCTGGACATCGCCTGCGCGTTCGCGTAGGGAGTGGCGGGGTCGTAGGTGGTGCCGACCAGCAGGACGGGGTGTGCCGTCGGCTTGTTCCACGGGCCGCGGTAACGGTCGGCCGCCACGGCCGGCCAGGAGATGCATGCCGCGGTGGCCCACGTCCAGAAGCGTCCGGCTTCGCCCGCACGGGCGGCGGCCTCCTCCAGGGCGGGATAGACGGCCGGGTCACGCGGGTTGGGGCTGTCGCCGCAGAGCACCGCGCTCGCCTGTTCCTCGCCCAGATACGGATTCGGATGCGGGACCGGCGGTGCGGGCGGGAGCGGGGCCGTCTCGGGCACCTGGCCCTGCCAGAGCTTCTGGAGCCTTCCGGCGAGGTTCGTCCAGCCGGGCCGGACGAAGTAGAGGCCGCTCACCACGTCGGCGACCGTACGGCCGTAGGTCCACTCGCCCACGGGACGGGCCCGCAGCCGCCGCATCAGCTGGTCGAACTTGTCCCGGGTCGCCTGCGCGCCGCCGGCGGAGAAGGGGCACCCGGCGGTGGTCGTGGCGCCGCACAGGGAGAGGAACCGGTCCAGGACCGCTGCCGCTGCGCGGTCCGAGCCCATGCGCAGGAATGTCGTGGACCGGGGGGCCGCGTCGGACGCGTGGTCCGTCCAGGCCTGCGGGTCGATGTTGCTGTCCAGGACCATGGCACGGACCCTGCCGGGGAACAGGTTGGCGTAGGTGGCGCCCAGGAACGTGCCGTAGGAGATTCCGAGGTAGGTGAGTTGCGGCTCGCCCACCGCCCGGCGGAGCTGGTCGAGGTCGCGAGCGGTCTCGGCGGTCGACACATGGCGCAGCAGCTCGGGGTCACGCCGTTCGCAGCGCCGGGCCAGATCCCGGTACGCGGCGATCACGGACGCCCGCTGCTGTGCGCCCACCGGGACGCCGGCCGGTTTGCTCGCGCTCCACGCGGCGGCTTCTTCGGGACTCGCGAAGCAGTTCACCGCGGTGCTGTTGCCGACTCCGCGCGGATCCCAGCTGACGATGTCGAACCGCTCCCGCACCTCGCGCGGGAAGGCCGCGTAGTTCTGCGGCATCTGCACGGTGCCGGGCCCGCCGGGTCCGCCGGGGTTGAAGAACAGGGTGCCGATGCGTCGTCCGGGGCCGGTCGCCTTCCGCTTGATCACCGCCAGCTCGATGCGGCGACCGCCGGGTTTGCCGTAGTCCATCGGCACCTCGGCGGTGGCACAGTCGAACGGACTGCCCTGGACGCAGGGTCTCCACTCCAGCTTCGGAGCGGGCACCAAAGGCGCCGTCGTGCTGCCGGCCGCGTTCGGGTGCGGCCCGACCAGTACCGTCGAGCAGGTCAGCACCGCGGCGACGACCGCGGCCCAACGCCTGCGGTCGAGTATGGGTCCGGCTATGTGCATGCCTCCCAAACCACCGCGGTCCGGCGGGGCGCGCGAGTCAGCCGCGTCCGAATGGCGGAGCCGCCGGCGCTCTGGTCAGTCCCCGTGGCGCACGGCGTAGGGGGCCGGGGGGAGGGCTATGAGCCGTGGTTGCGGTGCCCGGCCTCGATGCCGGCCTCCAGCGCCGCCATCAGGTGCTGTGGCGGTTCGTGCGGCCCGGCTGACGTCCGCAAGCTCCCGGCCTCGGCGACCGCGTGCCAGAGGTGGTCCAGAGCCTCGGCGTAGTCATCGCGAACTGCACCGGGGTCGATGCCACTGAGCCGGCTCAGGACCGGCTCGGCAAGGTCCAGCTCCCGGTCGGTGACCGGACGGGTCGATGCCCAGCGCCTGCGGCACGATGTGCGTGCGCCGCGCTGTGTCTGCCGGCGCCCACTCGTTGGGTGGTCGGGCGGAGCAGTTGGCCCAGCGCCGCCGACGACCATCTGGTTTGTGTGTACATCATTTCTGCGGGCCGGCATCACGTGACAGAGAGGACGAGCCGTGCGACGTGGACTGATCGTGGTGGATGTGCAGAAGGACTTCTGCGAGGGCGGCAGCGTTCCGGTGAAGGGCGGTGCGGACCGGGCGGCGGCCATCGCCGACCTGGTGCGGCGTTCGGCGGGCGGCGCGTACGCGCATGTGGTTGCCACGCGCGACCACCACATCGACCCGGGCGGGCACTTCTCCGACCGCCCGGACTTCTCGACCTCCTTCCCGGTCCACTGCGTGGTCGGAAGCGAGGGCGGCGACTTCCACCCCAACTTCGCGCCCGTCACCGCTGACGGCACTGTCGACGAGGTGTTCTACAAGGGCGCCCACTCGGCCTCGAAGAGTGGCTTCGAAGGCTCGACCGAGGATGGAACCCTGCTCGCCGAGTGGCTGAACGACCGCAAGATCGCAGCGGTGGACGTCGTGGGCATCGCCACCGACCACTGCGTGAAGGCCACCGCACTGGACGGCGTCCGTGCCGGCTTCGCCGTCCGCGTCCTGCTCGACTACACCGCCGGAGTCGCTTCCGACACCACCCGCGAGGCCGTCGACGAGATGAGGCACGCGGGCGTGCATCTGACCGGCCGTCCGGTCGTGCTCTCCTGATCGACGAGCACCGCACGCCGCCTGGCATGTACGTCACGTCGCGAACCAGCTTGCCCACCAGCTGACCAGCGCCGCTACTGGCCGTTCCGATCCTCCCCACGGGCCGTCTTGGCGCGCCTGCGGGCAGACATGTGGCCGAACAACATGCAGTTGTGATCGACCGCAGTGTCGAGCGCTTAGGTTGAGCGGATGTCGACTCTGCCGGTGATTCTTTTGCTATCGGGTAGTCTGCGGACCGCCTCCACCAACGAGGCCGTACTGCGCACCGCGGACGCGGTCGCGCCAGCCGCAGGAGTGCGCACGGTCCGGTATGAGGGGCTGGCGGCCCTTCCGCACTTCAACCCCGATGACGACGCAGACCCGCTGCCGGTGCCCGTGGCCGAGCTCCGGACGGCGATCGACCGGGCAGCCGGCATTCTGGTCTGCACCCCGGAGTACGCAGGTACGCTGCCGGGTTCTTTCAAGAACCTGCTGGACTGGACGGTCGGCGGTACAGAGATCAGTGACAAGCCGGTCGCCTGGGTCAACGCGGCCGCCCCGGGGCGCGGTCAGGGAGCCGAGGCCACGCTGAGGGCGGTACTGGGCTACACCGGCGCCGGCATCGTGGAGTCGGCCTGCGTGAAGATCCCGGTGGACCGGGGGATGGTCGGCGATGACGGGCAGATCACCGACCCGGAGGTCCGTCGGCAACTCGTCGAAGTGCTCGGCCTGTTGGCGACGTCCAGCTGAACCGTCGACATGCCCGGAAAGGGACCGCGCAGTGCCGCACACGCTGACCCTATGGCGTCAACAGATGGGAAAGGTACCCGCGTCGGTCTGGCAACGCACCGAGCTCCAGGTGCTGATCCTCGCGGACAACGGGCTCACCCATCTACCGACCGAGATCGGCGAACTGCAGCAGTTGACCACCCTGGACCTCGGCCACAACCACCTCAGGTCAGTGCCCGGCGAACTCGGCGCCCTGACCAACCAGCTCCGCCGACAAGAGCCGGCATTTCGTACTCCGCACGATGATCCGAACGAAACAACCTGGCCAGACGACCTTCACCCACTTGGTCGGTTGACCCCCAATGCCCGGCTGGCGGATCCGTGCTGACCGTGCGAACACTGGTTCGGACAGAGGGGGGATGTGAACGCCCGAGCGGGCGTAGGAAAAGGAGACGGATCACATGTCTGTTCGAAGCATGGCGGCAGCACGGCTCACGGACGGCCGTCCGCAGATGTTCGCCGGAAGCGGCCATGGGCTGTTCACCAGGTGGAAGGTGAGCGAGCTCCCGGATGCCGCCTGGACCGCCTGGCAGCCGTTCCAGTTCGACCACGGCCGCGTGGTGTCGCTCGCTGCGGCCCCGCTCACGGACGAACGGCCGCAGGTATTCGCCGTGACCGACGGCGGCGAGCTGTGGACCACCTGGAAGGTGACCGCCGACGCGAGCGCCGCCTGGGCCGACTGGGCGAAGTTCAACGGCCTGCCGGGATCGGCCCGCAGTGTGGGCGTGGCTACCCTGACGGACGGGCGTCCGCAGATCGTGGTCGGCACCGACACCGGTTCGGTGTCCTCGTGGAAGGTGAGCACCAACCCCGACGACGCATGGTCCGACTGGTCCTCCTTCGACGGTCCGCCCGCCTGATCCCGAGGCGCACGGCGTCACCCGACCGCGAACTGGCTGCCGATCGTCCCAGCGACCTCGGCGTGTGAGAGGTGCTCCCCGATGCTGTGGGCCCCGTCGTTGAGGACAGCGAGCATCCGGTGGCCACGGCGTCTGCTGCGGGACCACCCTTGAGCCAGTCCGCGACCTGGTCGGGACGCTTCGGTCCGCCGGTGAGCAGCCCGCTGTACACGCTGTCCGAACCCAGCGGGCTGCCCGCCGTCGGCTACGTATGTCTGGGAGTGCCGGGAAGCGGAGCGATCAACGGCTCCCTCACCACCCACGCCTGATCACTCGGCTCATGACGACGCACCACGAACGGACCGACGTGCCAATCACTTTGCGGATACGACCTAGGGGATTTCAACGCTGCCGCAGGTGAAGGTCGTGTTCCGGAGGAGGTCCGGGTGCAGCCGTACGCCGGTCAGGTACTGGGCCAGGGCGAATGCGGCCCCCTTCGAAAGATCGAGGCCTGTGGGCTCCGTTCCGAGGCTGAACCCGATGGCGCGCATAACTGGAAGAAGCTCGTCCGGGTGGGTGCCGGAGCGGTCTTCGGGGAGAGCCAGGTCGAACCAGAGCCGCGTGGTGCCGTCGTCCCTCCAGGTGAAGTCGACGCCGCCATGGATGTCCGAGAAGTGGGAGACCTACTGCGTGCCCGCGAACACCTTGAGAGCTGTGGTCTCGGTGGCCCTGCCGTCTCCGTTGGGCTCGACCATCAGCTCCGCGAGGACCGTCCAGGCAATTTGGCGACGTCCCGTGTCCCGGGCTCGACTCGGGAGAATTGCCGAGCCCGATATGCCGACGTCATGCCGGCGTCGCTGTGAAAGCGCTTCAGGCTTCACCTGATGACGTACCGGACGACCGGCCGTGGGGCGCTCAGGCGAATGTCGGCACAGGGTAAAGGGTTCGACTCGGCTACACTCGCGCATAACGGTCGCTTGTCATGCACACCACGCCCGCCGTGCGGCCGGAACGGCACTGTTGACGGTCGGTGAAGGCCCGTCAACAGGGGCTGCGATCGCCGCACTCGGCCGACGGGGCGCCACCGAATTCGACGTTCACATGGTGGGGGCCTCGCACTGAGGTGGCAGCTGGGGGAAGAGGCGGGGACGATGGACGTCGAGGAGACCGAGAACTTGCACGCGCTGGGGCCGATCCGCTCGGTCGGGCAAGGCCGTTACGTCCTACAGGCACCTCTCGGCGAGGGTGGCATGGCGTCCGTGTACCGCGCCCACGACACGGTGCTGGGACGCACCGTCGCGGTGAAGACGCTGCACGCGGACCTCGCCCGTGACCCCTCCTTCCGCGAGCGTTTCCGCCGTGAGGCCCAGGCGGTTGCGGCGCTCAACCACACCAATGTCGTGGCCGTGCACGACAGCGGCGAGGACTCCGGGCCCGACGGAGTCGTGCTGTACATCGTCATGGAGTACGTGCAGGGCCGATCGGTGCGCGAGCTCATCCGGGAGCGGGCCGCGGGCCCTGTCGGTGGCACGGTCCCGCTGGACCGCGCGCTGGCTGTGACCTCGGCCGTGCTGGACGCCCTGGAGTGCAGCCACCGACAGGGGCTGATCCACCGGGACATCAAGCCCGCCAACGTGATGACGACGGGCGACGGCACAGTCAAGGTGATGGACTTCGGTATCGCCCGTGTGCTGCAGTCGGACGCCACCGCGATGACCCGGACCGGCACCGTGCTCGGCACGCCCCAGTACCTCTCGCCCGAGCAGGCGCTGGGCAAGCCCGCCGACGCCCGCTCCGACCTCTACTCGGTCGGCTGCATGCTCTTCGAACTGGTCACCGGCACACCACCGTTCGACGGCGAGTCGACGATGAGCGTGCTCTACCAGCATGTCCAGCAGCCGCCGCCAATCCCGTCCTCGATCGATCCGTCGCTGCCACCGACCGTTGACGCCGTCGTAGCCCGCGCCCTCAGCAAGGATCCCGCCGGACGCTACCCGACCGCCCGCGCCATGGCCGATGACATCCGCCGGGTCGCCGCAGGCGAAGCACCCACCCACGCGCTGCACTCCGCCCCCACGTCCACGGCCGAGGACGTCACCGTCGACGCCGGTGCAGCCGAGACGTTCATGCTCCGCACCGGTGCCGCGGACGCCGACGCCCTCGCTGCGACCTTCCGTTACGTCGCGAGCAGGCAGCAGGCTCACCAGCGGACTCTGCGCAGGGCCAGGATCATCGCCTGGACCTCGGTTCCCGTCGGCGCGCTCGTCATGGCCGCGTTCGTGTTCGGCCCTCGGTACGTGTTCCCGGACTTCGCCCACACCCCGGATCCGCGGGCGACCGGAACGTACCTCTCGTGCGATCCGACGGCCTCCTGGGGCGGCGGCTTCAACCCGCCCTCGTTCACGGGCATGTCGCCCGCCGAGGCGAAGACCTGTGCGAAGATCGCCGGACTGAAGATCGACCAGAAGACCACCCTCGGGGCCAAGTACAACAAGGACACCGTCACGCGGCAGGAGCCGGAGATCTCCCAGACGGTCAAGCGGGGCAGCACCATCACCATCTGGGTGTCGACGGGCGGTGATCCCAGGGCCAAGGGCGACCTTGCCGACTGCGAGGTCGAGGAGCAGCACGGCAAGGTCTCCACTCCCTGGCTCAAGGGCAGGACCCCGGACACCGCCCGGATCTGCGCGGACATCGCCCATCTCAAGCTGAAGGAAGCAGGAAAGGTCCAGGACCCGCTCATACCGGCCGGTCACGTGGCACGACAGGAGCCGGAGACGGAGGACATCGCGGTCGGCGGCACCGTCAAGATCTGGATCTCCACCGGCGGTGATCCCAGGGCCGTTGGCGAGCTCTCCGGCTGCGACATCGGGACCGATGAACAACCCGACGCGCCGTCACTTGAGTTCATGACCGTGGCGAACGCCCGCATCTGCGCGGACATCGGGCATTTCAAGCTGAAGGAGCAACGCGTGCCGGACAAGGTCTGGCCGAGCGGCGAGGTCGTCAGGCAGGAGCCGAGCAGCTCCAGCCGCATCGATCCCGGCGGCACCATCAGGATCTGGGTCTCGTCCGGCGCGCCGTGACCGAGCCTCCCGGCGTGGGCGGGCGCGGGCCGTTCCTCCATCGGTCTGTTCTCCCAGCAGTGGCCCTGCCCACGCCGTCGGCCGCACACCTGACCACCCTCCGCGCCGACGCGAACCTCCTGTTGGACATGCAGATGCGCATCAGCCCACCCCGTTAGAAGGGACTTTGGGTGTCACTACGGCCGTCATGGTCGGGTTGTCAGTTCGGTTTGGGCTGACGGGGCCGGAGGCGGTCTCGTGGCGGATGGCCAGTCGGTGGAGAGAATCCGCTCCCGGACGGCCGCCAGGAAGCCGGCAAGTGACTCGACATAACCGATCGACACCCCGATTTTCATCGGGTTGGCTGGGCCGCATGCCTGAATTGCGCACTGACCGTCTCCTCCTGCGCCGGTGGCGGGAGTCCGACCTCGAACCGTGGGCGGCGATGAACGCCGATCCCGAAGTCCGAGAACACCTGGGGGAGCTGCTGACACGTGAGCAGAGCGATGCCGCGGTGGCAGAGATGCAGGCCGAGTTCGATGGGCGAGGATTTGGATGGTGGGCGCTGGAAGCACGGGAGTCCGGCGAGTTCATCGGCCGCGTCGGCTTGGACGAGGTGAGCGATGACATGCCGTTCGCGGGCGTGGACATCGGTTGGCGGCTGGCACGTTCGGCGTGGGGTCACGGTTACGCCACCGAGGCTGCCCTGGCCTGCCTGGCTTTCGGCTTCGAGACCCTCGGACTACCGGAAGTGCTTGCGTCGACAACCGTCAACAACCTTCGTTCCCAGGCAGTGATGCGCCGCATCGGCATGACCCGTGACCCGGCCGACGACTTCGACGATCCGAGCGTGCCCGAAGGGCCGCTTCGCCCGTGCGTGCTGTATCGGACGGGCACGGCACGGAGCAGAAGTACGAGCGGCTCCGCGGTCATGTCCGGCTGCTGCGTGCCGCTTGCCGGCACACCGGGCCCGCCAGGCCACTGACCGGGGCTGGGGACTCGGGCTGGTGCTCGGCAAAGCAGACTGGAACGGCGACGTGGGCATCATCCGTCTGCTGACCTGCCCGGTCGACGGCACGATCACCTTCACCGGCGACTCCCGCCGCCGGGACGCTGTCCACTGCGGCGGCGCCTGTTGTCCTCTCGGGAGGAGGTGCCGGAGTACCCGACGCGGTCGAAGACGGCGCACGAGCGCAGCGAGCCTCGGCGTACTACCGCGTCACCGGTGCTGCGGGCGCCATTCGAAGAGCAGGATGGTCACGTCGTCGCGCAGTTGGTTGCGCTGGTAATCGAGGATGGCGTGGATGAGCAGCCGCAGCACCTCGGCCGGGCGCTGGCCGGCGGCGTTGGAGCGGATGATGAAGTCAGTGAACCGGTCGAGGCCGAACTCCGCACCGTCCGCGTCGCGAGCCTCCACGACACCGTCGGTGTAGAGCAGGACGCAATCGCCCGGTTCCAGTGTCGTCTCGTGGACCTGCCGGGCTGCCGGAGCGAGGGGGCCGGCCAGGCCTATCGGCGGCTGTGGGGGACTGTCCAGCGCCCCGTCGAGCACCCGCTCGCCACGGATCAGCAGCGGTGGGGGGTGACCGCAGTTGACCCAGCGCAGCACCCCGGTCTCGGCGTCGAGCCGGCACAGTACGCCGGTGCAGAAGTGGTCGGGCACCCACCGGGCGAGCGCCTGGTCCACGGAGCCTACGACGTCGGCCGGGTCGCCACCGCCGCGGCGGGCATTGCGCGCCGCAGCCATGGCGACCGACGTGGTCAGGCCGGCGGTCAGATCGTGACCCATGGCGTCGAGGATCATGGTGTGCAGGATGTTCTTGACCACCGAGTGATCGAAGGCGTCGCCGGCGATGTCGTACGCCGGTTCCAGGACCGCGGTCGAGACGCACCTGCGGCTGCCGATGGTGTGAGGTGGCAGGAAGGCCCGCAGCATCTCGGCGGGCAACTGCATGGTCGCGGTACGGGTGCGGGCGGCGAGCCAGTCGCTGTAGGCGCGCTTGGAGGTGATCAGCATGGCGAACAGATGGGCCAGCATCCGGGTGCGGCGCATCAGCACCCCATCGAGCGAGGCTGTCCGCACCTCGAGCACGCCCAGCCGCTCCGCACCGTCGACCAGCGGCATCCAGACGATCAAGCCGTCGTCGGCCTCGGCCACCCGCGGGGACACCGTTCGGTACGCCCAGCCGGCCGACGAGCGGTCCACCGGCAGCGGCTTCAAGGCCTCGTTGAGTGGGATGAGCAGCCGTTGTTGCAGGTCGACGAGGTAGATCAGTGCGGCGTCCAGGCCGAGGGACGAGGCGCACCGGTTCGCCAGGGCGGGCAGTTCGAACGGCAGAGCCGTCTGCGCCTCGATGATCAGCTCTTCCAGCCGATGCTCGTCGACGGCGGTGTCGGGACCGGACGGCACATCGTGTGGTAGGTCCGACACGGGGATCACCCCTTCCGTGCCCAGTCTCACACCGATCCCGTCCTCTCTCACGTCAGGCGAGCCCATGGCGAGGGCGGCGGCCAGGCGGTCAGCTGGGCTCCACCGGGCACACCTCATGCGCCGGCCAGGCGATCAGCCGGTCCGGTATCAAGATCACCGCACCGGGGCTACGGCGTGCATGCCGTACGCGAGCACCGGCGCGGCATCGACCTGGTCCGCTACCGCTTCTGCTGCAACGACCACATCGGCTGCCGATGGTCGTCGGGGAAGACCCCCTTGCCGTGGAAGGTGGTCGCGACCGGGATGTTCAGCCGTTCGGCGAACCGCACCAGCGCGGCGGAGGTCCCGGCTCTCGCGGCACCATGACCGGCCAGCACGACCGGGTGTCGTGCGGTAGCGAGCACCTCGGCGGCCCGGGCGATCTGGGAGGGCGACGGCGCGTCGGCGCGCACCGCGTCGATCTGCAGGGGTGTGAGCGGCGCGGCGGGGCGATCCGCCTCGATGTCCTCCGGGACTGCCAGGAACACGGCGCCGGGCCGCTCGCTCTCCGCTGTCTTGAACGCCTTGCGTGTCATCTCCGGCACCGCGTCCGGGCACTCGATACGTGCTGACCACAGGGTGACGGGAGCGAACATCGACACCAGGTCGATGACCTGGTGAGACTCCTTGTGGATGCGGCGCAGGGAGCCCTGTGCGGCCAGGGCCACCATCGGGCGCTGTTGGTCATGGCGTCCGCGGTACCGAGCAGCAGATTGATCGCGCCGGGCCCCAGCGTCGCCGAGCACACCCCTGCCCGGCCGGTCAGCCGACCGTAGATCTCCGCCATGAACGAGGCGGCCTGCTCGTGCCGCACCAGGATGTACCGGATCCCGGAGCCGTTCAGTGCGTCGACGAAGCGGATGTTCTCCTCACCGGGGATCCCGAAGACGTATTCCACGCCCTCGGCCCGCAGGCAACGCACCAAGAGGTGCGCGACGTCCTCAACTGCTGCCGTGTTCTGCGACCCGGTCGTGCCTTCGGTACCCATGAGACGAACGTAGGCATGACCACCGGTCCCGGCCACTCGTCGGCGGCCGACCGGTGGCGCGGAACGCCGGGGCCATTCGGAGGCGTTGTGGTGGCGGCCGCCGCGGTCGACCCGCAGGCTGGGCGCAGTGGACGAGTCGCCGCGCACCGCGCGGCAGCAGGGCTTCGGGAGGACCGTGTGACTACTTCGTCGCCCGCTACCGACACACCGCCGGCCCGGTACGACGACCTGCGGGCCATGGTGTTCAACTGCACCTTGAAGCGGTCGCCGGAGACAAGTAACACCCAGGGGCTGATCGACCGGAGCACCGCCATCCTGGCCGCGCAGGGAGTGCACGTCGACGTCGTACGGGCGGTGGACCACGACATAGCCACCGGCGTGTGGCCCGACATGAGGGAGCACGGCTGGGAGCGGGACGCCTGGCCCGACCTGTACCAGCAGGTCCTGGCGGCCGACATCCTCGTGCTGGCCGGCCCCATCTGGCTCGGCGACAACAGCTCCGTGATGAAGCAGGTGATCGAACGTCTCTACGCCTGCTCCAGCCTGCTCAACGAAGCCGGCCAGTACGCCTACTACGGCCGCGTCGGCGGCTGCCTGATCACCGGCAACGAGGACGGCGTCAAACACTGCGCCATGAACGTGCTCTACAGCCTCCAGCACCTGGGCTACACGATCCCGCCCCAGGCTGACGCCGGATGGATCGGCGAGGCCGGTCCCGGCCCCTCCTACCTCGACCCCGGCTCGGGCGGTCCGGAGAACGACTTCACCAACCGCAACACCACCTTCATGACCTGGAACCTGCTGCACCTGGCCCGGGCGCTGAAGGACCTGGGCGGCATCCCCGCCTACGGCAACCAGCGCACCGCCTGGGACGCCGGCTGCCGCCGCGACTACGAAAACCCCGAGCACCGGTAGCGGGATGCCGATGGCAAGTGGCGGACGGCCGTCCGGTTCGGCTCCACGCAGCGGGCCGGCGCGCCGGCGACCGGACGAGCGGCGCGTACGGGAGCGGCTGCGGCGTGCGCGGGCCGGTGGGGCGGCTGCGTTGGCGTCGGTGGGCGCCCGTACCCGTACGGCGGCGCAGCGCGTCAGTCAGATGTCCCCGCCCCCGGAGCCGTTCCGGCCGGGCTTCTGGCGCAGTCCGATCCGCGGGCCCTGGCTGACGTCGGTTGTGACGTTGGCCGTGGTCCTCGTCCCGGTCCTGCCGGCCAGGCTATGGTCGGTCATCCCGAAGCTCTTCGAATGGCTGCCCGTACGCTCCGTCGCTCATGGACTCGAGCGGCTGTCCCTGCTGATGCTGGTCGGCGGCGTCATCTTCGAATTCGCCACCGGCATCCTCAACATCCAGCTCTACTACGCGGGCCTGCCCGCCACAGGTCATGGCGCCACCCCGTGACCGCCGACGAGGACAAGCTGTACGGCACCGAGCAGGACCCTTACGCGCTGGCCCTGCGACCCGGCCGTGGACCGGTGTATCTGCGGCTGGTCGACGGGCGCCGGATCCGGGTGCCCGTGCACCGTTGGCACGAGCAGCCGACAGCAGCCGACACGACCGTGCTGGAACGCTGCGTCGGTCCCGTCCTCGATGTCGGCTGCGGGCCAGGCCGGTTGTGCAGGGAGCTACTGAGCCACGGGGTCTTCGCCCTCGGGGTCGACATCGCACCTCGCGCGGTCGCACTCACCACCGTCCGGGGCGGGCTCGCACTGTGCCGATCGGTCTTCGACCGGCTGCCGGCCGAGAGAGGCTGGCAGACGATTCTCCTCATCGACGGCAACATCGGCATCGGAGGTGACCCTCACAGCCTGCTGCACCGTTGTGGTGGACTCATGGCCCCGGCGGGACGCCTCGTCATCGAGGTCGACGCCGATGACATCGAGGAGCTGTGCACGGCGCGGTTCGAGGACCTCCAGGGCCACAGCGGTCCGCCTTTCCCCTGGGCGCGGCTGGGGCGCCGCGCGCTCCACAGGGTCGCCGAGGACCTTGCCCTCAGCATCACCGACCAGTGGACGAGCGGACACCGTTGTTTCCTCACCCTGGCTCATCGGCGATCTTCCTCCGTCGGCTCTGGCGGGGAACCAGGCTGACGAGGGCGCGACGTCATGACCAGGACCGGTGCTCCTCCCCGCGGATGTCGAGGAGACAGTCCAGGCCGAGTTGGGTGGGCGTGGCACGAGTTTGAGGATTGGCGTGTGTCACCGTCATCGAGCTGTTGTGACGACGCGCCGCGAACAGGTCACGTGGGTCGGCTCACGCTGGGACGCCACACTCCCTGGGGCACACGAGAGGACGCATGGGGCATGAGGAGGCAAACGCTGCGCTCCGAGGCGTGCGAAGCGGCTGAGGAACAGTGCGGGCCGGAGCAGCCAAGCAGCTCCGAGGTGGTGAGGCAGTACGTTGTCGATCTGTCCGAGGCGGTCACTCAGCTGCACGCGGCAGGCGGGGTGACGGGCTGTTCGTGGGTGGCGCTGGTCGGTTGAGGGCGAGGCTGTAGCCGGCGGCGCAAGGGCCGAGGTGGCGCAACACGGTCTTCGTCGCGTCCGGGTCGCAGAAGGTCAGGTCGTTCCAGAGGAGGAAGCCGCGCACCGCGCCTTGTCGGGCGCGTGGCCAGGCGAAGGTGTCCGATCGGCGCGCGGTGCTCCTTCGCGTGCGCCTGTGCGCTGTGCCGGGCACCTTTCGGGCCGGCTTCAGCGGGTGATGGTGTTCGTCAGGCCGTGTCCCGCACATTGGACGCGTCGCCTGTCCTTGGGCGGACGACGGGGAAAGGACGCGCTCGATGTCAGCACAGAGGTCATCCACGGTTGAGGTCCCGGAGATCCGTGTGCCGTTTCCGCTCAACCGGCACCCCGACTACGCCCACGTCCCCCAGGAATTCGCGGCCTGGTTCAACGACCCGAACTCGATGGAGAAGGAGGCCGTAGTCCTCGATGTCCACAACCTGGGCATTCTGCTGGCCCGTGAGGCCGGGGTCCCCCTACGGGAGGGTGCCAGGTTGCTGGCGGCGTGTCTGCGGGCGCGGGTGCGGGACTTCGCAGGACAGCGCGCCGCAGGGCCGTGCACAGCCGCTTGGACAATCGACAGCGCGGCATCCCACGTCGGCGGCATACCCAGTGAAGGACGCACAGAAAGGGCACTTTGACGATGACTGCCGGGCCTTCCACCACTGACATCGAGCACCGGGACCGCCCCACGACATTGGCCACCGCCCCCGGGGGGATTCCCCTGCTCGGGCATGCCTGGCAACTGCGTTTCCGTCCCCTGCAGTTCCTGGACTCCCTGCGCGGACAGGCCGACCTGGTCGCCCTTCGGCTGGGCCCGATCCCGGGATACCTGGTCAACGAACCCAGGTTGGTCCACGAGCTGCTCGTCGTACGGAACCGGGAGTTCACCAAGACCGGCAGCCCGCTGTACGAGACCGTGCGCGTTCTGGTGGGCAACGGCCTGGGTACGAGCGAGGGCGAAACGCACATGCGACAGCGCCGCACGCTCCAGCCGCTGTTCCATCCCCACCGCATGGAGCACTACGCCCAGATCATGACCGCCGTCGCCGAGGAACGCAGCACCGCTTGGTGTCACGGTCAGCGCCTGCGTATCGACCGGGAGATGTACCGGATAGCCGCCGCCGCCCTGACCCGCTGCCTGTACTCGGCACGCCTGCCCGACGACGCGGTCCACGAGATCACCACGCACCTGCCCGTCGCCTTCGCCGGCGTCGGCAAGCGCGCTGCGCTACCCATCAGCTGGCTCCACGCACTGCCCACCCGCGAAAACCGTGCCTACACCACCGCCGTACGCCGATTGCACGCCCTGGTGGCACAACTCATCGACGACCGCCGGAACGACCCCACCCCCAGCCCCGACCTGCTGACCGCGCTGCTCTCCGCCCGAGACGAAGACACCGGCCAGCCCCTGCCCCAACAGCAGATCCACGACGAGGTCATGACCCTCCTCCTCGCGGGCACCGACACCAACGCTGCTCTCCTCGCCTGGACCCTGCATCTGCTGGGCGCACACCCCGACGTCGACCAGCGCCTCCACAGCGAACTCCGCCACGAACTGGGCGACAAGCCCGCCACCCTGGACGACCTGCCCCGTCTCGGCCTCCTGCGCCGGGTCGTCGCCGAGGCCCTGCGCCTCTATCCGCCGGCCTGGCTCACCCCACGCCGTGCCGCGACCGACGCTCAACTCGGCGGACACCGTATCCCGGAGGGCGCCTACGTCTTCTACAGCCCCTACGCCCTCCACCACGCGCCCGGCCACCACCCCCGCCCGGACGACTTCGATCCGGACCGACCCGAGTCAGAGCTGTCCTACACCGGTACCGGCACCGCGTTCCTGCCCTTCGGTGCGGGCCCCCACAAGTGCATCGGCAACGCGTTCAGCCTCGCCGAAGTCCACCTGACCCTGGCCACCATCCTGCCCCGCTGGCGCCTTCGCCCGGACCCGTCCCACACCGTCCGCCCACGCGCTTTCACCACCCTCATCCCGGGCCCGCTGCTGATGCACGCCGAGCAGCGCACACCGTGAAAGGTCCGCCGAACGGGTGTCTCGATCGGGTCGTACTCAAGACAGGGGCCGGGCGAGTCGCACAGAGCGCATGGCCCACGGCTTCCGCGGCCGGCGTGCGCAGTGCGGGGACGAGTTCGGGCTGGTGGGAAGTGAGTTGAGTGCGGCACAGGTTGCTGGGCGGACACTCCAGCCGGCGCGGTTGCTGACGCCGGGGGACTAGGGGCTGTGTGATGTTGTGATCAGCCAGTTGCCTTCAGGAGGAGGTCGTTGATCCAGATCATCGAGGCACGCAGGTGGAGGCCGGCGAG
>NZ_JBIWPG010000040.1:0-30163 GCF_044768135.1 Streptomyces sp. NPDC101165 | reverse complement strand
TCTTGCGGATAAGGCTTGGGCACAGCGACATCCTTCCCACCCGCCCCACAGGGCAAGCCAGTTCAGATGTCACCCGATCGTGCAGCAGACCCAAGCCCCCTGGCGGCTGAACCTGGCCTCTACCGCCTACGAAGAACGGGACCAGGACACCTACGCCTACCTCCGTCACCCCGACCAACTGCTCACCGTCACCTCGCCTGAGGAAGTCCGCGACCACCTCCTCGCGCACTACATCCCTGCCGCCACCAGCCGGCACCCCACCCAGAGTCACCGCTATGGGCCTGACCAGACCCACCGTTGGCTGGCCGCACTCGCCACCCACCTTGCCGCCACGCCGGCCTCCGCCGGAGGTGGCACCGACCTCGTGCTCCATAAGTTGTGGCCCCTGGCTGGCCCCCGCCGCGTCCGTACGGCTGACACATTCCTTGCTTTGCCCTTCGCTGCCGGCTTCGTTACTGCTTTTGCCGCTTGGACGGAGGGCTCCAGATCTTCTTCCACCTTGATGGCAGTTCTGCCGAGCGCCGTACTACTAGCGTTGTGGATCGTCTGGCGGGCCAGCGGCGCAAGAGTTCCCACCCCCCGTAATGCTCCGCGTGGATCGTGTCGGATGAGCTTGCCGTCCTGCGGAAGACATCCCCGCACGTGGGCGACGGTATCGGCGAGCGTTCGGCGAGGATGATCAGCGCGTGGCGCAGTTCCCTGCTCAGCTGGAACTAGTCCGCTCCGGGACGGCACCAGCCCCGTACTCCGCCCAGGGAGGGCTGGCGGAAGCTGCGTACGGTCGGGACCGGCTTGAAGGCCGGTCCCGTCACGGAACTGCGGCGAGAGCCCTCGATTATGAGTGTGCGTCAGCCGTGGGTGTCGAGGTTGAGCGTTGGCGTCCGTCGGCTGATCAGTCGTGCGGCGATTCGCTGGTAGCCGAGCGACGACCTCCGATGGAGGTGACCAATGCGTCTGCCACGATCGCTGCATCTGTCTCTGCAACATCTGCTGGGTATTCGGGCAGCAGATCGTCCCAGACGGGCATCCATGATCCGTACAGCTGGGTCTGTCCCTCGGGCCGGGCGAAGAACCAGATGTGCAGGTGTGCTCCTCCATCTCCGATGCGGTAGACGTGGGCTCGCGAAATGTGTGGCAGGGCTTGCACGTGGCGGACGATGTGAGTGGACAGGACTCCCAGCTCGGCCGCCAGCTCATCGGGCAGGTCAGCCATGTCATAGTGCTCACGCGGATGCAGCATGAGCACCAGCGGCACACCAACTCGGGTGATCCGGGTGAGCCGCCAACTGTCGTTGAACCAGATCCCTTTGTCTCGGTCACGGCACGACTCGCAGTTCGACGGGTCCTCGCCGTGTCGCGCAGGCTCGGGCAGAACTGGGGGGCGCAGAGGCGTGACCCGCAGCCCGTCCGGTTCGAACGGGCTGATGTCCCACCCTGTCATGCGCGCGAGCGGGAGCCGACGCTCACCATCCGCAGCGGTAAGCGCGTGGTCGTAGAACTCGTCAGGTCGCAAGGCCATGACCTGAAGGTTAGTTCGGCATCGGCACCTGGTGAGGACCGGGGTGACCTGACTCCTCCCGGGGGGCAGACAGCGATCCTGGTTGTGGATGGCCTGCGTGATCCGGCATCACCGACGTGCCTCACCGGCTCAGTAGGCTGGCTGGGTGACTGATCACGGCATTGAGTTCCCCGTCTTTCGTCTGCATGTTGTGCCGGCGGTTCTGGCTCTGGCGAGTCCCTCATGGCAACGCGAGGTGTGGCTGCAGCCGGAGGAGTTCGAGGATCTGGACTACGTGGTCAACGTGCTGTTCGACGATTTCTGCAACGCGGACGACCCCGCTCCGTGGCTGGGCAAGAGCCTACGGACCGAGGAGGAAGTCACGCTCATGAAAGAGCTGGGCGCCCTCTACTCCGCAGTGCAGGAGTCCGTGGGGCGCGGCGCCCCGGATGAGGCTTATCTCGATGCTCCGGGGTGGGACATCGTGATCACCATCGCGGCCAGACTGGCTCAGGTGATGGTGACCAATGACCTTCAAGCTGCGACTCTCCTGCATGAGCAACGCCAGCGCTCCTGACGACCGGGACTGTGCTGCAGTGGAATCGACGGATGGGTGAGAAGGTAGGTGCGGAGGAGCTCGAACAACGCCCGCCATGAGCATCACGGAACCGCGGTCGGAGCCATCTTCTAGGAGCCTCAACCTCGACGGGCTGCGACGTTCGCATCGGTGAGTGGATGGCTGTTGCCCAGCGACTGGAGGCAGTTTTCCTGTAGAGCAGTCAACAATGCGGCAGCCGCCTGCGCGCCTTGGGTGCGGCGCGTGACCGGGCCTGGTCATAGCGGGTGGTCAGCGTGCGGGGATGCGACGAGCTGTCGAGGCGCTCTTGATCCCTGAGCGCCGTGGGTAGAACCTCTTGGGCTCTTTCCAGCTCACTTGTTTGTGCCGGGAGCCTGCCGAGCTGATGGCGGGCGCGCAGGGTGCGTGAGCGCAGGCCCGGTATGCGCTCCTGGTCGCCAAGGACCGCCTCCGCCGGATTGCCTCCTGGAGGTCACCGGACTGGCCCATGAGGAGCGCCTGGTCGAAATGGGTGCTGAGCGCATCGGGATGCGCTGCGCCCAGGATGCGTTCCTGGAGACGCGGATCCCGGCCTGCCCTTTGCACCCGCACGATCTCCCGCGGCGACCACAGACGATCAAGCTCCACCGGCTCTGCGGCGTGCAGCTCGTGGTGGACGGGGGGAGGGGTTTGGTCGTGCGTGGTGGGTGGGCCGTGTGTCGGCGGGAGGTGGAGGAGGTCCTTCTTTCGGCATGCGGTGGTTGTGCGGGTCGCTGTTATCGGGGTGCCGCACGCGGTGCTTGGTGGGGAGGTCTGTGCCGTGGTGGGTACCTGTGGGCGGGTGCGGCCGGCGCGTCTGGGTGAGGGGATCGTGGCCCGGGCCGGGAGCGGCTCGCCGGGTACAGGTACCCGCGGCGGGTGGAGTTGGTGGACGCCTTGCCGCTCGGCCCGAGCGGCAAGGTGCTCAAGCGGGAGCTGGCGGCCCGGTTCGCCGTATCCAAGCCGGCCTGGTGACGCGGAAGCTGTACCCAAGCCGGCCTGGTGGCGTGGTAGCCGTGCCCGGACCGGCCTGGTGGCGTGGTAGTCGTGCCCGGACCGGCGCGGTGACTTTGGAAGTATCCGGGTGTGCTGTTCTCCCCTGTGGTGTCCGTCGCGGGAGGGGGAGGGCGCGCCTACGGCCGGGGGGCTGCGAGTTGTGTGGTCAGGTCGGGTTGGAGGTGGGTCATTGCCTCGATGAAGTCTTCGTGTGCGCCGTGTTTGGGTGGGGTTGTGTTGTAGGTGCGTAGTGCCTGGTGGTTCCACTGGGCGTGTTGGAGTTGTTCGATGTGTGGGCGGCGGATGCGTTCGTATGCCTCGATTCTGTGGGGCTGGCCCGAGGTGAGGGTGTCGTGGATTGCTCTGGCCAGTGAGGCGCTGCTTTGCAGGGACTGGTTGAGGCCTTGTCCGCCCAGGGTGTGCAGGCCGTGTGCGCTTTCGCCGAGCAGCAGTATCCGGCCGGCTCGCCAGGTTGTGGCCCGCCAGAGTGAGAAGTCGAGGCGGATCAGTGGTGGGATGTGGTCGCGTACCGTGTCCATCCAGGCGGCCAGCTCGGTGTCCACGGTGGCGAGTTGGGCGATGGCCGTTTCCGGTCCGGCTGTGTCGGTCGTGAGTTGTGCCGCCCGGTCCTGGTCGGGGGACCAGATCACGGCGAGGGAGGCGGGGGGGACCGGGATGGTGAACAGCGCGTTGGGTGCGTGGTGGCGGACGAGCAGGACCGGTTCGCGGTCGGGCGGCGCGGGGCTGACGAGCAGCCAGGCGGGCCGGTCGAAGGGTGACACCTCGAGCGGGATGCCGGCCAGGTCGCGCAGCGCCGATCGGCGTCCCTCGGCGGCCACTGCGTAACGGGCCCGGATGCGGCCGGTGACGGCCGGCTGCGCGCCCGCGTCGCCCGCGTCGCCTGTGCCGCCCGCGTGGCCCGTGCGGCCTGCGTCGCCGGTGGGGCCGGTGGTGAGCAGGACTGTGGAGTGGTCCTGTTGGGCGGCGAGGATGCTCTCGCCGGTCCTGATCCGTACTCCGGGTTCGGTGTGCAGTTGGGCGAGTGCCGCCTGGACGAGGGTGCCGGTCGGGACGGTGAGGCCGTGGGGGCGGGCGATGTCGGTGTGGTCGGTGTAGCGCCAGCTGGAGAGCAGGCCTGTGCTGCCGTGGTCGTCGACGCCCAGGACGCGCTGGCCGGCTTCGGTGAGTTCGGTGTCGATGCCGTCCTCGGCGAGCAGGCCCAGGGTCGGCGGGGCGAGCAGTGGTGAGATGCCGGTGCCGGCCGGTTCGAACTCCTGCTGGGGTGAGAGCAGGACGACCGAGTGGCCAAGGCGTGCGCAGCGCAGCGCGGCGAAGAGTGCGGTGGGACCGGCCCCGGCCACGACCACGTCGGTGTCGGACTCGGGGGTTCGGGGCGGGACTTGGGGACCGCTGGATGGGACGTGTGTGGTCACTGTGGTTCCTCCTGTTCACGCCGGCTTGGGTCAGCGGCATCCTCGTGGCGGCCGCGCGGTGCCGGTGTGCTCGGCGGGCCAGCACCTTCGGGGGAGTGTTTCGGGCAGCCCGTCCGGGTACGCCGGGCGGGCAGGGCGAATGTTCCCGATGACCTTCAGACTTTAAGTAAATTTTGAATTACAGAGAAAGTACAGTGGGCTCGTGTTCGATGGGTCTGTGGTAGCGGGGGCTCCGGATCATTTCAATGGCGAGTGATTTCCGGTGGACCCCGGCAGCAAGTCAGAAGGATTGTTTCTGTGGCTGGCGGCATAAGGGTCTGGTCGGGGCGGTCTGCGGGGATGTTCGATCCGGCGGACCTCGACGTTCTGTCGGCAGAGGAGCGGCGGAGATTCGCCGCTATTCGTGACCGGGTGCGTGCCGCGTATTTCGGCGCGGCGCACGCCGAGGTGCGCCGCCGTCTGGCAGGGGTTCTCGGTGTCGGTCCTGAGGAGATCCGGTTCGGCCGGCTGCCGTGTCCGGGCTGCGGGCGCGTCGTGCACGGCCGGCCGTATGTCCGGTATCCCGAGACCACGTGGGAGTTCAGCCTGTCCCGGTCCGGGCCGCGGTGGCTGTGTGCGGCCGCGGACGGGGTGCGTATCGGTGTCGACCTGGAGCGGGTGCGGCGGGCGGACTTCGCGTCGCTCGCTCCTGCCGTGCTCAGCCGCGGCGAGCGGCGCTACTTCGGCGGGGTGCCGGCCGTGTGCCGCGACCGGGAGTTCATGCGTTGCTGGACCAGGAAAGAAGCCGTGGTGAAGGCGAGCGGAATCGGCGTGGAAGGTGATCTGAGAAAGGTGGAAGTGGGGCCCGATTCACCGGTTTCGAAAGTTTCTCACACGGTGCCCGGGCTTGAGATCGGTGCCTGGATCGTGATGGACCTGCCGTCCGCTCCGCATTATTCTTCGGCGCTGGCCGTGCAGGATTCGGAAAAGAATCTAGTGTTCGTTGGGGGAGAGTGAAGGTGCCCACCCGGTCGATGGAAAGCGGCGTACGGATCGCACTGATTCTGGAGAACGAGGTCAGCAGATACGGCGTCGAGGGAATGCTCCGCCGGCTCGATGGTGTGCACGCCGTCACGTGTTTCGGGAACGGGGGCGAGGTGGTCCAGGGCGGTTCGGTCCCGTTCGATCTGGTCGTCACCTCGGCGGCCGAGCTGGCCCTGGCGCCGACCCTTGCGCTGGCGGAGAACCTCGCGGCCCGTGGTGTGCGTCTGCTGCTGCTCGTCGACGGGGTGGACGGGGTCGACCTGCCGCACAGCACCCACTCCTGTGTCCATGCGCTGGTCGACTGGTCGGGGCTGACCCCGAGGGTCTTCGCCGACGCCGTCGCCGACATCCAGGCCGGCAAGTTCTATGTGTCGGCCACGCTGGTGCGCCGGGTGCTGCGCCGGGCCCGGCCGGGGCCGGCCGACGTACGGCCCTGGGGCCCGCCCGGCACCGTGCTCACACCTCGCGAGCTGGAGGTGCTCCACCTGGTGGCCGAGGGTCTGAGCAACAAGCAGGCCGCCCGCCGGCTGCAGATCTCCGAGCACGGCGTGAAGCGGCTGGTCGGCAATGTGCTGGCCAAGCTGAACTGCCCCAACCGGACACTGGCCGTGGTCCGGGCGATGGAGGACGGGCTGCTCTCCGGTATCGGGCAGGGGGCCGGCGCGGGGGAGCACTCCACGACACATGTCGCCTAGGGTGAGGTAGCCTGGGCAGATGTCCGTATCGGCCGCGAAGACGGCACAGCCCGCAGGGTCCGTCCCCTCCGCGCAGCGGCGCGTCGATCCGCGGATCCTGCGGACCCGCGGGCTGTTGCGGGCCGCTGCTTTGGAGCTTGCCGCCGAGCGGGAGCTGCAGACCATCACCATCGCGCACGTGGCCGAGCGGGCGACGATCAATCGCGCCACCGTCTACCAGCACTACCGTGATCTGGACGAGCTGATGCTCGACGCGATGGAGGACGAGCTCGCCAAGCTGGTCGGCCTGGCCGCGCGCTGCCCGCTCGTCGTGCTCCCGTCGGACATGCCGCACGAGTTCGTCGACATGTTCCGTCACATCGAGGGCGACATCACGTTGTACCGGCGGATGCTCGGCCCCTGCGGATCCGCCCGCTTCGTCAGCCGGCTGCGTCAGCTTGTCGCCGAGCAGGTCGCGGGCCAGCTGGCGGACGCCGGGGTCGGCAGGGCCGATGAGGCCGGTGTCGAGCTGCGGGCGCACTGCTCGGCCGGGGCGTTCATCGGCCTGGTCAGCTGCTGGCTGTTTCGGCCGCAGCAGATGTCCGCCGAAGAGGCCGCGGAGCATGCGTGGCGCGGGCTGCACATGGTGGGCCGGCCCGCGGCCGGTTAGGACACACCGAAACCCCCGGGGCAGGGGGCCCGCCTCTCGGTAGGAGGCGGGCCCCCTGCCCCCCTTTTTTTTTGTGTCGTGCACCGGCCTGCCGCCGGGCCGTGTCACCTGCCCGAACGGCCAGCTCGTGGGGGTCTTGGCCCGCTGCGCCGGCACCGCGAGGGTGGGGATGCGCAGCCGCGGCGATGCCGGTGCGCACCACCACAGTCGGGAGAGGGATTCATGGGGAGCGAACGTCTGGCGGCCGGCGGGCCCGGCACCGCGGCGACGGCGCCCGCGCGCGGCAGCATGCTGTCCGCGCCCGCGGAGCTGGCCGGCGAGCAACTGGCCGCGAGGATGGGCATCGAGGTCGTCTCGGCCGAGCCCGGGCGGGTGGTGGCGACGATGCCGGTGCGGGGCAACATGCAGCCCTACGGGTGGCTGCACGGCGGTGCGAACGCGGTGCTCGCGGAGACCCTCGGCTCGGTCGCGGCCAGCCTGTGGGTGGCGCCGCGCGGCGCGGTGGCGGGGCTCGAACTGTCCTGCACCCACCACCGGTCGGCCCGTTCGGGCCTGGTCACCGGGGTCTGCACGCCCCTGCACCTCGGCAGCCGGGTGGCGACCTACCAGATCGAGATCACCGACGACAAGGAGCGGCCCACCTGCACGGCCCGCCTGACCTGCCTGGTGCACAAGCGCTGAGTCCGAAGAAGGAAGAGGAGCGATGGCTACGCAAGCGGCACGGGTGGACCCCGCCACGGTCCCGGATGTCCAGGACGGTCCCGCCCCGGAGGCGTTCCGGGGGGCCATGGGCCTGTTCCCCACGGGTATCGCCGTCATCACCGTCGGCCAGGGGGCCGACACCGAGGCGATGACCGCCAGTTCGGTCACCTCGATCTCGCTCGACCCGATGCTCGTCCTGGTGAGCGTCAACGCCGTGGGCCGGCTGGTGCCGGCCATCGACGGCGCGGGCGGCTTCGGGGTCAACGTCCTCGCCCAGGACCAGCGCGAGCTCTCCCGGCGGTTCGCGACGCGCGACCGGCCCAGCGGGCTTGCCGCGCAGCGCCTGCTCGGCCCCGCCGCCGTCGGGCACGGCGGCCATCTCCTGCTGCCCGATGCCCTGGTGTCTCTTCAGTGCACCACCGAGCACCGCTACCCGGGCGGTGACCACGTCCTCTACCTGGGCCTGGTACGCGCCCTGAGGGTGACGGACCCGGACCGGCCGCCGCTGGTGTACCACCGCGGGGCCTATACCAGCCTGAGTGCCTGAACCCAGTCGGATCCCAGTTCGGATGAGGTGTGTTGAATGACGCGATCGGTGCTTGTGACGGGCGGGAACCGGGGCATCGGCCTGGCCATCGCCCGTGCCTTCCAGGCGCGGGGGGACGCGGTGGCGGTCACCCACCGCGGCTCGGGGGCGCCCGAAGGGCTGTGGGGGGTGTCCTGCGACATCACCGACCCGGCGCAGGTGGCCCGCGCCTTCGACGAGGTGGAACGGGTGCAGGGCGCCGTCGACGTCCTGGTGTCGAACGCCGGTATCACCGACGACAAGCTGCTGCTGCGGATGACGGATCCGCAGTTCTTCCGGGTCCTGGAGACCAACCTCGGCGGCGCGTTCCGCACCAGCAGACGGGCCGCGGCCGGGATGCTGCGCAAGCGGCAGGGGCGGATCGTGCTGATCTCGTCGGTGGCGGGGCTGCGCGGCTCCGAGGGACAGGCCAACTACGCGGCGAGCAAGGCCGGTCTGGTGGGCCTCGCCCGCTCCCTGGCCCGGGAGCTGGGATCGCGCGGCATCACGGTCAATGTGGTGGCGCCCGGCCTGGTGGAGACCGACATGACCGCGAAGCTTCCCGAGGAACGCCGGGCCCGGATGACCGCCGACGTCCCCCTCGGCCGGATCGCCGACCCCCGCGAGGTGGCATCGGCGGTGGTATGGCTGGCCTCGCCCGAGGCGTCGTACGTCACCGGAGCGGTCGTCCCCGTCGACGGCGGCCTGGGCATGGGCCACTGAACCCGTCTGCCGCCACAAAACCGGAAGGTGCCCGGCCGCCGAAGGAACGTCCTTCGACGGCCGGGCACCTACGCGCCCCCACCCGCGGCGCGGAAACGGCACGAGCAACCACGCACGACCGGCACCCCGCGACCGGCACCCCGCGACCGGCACCCCGCGGCCGGCCGACGAGCCCCCTGCGGCGCCCGGTGCCGGGGGCGCTGCGGTTCGGTCACCGGGGACGAGGTCACCGGCGCCGTGGGGAGCTGCGTGAGGCGCCCTGTACGGCCGGCTCCCGCGCCGGGGTGGCGTGCATCGCCCTGGGCGGGTTGCTCGCCCCCCCCGGGGCGCCGTGCTCAGGGGCGGGGATCGGGTACCGTTTCGCCCGCGAAGCGCTGGGCCAGTTCCGTCGCCCATGCCGCGGAGTCGCGGACCCCGTCGAGGGCCCCGGTGAAGTGTGGACGCACGAAGCGGGCGAGGAGTTCGAAGCTGCGCTTCATCTGTTCGCGCCTGGCCCAGTCCATCACGGTGACCAGAAGGCGGCCGAAGCCGCCGGCGACGTCCTGGACGTCGTCGATGGCCTGCACACAGTCCTCGGGCGATCCGACGATCACCGAGCGTGTCTCGATCGCCTCCTCGAGGGCTTTGCGGGCTTCGGCGGCCGAGTGCACCGGGGGCGCCCCGAGCATCGACCAGTACTCGTTGCGGTAGCGCGTCCAGCCGTCGACGATCTCGTCCAGTGCCTGGCTGCGGCTTTCCGACACATGCACGGCCAGGCTCACCCGCCAGTCGGCACGGTCGATCGTCCGCCCGTGCTCGGCGGCCGCTTCCTCGGCGTGCCGCCACTGGCCGGCCAGGTCGCCGATGCGGCTGCCGGGACGCGGCGGGACCCCGAACGAGATGGGTGTGATGCCGTGCTGCCCGGCCAGGCGCATGCCGAACGGCGAGGTGGCGCTGGACACGGCGAGTGGCAGCCCGCCGGTCGTGCAGGGACGCAACTGCAGCCGTGCGTCGTTGAGTTCGAACCAGTCGGTGCGGCGTGTGACCGGCTTCTCGCCCTTGAGGAGCTGCAGGATCACCTCCAGGGACTCGGCGGTGCGGCGGCGGGTGTCGGCCGGGTCGATGCCCAGCAGGTGCATGTCGACGGGGATCGACCCGGCGCCGACGCCGAGCGTGACGCGCCCCCGGGTCAGCTGGTCGAGCTGGACCGCGCGGGACGCGACCATGTACGGGTGGTGGTAGGGCAGGCTGACCACCCCGGTGCCGAACCGGATGTGCCGGGTGCGCTCGGCCGCCGTGGCGATGAACAGCTCGGGTGAGCTGACCGTGCCCCAGCCCGCGGAGTGGTGTTCGCCGACCCACAGTTCGGCGAACCCGAGCGTGTCGAGCCACTCGGCCAGTTCGAGATCGCGCCACAGGGTCAGGGCCGGGTCCTCGCCGAGCGGATGCAGGGGGGACAGGAAGGCGCCGAAGTCCATCCGGGCCCTGGGAATCGTCCGGTTCAATGCTGGCTCCTCACAGGTCTGGGGGCATGCGGCACGGGTCGTACGTCGTGGACGGATTGCGTGGCCGGATTTTGTGGCCGGGTGCGTGGACTACGCCTGCGGCGCGGCCAGTTCGGCCAGTTCGGCCAGCGGTGACAGCCAGCCGTACTCGGGCCACCGGGCGGCGGACAGCCGCCGTGTGCCGGACGTCTGGCCGTCACGGTCCTCGCGCAGCAGCAGCGCCACGGCGGCGTCCGCGTGCGGGAGCGGCCCGAACAGCCGGTCGGTGCCGACGCGTTCGCGTACCCAGTCGACGCGTTCGTTGGCCGCGGTCTCGACGCCGACGATGAGCACCTGCGTCACGTCGTCCTCGTCGAGCAGGACATCCGCCAGTTCCAGTGCGGCAAGGGCGGGTTCGGTCCCGGCCGACACACAGCTGAGCTGGCCCGTGATGCCGTACCGCTTGGTCAGATGGCCCAGGATGGAGGTGGTCACCGACTGGAAGAACAGCAGCGGGCTGTGCACCTGGCCGTCGACGAGCCGCTGCGTCGCCACGTCCGACGTCGTGGTGTCGCCGTAGGTGGTGGCCAGGACGATGGCGGTCGAGGCGCCGGACCCCGCGGTCAGGTCGCCGTCCGTGCCCGGCTCGCCGAGGCAGGCGACGACGACGTCGGCGATCAGCGGGTTGAACCGGGACAGCACGAAGCCGGGTACGCCGGGCAGTTCGGCCGGTGCCGCGCCGGGCAGCCCCTCGGCGGTCGGCCCCCAGGGCGCCCGGCAGGCCGCTGCCGCGATCGTGCGCGGCGGGGCGAGCAGGGTGGTCATGCGCGTGGTTCCTTTCGGTGGGTGGTGCCGCGTTCGGGGACGTGCGGCGGCGCGCGTGGGCGGGCTAGGCGGCCATCCGCTTCAGCACGAGCGCGGCGTTGACGCCCCCGAACGCCGCGTTGAGCGACAGTGCGTGGGTGAGGTCGGCCCGGCGGGCGGTGCCCGGCACGTAGTCCAGGTCGCAGGCGGGGTCCGGCTGCTGGTGGCCGAGCGTGGGGGGCAGCAGTTGCTCGCGCAGTGCGAGAAGGCAGATGACGGCCTCCACGGCCCCGGTGGCCTCCAGCATGTGCCCGGTGCTGCTCTTGGTGGAGCTCACCGGTATGCGGGGCGCGGCGTCGCCCAAGATCCGGTGGAGGGCCGCGGTCTCGGCCACGTCGTTGAGCGGGGTGCCGGTGCCGTGCGCGTTGACGTAGCCGATGTCCTCGGGCGCGAGGCCCGCCTTGTGCAGTGCGGCGCGGGCGGCGCGGGCGAGGCCCGCGCCCGTGGGGTGCGGTTTGATGACGTGGTACGCGTCCGCGGCCATGCCCCAGCCGGCCACCTCGGCCAGTGCCTGGGCGCCCCGGGCCCGGGCGCGCCGTGCCGATTCCAGGACGAGTACTGCCGCTCCGTCGCCCTGCAGCAGCCCGGCCCGGCCGGCGGCGAAGGGACGGACGACGCCCTCTTTGCTCAGTGCCTTGCCGGAGTCGAACTTGGCGAAGACGTCCTCCGTCACCAGATATGCGCCGCCGCACACGACGGTGTCGGCCGTGCCGCGGCGGATGAGGGCCGCGCCGTGGGCGATGGCGTTGGTGGAGGCGACGCAGGCGTTGACGAAGGCGAGCCGGCGCTCGCCCAGGCCGAACTCCTCGGCGAGCTGGTGCGGCAGCCGGGCGGGCACGCTGTCGAGGGTCCGCGGGTCCTGCGGCACCTGCTGCTGGGCGTGGTCGGTCCAGAACGAACGGCTCGCGCTGTGGTCTCCGTTGGTGCCGATCAGCACCGGTGCGCCGAGGCCGTCGGTGCCGGCCATGCGCAGTGCCTCGTTGGTGCAGGCGCGCAGTACCTCGGCCTGGGTCGGCGTGTAGCCGGGTTTGACCGGGACGCCGGGTATCTGCGGGCCCTCGCCCTCGTAGGTGGCCGCCTTCTTCGCGTGGAAGGGTGCCGTGTCGAAGCGGCTGACGGGTCTGAAGCCGGGCCGGCCCGCGAAGACGCCGTCGCGCAGCGCCTGGGCGCCGAAGCCGAAGGCGGTGACCACGCCGTACCCGGTGATGACCACCTTGTCGCGGGTCGTGCTCTCACGCGCCATGGGGCACCTCCTGGGGCAGGTGGGGTTCCTGCGCCGTGACGCGCAGCAGTTGGCGGTGCAGGGCGCCGATGGTGTCGCTCGCGGCCAGTTCCTCCTCGGTCTCGGAGGTGATGACGATGCCGTGGCGCTCCTCCAGCAGGTGGACGAGCCAGACGAATGTCAGGGAGTCCAGGAAGATCTGGGTGTCGCTGTCCCATGTGTCGAGCAGGTGACCGCTGTCGTGCAGCAGCCGTGCCACCTCGGTGTCGGTGATCACTTGGCGGCGCTGCCGGTGGTCAGGGCGGCCCGCCGTTCGACGACCACGTTCACGAACGCGCCCAGGTCCGGCACGAGTTGGGGTTCGAGGTCCTCCTCGGGCAGGTCGATGCCGTATTCGCCCTCGAGCTGCAGCACCAGTTCGATCATGGCGAGTGACTCCAGGCCCAGGCCTTCCTCGCCGAGCGGCAGCGTGTCGTCGAGGGGGCTGGGCAGCGGCAGGTTGATGATGTCCCTGACCACCGTCAGGATGAACGTGCGGGTTTCCTCGTACATGGCGTCTCCGTAGGCGGTTGTTCAGCGGTGGAGGCCGGCCGGCAGGACCGCCCTCGGGGCCTGGTGGACCGCGGCCGACAGGGTGCGGATGACACTGGCGGGTGTGGTGCTCTCGAAGAAGCTGCGGCCGACGGCGAGTCCGGCGCAGCCCGCGCCGATCGCGCCCGCGGCGAACTCGGCGAGGGCCGTGTCGCCCTTGCGTGGGCCGCCGGCCACCAGGACCGGGATCGGGCAGCTCTCGACCACGTCGGCGAGGCGTTCCAGGGGTGCTGCCCACGTCGTTTTCACCAGGGTGGCACCCAGGTCCGCCGCCACGTTCACGACGTGCGACAGGAGCGCCGCATCGTGGGGGTCGGTGATCCGCGGCCCGCGCGGGTAGATCATCGCCAGCAGCGGCATGCCCCAGCGCCGGGCGCTGTGCGCGACCGCGCTGAGGTCCGCCAGCTGCTGCTTCTCCGTGTCGGAGCCGATGTTGACGTGCACGCTGACCGCGTCCGCGCCGAGTTGGACCGCCTCCTCGACACTGCCGACGAGGACCTTCGCGTCGGTGTCGGTGGCGTGCGCGGTGCTGGCGCTCAGATGGACGATGAGCGCGCAGTCGCGCAGCAGCGCCGGATCGACGGTCGCCGCCCGCCCCTTGTGGACCACGATGGCGTCGGCGCCGCCCGCCACCGCGGTGCGCACGAGCCCGTTGAAGCGCCGGGCGGCGACGATCGGTCCGTCGGCCACCGAGTGATCCATCGGTACGAAGAGATAGCGCCCTTCGGTGTGCCGGGCCAGTCGCGCGAGGCGGAGTGCTGTCCCGTCGGACCTTGATGTCATGACCCACCCCTGGAGCCGGAGATCTGATGAGGCACCGAGTCTCGCGCCGTGCGCGGCCCGGGCGCCCCCTCGAACGGCGTGCCTCTGCGAGGGCGCCCGGCGGCGTCGATGGGGGTAGCCGAACGTCCATCCCGAGGGCCCGCCGCCGCGCCGACCGACGAGCAGCCCTTTCGAGGCTGTCGGCGCCGCCGGCCGCGCTGCGATCGTCTTGCCGCGGGATACGAACTGGCCGCTGGCAAGGCCACCGTGGAGAGGGCTGGATGGGGATGGGTACTGTGAAATTCGCCTGGATCGACATTCGTCGCGTCGACGAGGGCCGGCGGGAGGGGGTCGTCGACGCGGCGATCCACGCGGGTCTGGCCGGGTTCGTCGACGACCGCCTGGAGGTCCTTGGGACGCTGCCGCCCACCGTGCAGAAGGTCCTGGTCGTGGGCCGGGGCGGGGTGCCGGCGCCGGAGGCGGCCGACGTGGCCGACGTGGTCCTCACCGAAGTCGCCACCGTGGCCGAGCTGGACAGCCTGACGCTGCTCGCGGCCGACGCGCCGGCCCGCCACGGCGCGTTCGTCGACGTCGTGGACGACCCGACGCTGCGCCTGGCCTGCGCGGCGGCGCAGCGGCTGGAGCACACCCTGGTGAAGTTCCGCGACCCCACGAAGATCCCGCTGGAGATCGTGATCGCCGCCGCGGACAAGAGCCCGGGCCGGCTGGTGTGCGAGGCCGCCGACCTGGAAGAGGCCGGCATCGTCGTGGACGTGCTGGAGAAGGGCTCGGACGGGCTGCTGCTCGCGGCCAGGGACGCCAACGACGTGTTCGGGCTCGGCTCGCTGCTGCGGACGTCGACCCCGGACCTCGAACTGACCACGCTGACCGTGGAGTCCATCGAGCACAGCGGCCTGGGCGACCGGGTCTGCGTCGACACCTGCAGCCACTTCGAGAAGGACGAGGGCATCCTCGTCGGCTCGTACGCCCATGGCTTCGTGCTGTGCGTGAGCGAGACCCACCCGCTGCCGTACATGCCGACCCGGCCGTTCCGGGTGAACGCCGGCACGCTGAGCTCGTACGTGCTGGGCGAGGACAACCGCACCAATTACCTCAGCGAGCTCGAGGCGGGCAGCACCGTCCTGGGTGTGACGGCGGACGGCCGCACCCGGCGGATCGTGGTGGCGCGGGTCAAGCTCGAGTCCCGGCCGCTGCTGACCGTCAGGGCCAGGTCCGACGACGGCGTCGAGGTCAGCCTGGCGCTGCAGGACGACTGGCACGTGCGCGTCCTCGGTCCCGGCGCCAGTGTCCTGAACTGCACCGAGCTCGAGCCCGGCGACAAGCTGCTCGGCTACGTCGCCACCGACAAGCGTCATGTGGGCTGGCCCGTGGGCGAGTTCTGCATCGAGAAGTGAGGGGAGGCGGCACAGTGGATGTGAGGACGGATGTGCGCCGGGCCGAGGACTTCGACGGCTGGCTGGCGGCGCGGCTGGCCGGCACCGGAGCCGGCGCGGACCTGTGGGCGCACGGCCAGCAGGCGGTGACCCGTGCCGAGTTGGGGGAGCAGACCGCGCGTATGGGCGAGGTCCTCGGCGCCCATGGCATCGGCCGCGGCAGCACCGTGGCCGTGCAGCTGCCTCCCGGTTTCACCTTGTTGTGGTCGGTGTTCGCGCTGTGGGGCGCGGGCGCCCAGGTGATGCTGCTCGACCCGCGGCTGACCGGGACGGAGACCACCCGGCTCCTGGAGGTCTGCGAGCCGCAGTTCCACCTCTCATCGGGCGAGGGGCCGCTGCGGGTGGTGTCGTTCCGCGACGAGTGCGAGGTCGTGGTGACACCACGGCCCGGGGGGCTCGCGGCCCGCACCCCGCACCGGCTGGTCCAGTTCAGTTCCGGGTCCACCGGGCTGCCCAAGGTGATCGGGCGCACCGGCCCCTCGCTGCTGGCCGAGATCGACCGGTTCGCGCGGCTGCCCGGTATGCCGCGCCGCGGTGAGGGTGTGCTGCTGCTCAGCTCGCTCGTGCACTCCTTCGGCCTGATCGGCGGCGTGCTGCACGCGCTGGGCTCGGGTGCGGCGCTGCACTTCCCGCGCCGCCCGCACCGCAGGGAGCTGCACCAGCTGCTGGTCGAGCGCCGCCTCGCCGCGGTGTTCGGGGTCCCCGCCCACTTCGATCTGCTCGCCCGCAGCGACGGGGACGACGTCCCGCCGGCGCTGCGGCTCGCGGTGAGCGGCGGCGAGATCCTGCCCGTGGAGGTCTTCGAGCGGTTCGAGCGGCGCTACGGCGTGCGGATCGGGCAGGCGTACGGCATGAGCGAGGTCGGCATCATCGCCGCCGGCCTGGCCGGGGCCGAGCCGCCGCCGGCCGTCGGGGTGCCCGCCCCCGGTACGGCGACCACCGTCACCGGCGGCACGCTGCGGGTCCGGCTGCCCGAGAGCCCCTACCTGTTCGGGGATCACGGGGACCGTTACGCCGACGGCTGGCTCGACACCCGTGACCTGTGCACGGTGGCACCGGACACCGGGGTGCTCACCATCACGGGCCGGGCCGACTCGGTGGTCGCGATCGGCGGCCTCAAGGTCGATCTCACCGAGGTGGAGGCGGTCCTTGCGGCCCATGCGGCGGTGACCGAGGCGGTGGTGGTGTACGGGGAGGCCATCGAGGCGCACCTCGTGGTGTCCGGCGGCGCCCGGGTGAGCAGCACCGAGCTGCTTGCGTGGTGCCGCGAGCGGCTCAGCCCGCACAAGATCCCCAAGGCCTTCCACTTCCCGCGGGCGCTGCCGCGCACCTCCAACGGCAAGCTGATCCGCAACCGCGAGCTGCTGCACGCGGCCAGGGAAGCGCCCCGGCAGGTGGCGTTCCGTTGATCGACCGACGTTTCGTGGGTGCCGCCCTGCGGCCGTACACGGTGACGGTGGAGCGCGAGCGGCTGATCCGGTACGCGGCGGCGATCGGGCTGAGCGCAGCGGCCTTCTCGGACCTGGGTGCGGCGCGCGCCGCCGGGTACCCCGACCTGCCGCTGCCGCCCGCGCTCCTGGCCGGTCTGGAGCGCGACGAGCCCGGCGACTTCCTCGCCAAGATGGGGGTGCGCCTGACCGACGTGCGCCACGTCGAGCAGGGGTTCACCCATCATGCGCAGGTCCATGCCGGGGACGTGCTCACCTTCGCGCCGGTGATCACCGACATCAGGGTCCGCGGCCCCCTCCGGTTCGTGGTGCGGGAGACGGCGGTCACCCGCGCCGGGGAGCCGGTCGCGGAGCTGCGTCAGGTCATCCTCGTGCCGGCCGGCGACGAGGCGTTCGGGGGGGAGGAGAGGTGAGCGAGGTGTTCTCGCTGGCCACGGCCGGGCCCGGCACCGAACTGCCCGACCTGCTGCCGCAGCAGATCGACCGTGCCACCCTCGCGGCCTTCGCCGAGGCGTACGGCGATCCCAACCCGATCCACCTCGATCCGCGGGCGGCCCGGGCCGCGGGCCTGGACGACGTGATCGCCCACGGGATGCTCTCCCTGGCCCTGCTCGGCCGGCTGCTCGTGGAGTGGGTGCCGGTCAAGGACGTGCTGTCCCTGCGCGCGTCGTTCGTCGCGGTCACCGCCGTCCCGGCACGGCTGCGCTGCACGGCCCGGGTCCAGGCGGTGCAGGACGAGGGCCCGCACGGCCGCACGGCCCGGCTGGTCCTCGCCGTGCGGCTGGCGGAACAGGGCACGCTCACGGTGCGCGGCGAGGCGCTGGTACGGCTGCCGGGCGGGCGGCGGCCGTGACCCGGGTGGCCGAGCCGTGGCTGCGGCCGGCGCCCGCGGGCGGGGCGGCGGCCCGGCTGTTCTGTCTGCCGTACGCCGGTGGCAGCGCGAGTGTGTTCCGGCACTGGACGCGGCGCCCGGTGCGCGGCCGCGGCGGGCGGCGCCTCGAGGTCGTCGCCGTGCGGCTGCCGGGGCACGGCAGCCGCACGGCCGAACCCGCCGTCGACGACGCCCGGTTGCTCGCCGGGCGGCTGGCCGCGGCGCTCGACCCGTATCTGGACCGCCCCTACGGCATCTACGGCCACAGCATGGGCGGCCTGCTGGGCCTGGCCCTGGCCCACGAGATCGCCCGGACGCCCGGGCGGCGCCCGCCGGCCGCGCTGTTCGTGGGGGCCAGTCCGCCGCCCGCGTCGGTGCGGCCCGACGCGGCCTGGCACGGCTCGGACGCCGAGCTGGTGCAGTGGCTGCGCGAGGCCGGCGGCACCCCGGCGTCCGTGCTGGCCGCCCCGGTTCTCCTGGAGCTGCTGCTGCCGGCGCTACGGGCCGACCTCGCCCTGGTCGCCGGGTACCGCAGCGAGCCGGGGGAGCGGCTCGCCGTTGCGGTGCACGGTTTCGCCGGGGCCGACGACGCCCTGGTGCCGGCCGCCGCGATGCGCCCCTGGGCGGCCGAGACCGACGCGCCCTTCGCGCTCTGCGAAGTGCCGGGCGGGCACTTCTTTCTGGCCGACGGCGCCGGGACGTCCGCCGTCCTCGGCGCGGTCGCGGCACAGCTCCTTACCTGACACATGCCGAGTAACCAACATCTGTTGTGCAGACGACACGTGTTGTGGAACGATGGTGGTGCGGGATCACCCGGTGAACGCCGACCGTCGAAGGGGAGCAATCCGTCGTGAGCACAGAACAGGCGCCGACCAGGCCGGAGAGCGGGAGCGGGGCGGACTTGGGGCGCATCACCCCGCAGCTGTGGTGGCTCAGCGCGATCATGGCTTTCGGCGGCTTCGCCAGCCTGCTCGACAGCACGATCATCAACGTCGCCATCGGGCCGCTCGCCCGCACCTTCGACTCCCCGATCTCCACCGTGCAGTGGGTGGTGACCGGCTATCTGCTGGCCCTCTCGGCGGCGATCCCGCTCAGCAGCTGGGCCGCCGCCCGCTTCGGCGCCAAACAGATGGTGATCTGCGCTCAACTGCTGTTCCTGGCCGGCTCGGTCCTCGCCGGCCTCGCCTGGTCGGCCCCCAGCCTCATCGCCTTCCGGCTGATCCAGGGCATCGGCGGCGGCCTGGTCGTCCCGGTCGGCCAGGCGCTCCTGGCCCAGGCCGCGGGCCCGCAGCGGCTCGGCCGCCTGATGGGCATCGTCTCCATCCCCTCGATGTTCGCGCCGCTCGTCGGCCCCTCGCTCGGCGGCGTTCTCGTCGACCACCTCAGCTGGCGCTGGCTGTTCTTCATCAACGTGCCGTTCTGCCTGATCACCATCGTGCTCGTCGCCCTGAAGGTGCAAAACGCCGTCCCGCCCGCCAAGGGCGCCGAACTCGACGTCCTCGGCCTGGTCCTGCTCATCCCCGGCCTCACCGCGTTCCTGTACGGCCTGTCGGAGGCCGGCGCGAAGGGCGGCTTCGGCGACACCCGCACGATCGTCGCCCTCGGCGCCGGAGTCGTCGTGCTCGCCGTCTTCACGGTCCGCGCCCTGCGGGTCCGCCTCGAACCCCTCGTGGACCTACGGCTGTTCAAGCGCTCCGGCTTCCGCTACGGCACGCTGGCCAACTTCGCCCTCAGCTTCGCCATGTACGGCGTGATGATCCCGCTTCCGATGTACTTCCAGCTGGTCCACGGATCCAGCGTCACCGAGTCCGCGCTGCTCCTGCTGCCGCAGAGCATCGGCTTCTTCATCGGCGTCATCCTGATGAACCCGCTCACCGCGATGCTCGGCGCCCGCGGCCTGAGCGCGGCGGGCGTCGTCCTCGCCGTCGTCGGCACCATCCCGTTCGCCTTCATCGACGCCGACCCGAACCAGGTGTTCCTCAGCGTGGCCATGATCGTCCGCGGCCTGGGACTGGGCTCCTCGATGCTGCCGACCATGACGGTGGCGTTCAGCAGCGTGCCCAGGGAACTCGCACCGAAGGCCACCAGCGGCTTCAACGTCTTCCAGCGCGTCGCCTCCTCGCTCGGCACCGCCGTGCTCGCCGTGGTCCTGCAGCAGCACATCGAGGACCGGCTGCCGGCCGGCGGCCCGCCCGTCGCCCAGATCGCACCCGGCAGCGACCTCGCCAAGAGCCTCGCGACCGCCTTCGGTTCCCCGTTCTGGTGGGCACTGGCCTTCACCGCGCTGGCGATCGTGCCCTGCCTCTTCCTGCCGGGACGCACGGCCGTACCCGCCCAGGGACGGGCCCCGGGCGGCGGCACGGCGGCCGGCGGCAAGGACACCACCCGCGCCGACGAATCGGCCGTCAATACCGGGTGAGGCAGGGCCGCGAGAGCAACTCCCCCGGCTCTCACGGACTCTGCCTCCCCCCACGGCACCGTCGGGCGGCGCATGACCAGCCATGCGCCGCCCCACGGTGCTTCGCCATGCCCGCCGGCCGGCGCACCCGCCCGGCCCGGGCCCGGGGTGCTGCCTCGGGGTGCCCTTTCGAGCAGGGCGGTCGAGCCTGCTCGCGACCAGCGCCCACACCCACAATGCAAGGGAAACCGGAAGCCGGAGCGATCCGCCCGACCCCCTTGAACCGACGGACAGGCCCCAGCCCCGTCATGCCCCAACCCAGCGATGCGGAGGACGACTTGGAGACCGGGACACCGCCGTGGCGGCAATACCTGGACCGCATAGGCCATCACGGCGACCTCACGCCGTCGCTGGAGTGCCTGCGCGCACTGCACACGGCGCACCTGCACTCCGTCCCCTACGAGATGCTCGAGGCCTTCGACGGGGCGCTGCCGGTCCTCGACCACGCCGCGTCGTTCGACAAGCTCGTCACCCGCCGCCGCGGCGGCAACTGCCTGGAGTCCACGCCCCTGTTCGGCGAGCTGCTGCGCCACATCGGCTTCACCACCCGCCTCCTGCCGGCCCAGATCTGGAAGGTCAGCGGCGAGTGGTGGCAGGCATGGGACCACCTCCTGCTCGCCGTCACCGTGGACGGCGTGGACTACCTCGTCGACGTCGGCTTCCTGATGGTCACCTTCACCGAACCCCTCCGGATCGACGGCGGACCGCAGGAACAGGACGGCTGGACGTACCGGGTGACCGACCAGGACGGCTACCCGGCCGTCTCCCGCCAGGAACCGGACGGCAGCTGGACCCCGGTGTACCGCTACCGCGACGAGAGCCAGGAGCGCGCCGACTACGAGTGGATCGTCGACTTCCACCTGCGCGCCGACGACTCCCCGCTGATCGGCACGGTCCTGTGCGCACGCAACGTACCCGGCGGAAAACTGATCATGGTCGGCGAGAACCACCTCCAGGCCCTCAAGGGCCGCGTCAGCGCCGAATACGTCGAGACGCCGGCCCGCGCCGAAGAACTCTTCCGCCGCATCTTCGACGGCCACGACCACCTCGTCGACGACGCCGTCCGGCACTGGCGCACCGCCCGCGCCGACCGCTCCCCACGACGCCGCCTGCTGGCACGGAAAGAGGAACAGTGATGCCCGACAGGCCCCTCGCGCTGGTGACCGGAGCATCCCGCGGCATAGGCCGGGGCATCGCCGTACGCCTGGCCGAAGAAGGCCACGACATCGCCTTGTGCTACCGCTTCGGCAAGGACGCGGCCGAGGAGACCCGGCAGGCGGTGCAGGCGGCCGGGGCCCGGTGCTTCGCCGACCGCTGCGACGTGACCGATGCCGGCGAGGTCGAACAGTTCGTCGCCGCCGCCGAAGCCGCGCTCGGCCCCGTCGCCGTCCTCGTCAACAACGCCGGCATCACCCGCGACAACCCCCTCGTCCTGATGCCCCCCGAGGACTGGAACGAGGTCATCGCCACCAACCTCACCGGCACCTACCACTTCACCCACAGCGTCGCCTTCGGCCAGATGAAGCGCCGCAACGGCGTCATCGTCAACGTCTCGTCCGTGGCCGGTGTCTACGGCAGCGCGACCCAGACCAACTACGCCGCCTCCAAGGGCGGCGTGAACATCCTGACCCGCTCGCTGTCCCGCGAACTCGGCCGCTACGGCATCCGCGTCAACGCCGTCGCCCCCGGCTTCATCGAGACCGACATGACCCAGGACCTGTCCGAAAAAGTCCGCAAGAAGGCCCTGGAGACCATCCCGCTACGGGCCTTCGGCGAGGTCGCACACGTCGCCGACCTCGTCGCCTTCCTGGTCTCCGACCGGGCCGCGTACATCACCGGACAGACCGTCCAGGTGGACGGAGGCTACTCCCAATGACCCGACCGGCAGCGCAGAACGACCACACGACCCGAGGAGAGACCATGCCCGCCACGCAGCAGCACCTGGACGAGATCCGGGAGATCGTCGCGGACTCGCTGGAGATCGAGCCCGAGGAGATGACCGAGACCAGCCACTTCGTCGAGGACCACGACGGTGACTCGCTGCGCGCCATCGAGATCCTGGCCCGCCTGGAGAAGCGCTACGGCATCGAGATCCCGCAGTCGGAACTGCCCAGGATGATCAACCTGCGGGCCGTGTACGACGTCGTCGCCGAGCGCGCGGGCCTGGACGCCTGACATGAAGCGCAGGGTCGTCATCACGGGCCTCGGCCCGATATCCAGCATCGGCACGGGAGCCGACGCCTTCGCCGAGGGCCTGCGGGAGGGACGCAGCGGCATCTCGCCGATCTCCTCCTTCGACGCCTCCGGGTTCCCATACCGCATGGCCGGCGAGGTGTCCGGCTTCGTGCCGGCCGACCACGTCCGGCGGATCCGGCCCAAGGAGTGGGGGCGCAGCAGCCAGTTCGCCGCGGCCGCGGCCCGGCTCGCGGTCCAGGACGCGGACATCGACCCGCAGCAACTGGCCGCCGCACGCGCCGGCTCCTGCATCGGCACCACCGGCGGCGAGGCCAAAGCGATCGAGCTGCTCGCCGAACAGGAGGTGGCGGGCGGCTTCGAGAGCTGGCAGCCGGAACTCGCCCGGCAGGTGCCCTCCTCCCGCCTCGCGGCCGCGGTCAACCGCGAACTCGGCCTCACCGGCGAGGCCCTGACCATCTCGACAGCCTGCTCCGCGAGCAACTACGCGCTCGGGTACGCCTATGCCGCCATCGCTGCCGACGACGCGGACTACATGATCGCGGGCGGCGCGGAGGGCGTGTACCGGTGGTCGCACGCCGGGTTCTACCGGCTCGGCGCGATGACCGAGGAACGCTGCGCGCCCTTCGACCGCGACCGCGCGGGCATGCTCACCGGCGAGGGCGGCGCCGCCCTCTTCCTCGAGTCGCTGGACAGCGCACAGCGGCGCGGCGCCCGGATCTACGCCGAGGTGCTCGGCTACGGCCTCAACTGCGACGCCGGCCACATGGTGGCCCCGGACTCGTCGAGCATCGCCGCGTGCATGCGCCGGGCCCACCGCAGCGCCGGCATCGAGGCGGACCAGGTCGACTACATCTGTGCGCACGGCACCGGGACACCGGCCAACGACGCGGCCGAGACCCGGGCGGTACGGGAGATCTTCGGCGACACCCCGCCGCCCATCAGCTCGGTGAAGTCGATGCTGGGACACACCATGGGCGCAGCGAGCGGCTTCGGCGCCATCGCCTGTGCGCTGGGCATCGCCGGCGGGTTCATACCGCCGACGATCAACTTCAGCAACCCCGATCCGCAGCTGCCCGCGATCGACCCGGTACCGAACACGGCCCGTCCGGCACGCCTGCGGGTGGTGCAGAACAACGGGTTCGCGTTCGGCGGCAACAACGCCATCACCATCCTGGGAGAGGTCGCATGATGCTGCGTCAGACCACTGCGGCGGGGCAGGAGGCGGCCGCGCTCGACGCGGACGCGCTCTACGTCACGGGCTGGGGCGTCGTCTCCCCGCTCGGCACAGGCGCCGAGGAGTTCGCCGTCGCGTTCACCGAGGAACGCGACGCACTCGTCGACGTCACCGGGATGTACGAGGAGAAGCTGCCGGCCGAACAGGCCTTCGCACTCCCCGACTTCCAGGCCGAGGAGCGCCTCGGCCGCAAGGGCACCCGGTTCTTCGACCGGGCCACCGCGCTCGCGCTGATCGCGTGCGACGAGGCGCTGCGGGACACCGCGATCACGGTGACGGACGCCAACCGCGCCGACGTCGGTCTCGTCCTCGGCACCACCAGCGGCAGCGTCAAGTCCACCAGCGACTTCAGCCGCGAGACGATCACACAGGACCGGCCCTACCTGGTCAACCCGGTGCTCTTCCCGAACGCCGTGATGAACTGCGCGGCGGGCCAGGCCGCCATCTGGTTCGGCCTCAAGGGCGTCAACACCACCATCGCGGGCGGCCGGATGGCCCAGCTCGCCGCCCTTCGCTACGCCGCCCGCAGCCTGAGCTGGGGTGACGTGGACACGCTGCTGGTGGGCGCGGTGGAGGAGTTCAGCCCGCACAGCGCGTGGCTGTCCCACCTCGCCGACGGGCCCGCCCCGGTCGGCGAGGGCGCCGCCGTGTTCGTGGTGGAGCGCGGCGCGGCCCTGGCCCGCACGGACCGCCGGCCCGAGGCGGAGATCCTGGCGGTGGCCACCGGCTCGGCCGACCCCGAGGACCGGCCGTCATTCGTCGCCGCGTTCGCCAACTGCGTACGACAGGTGCTCGCGCGGGCCGGGGTGGCGGCACAGGACCTGTGGGCCCTCTCGCCGGGCAGCGGCCCGGCGGCGCAGGCCCGAGCGGCCCACCGCGAGCCAGAGGTGGAGCACGAGGTGCTCGCGCTGGTGCTCGGCGACACCGACGGACCGGACGCACCGGTGCGGCTGCCGGTGACACGACTGGTCGGTGACTGCGGGGCCGCCCAGGGCGGGATGCAGCTCGCCGCCGTCCTCGCCCACCACCGGCGCAGCGCCGCGCTCGACGGCAGGCCCGCGCTCATCACCTCGTGCACCGCCGACGGGGCGTTCGGCGCGACCGTGGTCAGGGGGTGGCAGCGGTGAGCCGCCGACCCGCCCGGCCCGTCCTGTACTTCTCCTTCCGCAGCCCGTACAGCTGGCTGGCACTCAAGGACCTGGAAGCCCGCTTCCCCCAGGCACCCGAGGCCATCGAGTACCGCCCGTGGTGGGAGCCCGACGAACCGTCCCGCAAGGAGCTGGAGCGGCGCGGCGCGCCCTTCCCGTACATCCCGATGAGCAAGGCCAAACACCTCTACATCCTGCAGGACGTCAAGCGCCTCACCCAGACGCGCGGGATCGAGGTGGCCTGGCCCGTCGACATCGACCCGTGGTGGGAGGTCCCGCACCTGGCCTGGCTGGCGGCCCGCCGCCTCGGCCAGGACCGGCAACTGCTCGCCGCGCTCTGGGCGGCCCGGTGGGAGCGCGGCGCGAACATCTGCGACCGGGGCGTGCTCCGCGCCGTGGCCGAGGAAGCGGGCCTCGACCCGGTGCCCCTGGCCGGCGCGGTCGACGATCCCGGCATTCGGGCGGAGGGCCTGAACTGCCTCCAGCAGGTCTACGAGGACGACATCTTCGGTATTCCATATTTCAAATACGGGCGTCATCGCTACTGGGGCCTCGACCGGCTCGATGGATTTATCCGAGAAGCCACCGGGACCGGCCTCCCGGAAGCCGATGTAGGTACCACTGACGATGACACGAAGAAAAACCGGTTACCCGGAGTACTGAATCCTGCAGGCGCCTACGACCACGACACCGCAGGTGGATGCGGCTGAAAACAAGTGCTCCCCGACCCACAAGAACCCAAATCTCGCCTCAGGTTCCTCTTTTCAGACAGATTCTCGGCAAAGCCACGGACGCTGTGCGAAGCTATTGACCACGGGGGGCAACGGGGAAGCAAGACGGTGTGCACACACTCGCCAACTACCTGACGCCCGCACTTCAGTGTGTGAGCGGAGTCGACGCGTGCTCGAAATCAGGTTACTGGGCCCCATGGAGATATCGCGAGAGACACCGAGGGACTGGAAACCGGTCGAAATACCCAAAGTGAGAACCCTCTTCGCGGTCCTGCTCGCGGCCCGCGGCCGGGTCGTCCCAGTCAGCCGCATCGTCGACGAGATCTGGTACGACGGCCGAGGCCGCCGCCAGCGCGACCCGCGCAACCTCGTCCATCAGTACGTGATGCGACTGCGCCGACAACTCGGCGACCACAACCACAGCGTCCTGGTGACCCAGGCCACCGGCTACAGCCTCAGCTGCGAACCCGCCCAGCTCGACGCCCGCCGCTTCGAGGAACTGGCCACCCGAGGCCAGGAACAGCTCACCTCCGGCGACCTCGACCACGCCTTCGACACCCTCGGCAAAGCCCTCGCACTCTGGCGGGGCACCCCCCTGGAAGGCGTACCGCCCGCCCCGTCGATCGTCGCCGAAGCCGCCCGCCTCGAAGAAGCCCGCCTCACCGCCGCCGAGATGCGCATCGACGTCAGCCACCGCCTGGGCCGCCACTTCGACACCCTCTCCGAGACACACGCCCTGCGCGACGCCAACCCGCTCCGCGAAGGCCTGTGGGAGAAGGAAATGATCGCCCTGCGCGCCTGCGGCCGCCGCGCCGACGCCCTGGAGCTCTACCAAGAGGCCCGCCGCACCCTGCGCGAAGAACTGGGCCTCGAACCCAGCACCCGACTCCGCGTCCTGCAACAGGAACTCCTGGCCGGCTGACCGCGCCCCACCACCGCTGCCCAGAACGCCCTGGCGGGGGCAGGGCTCATGCAGCCTGCTGCGACGTGTGGCGATGCAGCGACCCGCGCGACCGCCTCCCTCGAATCCGCACCACAGCCGACGGCCGACTCCACGGAAATGGCCTGACCGGCACCCCTGTTGGCGGGGAATACGGTGCCCGGCACAAACAGCTGACCAAGGGCGCTGTCCAACGGCAGCGTGACCGGACTGCCCTGCTGAGAAGACTGACCCCTCGGCCTGTGCCACCCCCCGAACGCAGGCTGCCTGACACGCGGCGTCCACGCCGCAGACTCCCCGAATCCGATCACCCGATGTCCTGAACTCACCCAAATATAAGCGCAGTTGAGGTACCCAACATGATCGGTTG
Organism: Streptomyces sp. NPDC101165; assembly: GCF_044768135.1. Lineage (NCBI taxonomy): Bacteria > Bacillati > Actinomycetota > Actinomycetes > Kitasatosporales > Streptomycetaceae > Streptomyces > Streptomyces sp. NPDC101165. Next base: position 3,532 of record NZ_JBIWPG010000040.1, on the reverse strand, counting down.
TCAGTGGCCGCCGTCAGCATGGACGGACATAGGGATCAAGACGATCTCGGGGAAAACTCGATGCCTTTCGTCCGGTCGTACGTACGCTCGGACGGAACGCCAGCACGCGGGCACTATTGGTGGGCACCGGGGGCACACCGAGAGACGACGGTCCTCGCCGTTTTCGGCCTAGCCGTCCTCGTCTTCAGCCATACCGCCAGCCAGGACAAGAGCGCAGCGGAACCACAGCCCAAGCCGACGGTGACGTACCCCATCCGCTTCGACCAGACCACACACAAAGCCCCGAAAGACGGCGCCCACACCAACCGTGTCCTACCCGATCGACCTCTCCGCCCTGGGAGGCGGGCGATGACCCAGCGCCCGCCCCCAGGCGACGCACCACCCGGCGCCCCAGCCGCCGACAGAGTCGGCAGGACACCCACATCGCCCTGGGCGTGGTCGCCATCGCGGCACTCAGCCTCGTGGTGATGGCGGTCAACTGGCTGCTCGCGCACTGGTGGCTGCCGCTTGCCGCGGCCGCGCTTGCCATCCTGGGCAGCATCGGATGCCGGCAGCAGCGAACACAGCCCACACAGTAGACACAAACCCAGGCACGGGCCCTGCACTACGGGCTGACCCAGCTGGACGCCTTGTCCCACCGACAGTTCGAACACGCGATCCGTGACCTGAACAACCGCGACGGCTGCACCAACGCCGTCCAGGCCGGCGGACAGGACGACCTGGGAGCGGACATCGCTGTTAGGGGCGCGCACAGCGAGCCTGCACGCGCCTCAGCTCCCGGCGCTCTGACGAGCCACCCCCGTGCGCCGTTGCCGTCGCCGTCGCAGCGGGGAGATCGTGGGGCGGCATCCGTCGAATCCAGCGGATAACGGACAGGAGCACCCGACCATGGCCATCATCGTCACCTTCGACCTCGAGAACACGGCTGCCGCCCAGGAGTTGTACGACACCTGCATCGATCACGTCACCGAAGGCCAGGGCTTCACCTCGCCGGCCGACCTGCCCGTACCAGGACTGCTCGCCCACGTCGCGGGACCCGTCGGCAGCTGTTGGCGGGTCACCGACGTGTGGGAGTCCACCGAGTCGTTCGAGGCATTCGCCAAGATCCTCGGCCCTGTCATGGCCGACCTGGGCTACGGACACCTCCAGCCAGACGTCTCGCCGGCCCATAACGTCGTCCTCCGCTGAGCCGAACAGCCGGGGGAGGGACGGTCCGCACCCCTCTCCCCGGCCCGTCCGTCCAGAGCTCCTCGGTTCGGATGAGGCGGCGCCCGTGCCCGGCGCGGAGCCCCAACCCATTCGGCCGTTCACCCCAAAGCGCCCATGAAGTCAACGCCGATGACGCATACCGCAGCCGTCACGGCTGCGCCGTCGGCGCCGAGCCGCCAAAAAATCTTGACTGTCGTGTCAAGAATCCGGCGCTGAGACCACTGTCAGGGGTGCGTACGGCCGCTGCTTCACGGTGAGGCACTCTAGGCCGCAGACTGGAGGGGGTTCCGTGGAGGGTACGGGCGTTGACGCCGTCGTTGTCTTCCTGGTGATCGTGTGCGCGCCGGGACTGGGGAGCGTGCTGCACAGCATCGCCTTCCGCATCCGCGCGGCGGGCAAGGCCGAACTCGTGCGCGCCCGACAGGAGGCAGGCGACGGGCGCCAGCCGGCGAGGCGGGGGCGGCATGGCTGAGGAGCAGGCGACAGAGCACGCCGAGGCGGTGGCGGCCCTGGTCGCCGAGCGGTACGGGCAATTGGTCGGCTACGCCCGCAAGCGGCTCCAGGCCTTCAATGTCCCACCGGCGTGGGTGGATGCCGAGGACGTAGTGCAAAACTCCTTAGAGAGGGTTCTGGCCCGCAGTAAGCCGGTCGGGAAGATGCGCCCGTATGTCTTCAAGGCCGTGAAAAACGAGGCGTGGCACGCCGCTCAGCGCTACCGCAACGGCCTGGGCTACGGATCCTTAGACGCCGACGTACAGCTGGAGACCGCTGGCGCCGCGGCCGATCCGTGCGGTACCGCCGATCTGCGCCTGGACCTTGAGGCGGCGCTGAGCGCACTGCCGCCACAGCAGCGCACGGCGGTGCTGTGCACCAAGGCATTAGGGCTGACCCAGGCTGAGACAGCTCTGGCTATGGGAAAGTCGCCGGGGACGGTGGCCACCCATGTCTCCCGGGCAGTGGTCGTGCTGAGGTCGGCTCTCTGCGCCGTATATCTATTGCTGGTCGGTGGTGCCGTCTACTTGGCGTGCCTGCTGCGAGTCGGCCGACGGTTTGTTGACCCCGCCGCTGGCGGCCTTTACCGCGCATTCGATGCCCTGTTCCGCGGGCTGCTGTCGCAGCAGACCGGGTTGTGGGTGCGGGGGGCCTTCGCCGTGGGGCTCGTCTGTCTGTGCGTCGGGATATTGATCTACCGGGCCTACCGGAGGCGGGTGCAGCGACGGAATCCCCCTCCCAGGGGGCCGGCATTCCGGGGGCGGCGGCCGGACGCAGACAAATCCCCGTCTCCCCTGGACTACGTGGACCCCGGGAACGAGCACGGCATGCGGTAGCCACGGTCGCCGGGACGGATCGATGGTCGCCGAGGAGCCCTGAGCCGCTGTGGGCCTCCTCGGCGAGCTCATGTCATGGGCCGCGGCGCGCGGACACCCACCAGGGCCAGAGGCAGCCATAGGCAACTCGAGCGATGGCACCAGAACGATGGCTGCATCCTGGCGTGCCGCGGTTCGCGCAGTCTGGACGAGCTACCCGGCTCCTCAGAGCAGTCAGGTGACGTTTCCGCATGGCGACAGACGCTCCCGCCAATGATCGTTAATGCTTCTGATGTGATGTCATCGGATATCCCTGAACCCCAGACCGACCAAGGACGCTGGGCACGGCCATCCCGGTGGTAACCAGTCACATCAAGAAGCTGCTGCCGCATATGCCTGGGGTGACCTTGATACTTCCCGCCCCCTTAATACGGCGGCGTTCACCGAATTCACAGGCAGCGAGGTACGTCAAGCGGACGTAACGGACGTGTAGCCCTGAGAGGCCGACTGCTCCGCATCAGCAGAGCTGAGATTCCCTCCGCGGCCGCTCTGCCAGCCATCGAACGGGGAAAGAGGCGGGGCGCATGAGCAGCAGGGGCCGGGCGTCAGCGGGTTCTCTGCGCTCGGGCGCTGGCGCACCCTAGGAGGCTGGGCCGGTGACATGCGGGCCAGTGGGTTGGGCTGTGGCAAAGGATTGCGAGAAGCGGCGCGAAAGCCTATCCGATTAGCCGAAATTTTCAGTCACTTGATGGTATCTCACATTCCCTTTCCGGAAAGTGAATGTGAGAATTGCGAGAGTTCACCTTGGGCAAGTTGGTTAGAATTCAGACGGGACTTGATTGGATTTCATGAACTCTTTTCCGGAGGAGAGTTGAGAATCCCTGCCAAGAGTGGCCCTGGAATTATAATCGGGGCAATTATAAAGGGGGTTGAGGCTTTATTAAGAATGGCGTGCAGAGATGCCTCAGGGGGCACCTTGTCGTAGCTAGCGGGTTTTAGGAATTCGCGGAGCGAAT
>NZ_JBIWPG010000039.1:0-32887 GCF_044768135.1 Streptomyces sp. NPDC101165 | reverse complement strand
TCCACACCTACAACCACCACCGCTGCCACACCGCACTGGGCGGCCGGCCACCCATCAGCCGTGTGAACAACCCTGCGGGTCAATACACCTAGGGCCTGCTCGGGCCCCCGGGTCGCCCAGCCCCCCTAGGCCCCTTCGGAGGCTCCTCCGGAAGCCGGGCAGATCACCTCGTTGCCGCGCAGCGCGCTCTGCTCCGGCTTGGCCGGGTCCGCGACCTTCACCTGGTGCACGGCCTTGAAGTCCGACCCGCCGGTCACCTTCAGCGTCTGGCCCATCCCCGGTACCGCGCGCAGCGCGCTGCCGGGCAGGGCCGCGGCCAGGGTGCGGGCGGAGCGGTCCCAGCGGGGGTCGTAGGAGATCACCGTGCGCCTGACGTCGTGCACGGTCGCGGTGGTCGGCTGGTGCGTGGTGGCGAAGCCGGCCGCCGCGAGCGCCGCGTCGATCCGCTTGGCGAGCCCGGCCGTGCCGGTGCCGTTCTCCACCTGGACCCGGACCTGCCGCGGGGCGACCTCGGCGGGTGCCGTCCGAGGTGCGCGGTGCGGGTGGTCCACGGTCAGCGGCTTGTCGTCGCGCAGGGACTGGAAGAGCCGGCCGGACGCCGCCGGGTCCCACTTCAGGGTCGAGCCGAGGCCCTTCACCGGGAAGTTCACCTGCCCGATGGGCACCGTGGAGAACTCGGAGGAGGACGGGGAGAAGTTCCGCATCGCCCGGCCGAGATCGAGCAGCTCGTCGGTGCCGAAGCCCTCGTCGGCCCGCACCGAGCCGAGCACCGCCCGGGTCACGTCCCGGAACCGCATCGGGTTCAGCAGCACCCCGGAGGAGGTGGCCCGCTCGATCAGCGCGGCCAGGAACCGCTGCTGCCGCTTCATCCGGCCCAGGTCGCTCGCCCCGTCCACGTGCCGGGCGCGCACGTACTGCAGCGCCTGCCCGCCGTTGAGCGTGTACGTGCCGGGCGCGAGGTCGAGGCCGGTGTACGAGTCCTTCAGCGGCGTCGCCGTGCAGATCCGGACGCCGCCGAGCACGTCCACGGTCTTCATGAAGCTGGTGAAGTCGACCTCCAGATAGTGGTCGATCTTCACATGGGTCATGTTCTCGACCGTGGCGATGGTCAGCTGGGGGCCGCCCTCGGCGTAGGCCGCGTTCAGCTTGACGGGGTGCGGGGCGTGCCGCCGGCCGGTGCCCGGGTCGACGCGCTCGGGCACCTCGGCGTAGGAGTCGCGCGGCAGGCTCACCACGCTCGCCCGTTCCCGGTCCTCCGAGATGTGCACGATCATCATCGTGTCGGTGCAGTGGCAGGGCTGCCCGCCCAGCCGGTACGCGCGCCGCTCCGACGCGCTGATCTTGTCGCGGCCGTCGGTGCCGACCAGCAGAACGTTCATGCCGTGCCCCGCGCGGGGCCGGTTCTTCATGTCCTTGAAGGCGTCGACCCGGGTGATGCCGGCGTCCAGGCTGGTGACGACCGCGTGGCCGATCCCGGCGGAGGCCAGCACGACCACGGACAGGGTGGTCACCGCCCGCATGGCCCAGCGCGGCCGCCTGGGGCGCGGGGGCCGCACGACCCGCTCGGGCTGCCGTGGCACCCGGCGGGGCGGTTGCGGTCGGCGCTGCGGCCGGGCGGGGGACCTAGGCGGGCTGGGCAAGGGACACCTCCGGGCTGCGGCCGTATGTGGGATTTGTGAGCACCGTAGGCCGATACGATCTCCAGCCCGCCTGCACGCGCCCGGCGCCGCGCACCGGTGTCCCCCGTTCGCGGTAACGTGAGCCCCCTATGAACGCCAAGCCCGACGTGCCACACCCCGCCGTTTCTGTGATCATGCCCGTCCTCAACGAGGAGCGGCATCTGCGCGGGGCCGTCCAAGCGATCCTCGCGCAGGAGTACGCCGGCGAGATGGAGGTCGTGATCGCCCTCGGTCCGTCCACGGACCGCACGGACGAGATCGCCGCCGAGCTGGTCGCCGAACACCCCCGTGTGCACACCGTCCCGAACCCGACCGGCCGCACCCCCGCCGCGCTGAACGCGGCGATCAAGGCCTCCCGGCACCCGATCGTGGTCCGTGTCGACGGCCACGGCATGCTCTCGCCGAACTACATCGCGACCGCCGTGCGGCTCCTGGAGGAGACCGGCGCGCAGAACGTGGGCGGCATCATGCACGCCGAGGGCGAGAACGACTGGGAGCACGCGGTCGCCGCCGCCATGACCTCGAAGGTCGGCGTCGGCAACGCGGCCTTTCACACCGGTGGCCAGGCGGGCCCCGCCGAGACGGTCTACCTCGGTGTCTTCCGCCGCGAGGCGTTGGAGCAACAGGGCGGCTACAACGAGGAGTTCATCCGCGCCCAGGACTGGGAGCTGAACTTCCGCATCCGCGAGGCGGGCGGCCTGATCTGGTTCTCGCCGGAGCTGAAGGTGTCGTACCGGCCGCGGCCGAGCGTGAAGGCGCTCGCCAAGCAGTACAAGGACTACGGCCGCTGGCGCCATGTCGTCGCCCGCTACCACGAGGGCTCCATCAACCTGCGCTACCTCGCCCCGCCGACCGCGGTGTGCGCCATAGCGGCGGGTCTCGTGGTGGGCGCTGCCCTCACGCCGTGGGGTCTGGTGATCCCCGGCGGCTATCTGGCGGCGATCGTGGCGGGTTCGCTCCCGGCGGGCAAGGGGCTGCCGGGCAAGGCCCGGCTGCAGATCCCGGTGGCCCTCGCGACCATGCACATGTCGTGGGGCTGGGGCTTCCTGACCAGCCCCAGGTCCCTGGCGAAGCGAGTGATCGCCTCCCGGAGGCCGGCGGTGCTCGAACCCCGCTGAGCACACGAACGAACAGGGCCCCTCCGCATGTCGCGGAGGGGCCCTCGTGTTTCGTTCACCACTGGTAGGGCTTGTACACGTCCATGCACTGGGAGGTGTCCGAGCCGTTGATGGCATCGGAGTTGCCGGGCAGGTCGCCGGCCTTCGGGGCGGACTTCTTCGGGTAGGCGGTGCCCGTGCGCCAGTCCGCGCCCACGACGAGGGTGACCCCCGACACGTCGGTCGACTGCTTCACCTGGCTCATCGGGATGCCCAGCGCCTTGGCGACGCCCTGCGCGTCCCCCTCCAGATCGGCGCTCGGGTAGCGCACGACGGTCTGGTCCGCGGACAGCGTCGCCGAGGTGTCGGCCGTGGCCCTGCCGTACCCCTTCTGCACGAGCGCCTGGCTGATCGTCCCGGCCCGGCCGCCGACCGCGGCCTCGGTGGAGGACTGCGTGGCGTTCTGCACCAGCACCCCGAGCCGGGCCGCGTCGACCGAAGGGGTCTTCGTCGGCTGCGACTTGCCCGCCGCCTTCTTCGCCCCCGACGGCTTGCCGTTCTTGTCGAAGGGCACGTCGTCGCGGAGCATCTGCCACAGCTTGTCGGCGCCGGCCTTCTCCGGCACGACGTGCTCGCTGTTCTGCGCGTCCTCGACGTTGGGCATCGTCACGGACGTGATGCGGTCCGCCGGCACAGACTTCAGCTCCGTGCCCAGGTCGTAGAGCTTCTTGACGGTGCCGATCTCCTCGGACACCTTCAGGGACTTGGTGGCAGCCTCGGCCAGGTCCATCAGCCGGCCGGTGTCGGTGAACACGTTCTGCTGCTTCAGCGTGCGGATCATCGAGTTGAGGTACATGTGCTGGGCGCGGGCCCGCATCACGTCACTGCCCCAGGCGTGCCGCGTGCGCAGCCACTGCAGGGCCTGCACGCCCTCGACCTTCTTCCGCCCGGCCTTCATCTTCAGCCCGGAGCCGCCGCGTTGGGCGGGCGTCGAGTGGTCCCACACGTTCTGCCGCACGCACACCTCGACGCCGCCGATGGCGTCCGCCATCTTCACCACACCTGCGAAGTCGATCGTCATCCAGTGATCGATGTAGACACCGGTGAGGTTCTCCCAGGTGGTCAGCGTGCAGCCGGCCCCGCCCCGGGCCAGGGTGGTGTTGATGATGGCGTTGGTGGCTGGGTAGACCTTGCCGGTGTCGGGGTCCGTGCACTTGGGGATGTCAACCCGGGTGTCCCGGGGAATGCTCACCATGGCGGCGCTCTTGCGGTCCGCGGAGAGGTGGATGAGCATCTGCACGTCGGCGAGCGGTGGGCTGCCGCGGTCGTACTTGGCACCGCCGAGCTTCACGTTCTCGTCGGAGTTACGGCTGTCGGAGCCGATCAGCAGGATGTTCAGCGGGGTCTGGCCGGCCGCGTTCGGCCGGGTCCGCTGCGCCTTGGAGTCGTCGCCGTTGCTGCGGCGGCCCTTCTGGATGTTGCCGTTCAGGTGCTGGTAGTACAGGTATCCGGCGCCGGCCGTGCCGAGTATCACCACCGTCAGCACGGTCGCCGACCAGCGCAGCACGCGCCGCCGGGGCCCCCGCCGCTGGGTCTTCGGGCCGTCGCGACGCCCTCCGCCGTGCCGTCCGGACCCCTCAGGCGCCCGAGCGGCCTGCGGCGTGAGCGCCATCGTGTCCTCGACCGCAGGAGGCTCCCCACGCACATCGCTCTGCGACAACTCCCTGCCCTCCCCACCCTGCGCCATGAAACGGGTCCGTCCCGCGCCGAGTTAGACGCACGACGGACCCGTTGGGTTACCTATGAGGCGCACTGAACCTTGTCGGCCGTGGACTTGTCGACCGACGGAGCCTTCGACGGAGCGGTGAGGGAGACGCCCGCACCCTTGAAGTCCTTGCCCAGGGTGAGCGTCATCGCGGGCAGCCCCTGGGAGTTGGTCACGCTCTTGCCCGGCTTCAGCGCGGATCCGGACAGACCCATCAGGTGGGCCAGTTCACGCGCCTGGGCCGCCTGGTCGGGCGCGTACTCGAGCGTGGTCCTGCTCAGTTCCGCGGGCGCGTTGCCCGCGTTCTCCGACTTGAGCACACCCTCCTGGGTCTGCAGCCATTGCAGGGTCTCCTGCGCGCTGCCGGCCTCGGCGCCGCCGTTGAGGACCCGTACCCGCACCTCGGAGGGCTGGGACTTGCTGCCCTTGAGGCGGGCGGCCGCCGCGTCCTTGGCCGCCTTCTGCTTCTTCTTCACCTCGGTGAAGGAGACGTCGTTCCTGATGGCGTCGAAGACCTCGGGCGCCCTCGTCTTGTCGACGACGACCGTCGCGTGGACCTTCTCGGCCGGGTTGTCGATCACCGGCACCGTCATGAACGAGATGTTCTTCGGCGGCACCTTCTTCAGCTCCAGCGCCACGTCCTTGAGCGTGCTCACCTTGCCGATGCCCTGGTCGACGGTCAGCGCCTTGGTGGCCGCCTCCGCCAGCTTCACGATTTTGGTCGGGCTGGTGAGGGTGTCGCTGGAGGACATCTTGCGCATCAGCGAGGCCATGAACTGCTGCTGCACCTTGATGCGGTCCAGGTCGCCCTGGTTGCCCCAGCTGTGCCGGGTGCGGACGAACGCCAGCGCCTGCTCGCCCTCGATCTTGGACGGGCCGGCGGGCAGGTCCAGATGCGACTGCTTGTCCTTCACCGCGTGCTTGAGGCACACGTCGACGCCGCCGACCGCCGCCGTCAGCGTCTTCACCGCGTTGAAGTCGACCATCATGAAGTGGTCGGGCTCGATGCCGGTGACCGCCTTCACCGTGCGCATCGTGCAGCCCGGGTCCCGGCCCTCCTGGCCCAGGCTGGTGTTGAAGCGCACCCCGTCGGTACCGGGAATGACCTTCTTGGTGTCGTCGGCCTGCGTGGTCTCGCAGTCCGGCACGTTCACGATCAGGTCGCGCGGAATGCTCAGCGCGGTCGCGTTCGTCCGGTCCTTGGCGACGTGCAGCAGGATGTTGGTGTCCGCGTGCCCGACGCTGCCGGAGTCGCCGTAGCCCTCGTTGCCCTTGCCGGTCCGCTTGTCGGTGCCGATGATCAGGATGTTGAAGGCGTCGTCCTTGCTGAAGCCGTCCTTGGCCGCGTCACCGACGTCCGTGGTGGTGACGTTGCCTTCCAGGTGCTTCAGGTAGAGGTAGCCGGCCGTGCCGACGGCGACCAGGACGAACGCCGTGCCGCCGGCGGTCCACGCCAGCACCTTCTTGGCCTTCGACTTCTTCTTCACCGGACGCCGGCCGCGCCGGGTCGGCGGCGGCTCGGGCTCGGCACCCTTGCGCCGGCCCGACCGGGGACCCGGCACCTCCGCGCCGCGCACCTCCCGCATCTCGCGCGTCCGACCCCCCGCCGCGTCGCCGCGGCCGCGCCCGGCACCGCCGGAATCACGGGAGTTCGGTCTCCGCGGACCGGGAACGGACGACTGCGGTGCGGAATCGCTCAGTCGCAGTTCGTATTCGCCGGTGTTCGGATTGAGTACCCACTGGTCTGCGGGGTCGATGTTGTCCGCCCGCCCACGGCCTTGCGCGTCCACGGTTGTCCGAATCCTCCGTCGGGGCCACGCGGCGCCTTCCCCCTCAAAGGCGCTCGGGTCTCGGTGAATCGGTGCACGACCCCAGGTCGGACCTCGTGGCCGGGTGCACCGGATCGCTCACACTATCCGCCCAGTTCAGCGTCGAGCGACGCCGGTGACAAATTCCACCTTCCTACAACTGGGCAATCCCCCTCATATTTCTGAACTGAAGTTCGTCGTCTTGGTGCGCGCCTCACTCGCAGGTGTGCTCGGCCGCGGTGTTCCCACGGAACGTCGGAGCGGCGGAGGGGTCGTTCCCGGGATCCGCCCCGGGGGTCTCCCTGAGAACTTCCTGAGAATCCGACCGCGCCACCGCCACCGGCTGGTCCGCCCGCAGCCGAGCGAACAGCTTCTCGGCCTCCGGCTCCACGAGTTGGTCACGATTGGCGTCGTAGACGTACGACTCGCGCGGAACCGTCAGGAACTGCACATGTTCCGCGGGGATGTCCCGCAGCCCGCGCACCAACTGGTACAAACCGCGCAGACTTGCCAGTTCCGGATCCGTGGTGAGCGAGGAAGTGGCCGCGTCCAGCACCGGATACAGCTTCACGGGATTCAGCAGGACGTCGTTGCTCTGCACCTTGTTGACCAGCGCGCCGAGGAACCGCTGCTGCCGCTCCATCCGCTCGGTGTCGCTGCCGTCGCCGATCGACTTGCGGGCCCGCACGTACCCGAGCGCCTGCTCCCCGTCGAGGGTCACCCGGCCCGCGGGGAGCTTCAGCTTGGCCGCCTTGTCGTCGATGGGCTCCTTCAGGCACACCTCGACCCCGTCGACGGCGTCGACCATCTCCTTGAACCCGCTGAAGTCGACCACCATGTGATGGTCGATCCGGATGTCCGTCAGCTTCTCGACGGTACGGATGGTGCACGCCGAACCGCCCACCTGGAAGGCGTGGTTGAACATCGCGAACACCGGCTCGCTGCGGCTGCCGTCCGCCCGCAGGCAGCCGGGGATGTCCACCATCAGGTCCCGGGGCAGCGAGACGGCGGTGGCGCTGCGCCGGTCGGCGGCCAGGTGCAGCAGGATCGTGGTGTCGGACCGCTCGCTGCCCAGGTCCCGCCCGTACTGCCCGTTCCCGTCCCCGGCCCGGGTGTCGGAACCGATCAGCAGGATGTTCTGCGCGCCCCGCACCAGCGCGGTGGGCCGCTCCCGCTCGTAGCGGGCGAGTTCCGCGGCGGCCGCGTCGTCCGGCGTGATGTTGGCGCTGAGCTTGGCGTACACGGCCCACCCCGCCCCGGCCGCCGCCACGACGACCACGCCCACCCCTAGCGCCGCCCCCCTGACCCACCGCCGCCGACGCCGCCGCAGGAGCCCCTCCCCGGCGGCCGAGGCCCCGAGCCCCCGACGAACGCTGTCGTTCACGGTGCGGGTCCCCTCATGGCGTACGAGCGTCATGCCTCTGCTCTTACGACGATGGCGGGGGAGCGGGGTGGGAGTCGCCCTTTGCTACTCCACATGGGTGACGGCGGCCGACCTGACAGGGCGCGGGGCTGTGTCGACATGCGGCTCCGCCACGTGGGCGCGAACAGCCCCGCCACCCGCACTCGCCCGATGGCCGCCCCCGCCCCCTCTCAGCGGCGCAACACAGTCACCCTCTCGCTCTCGACCCGCTTGGCGAGAGCTTCCTCATCCAGTCGGTCGACATTCCTGCACAGCACCACGGACCCCCCGGCAGCCAACGGCGCGTACAGCCCTGCGCTCAGCCCCTCCCACGTGTCGTACGGAAGAGCGGACAGCAGCCTCGACCCCGGCCCCGCCAATTGCAGCGACACCGCATCCGCCAGGGCCCGCTCGACCACCTCGCCCCCGCTGAACTCAGCCCCCGCGACGATCAGCGCCGCCTCCTCGGGATCCACAGGCGCGAACGGCACGAACCGATCCCCCTGACTCGGCACCTCCACGGCGTAGTCGGCGAAGCCGTCCGGCGCCTGGGGGAAGCGCCCACCCAGCGGCCGCAGTGCGAGAGCGACCCGCTCCCCGCGGCACGCCCGCGCCGCCTCCAGGGAGTCCGGCCCGCTGACGACGACGTCGGCGGCGGCCGGGTCCCCGGCCACATCCGCCACCGCTCCCACCGACGAACAGGCGAGCAGCCACACGGCCGTCTGCCAGTGCGCGGGCAGCAGCAGCGCGACCCGGTCACCCGGTCCGACGGACAGGTCGCCCTGAAGGAGATTCGCGGTCTTGGACACCCAATTGGCGAAGGTGGCGACGGACAGTTCGACGCGTTCGCCCGTGGCGTCGTCGTAGAAGGTCACCAGGGGGCGGCCGGGATCCGCGGCGAGCGCGGAACGCAGCAGGTCGGCAGGGGTGCGATCGGTGGCATTCACCCGCGCAAGAGTACGCCGGGGCCGGCCTGCGCACCGAGCGCCGGGGCCACCGGTTCGGCGGAACGGCTCCCGACGGTCCGTCAGTTTCCTGATGGGCAGATCTATACGCGACGGTCGCCGCCTACGCGGCCAACACCGACCTCGTGCCCTACGGCGCCCTGGGGATCCCCCAGCTGGGCCGACGGGACACCGAGCAGGAACCACCTGCTCCCAGGCCTCCTCCGTCATCCGCAGTATCTACCGCTACCACGTCAAGAGCATGGGCTGGCGGGACATCGGCTACAACTTCCTCGTCGACAAGTGCGGAAGCCTCTACGAGGGCCGGGCCGGGGGTGTGGCGAAGGCGGTCATGGGTGCCCACACCCTCGGGTTCAACAGCAACAGCATGGGCATCGCCGTGATCGGCACATACAGCTCCACCCAGCCGTCCGCCGCTGCGGTGACGGCCGTCGCCAAGCTCACCGCCTGGAAGCTCGGGCTCTTCGGGGCCAATCCCAGCGGAAAGACATATCTGACGTCGGGCGGTGGCAATCTCTACCCAAAGGGGAAGAACGTACGACTGAACGTGATCTACGGCCATCGGGACGGGTTCGCCACCGAGTGTCCGGCCAAGCGGCTCTACGCCCAGCTCGGCACGGCGCGTTCCAGCGCGGCGCGGTATCAGGGGCGCTGAGGGCACGGGGGCGCGCGTTCACCGCCGTCAGGGGGCGGGTGGAGGAGGCTCGCGGACGGCGGGGGGTCGGTTGGGGGAAACCGGACGCCGATCTCGCGGGACACCGCGCGGCCAACGAGGGCACCGTCGCACGGTCTGCATACACTGGCCGGCCGAAACGAGTAGTTCGGCCGGTCCCGGCAGGAAGCAGAGACGACAGGTGACAGAAGCGATCCTCCTGGTCGGCGGCAAAGGCACCCGGCTGCGTCCGCTCACGGTGCACACGCCGAAGCCCATGGTCCCGGCGGCCGGGGTGCCGTTCCTCACGCACCAGCTGGCGCGGGCGAGAGCGGCGGGCGTGGAGCACATCGTGCTCGCGACGAGCTACCTCGCGGAGGTCTTCGAGCCCTACTTCGGCGACGGCGCCTCCCTCGGGCTGCACATCGAGTACGTCACCGAGGAGGAGCCCCTCGGTACGGGCGGCGCCATCCGCAACGTGGCCTCGCGGCTGCACTCCGGCCCCGACGACCCGGTGCTGATCTTCAACGGCGACATCCTCACGGGCCTGGACATCAGGCGGCTCGTGCACACCCACGAGTCGACGGGCGCGGACGTCTCCCTGCACCTCACCAAGGTGACGGACCCGCGCGCCTACGGCCTGGTCCCCACCGACGACACCGGCCGCGTCCTCGCCTTCCTGGAGAAGCCGCAGACACCGGAGGAGATCGTCACCGACCAGATCAACGCGGGCGCGTACGTCTTCCGCCGCTCGGTCATCGACACGATCCCGGCAGGCCGCCCCGTATCCGTGGAACGCGAGACCTTCCCGGACCTCCTCTCCGCCGGGGCCCACCTTCAGGGCATGGTCGACTCCACGTACTGGCTCGACCTGGGCACCCCCGCCGCCTTCGTCCGCGGCTCGGCGGACCTCGTCCTCGGCCGGGCCCCTTCCCCCGCCGTCCCCGGCCGCTGCGGCGACCGCCTGATCCTGCCCACGGCCACGGTCGCCCCGGACGCGAAGCTGACGGGCGGCACGGTGGTCGGCGAGGGCGCGTTCGTGGCGACGGGCGCGCGGGTCTTCGGCTCGACGATCCTCCCCGGCGCCGTCATCGAACCCGGCGCGCTCATCACCGACTCCCTCATCGGCACCCGGGCCCGAGTGGGCGAACGCTCCGTCCTCACCGGCACGGTCATCGGCGACGGCGCGGTGGTCGGCCCCGACAACGAACTCCGCGAGGGCGTACGTGTGTGGTGCGACGCCCGCATCCCGGCGGGGGCGCTCCGCTTCTCTTCGGATCAGTAGCCTGCGGGGCCCCCTTCGGACCGTCCTTCGTCTGCGGGCCGGTGGGGGCTGATCGCGCAGTTCCCCGCGCCCCTAGGGGCGCAGGGGGGGAGGGTGGGCGCAGCGGCACCCTGGCAGCGCCGGTGAGCGGACCCACCCCCGGCCGGCCGCAGTACCGGGCACCGGAGCAACATGCTTACAACAAGCCGATGTCCACCCGAGGCATCTTCGGCGCCCGGCGCGCAGGCACCTGCCCGCTCAGCAGGATCAACCGAGCCGCCCGGTGCCGCTGCCCGGCATACGGCTCGAGCAAGCGCAGCATCTCCGCATCGTCGGCATCCCGGTCCCCGGCCAACGCCCACCCCACGATCCCCGGCAGATGCAGGTCCCCGACCGTCACCGCGTCCGCCGCCCCGTGACTCCGCTGCACCACCTCCGCCGACGTCCACGGCCCGATCCCCGGCACGACCTCCAGCCGCGCCTGAGCCTCCCCCGCCGGCATCCCCACCGCCTGCTCCAGCCGCGCAGCAACCCGCACGGCCCGCAGAATCGTCGAGGCCCGCTTGTCGTCGACCCCGGCCCGATGCCACTCCCAGGACGGAATCAGCGCCCAGGTCCGAGGCGCCGGCATCACCCACATCGGCCGCTCGCTCACCCCCGCGGGACCGGGCGCCCGCTCCCCGAATCTCCGCACCAGCAACCGCCACGCCCGATATGCCTCATCGGTCGTGACCTTCTGCTCCAGCACCGACGGAATCAACGACTCCAGCACCAGCCCGGTCCGCGTCAGCCGCAGCCCCGGCCGCCGATGCCGCGCCAGCGCCACGACCCGGTGCCGCGGCACGAACGCGTCCGGATCATCGGCGGCACCGAGCAGCTCCGGCACCTGCTCCAGCAGCCACTCGGCACCCGGCCCCCACGCCTCCGCGCGCACCTCACCGCCGCGGACGTACACCCGCAGCGTCCCGGGCCCGGCGGGCGTCCGGCAGGCCCGCCACACGGACCCGTCCCGCGTCGCCCGGAAGGTCGGATCGGCCGGCCCGCGCCGCAGCGGCCCCAGCACCAGCCCGAGATCGAGCGGTCCGTCCGGCACCCAGCTCCGCACCCGCGCAGCGGCCCCCGCACCCTGCCGGGGCACCCCGGCGGGCACGGCGACCTCCCCACCGCGCACGGTCGTACGCGTGGGCCGCGGAGCGAATCGTCCTGCCACGAATGAGTCCTACGAGTCCGAGTCCTACGAGTCCTGCGGGTGCCGGCGCCGACGCCGCCGTCCTACGAGACTAGGCGAGAGCGGGCGGTCGTACGGGAGCCTCACCGCACCTCGATGAACGCCCCCGCATCCCGCTCGGGCCGCGGCCTCGGCTCCTCCGCCGGATTCCCGATCGCCACCGCCCCCATCGGATCCCAGTCCGCCGGCAGCCCCAGCACCTCGCGCACCACGTCCGGGCAGAACATCGTCGAGGACACCCACGCCGAGCCCAGCCGCTCCCCGGCCAGCGCCACCAGGAAGTTCTGCACGCCCGCGCCGGCCGCGACCACGAACATCTCCCGCTCGGCGCCGTCCCGCCGTGGGTCCCCGTAGGTGTGCGAGCCGTCCATGACGAGGCAGGGCACGGCCAGATAGGGGGCGTGCCGCAGCACGTCCCCACGCCGGACCCGCTTGGCGATGGACTCCTCGCTCTTGCCGTCCCGGCGCAGATCCGCGATCCAGGCGTCGCGCATCGCGTCGAGCAGCCGTACCCGCGACTCCTCCGACTCCAGCAGCACGAACCGCCAAGGGGTGGTGTGGTGCGGCGCGGGTGCGGTCACCGCGGCGGCCACCGCACGCCGGACCGCGCCCGGGTCCACGGGGGCGTCGGTGAAGGCCCGCACGGTACGGCGCTGGGCCACCGCCTCCCGCACGGCCTCGGACGTGCCGAGCCGGAACATGTCGTCCTGCGCGGTACGCACCAGCGCCCGCGCCCCCTCACCGTGCTCGTCGGCCACGGCATGGGCCAGCCCGCGCACCACGGCGACCGGCAGTCCCGCCGCCTTGCCCTTGACCAGGTCACCGGCGGCGGCCAGTTCGTCCGCGGTGGCGACCACGGTGGCGCTGAGCGGATTGCCGTACGCGTCCGTGCCCCCGCGCAGATCGTCCAGCACACGCACCCCGGCGGCGCCGATCGCGACGTCCGTGAGCCCCGAGCGCCAGGGCCGCCCGAAGGTGTCGGTGACGACCACCCCGACGTTGACGCCGAGGGTGTCGCGCAGCCCGTCGCGGATCGCGCGCGCGGAGGCGTCCGGGTCCTCGGGCAGCAACAGCACGGTCCCGGCCGGGGTGTTGGAGGCGTCGACCCCGGCGGCGGCCATGACCAGGCCCTGCCGGTTCTCGACGATGCGCAACGTGCCGCGCCGGGCCACCACTCGCACCGTCTCGGCGTCGATCGCGGCCTCCCGGTCGGCCGCCTCGACGATCCGCCCCTCGGCCTTGGACACGATCTTGGACGTCACGAGCAGCACGTCCCCGTCGACCAGGCCCGGCTCGGTCGCGGCGATCAGCTTGGCGAGATCGTCGCCCTGCTGCACCTCGGGGATGCCGGGCAGGGCCCAGACCCGGTACTCCGCGCGCTCCTCGCTCACGCTCCCCGCACCTCCTCGGCGAGCGTCAGCGCCTCCCGAGCCATCTGGGTGGTCGCGTCCAGGTCGGTCATCATCAGCGGTACGGCCCTGCAGCGGATCCCGTCCGCCTCGACCCGCTCGACCACGCCGGCGTCGACGGTGTCGACCAGCCAGCCGTCCAGCAGCCCGGAGCCGTAGTGCTCGGCGACCGCCGCCGCCGTGGACTCCACGCCGACCGCGGCGAGCACCTTGTCGGCCATCCCGCGCACGGGCGCGTCACCGACGATGGGGGAGAGGCCCACCACGGGCACGCCCGCTTCCGCGATCGCCTCCCGGATGCCGGGCACGGCGAGGATCGTGCCGATGGACACGACCGGGTTGGACGGCGGGAAGAGGATGACGTCCGCCTCGGCGATGGCCTCCAGGACACCGGGCGCGGGCTTGGCCTGCTCGGCGCCGACCGGCACGACCGCCTCGGCCGGGACCGAGGCGCGCAGCCGCACCCAGTACTCCTGGAAATGGATCGCCTTGCGCTCGCCGTCCGTCTCGACCGCCACGTGCGTCTCCACGCGGTCGTCGGTCATCGGGATCAGTCTCACGCCCGGCTTCCAGCGGTCGCACAGCGCCTCGGTGACCGCGCTCAGCGGATAACCGGCGCCCAGCATCTGGGTCCGCACGATGTGCGTGGCGAAGTCCCGGTCGCCGAGCCCGAACCAGTCCGGGCCGACGCCGTAGGCCGCCAGTTCCTCCTTGAGGTGGAAGGTCTCGTCGGTCCGCCCCCAGCCCTGCTCCTCGTTGATGCCGCCACCCAGCGTGTACATCACCGTGTCGAGGTCCGGGCAGACCTTCAGCCCGAAGAGGTGGATGTCGTCACCGGTGTTGCCGATCACCGTGATGTCCGCGTTCGGCGCGGCCTGCTTCAGACCACGCAGGAACCGGGCACCGCCGATGCCGCCTGCCAGAACCACAATGCGCATGGGGGCAAGTCTGGCAGGCGGGTACGACAACGCGTCAGGCGGTCAATCGGCCACACGATCATTCGGCCGGACGGTTGATCGGCCGGACGGCCCAACGGTCGGACGGTCCATCGGTCGGACCGTCGACCGATGATCTGCCGGGCGTCGATCGTTCAGGCGGTCACCGGGCGCGGCTCGGTGCGCGCCTCGCAGTGCTGGGCCGTGTGCATCGGCATCTCGGTCAGGCCCGGGTAGTAGACGTGCAGGCTCACCGCCGGCTCCAGGGCGTCGTTCACCACTTCGTGCACGTACCCGGGTGCGAACACCCGCTGCGCGCCGGGCGTCAGTGCGCGCGTGGTCCGCTCGGTCCGCTCGGTCAGCGTGCCCTCCAGAACGGTGAGGACACCGGAGGAGCGGCCGTGGTCGTGCAGCCCGCTGCCCTGCCCGGGCACCCAGGACAGCAGCCACACCTCGTAGCCGGGGCCCGTGCGCAGCCGGTGGTACCAGCGGGTGGTGGCGTCGTAGCGGACGAGGTGCGCCCACTGGGAGCGGTCGGCGGCGATCTCGCGGGCGAGGCCCACGAACTCGGCGACGGTGGCCGGGTGCTCGCGCGGCGGCTGGAGCAGGTGCGGGACTTCGAGGATGTCGCCGGCGATCTGGAGGTCGCTGTCGCTGTTCATAGGGATGCTGTGGTTCCTCGGCGGAAGAGCGGAAGAGCGGGTGCCCTGAACGGGGGGTTCTGCAAAGGAGAAATCGGCCGGTCACAGGACTCGGCGACAGCCGGAGCGCGTAGGGCTCAACAGCTGGGACAGCAACAACAGCTACAGCGGACCCGGGCAGCACCGAAGGACCCGGCGGTGCGGGTCGAGGTGAGTGCCAAGTTCGCGAGCATGCCCCCTAGGACAGCGGTTCACACCCGCACTGTCAACTCGACGCCCGGAATGTGGGACAGGTTTCACCTCATCCAGTTCATCTGTCAGGTGAAAGGTTTGTTCACCTGACCCCGAGGACACATGGCGCACAACCGAGCGCTCAAGCCTCGCGGAACGCGATCGAACGCGGGGGCGTCCTTCTTCGTACAGAGGTCCGTACGGGGTCCGCCGCCCCGCTGGCCTCGCTTGCGCGTCAAGGTTTATGCCGATTTGAACACTTTCCGCACGGCCTTGGTTCCGCAGAGTGAATAACGGGCCCAATAGCAGATCTCGGCTTGACTCGCCCGGAGCAGCACACTTGTAATTTCACTCGTGTCGTTCAGCCGAAATCGGTAACGGCTACGCACGGGGACGCGAAAGACAGACGAGGGGCGCACATGACCGAGCTGGTGCAGCAACTGCTGGTCGACGACGCGGACGAGGAACTCGGCTGGCAGGAGCGCGCGCTGTGCGCCCAGACCGACCCCGAGTCCTTCTTCCCCGAGAAGGGCGGCTCCACCAGAGAGGCGAAGAAGGTCTGCCTCGCCTGCGAGGTGCGCTCCGAATGCCTCGAGTACGCCCTCGCCAACGACGAGCGCTTCGGCATCTGGGGCGGCCTGTCCGAGCGTGAGCGCCGTCGCCTGAAGAAGGCCGCCGTCTGAAGGAACGAACACACACAAACTACGCGAACGGCCCGTTGCCCGTGGGTTATCCACAGGCGGCGGGCCGTCGTCATGGTCAGCCGATAGTGTGGGCGCTCGTCCGAGACGCCCCGCTGTCCCCCGTGGGCACAGGCGTCCACCGCAGTCCATCGAACCGGGGCCCGTACCTCGATGTCCGTGCACAGCCATACGGCAGCCCAAGAGCAGGCCGCCACTCCTGAGTTCCCGCGTCATGTGGTGACCGCGGTCCTCGTCTCCCACGACGGCGCCCGCTGGCTGCCCGACGCGCTCGCCGGGCTGCTCGGCCAGGAGCGCCCCGTCCAGTACGCGGTGGCGGCCGACACCGGCAGCGCGGACGACTCCGCCCAGCTGGTCACCGAGGCCCTCGGCGACGAGCGCGTGGTGCACCTCGCCCGGCGCACCGGCTTCGGCCAGGCCGTCGAGGAGGCGTGCCGCACCGTCCCCGTCCTCACCCCGGACGAGCTGCCGTACCTCAAGCGCCCCAGTGGCTGGGACCCGGTCACCCGCTCGTGGCGCGACGACGCCTACGACATGCCCGAACTGCCGCACGGCGAGCCCGTCCAGTGGCTGTGGCTGCTGCACGACGACTGCGCACCCGAACCCGACGCCCTCGCCCAGCTGCTCCGCGTCGTCGAGAACGAGATCGAACTCGGCCGCGACGACGTGGCGGTCGTCGGGCCCAAGCTGCGCGGCTGGTACGACCGCAGGCAACTGCTGGAGGTCGGCGTCTCCATCGCCAACTCCGGCCGCCGCTGGACCGGCCTGGACCGCCGCGAACAGGACCAGGGCCAGCACGACCACGTCCGCACCGTGCTGTCCGTCTCCACCGCCGGCATGCTCATCCGCCGCGACGTCTTCGAACAGCTCGGCGGATTCGACCGCCGGCTGCCCCTCATGCGCGACGACGTCGACCTGTGCTGGCGCGCCCACCGGGCCGGCCACCGCGTCCTCATCGCCCCCGAGGCGGTCGTGCGGCACGCCGAGGCGGCCTCCCGCGAGCGCCGTACCGTCGACTGCGTGGGCCGCACCGCCGCCTCCCCGCACAAGGTCGACAAGGCCGGCGCCGTCTACACCCTCCTCGTCAACAACCGTGCCGCCGTGCTGCCCTGGGTACTGCTGCGGCTCGTTTTCGGCACCCTCCTGCGGACCGTCGCCTATCTCGTCGGCAAGGTCCCGGGACAGGCCGTCGACGAGATCCGCGGCCTCCTCGGCACCCTGCTCCGGCCCGAGCGGATCCTCGCCGGACGGCGCCGCCGCGGACCCTCCCGGATCGACAAGGCCGAACTGCGCCAGCTCTTCCCGCCGTCCGGCGCGACCGTCCGCGCCACCGTGGAACAGATCGCCGGCAACTTCTCCGGCGGCTCCGACACCGACACCACCTCGGCCGGCCGGCACGGCGGCGCCGTGGAGTCGGGTCCCGGCGGCGACGACGCCGAATTCCTGGAGATCGAGCAGTTCGCCCGGCTCAAGCGGATCGCCCGCAAGCCCGGCCCGGTGCTCTTCCTGGCCCTGCTCCTCGTCTCCCTCGCCGCCTGCCGCGCCCTGCTCGGCGGCGGCGCGCTCGCGGGCGGCGCCCTGCTGCCCGCCCCGGCCGACGCCGGCGACCTCTGGTCCCGCTTCGCGGACAGCTGGCACCCGGTCGGCGCCGGCGGCACCCCGTCCGCGCCGCCCTACCTCGCCGTCGTGGCGGCACTCGCGTCGATCCTGTTCGGCTCCACCGGACTCGCGGTCACCGTCCTGCTGGTCTGCTCGGTGCCACTGGCCGGCTTCACCGCCTACTTCGCCTCCCGGCCCCTGGTCACCTCCCGCCTGCTGCGCGCCTGGGCGGCCGTCGCATACGCCTTCCTGCCCGCCGCCACCGGCGCCCTGGCCGGCGGCCGCATCGGCACCGCCGTCCTCGCCGTGCTGCTGCCGCTCGTCGCGCGCGCGGGCATCGCCGCGAGCGGCCTCGCCCATGCCTCCGGCGCGCGCGGCAGCTGGCGCGCCACCTGGGCGTACGCGCTGCTGCTGACCGTCACCACCGCGTTCACGCCGATCGTCTGGCCCATCGCCCTGATCCTCGGCCTCGGCGTGCTGGTCCTGCGCCGCGGCGACCTCGTCGCCCACGGCCTGCGCTTCGTCGCCCAGCTCGGCACCCCGCTGCTGGTCCTCGCCCCCTGGTCGCTCACCCTGCTCCCGACCGGCTTCTTCAAGGAGGCGGGCCTGGAGTACGGCTCCTCGTCCGCCTCCGCGCTCGACCTGCTCGGCGCGAGCCCGGGCGGCCCCGGCACCGTCCACGGCCTGATGCTCATCGGCATCGTTCTCGCCGCCCTGGCCGCACTCCTGCGCTCCGAACGCCAGTTGGGCATCCGGACCGCCTGGGCGGTCGCCCTGGTCGGCCTCGTCTTCGCCGTCCTGTCCAACCACTCCACCTGGGCCGGACCCGCCACCCTCGTCTACGGCGTCGCCCTGCTGGCCGCCGCCGCGCTCGGCGCCGACGGGGCACGCGCGCGCGTGGCCGAGCAGAGCTTCGGCTGGCGCCAGCCGGTCGCCGCCCTCATCGCCTTCGCCTCGGCCGCGGGCCCGCTGCTCGTCGCCGCCGGCTGGATGATCGGCGGTGCCGACGGTCCGCTGGAGCGCCGTGACCCGGTGCAGGTCCCCGCGTTCGTCGCCGAGGACGCCACCACCGCCGACCAGGCCCGCACCCTGATCCTCGACAGCGACTCCACCGCGCGCGTGCGCTACACCCTCGTCCGCGGCTCCGGCGCCCGCCTGGGAGACGCCGAACTCGCCGCCGCCGACGGCGAGAACGCCAAGCTCGACAAGGTCGTCGCGAACCTCGTCGCCGGCTCCGGCGCCGACCAGGCCGGCCAGCTCGGCGGCTTCGCGGTCCGCTACGTCCTCGTCCACAAGGGCGCACCCCGCGAGGTCGCCCGCGTCCTGGACGCCACACACGGCCTGAGCAGGCTCAGCCAGCAGAACGGCAGCGCCCTGTGGCGGGTCGACCAGCAGGTCTCCCGCGCCACCATCGTGCCCGCGGGCGGATCCGGCACCGCCCAGTCCGTCGCCGCCGGGCCGGTGGAGATCCACACCACCGTTCCCTCGGGCTCGGACAGCCGCGTCCTGCGCCTGGCCGAGGCCGCGTCCGACGGCTGGACTGCCACCCTGGACGGTCGGCCGCTCACCCGCACCACCGTCGACGGCTGGGCCCAGGGCTTCCAACTGCCCTCCACCGGCGGCACGCTCGACGTCACCTACGACGCCCCGGTCACCCACACCGCCTGGCTGTGGACCCAGGGCGCGCTCGCCGTCGTCCTCGTCGTCCTCGCCCTGCCCGGCCGCCGCCGCGACATCGACGACGACCTCCCCGAGGAGCAGCCGCTGCCCGCCCAGGCCACCGCGGGCGAGGGCCGCCGCGCCCGCCGCCTGCGCGCCCAGGCCGAGGAAGCGGCCGACCAGGAACAGCCCGGCGTGCCTCCCGTCCCGGAGGAGGTCTCGGCCGCCGTCCCGCACCAGCAGCAGTACGCCGACTGGGACGCCGTGTCCTACCAGGGCGCCGAGTACACCGGCTACGGCACCGACCAGTACCAGGGCGCGGGCCAGTACCCGGCCGGCGGCTACGACCAGCAGGCGTACCAGCCCGACCCCTACCAGAACGGCCAGTACGACCCCTACGCCTACGGCGGTACGGACGGACAGATGCCGTACGACCCGACGGCGTACCAGCAGGGCTACGACCAGACCCAGCACCCCTACGGCACCGGCAGTGAGCGCCCCGACGGGAGCCAGCAGTGAACCGCACGACCCTGTCCCTGATCGCCGGCACGACCGCACTGGCCGCCGTCACCGCCTTCGCCGCGCTCGACTCACCGTCCGCGTCCGGCGCGAGCACCGCCAAGGCGGCCGCCGAGCTGCCCGTGGAGCGCGCCGGCCTGGTGTGCCCCGCGCCCAGCCTCTCCGACATCGCCGACACGTCGTACACGTCGTTCACGCCCGTCACCAAGGGTGCGGCCAGCGGCGGGAAGGCCGAACTCCAGGCGGCCGCCGAGCAGTCGGCGGACGGCACGAGCGACACCAAGACCGGCAAGGACACCAAGAAGAAGGCCGAGAAGCCGGTCCTCACCCCGAAGGAACCCGGCACGCCGGTCACCGGTGACACCTCCGGCGCCGACGCGCCCGCACTGGTCGGCACCGCCGACGGGAAGTTCGCGCCGGGCTGGACCGTCCAGGAGACCACCGAGATCGCCGCGGGCACCGGCCGCGGCCTCCAGGGCGTCAACTGCACCGCCCCGGACACCGAGTTCTGGTTCCCGGGCGCCAGCACGTCCACCGACCGCACCGACTACGTGCACCTCACCAACCCGGACGACTCGGCCGCGGTCGTCGACATCGAGCTGTACGGCAAGGGCGGCGCGATCAAGTCCACGGTGCCGGACGGCTTCACGATCCCCCCGCACTCGAGCAAGCCGATCCTCCTGTCCACTCTCACCGACGAGCAGCAGACCGACCTGACGGTGCACGTGAACGTGCGCAGTGGCCGGGTCGGCGCGGCGGTGCAGGCCCTGGACGACAAGGTGGGCGGCGACTGGCTGGCCGCGGCCGCCGATCCGGTCGGCAGTCTGGTCCTGCCCGGCATCCCGAAGGATGCCATCGACGTCCGTCTGATCGCCTTCACGCCCGGCGACGCCGACGCGGACCTGAAGGTCCGCCTGGCCTCGCCCGACGGCCTGATCACCCCGGCCGGGAACGAGACCCTGCACGTCAAGTCCGGCATGACCACCGCGGCCGACCTCGGCGACGTCACTCGCGGCGAGGCGGGCTCGCTGGTGCTGACGCCCACGGACCAGTCGGTTCCGGTCGTGGCTGCGCTGCGCGTGATCCGCGGCAAGGGGGCCAAGCAGGAGACGGCGTTCATCCCCGCCACGGCCCCCGTCGGCACGCGCGCGACGTCGGCCGACAACAGCGGCAAGTCCTCGGCCCTCTCCCTGACCGCCCCCACCGCGACGGTCACGGTCAAGGTCACCGCCTCGGCGGGCAGCGAGGGCGGCTCCCCGGTGACGAAGACCTACACGATCAAGTCCGGGACCACCCAGGACATTTCGGCCCCCGTCCCGTCAGGCCTGAAGGGCACGTACGCCCTCACGGTGGAACCCACTTCCGACGCCCCCCTCTACGCCTCCCGGACTCTCTCGGCCACGGAATCCGGCATCCCGGGCTTCACCATCCAGACCCTCCCGAGCGACCGAGGTCTGGTGGCGGTACCGGAGGCGGACGAGGACTTGTCGGTCCTGCAGAAGTAGCAAGCCAGGAGCGGGGCCGGGGTGAAGCCGTCCCCCGGCCGGCCGCGGCATCGGGCAGCCGGAGAGCCCGGCTAGTCCTCCCCGTACCGGGGATCGACGGTCTCCGGAGTCAGCCCCAACAGCTCGGCCACCTGCTCCACGACCACCTCGTGCACCAGCGCGGCCCGCTCGTCCCGCCCCTTGGTCCGGATCTCCACCGGCCGCCGGTACACCACGATCCGAGCCCGCCGTCCGTCCCGCGCGGGGATGATCCCGCCCAACGGCACGGCCTCGTCGCTCCACGCCTCGGCGCCCCGCCCCTCCAGTCGCGGCACCTCGAGCACGAGAAAGTCGATGTCGGCCAGCTGCGGCCACCGCCGCTCGAGGCGCTCCACGGAGTCCTGCACCAGGTCCGCGAACGCCTCGGCCCGGCTGGCCGCCAACGGCACCTGCGGCGGCGCGATAGGTCCCCTCATGCCCCGCCCGTGACGATCACGTCGACGGGGCCCGGGGCCGGCGGCACGGGGTGGTACACGGTTGTCCATCACTGGTGAAGCGTAGTCCCCGTACGCTCCCCCCGCCCGGCACCCACGCGGCAGCCGGCCCCCGACCGCACGGCAACCGGCCATCGACACCCCATGTCGCAGGATGACCATTCCGGCCAAGGTCTGGCGCGTTTCCGTAACCCTCCAAGACCGCCGAACTCAAGGCAATTGACGTTGTTTGTACCGACTCATGACCGTACGGATTCCCGACCGACACCTCCAACTGGCCCGTCTCCGCAGGTCAGAAGGGCATGTTCGGAGGGGTGTGTGGGGCGTCTCACAACACGACACGGTGGAGTGACCTGGGGGAGAGTCGTCGCGGCCCGCTCAAGAGTGCGGTACCGTCCAACGTCGTGAGCCCTGTACGTCGCTGTTCGCGAACCGCCTGCGGCCGACCCGCCGTCGCGACGCTGACGTACGTCTACGCCGACTCGACCGCGGTCCTCGGCCCGCTCGCCACCTACGCCGAACCCCACTGCTACGACCTGTGCGCCGAGCACTCCGAGCGCCTCACCGCCCCCCGTGGCTGGGAGGTCGTCCGCCTCCTCGACGGCTCCGCTCCCGCGCGGCCCAGCGGCGACGATCTCGAAGCGCTCGCCAACGCCGTGCGCGAGGCGGCCCGCCCGCAGGAGCGCGCGGCCCAGGCGGGCGGCGGAGGGCGTACCGCGGACCCCATGGAGGTCGCCCGCCGCGGCCACCTGCGCGTCCTGCGTTCCCCGGACAACTGAGCCCCGCCCGACGGCAGTCGGCCCTCAGGCACCACCCCACGCCACCCCCGCCCCGCGTTACGACTCTGCGGCTCCTCAGGGTCCACTTGGTGTCCGCACACCCACCCCTTACCCCTGACGGGTAGTTTGTGGGCACCCATAGGACTTTCAGGAGGGTTGGCCGTGGCTGCTGATCTGTCGCAGATCGTGAAGGCGTACGACGTACGCGGAGTGGTCCCGGACCAGTGGGACGAGCCGCTGGCCGGCCTCTTCGGTGCCGCCTTCGCCGAGGTGACGGGTGCGGCGGCGATCGTCGTCGGGCACGACATGCGCCCCTCGTCCCCCGCCCTGTCCCGCGCCTTCGCGCGCGGTGCGGCGGACCGCGGCGTGGACGTCACCGAGATCGGCCTGTGCTCCACGGACCAGCTGTACTACGCCTCCGGCGCGCTGAACCTCCCGGGCGCGATGTTCACGGCCTCCCACAACCCGGCGCAGTACAACGGGATCAAGATGTGCCGCGCGGGCGCCGCCCCCGTCGGCCAGGACACGGGCCTCGTGCAGATCCGTGAACTGGCCGAGCGCTGGCTGGAGTCGGGCGCCCCCGAACCGGTCGCCGAGCCGGGAACCCTCACCACACGCGAGACGTTGGAGGATTACGCGGCGCACCTCCGTTCCCTCGTCGACCTGACCGCCATCCGCCCCCTGAAGGTCGTGGTCGACGCCGGTAACGGCATGGGCGGCCACACGGTCCCCACGGTCTTCGCCGGCCTGCCCCTGACCCTCGTCCCGATGTACTTCGAACTGGACGGCACCTTCCCGAACCACGAGGCCAACCCGCTCGACCCGGCCAACATCGTGGACCTGCAGAAGCGGGTCCCGGAGGAAGGCGCCGACCTGGGCATCGCCTTCGACGGCGACGCCGACCGCTGCTTCGTCGTGGACCAGAACGGCGACCCGATCTCCCCGTCGGCGATCACCGCGCTGGTCGCCGCCCGCGAGCTGGCCCGCAACGGCGGCACGGGCACGGTGATCCACAACCTGATCACCTCCCGCACGGTCCCGGAGGTGGTGAAGGAGAACGGCGGCACCCCGGCCCGCACCCGCGTCGGCCACTCCTTCATCAAGGCCGAGATGGCCCGCTCCGGCGCGATCTTCGGGGGCGAGCACTCCGCCCACTACTACTTCAAGGACTTCTGGAACGCCGACACGGGCATGCTGGCGGCCCTGCACGTCCTCGCGGCCCTCGGCGGCCAGGACGGCCCCCTGTCCGCCCTCGTCGCCCAGTACGACCGCTACGCGGGCTCCGGCGAGATCAACTCCACGGTCGCCGACCAGACCGCCCGCCTCGCCGCGATCCGCGCCGCCTACGAGGGCCGCCCCGGCATCACCCTCGACGACCTCGACGGCCTCACGGTCTCCGCCGCCGACTGGTGGTTCAACGTCCGCCCGTCCAACACGGAACCCCTCCTCCGTCTGAACGCGGAGGCGAAGGACGAGGCGACGATGACCAAGATCCGCGACGAGGCACTGGCGATCATCAGGGCCTGACCGGCGAAACCCGGGAAAAATCCGGGCGTCCAGGGGGCAGAGCCCCCCTGGACGGCACGCAAGCCCAGCTCAACCCACCCACCAGCGGTACGCTGACCGCACATCAGCAAAGCCGTCCCCCCGAAGGGAAACCCCATGCCGCTCGAAGCCGGCCTCCTGGAGATCCTCGCCTGCCCGGCCTGCCATGCCCCCCTCAAGGAGCAGGACACCGAGCTGATCTGCACCGGTCAGGACTGCGGCCTGGCGTACCCCGTCCGCGACGGCATCCCGGTCCTGCTCGTCGACGAGGCCCGCCGCCCCGCGTAAGAGGCCCACCGCCCGCAACGGCGAGGCGCCCACCCCCGTGCTCGACCCCCGCACAGGACCCCCGGTGATCGGAGGCTGCCGCCCATGCTCGACGAATCGCTGCTCGACGCCCCGGAGGGCCTCGCCGAGGCCGACCGCCGAGGCCTCCTCCACGGCGCGGCGGAGGCCGGCGCCCGCGTCCGCACCGCGGCCCGGCACGCCATCGAGGCCGGCGTCGGCGACCTCAAGCCCGACGGCCGGCCCCGCGCCGTCCTGATCGCGGGCCCGGGAGCAGCCGCCACCCACACGGCCGACTTCATCAGCAGCCTTGCCGGCCCCGGCAGCCCCGTCACCCGATTGGCCCCGACCGGCGTCGCCCCGGCCGCGGGCGCCCTGCGCTGGGAGCTCCCGGGCTGGGCCGGCTCGGTCGACCTGCTGCTGATCGCCACCCCGGACGGCACCGAGCCCAGCCTCTCCATGCTCGCCGAGCAGGCCTACCGCCGCGGGGCCTCGGTGGTCGCCGTGGCCCCCGCCGGCACCCCACTGGCCGAGGCGATGACCGGCGCGCACGGCCTGTTCGTACCGATGGCGACGTCGCCGTACGACCGGGAAGAACCCCTCGCCGCGTCCTCCTCGGGCGTCTTCTGGGCCCTGCTCACCCCGCTGCTTGCCCTCCTCGACCGCATCGGCCTGCTCACCGCCGGGCCGGACGCCCTGGAGAAGGTCGCCGACCGCCTGGACAACATCGCAGAACGCTGCGGCCCGGCCATCGCGACCTACAGCAACCCGGCCAAGACCCTGGCCGCCGAGCTCGCCGACGCGCTGCCCGTCGTCTGGACGGAAGGCAGCTCGGCCGGGCCCGCGGGCCGTCGTTTCTCCGCCGCCCTCGCCGAGCTGGCCGGCCGCCCCGCCCTGGTCGCCGAGCTCCCCGAGGCGCTCGCCGCGCACAGCGCCCTGCTGGCCGGTCCCCTCGCGGCCAGCGCCGACCCCGAGGACTTCTTCCGCGACCGCGTGGAGGAGACGCCCGCGCTGCACGCGCGCGTGGTGCTGCTCCGCGACCACCCGATCGGCGGTCTCACCGCCGCGCCTGGCGCCCGTGACCTGGCCCTCAGCCACGACACACCGATCAGCGAGCTGGAACCGGAGGAGGGCGGCGATCTGGAGACCCTCGCGGAACTGATCGCCATCACGGATTTCGCCGCCGTTTACCTGGCGCTCGCTTCCGGGGCCTGACCTTGCTCCAGGTCGTCCGGCCCGCGCCCACCACCGGCGCGGGACCGGCGACGGCGCCGACCGAGCAGCGTACGTAACGGAGACAGAGAAACCACATGGACCGCCTCGACAACACCGTCCGCCCCTACGCCTGGGGTTCCACCACCGCCATTCCGCACCTGCTCGGCGTGGAGCCGACCGGCGAACCGCAGGCGGAGATGTGGATGGGGGCGCACCCGGGTGCTCCCTCGCGCACCGCGCGCGGGACGCTCGTCGAGGTCATCGACGCCGACCCGGAGAAGGAACTGGGAGCGGAGGCGGTCGCCAAGTTCGGTCCCCACCTGCCCTTTCTGCTCAAGATCCTCGCCGCCGGCGCCCCCCTCTCCCTCCAGGTACATCCCGACCTGGCACAGGCCAAGGAGGGCTACGCCGACGAGGAGCGGCGCGGCATCCCCGTCGACGCCCCGCACCGCAACTACCGGGACGCCAACCACAAGCCGGAGATGATCTGCGCGCTCACCGAGTTCGACGGCCTGTGCGGCTTCCGTGACCCGGTCCGGACGGCCGACCTGCTCGACGGTCTCGGCGTCGACTCCCTCAAGCCGTACGTCGACCTGCTGCACGCCCACCCGGAGGACGCGGCCCTGCGCGAGGTCCTCACGGCGATCCTCAGCGCCGACCCGCAGGAGATGGCCCACACGGTCGCCGAGTCCACCGCCGCCTGCACCCGTCTCGGCGGCGACTACGCGCCCTATGCCGACCTCGCCCACCACTACCCGGGCGACCCCGGCGTCATCGCGGCGATGCTGCTCAACCATGTCCGTCTGCAGCCCGGCGAGGCCCTGTTCCTCGGCGCCGGAATCCCGCACGCCTACCTCAACGGCCTCGGCGTCGAGGTCATGGCCACCTCCGACAACGTCCTGCGCTGCGGCCTGACCCCCAAGCACGTCGACGTCCCCGAACTCCTGCGCGTCGTCCGCTTCGAGGCCGGCGACCCGGGCGTACTGCGCCCCGAGGCCTCCCCGGACGGCGAGGAGCTCTACGAGACGCCGATCGACGAGTTCCGGCTCTCCCGTTACGTGCTCCCCGAGGGCGGCACCACCCACGACCTCACCCTGCGCACCCCGCAGATCCTGCTGTGCACGGCCGGTTCCGTCCGGGCCGGCGAGCACGAACTCGCCCCCGGCCAGTCGGTCTTCGTCCCCGCCGACGAGAAGGCCGAGGTGTCCGGCGCGGGCACGGTCTTCCGTGCCACTGTGATCGTATGACCGGGGCTGTGGACACCTGAGGCGTCGCCGCCCGGCCGGGCTGCAAGAATGGCGCACCGGCAAAGCACGGGCAAAGCCGGGCGCACGCCCGGACGGCGTGGACGGACGAGGGCGAAGGGACAACGCGGACACATGAGCGCGTCAGGCGGTACCAGGGCGATCGTGGCGGCACTCGGCGCCAACCTCGCGATCGCGGCATCGAAGTTCGTCGCGTTCGCGTTCAGTGGCTCCTCGTCGATGCTCGCCGAGGGCGTCCACTCGCTCGCCGACTCGGGGAACCAGTTCCTGCTCCTGATCGGCGGCAAGAAGGCCCAGCGCGAGGCGACCCCGCAGCACCCCTTCGGCTACGGCCGCGAGCGGTACATCTACGCCTTCCTCGTCTCGATCGTCCTGTTCTCCGTCGGCGGCATGTTCGCCATCTACGAGGGCTACGAGAAGATCCTGCACCCGCACGAGATCGAGCACTGGTACTGGCCGGTGGGTGTCCTCGTGTTCGCGGTCATCGCCGAGGGCTTCTCGTTCCGTACGGCCATAAAGGAGTCGAACGAGCTGAGGGGCAAACTCTCCTGGTCGCAGTTCATCCGCCGCGCCAAGGCGCCCGAGCTGCCCGTGGTCCTGCTGGAGGACTTCGGCGCGCTCATCGGTCTGATCCTCGCCCTCGGCGGCGTCGGCCTCGCCCTGCTCACCGGAGACGGCGTCTGGGACGGCATCGGCACCGTCTGCATCGGTGTCCTGCTCGTCCTGATCGCCCTGGTCCTGGCCGCCGAGACCAAGTCGCTGCTGCTCGGCGAGGCCGCGGGCATCGACGAGGTCAAGAAGATCGAGACCGCGATCGTCGACGGCGAATCCGTCACCGGCGTCATCCACATGCGCACGCTCCACCTCGGCCCCGAGGAGCTGCTCATCGCCGCCAAGATCGCCGTCCAGCACGACGACACGGCCGCCGAGGTCGCGAACGCCATCAACGCGGCCGAGGCCCGCATCCGCGCCGCCGTCCCCATCGCCCGGGTCATCTACCTGGAGCCGGACATCTACAGCGAGGCCGAGGCCGCCAAGGGCCCGGACCCGGAGGCGACCCCGGGCGGCCCGACCCCGCACCCGGTCGGTCACTGAGGGGCCCACCGCCGGCCGTGAAGTCGCCGCGCGGTAACTCTTCCCCGGCCAGGAGCGAAGCTGGCACAGGCCCGGAGCAACGAGCACCCAGCCCTCGACTCAAAGGTGCGAAAGTCCCAGGTCATACCGGTCTGAGGCCGTCCGCCCACGCCCTCCGGTCACCTGCCCACCCGCCCGCGAAACCGCGCTCCGACCTCCGGCCACGTCCCCGGAACGACCTGAACTGTTCGCATGCGGACTGGGGACGAGCCGGACCTCCGGTGTAGCTTGGGACGGAGCCAGACGTCGCTGCTGATGGCGGTCGGGCGGTCCCCCTGCGGACCGACCGAGGGAGAGAGGGCCTCCGACGGACTGCGCTGCGCGTACGTGGGCATGCCTGTGCCCCTTCTCGGGCACCCCTGTGTCCGCCGCCGCGCAGACCAGCCGTACCCACCTCGACCCAACCCCGAGGAGCAGCTCGCAATGACGACTGTCGACAACCGACAGGACTTCAAGGTCGCCGACCTCTCCCTGGCCGTGTTCGGCCGCAAGGAGATCACCCTCGCCGAGCACGAGATGCCGGGCCTCATGGCGATCCGCAAGGAGTACGCCGAGGCGCAGCCTCTCGCCGGCGCCCGTGTCACCGGCTCCCTGCACATGACCGTGCAGACCGCCGTGCTCATCGAGACCCTCGTCGCCCTGGGCGCGCAGGTCCGCTGGGCGTCCTGCAACATCTTCTCCACCCAGGACCACGCGGCCGCCGCCATCGCCGTCGGCCCGAACGGCACGCCCGACAACCCGCAGGGCATCCCGGTCTTCGCCTGGAAGGGCGAGACCCTGGAGGAGTACTGGTGGTGCACCGAGCAGGCGCTGACCTGGCCGGACAGCCCCACCGGCGGCCCGAACATGATCCTGGACGACGGCGGTGACGCCACCCTCCTCGTCCACAAGGGCGTCGAGTACGAGAAGGACGGCAAGGTCCCGTCCGTCGACACCGCCGAGTCCGACGAGCACCGCGTCATCCTCGAACTCCTGCACCGCACCATCACGGACGGTTCGCAGAAGTGGACCCAGCTGGCCTCCGAGATCCGCGGTGTCACCGAGGAGACCACCACCGGCGTCCACCGCCTGTACGAGATGCAGCGCGACGGCGTCCTCCTCTTCCCGGCGATCAACGTCAACGACGCCGTCACCAAGTCGAAGTTCGACAACAAGTACGGCTGCCGCCACTCCCTGGTCGACGGCATCAACCGCGCCACCGACGTCCTGATCGGCGGCAAGACCGCCGTCGTCTGCGGCTACGGCGACGTCGGCAAGGGCTGCGCGGAGTCCCTGCGCGGCCAGGGCGCCCGGGTGATCGTCACCGAGATCGACCCGATCTGCGCCCTGCAGGCGGCGATGGACGGCTACCAGGTCACGACCCTCGACGAGGTCATCGACAAGGCCGACATCTTCGTCACCACGACCGGCAACAAGGACATCATCATGGCCGCGGACATGGTCAAGATGAAGCACCAGGCCATCGTCGGCAACATCGGCCACTTCGACAACGAGATCGACATGGCCGGTCTCGCCAAGGTCCCCGGCATCGTCAAGGACGAGGTCAAGCCGCAGGTCCACACCTGGACCTTCCCCGACGGCAAGGTGATCATCGTCCTGTCCGAGGGCCGCCTGCTGAACCTGGGCAACGCCACCGGTCACCCGTCGTTCGTGATGTCCAACTCCTTCGCGGACCAGACCCTGGCCCAGATCGAGCTGTTCACCAAGCCCGACGAGTACCCGACCGGCGTCTACACGCTGCCCAAGCACCTCGACGAGAAGGTCGCCCGCCTCCACCTGGACGCGCTCGGCGTGAAGCTCACCCAGCTGCGCCCCGAGCAGGCCGCGTACATCGGCGTGGAGGTCGACGGCCCGTACAAGTCGGACCACTACCGCTACTGAGTCCGTAGGTCCGCAGTCAGTTCCTCCGAGGCAGGCCCCCGCACCCCCGTGCCGGGGGCCTGCCCCTTTGGCCTCAGGCCGGACCAGCCCGTCAAGCCCCAGGACCCCCATGCCCCGCGGCCGCTATTCGCTCCACGATCCGCACGATCACACCCCCCTCGCAGAAGAACACTTCCAGTGCGCCCCCGGCCCGTCCGGCTGGCGCTACGTCTCCCAGCTGATCACCCCCGCGGGAGACCACAGCGGCTCGGTCGACCTCGCCCTGGACGACCTCGGCCGCCCCATCCGCCTCGAACTCCACGCGGGAGGCTGGCAGGTACGCGGCGCCGCCCTCGACGGCGTCACCTGGGTCCGCACCGACCCCACCGGAACTCATGCCACCGAAGGCAATGTGCGCGCCCACGCCTTCACCGGCACGTCCCCCGCGTTCCTCGTCGCCACCGCCCGTCTGCTGCGCCTCACCCCCTCGTCCGCCGCAACCCGCGTACGCCTCGTGGCCTTCACGGACCCGGTCCTCGCCCCCCGCACCGTGGACCAGTCCTGGGCCTTGGTGAACAGCGAAGCACACGCCACTGACAACGGCCCCCTGACCGTGGACGAATACCAGGTCACAGCCCTGGACACCGGCGAACGGCACACTGTGCACATCGCCGGGGACGTGGTCCTGTCCGCGCCCGGGATCGAGCTGGAAGACCTCCGGTCACCGCCGTCGAGATTCGACTGAGCCGACGCCACCCGAGCCGACGGAGCGACCTGCTACGCGGGAGGAGCGAACCCGGTGGAACCGGAACCCTTGGCCGGCCGGTCGGACGCCGACTCGTCCGGCTGCGTCGACGCGGGCGGCACGACCGAAGCCTGGGACGGGCCAGGCTGACCAGGATTCTGCGGCCAGACCGGCGCCTGCTGGTGATACCCGCTCGCCACGGGCGCCTGAGGCACCGGCGGAGGATAGCCACCCGGCGCAGCACCACCGGGCACGCCGGGCGCGAAGCCGGCGGGCGCACCCCCAGCCACAACGGGACCCGGGCCGCCGAATGCCTGCCGCGCCTCGCGAGTCTGCCGCTCATGGACCACAGCCGCCAGGAAAGCGGCCGGGTGCGCGCCCTGCGGCGCCGGAGCCCCCGTACGACCCGCGAGATCCGCCGCGAGCCGCTGCCCCATGTCCCAGGACACCTGAGGATCGAGCTGCTGCATCCGCGTCAGGTACTGCCGGACGGCGAGCCACAGCCCATCCGGTACGGCCGACAGGTCCAGCTCCGCGAACCGCCCCGCGAGCCCCGGCGGAGGCGGAGGCACGAGGCCGGCCCGTCCCACGGGAATCCGCTCGCGTACGACCAGGGTGCCCGCGAAGACGTCCCCGAGCCGCCGACCCCGCGCCGACACCAGCGAGGCGATGCAGGCCACGATCCCGAACGTCATCAGGATCTCGACCACACCGATCGAGCCGCGCACCAGCGCATGCCGGAACCGGATGGGCCCACCGTCGTCCCGCACCACCCTGAGCCCGAACGCCAGCTTCCCGAGCGAGCGCCCATGGCTGAGCGTCTCCACCGCGATCGGACCGCCGACCAGCACCAACATGAAGGTCGCGATCGACACCGCGAGCTGGGCCGCCTCGTCCAACGACGACGTCGCGGCCACCAGCGCGAAGGTCACGCCCATGTACACGAGCACCGCCACGACCAGGTCCAGCAACACCGCCAACGCCCTGCTCGGCACCTTGGCCGGGCGCAGTTCCAGCGCCACCGCCTCGCCGGTCACCAGCTCACTCACGCCCGCCGTCCTTCCCCTGGCCTGCCCCGTGAAGCGCAAGTCTGCCAAGCTGAGGGCGCATCGCGCCGCAGTAGGACAAGCTGACAGCATCACGAGCCTCCACCACGAGCAGTGGACGACCAGTCGAGGAGCAGGCAGACCCGATGGACCTGGACGTCTTCGTCTCCGCACACCGAGCCGAATGGGACCGCCTCGACACCCTGCTCCGCCGCCAGCGCCGCCTCAACGGCGCCGAGGCCGACGAACTCGTCGCCCTCTATCAGCGCACCGCCACCCACCTGTCCCTCATCCAGTCCAGCGCTCCCGATCCCCAGCTGACGGGACGGCTCAGCCAACTCGTGGCACGCGCGCGCAGCGCCGTCACCGGAACCCGCCGCGCCTCATGGCGCGACGTCACGCGCTTCCTGGGTCAGGGATTCCCCGCCGCGGTCTACCGCGCGCGCCACTGGTGGGTACCCACCGCGCTCATCTCCACCGCCATCGCGATCCTCCTGGGGTGGTGGATAGGCACCCACCCGGAGGTGCAGTCGACCATCGCGGCCCCCAGCCAGCTGCGCGAGCTGACCCGCCCCGGCGGCGAGTACGAGACCTACTACTCGAGCCACCCGGCGACCTCCTTCGCCGCGCAGGTGTGGACGAACAACGCCCGGGCCGCCGCGATGTGCCTGGTCCTGGGCGTCTTTCTGGGGCTGCCCGTGCTCTGGATCCTGTTCGAGAACATGCTCAACCTGGGCGTCGGTATCGGGCTGATGTCCTCCGCCGGCCGCCTCGACACCTTCCTCGGCCTGATCCTTCCGCACGGCCTGCTCGAACTGACCGCGGTCTTCGTCGCCGCGGGCACCGGCCTCCGCCTGGGCTGGACCGTCATCGACCCGGGCCCCCGAAGCCGCCGTACCGCTCTCGCCGAGGAGGGTCGGGCAGCAGTGGGGATGGCGATAGGCCTCGCACTGGTCCTGTTCGTCTCCGGCGCCATCGAAGGCTTCGTGACCCCGTCCGGCCTCCCCACCTGGGCTCGCATCGGCATCGGGGTCGCGGCCGAGGTGGCCTTCCTGGCATACGTCTACGTCCTCGGCGGTCGTGCGGTACGTGCCGGCGAGACGGGTGACCTAGATGAGGCCGAGCGCAGCACGACCCTCCCGACGGCCGCCTGATGTGCGTACGGGGCCTGTGAGCTGCTAGTCTCCTCTTCGCCCCGCAAGACCCGTTGACACGGGTGGAGTGGGGAGGTAGATTCAATGAGTTGCCTAGAACTGGACAAGTTCAGGGCTGATCGTTTAGAATCTATCTGCTTCCCGAGGCGTCGCGACTGTGACCCTGAGAAGCACCCCCGACTTACTACTCAGAAATGAGCGGCCGGTTAGACCGGCCAAAAACTTCTGATAAAGTCGGAACCGCCGGAAAGGGAAACGCGAGAGCGGAAACCTGGAAAGCGCCGAGGAAATCGGATCGAGAAAAGATCTGATAGAGTCGGAAACACC
>NZ_JBIWPG010000038.1:0-49684 GCF_044768135.1 Streptomyces sp. NPDC101165 | reverse complement strand
AGTTGCCTACGTGTCACACCCAGCGTCCTACCAGGTCCGGCCCCCGCACGGGACCAGAACCCGAGATTGATCACGACCGCACACAGGCCCTAGTCCTGCTCCGCGGCACGGCCCTCACCTGCCATGAACCGCCAGACGAGGGCGTGGCCCAGGACGACCAGGGCGATCAGCATCAGGGCCTCGGCTTGGATGGGGCGCAGCCCGACGTGGCCTGCGAGTTCGGGGGACGCGCCGACAACCGCGATCAGGGCGTAGAGCAGGGTGGCACCGGCCTGCTGCCAGGCGACGAAGCCGTCGCCGCGGGTGCGGGTCAGCAGCCGCAGGGTGCATGCGCAGCCGACCACGGCCAGGACGACGAAGGCCGCCCGCCAGATCCGCGGCTGTTCGGTGCCGCCGACCTGGGCGAACAGGCCCATCACGGCGGGCAGCAGGAAGGACAGGTAGACCCCGCCGACGACGCGGCGCTGGGCGGGGTCGTGCATCCAGTCGCCATGACTTTGGACGACGTTCCACCACAGGCCGACCAGGGTGAAGCAGGTCGCGGAGAAGAGGGCGTAGAAGGTGGCGATATCCATGGACGACGAGGGTTGCAGCGCTCGCGGCCCCGCCGTGCGCCACACGCCCTGCGGCCGCCGGAACGGACTAGGGGTATTGATCACGAGCGTTGTTGACACTCATGGTCTTGATCAATACATCTAGCCCTTCTGACCTCATCCGTCGACCGGTCGATCCTCCTCGTGGGGATCTCAGCGTCTCGTACAGCTGTTGCCCCGACAGCCCGTGCGACCTGGACAACGACAGCGGTGGTAGTGGCGACGAAAGCGAGTGCTCTTCGGGCTTCCCCGGTAGTTCGTGCTTCCCGAGGAACTGAAAGCATATGGAAACACCGCGCTACGACGGTGCGGGGGCGGCGGTGGTGCGCCCTGCACGGGCTGGGCGGTGTCGGCAAGAGCGCCCTGGCCGACCACTGGGTCGCCGCCCGTGCAAAGAGATGCGCAGCCCGCGGGGTGAGCGCCGCCATCGAGGAGCCACTCTTCGAATCGGAGGGCACCGGGGGGGGGAGCGGGTTGCCCTCACCACCGTCGACCGCTACTACCTGGCGTGGGTGGAGTACCAGACCGAGCACGGTGACGAACCGACAGATGAGCAGCTGTCCGCCTACCTTGCGCAGAAGGACATGCGCGGGCGCGGGGGGCAGCCGGTCAGCCCGTCCACCCTGCGCCGCTACTTCCTGCCGTCCCGCGTGTACAACGTCTGGGCCGAGTACCGCATGCGCAGTGAGCAACCTCCGGCGGACGACGTCGCGCAGGAGTGCGCAGACCGCGGAATCACCGCCCAGTACAACAAGCCCAGCACGCCGAGCTACATCACCGAGAACGCAGCCGACTTCGAGAGGCGCTGGCAGGCGCTCGTCCGCCGCCACACCGCAGCGCAGCAGTAGGCCGCCTCGCTGACGCTGTTGACCAAGGGGGCTACCGTCGGCGGCTCTGATGCACATTCAAGGCAACGGGCGAGACGATCGGGCTCCCGTAGCGCCAGGCCTCATCGGCGGGGGCGTGCCTCCATCAAGGGAGAACAGATGCCATGAACGCCACCAGCCGCCGCCGGATGAGCGAGCAGGCGGCCGAGACCGCCGTGGTCGGCGCCTGCCGGATGCTCCGACTGCCCACCATCCGCGCGAAGTTCCCGGACCTGGCCGATCAGGCCGCCCGCGAGCAGATGTCCTACCTCGCTTTCCTCGCCGAACTGCTGTTGGCCGAGTGCGACGACCGCGCGCGGCGCCGCTCCGAACGC
The DNA here is from genome assembly GCF_044768135.1 of Streptomyces sp. NPDC101165. Taxonomy (NCBI): domain Bacteria; kingdom Bacillati; phylum Actinomycetota; class Actinomycetes; order Kitasatosporales; family Streptomycetaceae; genus Streptomyces; species Streptomyces sp. NPDC101165. The sequence continues at coordinate 47,890 of NZ_JBIWPG010000038.1, read as the reverse complement.
CGCAGTAAGGCCGCGGCCTTTCCCCGGCAGAAGTCGCTGCGGGAGTTCGACTTCGATGCCAACCCCAACATCGACCCCGCCGTCGTCCACACCCTCGCTACCTGCGAGTGGGTGAAGAAAGGGCAGCCCCTCTGCCTGATCGGTGACTCCGGCACCGGCAAGTCCCACCTGCTGATCGCGCTCGGGACCGAGGCGGCGATGGCCGGGTTCCGGGTGAAGTACACCCTGGCGACGAAGCTCGTCAACGAACTGGTCGAGGCCGCGGACGAGAAGCAGTTGACCAAGACGATCGCCCGATACGGCCGCGTCGACCTGCTCTGCATCGACGAACTCGGCTACATGGAGCTCGACAAGCATGGCGCCGAACTGCTGTTCCAGGTTCTGACGGAACGCGAGGAGAAGAACAGCGTCGCCATCGCCTCCAACGAAGCCTTCGGCGGCTGGACCAAGACCTTCACCGATCCCCGGCTCTGCGCGGCCATCGTCGACCGGCTGACCTTCAACGGCACGATCATCGAGACCGGCACCGACTCCTAATTCCTTGCTAACGGATCGTGGGAGACAAGCTGCAGCTCTTGGTCCGTTCGAATGCCGGAGACGGCACTCGTAGCGGTGGTGGCGTCCCGTGGGCGTCGAACGGATGCCTGACTGACTCCTGGCTCTTGATCCCTCGCGGTAGAGCGGCGGCGTTCGGCGTCTTCGGGTGAAGCCCTCGGTGCGGCGGCCGCATAGGCCGAGGACGGATCAAACCGGAGGTTTCACCCAGGGAGCCAGCCGTTCCCCGACTGCCAGATTCTCGCGCCAGTACCGGAAGACGGTTCCGAGGACGATGTCGAGCTGTCTGGCCGCGATCAGGCCCGAGGCGAGGCTCGGCCCGCCCGCATCGGCCTCGAAGGCAATCAGTACGGGAGGTGTCTCATCGACCTGCCGGGCAACGAGTCGGACCTCGTCAGGCGTTGGTGCACGGAACACCGGGTCCTGGAAGGCGGCCGGGCACGTGACGAAGACCGGGTCGCTGAACACCAGCTCCAGGCCGTGGGCATACGAGATGTCGTGCCCGGCGCCCAGACGCAACCGCCCGGAGTCCCAGGCGACGATGTCCCAGTCCCACCATGACCCTTCGGGAAGCTCTATCACGGCTCGTTGCCCGCTCTGGACCGCGCCGTCAATCGGGAATCACCAAGCCAAGCTCACGCAGTTGCGGAAGGCAGACATCCAGGCACGCCTCCAGAGAGACGGCGTCCGTGCGAACCAGGAGATCATCCCGAAACGGAGCCGCGCTCGCGACGAAGGTCCAGGGCTTCGTCCCATCGCGCATGCGCTCGGCGTCGACCTTGAACAACACCGTCACACCCTGCTCTGCCAACGACTCCATGACCCGCGCTACGTGCATCGCATCCCCAGCCCCTGCCTGAAATCGAACAGGCAGAAGGCTACACGGGCCTCCCACGACACCGGCTTGACCGCTTGGCACCGTGAGGTGTCTACCGCCTCGCTCAGTCCCGGGCCAAGGCCGAACAGGCCGCCGCGACCTGAGCAAAAGGGGAAAAGGGTGCTCGGCGTCCGGTCTCCGGCCCGGCTCGGCCTTCGTCTCAGGAATCAGTCCCCGGTCACAGTTCACGTTCCAGCAGCGCGGCGACCTGCCGATACCGGCTGACCGGCACCAGATGAACACCGTCGAATGCGTCGCTGTCACGGATGGCCAGGATCTGTTCGCATGCTGCTGCGACGCCGGCGTCGCGGTCGCGTTCCACGTCTGCGACCAACTGGTCGGGGATGTCGATGTCGGGGATCTTGGCTGCGAGGTTGCGGGCCATGCCGGCGCTGGCCAGCACCATCACCCCTGCATACACCGGAACGCTCAGCGAAACGCTGTCGCGCCAGCGCAGCAGACTCTCCAACGAGTAGCTGACCTGGACGAAGACGAAGTCGGCAGCGCTCTTCCACCCGGGGAGCGGACGTAGCCCGGAGGTGACTCCGGCCCCGAAGGGCCCGCATCCGCCGAATGCCGGGTCCTGCTCCGCTGCCCGCGCCTGTTCGATCATGGCGCGGACGGTCAGCTCGCTGGTTCGGCCTCCCGCGCTGGGTTTGTCGCCATGGACGAACAGGAACCGCTCCACCCCATAGGCGGCGGCCGTCAGCAAGTCGCGCTGGAAACCCAGCAAGTTGCGATCCCGCGAGTTCAGACAGGCGATGGAGCGTGCGCCCATGGCCTGGACCTCGTGAGCCACCGCGACACTCGAGACGGTCGCCCGGCCGATGTGGTTGTCGGGAATCAGGAACGAATCGGCGATCGGGCTCAATACACCGATCTGGTGACGCACCCGGGTCAGGTCGGGCCGAGTGGGCGGCTCGACCTCACAGATCAGCTCGAAACGACGATCAGCCATGCCCTGATCCTACCGACGCCTCAGCTGGGGATCAGAGAGTTCGGGCCAGCTCGACGCGATGGACCGTGTTGCCGAAACTCACCGACACGTCCACCGTCGGACCCCGTCAACCGTTCTCGGAACTCACCGTCAGCCGTTGCTGCTTCCCACCGACACAATCACACCCGCCACCGTCATGCGCATGCTGCGTGAACACGACGAGCACACAACCGCGATGGAAGCCACCGGCTGACCCGCGGCCCAGCTCTTGACGCTGACTCCGCGAGATGAGTGATCACCTCGTGGCCGTCTTGGCTTGTGCGCCCACCAACTACCAGTAAAGCCCGTGGGGATGGGCGCCGCGCAAGAGGCCAGTGATCGTCACGGCGGAGGTTGAAAACACCCCGGCAGGCTTCGGGCGGAGACGGCGCGGCATGGTCTCACCAGGGAATCGGCCCGTCCTCGGCCAGAAAGGCGCCCGTCGGGCCGTCCTCGCCCACAGTCGCCAGGTCAACCGCCACGGCCGCGCCCTCCTCCGCCGTGCGTATCCCGGTGTGGCGGTTGAGGTCGGTCGCGCAGTAGCCGGGACTCACCGCGTTGACCAGGATCCCTTCGGCGCGCAGTTCATTGGCGTAGAGCACGGTGATCGCGTTCAGCGCGCTCTTCGAGGTGCAGTAGGGGAGGAGGATCGAGGAGTAGGCGGACCACGGGCTGCCCGGGTCGGCCAGGTGGGTGAGGGAGCCGAGTTCGCTGGACATGTTGACGATGCGTGCGGCGGCGGAGCGGCGGAGCAGGGGGAGCATGGCGTGGGTCACCGCGATGACGCCGAACACGTTGGTCTCGTAGACCTGCCGGACGGTGGCGGCGGGGGTTTCACTCGGTTTTTGCGGTCCGGCTGCGATCGCGGCGTTGTTGACGAGGATGTCGAGGCGGCCGAACGTGGCGTTGATGTGCTTGGCGGCGGCCTGGACCGAGGTCTCGTCGGTGACGTCCAGCGGAACGAACCGTACGTCGGCGCCGCCCGGGCGAAGCTCCTCGGCCGCCGCCTCGCCACGCTCGGCGTTGCGGGCGCCGATCAGCACGGTGATGCCGAGGGCTGCGAGCCTGCGCGCTGTTTCCTTGCCGATGCCCTTGTTCGCGCCGGTGATCAGCGCAGTCTTCTGCGAAGTCGTCATGGCACCCAGCCTCCCCTCACCCACGGGCGGCAGGGAAAGACCAGAAGACTCTGGATCTATAGTCCACAGATATGAGTGAGCTAGAGGTGCGGGAGCTGAGGTACTTCATCGCGGTCGCCGAGGAACTGAACTTCAGCCGGGCCGCGCAACGCCTGGGGATGGCGCAGCCCCCGCTGTCGAAGGCGATCGCTCAGATGGAGTCCCGGCTCGGGGTGCGCCTGCTGGAGCGCACCACCCGGCAGGTGAGGCTGACCACCGCCGGTCAGGTGCTGCTCGACCAGGCCCGGATCGCGGTCGACGCGGTGCACGCGGCGGCCCGGCGTGCACGCCGGGCCGGTCAGCTGACACCCCAGCTCGTCGTGGCGGTCAAGCCGGGAGGCGATGCCGGGCTGCTGCGGGAGATCCTCGCCGCCTACCGGGGAACGGGTTCGCATCTGCCGCCGCCTGAAGTCGTCGTCGGCGGCAGCGGAGAGCCGATCGCCATGCTGCGGGACGGCCGTGCCGATGTAGCGCTGCTGCGCAGCCCGTTCGACGGTCAAGGGCTGGATTTCCAGACGCTCGTGGTCGAGCCGCGACTGGCCGTTCTCCCCGCCGGGCACCGCCTGGCCGGACGCCGGCGACTGCGGCTGACCGACCTCAAGGGTGAACCGATCCCGCGCTGGAAGGGGGCCGCCCCCTCCACCACCGCCTACTACACAGGATGCGACGGAGCGGAAGCAGGCGATGGCCACACAGGCTTGGTGCCGGCCGACACTCCTGAGGGGCCGCTTGTGGCCAGCGTCGAGCAACTCCTGGAGGTGGTCGCGCTGGGGCAGGCGGTGGCGTTCCTGTCACTCTCCACCACCGAGCGGCACCAGCGCCCGGACATCGCATACCGGCCGGTCACCGGCCTCAGCCCCAGCGCGGTCATGGTCGCCTGGCCGGAGACCTCGCGATCCGCAGCCGTCGCCGCCTTCGTCCAAGCCGCCCACGACGTCGCCGCCCACCACCCCGACCACATGACCGCACTGGCCTACTGACCGGGGGTACTCACCCCTCGCCATGACGATCACTGCAGCACTGATTTCAGACAACCACCAGCGCGAAGAAAGGCCAGCACCCCCTCACCCGCCACCGCCATGCGCATGCAGCGTCAGCACGATCAAGATCGTCGACTGATCCGGCCCGCGCCCATCGCAGCCCCCGCGCGGCATGACCCGGCTGCTCGGCGCGGTCTGGCGCGGTCTGGTGCGACGAAGCCTGCACGCCCGAACACGGCGCCTCCATCCGCCGCGTCCTCGGCCTGCAGGTCTGGCCACAACCTGGTGTCGCACGGGGCGTGGAGAGACATGAAGTGGACTACAGCTGCGCTAATAGCTACAGCAGTTATGGCCGCCATGCTGACGGCATGCGGTGCGGACGACCGTTCCTCGGAATCGGAGAACGAGTCCAAGGTGGTGGCAGGCGGCCCCGCGCACGTCATCCCGTCACCGGACGCCGACCAGGAGGAGCTGTTACTGAATGACCTGAAGGCTCTGGCCCCGGAACTCGTCACCGACAAGGACGTGGCCGTCGGCAACGCCCGGCGCATCTGCCTGGCCATCAAGGCCGGCCGGACCGAGGACGAGGTACGGGAGGCAACGGCAGAGCGTTTCCTCACGACGGACGAACAGGCCGCGCGCATCGTGGAGTCGATCAGGTCGACATTCTGCGGCGGCTGAGTACGGATACTCATGTGCCCCGGAGAGCGCGGTGCTGCGATGATCCGGTGACCGAGAGAACCCCCGGCGGCTGTGCCGCCGCAGCACTGGCCACCGCCGAACTGGCGGCCCTCGCGGTGATTTTCCTGTCCTGGTGGGGCGACACCTACTTCAACTGGGATCCGCAGCACGTCGGTCCACGCGTCGGCCCCTACGTCCAGAAGATGGGTGGGGTGGCCGCGCTCGCCGTGGTGGCCGCGCTCGCAGCCGCCGTACGCCGTACCTGGCGCATGGCCTGGACCCAGGCCCTGATCGTGGCCCTCGCCCTCGGCGCAATGGCGGGAACCCATGCGCTGGGCACAAGCGCGCACTCGAAGCAGCAGCGGCAGGCATGCAACGCGGGCCTGGCCGCGTCGTACTGCACGAACGCACGGTGACGCGCGTGACCAGGCTCCATAAGCGCTCACGTATCGTTCCGACCGCATTTTGGACTTGGCCGCAGGCAGCCGCTGCCTGATCTCCTGGCGCCATGAGCGCCGAGGAACTGCTCAGCGAGCCTCCGTGCCGCGACCCCTCGATGGACCTGGACGCGTTCATCGCGCGGGTGCGCCCGGCGTCTGCGGCGAGCCGGATCGTCGTCCCGGACTACCGCACCACGTACGGCGGTGACATGCGGCCGAGCCGCTGACCGCCGCGAGGTCAGTGGGCAGGGGGCTGAGGGGCACGTTGAGGGTCACCTGTCGTGAGCACTCTTCAGTCCCTGCCCGCGAAACCACCGATACGGGTAGCCGGTCCGAGTGACAGAGTCGCCCCATGTCCACCTCAACAACCGTCCGTCGCACACCTCTTGTCGGTGCCGGCCTTGTTCCGGCCGTCGCCCTCACGGTCAAGTACGGCGAGACTCCCGCAGCACCGGGCGAGGTGCCGGGGGGGGGGGGCTCCGGCCGTCGAGTCCTGGCGCGCAGCGAGAACAACGCCTACCGCCGCTCGGGCGACGTGTCTTCGGCCCACACGAAGGACGCCGAGCCGGAGGCCGCCCGCATCAGGCCAGGATGTGCGAGCGGGCCTCGTCTGCGGTCCCGGCGGCGAGCAGGTGCAGTGGCTTGCACGGGGTCGCCGGTGCGCCAGACTCCCAGCACAGCGCGCTCGGCGGTGTTCTACCGTTCCTGCACGACCGGAGACCGGCTGGCACATCGCGAGGGCCGACTTCCTGAACTGGGCTCAGGCACACGGTCCTTGGCCCTCGCCTGCTGCTTCGCTGCGCGCAGCAGCAGGAAGAGCAGCAGCCCGAAGGGCGAGAGCAGTATGGTGAACACCAGCAGCGGCCCCATGGCCAGCGGATGGATCCCGATCCGCCGGGCCTCGCGGTACATCCACTGGCCGATCAGCAGATCCCAGGCGATGACCTGGGCCCAGATCGCACCCGCGCCATTGGCGAGCGCCATCAGATCACGGAATCCGTCGATGTCGGGGCTGCTGACGGCGGCCCAGAGTTCCGGAAGGACCGGTAGCGCCATCACGAGATAGACGGCCAGTACGGGCAACACGGTCAACGGTGACGCGGCGATACGGGCGGTCGGCCCCCACCCTGGCGCGAAGATCATGAGCAGCCACACCGGGGCGGCCAGCCAGAAGGAGAATTCGAAGAGGAAACCGGTCATGCCAAAGACTCCTTGGTGTCGGAAGCATCGGAGGGCTCGGAAGCCTTGGAGGGGGTGGAGAGATCGGCGGTTTCGACTGCCTTACGTGGACGGCTCATTGCCGCGTGGCCGGGGCCCGCGGTCCGGAGTGCCCCATACGTGCCTCCTGCGGCGCCGGCGAAGATCAGCCCCGCCGCCGTCACGGTCGTCCTGTCCGGGTGAACCAGCGGCTGCCCGCGCAGCGCCTGCCAGGTGACCAGGGCGAAGACGGCGGCGTACGTGGCCGAGGCGACCAGGATCAGACGCAGCCGGACCCGCTCGGCCCGCAACCGCGCCAGACGCGGTGCCAGCAACGTCAGCCCCATGAGCACCAGCGGAAGCAGCTGCAGCGCGTGCATGCCGAGGAAGTGCGGGACCCGCAGATCGCCTCCAGTCGTCGACCAGCCGGTCAGCGGCATCGCGGGGCCGCCGTCCGGTACGCCCACGCTGTGGGCGCCCACCACCTTGGATACCCCGCGCTGTTGACCGGGCGCCGGCCGTGTCATCAGGAAGCCGACAGCTGCCCCGGCAAGGGCGAGCACGATGCCGGACCGCATCGCCCAGGCTGACGCGCGGTCGGCGAGCCGGGCGCGGAGCAGAAGTACGGCGATGGCCAGGGTCCCGAGCCAGAGGATGACGACGGTGACGGCCATGGCGTCGTACAGCATTTCGTCAAAGGGCGTTTCGTAGTTGAAGTGGCTGCGCTTCCCGCGTACCACCTGCCCGGTGATGATCGCCATCTCGACGACGCCCGCCACCGTGACGACGGTGCCCGCCCACCACCCCACACGCCGCGCACGGCGGGTCGGCAGCAGCGACAGCGCCCACGCCAGCGACAGCCCGTACGCCACGAACGAGACCGAGAACTTGAAGGGCTTGAACCAGATCGGCGACCCCACGAGCCGTCGGTCGTCGACGACGAGTCCCACCCCGGACATGACGGCGAGAACCACCATCGACAGGGAGAAAACCACCAGCGGCCGGTGCCATAAACGCCATGAAGCCATACCCACCCTCTCGAAAACGGATAGTGGTGCTATCCGCTATCTGATAGCACCACTATCTATCATGGATGTGGGCCTGGCAAGCGCGAGGCAGCGGGACGAGGAGTGAACAGGCAATGCGCATCAGCGAGTTGAGCCGCAGGACCGGCGTTCCGGTGCCGACGATCAAGTACTACGTCCGCGAAGGGCTCCTCCCATCCGGCGAGCTGACCAGCCCCAACCAGGCGAACTACAGCGAGACGCACGAACGCAGGCTCCGGCTGATCCGCGCGCTGCTCGATGTGGGCGGACTGAAGGTGGCCGCGATCGCGGAAGTACTCGGCGCGGTCGACGATCCGGCACGCCCGGTGCACAAGGTGCTCGGCGCGGTGGCGGACCGGCTCGGCACGGCGCACAGCGATGACGACGACGCGGAGTCGGCCGCCGCGAGCGCGGTCGTCGCGGAGTTGATCGCGCGGCGCGGCTGGCGGACGCACGAGTCGAACCCGGCCGCAGGAGACCTGACCCGGGCGCTTGCCGCCATGTGGCGAGTCGGACACGGGGCGTTCGTGGAACTGCTCGACGACTACGCGGACGCTGCCGAGCTGGTCGCCCGCGCCGACCTCGACTATGTCGGCAGGCGGGTGGCGGTCGATGAATTGGTGGAGAGCGTGGTGATCGGCACTGTCCTCGGTGAAGCGGTGTTCAACGCGATGCGCCGCCTTGTGCACGTGGACGCGTCGGCGAGGCTGTTCGGACGGGACACTGCCGCTGAGACCGAAAGCAAGGTTGCGGACTAGGTGTGCGGCGGCGGCTGCGCCGTAGTACTTGTGGAGGGTCTCGGAGGCAAGTCTGTTCTCACCTGGAGTCGTCGATGGCCGTTCGTCGTGTCGTGCCCAACATTCAGTCAGAGGCTGTGCAGGAGAGCCGGGAGTTCTATGGCCTGTTGGGCTTCGAGGAGGTCATGAATCACGGCTGGATCATGACGCTCGCTTCCTCGTCCGGTCCGGCGGCGCAGGTCAGCTTCATGACCAGCGACAAGACTGCCCCGGTCACTCCCGATATGAGTATCGAAGTGGACGACGTGGACGCGGCCTATGCGCTCATGCGGGACAGTGGTGCGGAGATCGTCCATGCCTTGCAGGACGAGGAGTGGGGCGTGCGGCGCTTCTTCGTCCGCGACCCCAACGGCCGGGTGGTCAACGTGCTGGGCCACCGCTGACGCCAGTCTCGCACGACCTGCGACCGTGCTGGGCACAGCCACTCGTTGGTGGCTGCGACCAGCACGGTCGCTTCGTAGCGGACCGCGATGCTGCGGACGCCGAGCCGACCTCCATCAAGGCCTGTTCGAACTCGCCTGCAGCAATATCTGCCTCCGGTGGCTGCGCAAGTCGTGCCGAGATGATCAGTGTGCGGTCAATGTGTCGACGCGGGCCACTGGCCGGCGTCACGCATGCTCTGCGCTTCATCAGCCGCCGAGCTCTGGCCTCGCCTCGCCGGTCCCCTTCGGGTCGGCGGCCAGCGCCTCCCAGAACGCGACGTAGCTCTGCTCGTGAGCGATGCCGAGCGTGAGCAGCCGGGTTCGAGCCGCAGTGTCCGGGGCCTGCGGGTCGAGCCGGGTGCGAAGGTCCTGATACGTGTCGCGCCACCGCCGGTGCTGCGCCGCTTGGGTCGCGGCCAGCTCGGCGACCTGTCCGGGGGCGCCCAGGTCCGCGAACGTCAGCTTGAGCAGGGCCGGGTTCCGGGTTTCCGGCTCCAGTGTCGTGGGGTCCGCGAGCCAGTCCCGCAGGGCCTCGCGTCCGGCTCCGGTCAGGTGGAAGACCCGGCGCCGGCGGCCGTGCTCCTCGGCTTCCTCGCGCAGCAGGCCCAGCTCGGCCAGGCGCGGCGGGTCGCGGTAGAGCTGGGCGTGCGGGATCGGCCAGTAGTGGCCGACGGAGGCCTCGACCTTGGCCTTGAGGTCATAGGGCGTCAAAGGACCGTGCCGGGCGATGAGGCCGAGGACCACCAGCTGGGACGGCGTCAGATCCTTCGTCATGGACCCGTTCTCCTTCCTTCCACATGACTTCGTTGACACCGTATCACTGGGACCGTTAGCGTCTCCCGCGCTGCAACGGTATCAATGAGACTATGGAGTCGGCGATGCGCCTGCACCCCGAGATAGCCCACGTCCTGGATCGCGTCCCGCCGTTCGACCCGCTGGCCGACCCAGCAGCGACCCGGGCATACGTACGCTCCCTGCTGGCCGCCGCCTCCCCGGCCGACGACCCGCGGATCGCCGTCAGCCTCACCACGATCCCCGGGCCGGCCGGTGATCTCACCGTCCGGATCTACCGGCCGACCGGCCAGGGCTCCACCCCGCGCCCTGGCGTGCTGTACTTCCATGGTGGCGCCTTCGTGTCCGGCGACCTCGACACCGGCGACGGCAACTGCCGCGACATCTGCCTGGCCGCCGGGGCGGTGATCATCTCCGTCGACTACCGGCTGGCCCCCGAGCACCCGTATCCGGCCGCCTTCGACGACTGCTACGCCGCCCTGTGCTGGACCGCGGAGAACGCCGACGCCCTCGACGTGGACCCCGCCCGCCTGGCCGTCGCCGGACGCTCGGCCGGTGGCGCGCTCGCCGCAGCCGTCGCCCTGGCGGCCCGCGACCGCAGCGGACCCGACCTCGTGTTCCAGCTGCTGCTCGTCCCTGCCCTCGACGACCGCTGCGAGCTGCCCTCGGTCGGCGAGTGCATCGACGACCGGATCGTCGACGGCAGGGTCGCTCGCGGCATGTGGAAGCTGTACCTGGGCTCCGCCGCCGCAGACCAGTACGCCGCCCCGGCACGCGCGCAGGACCTTGCCGGCCTGCCCCCGGCATACCTCGAGATCTGCCAGGCCGACGCTCTGCGCGACGAGGCACTGGAGTACGGCCGGTGGCTCATGACCGCTGGCGTCCACACCGAGCTGCACGTGGTACCAGGAGCGTTCCACCTGTTCGAGGGCTACGCCCCCGACAGCCAACTGGCACGGCGCGCCACCGCGAGCTGGACGTCGGCCATCACCTCAGCCCTGGTCTGAACCGACCGCACCGAACCCTGCCCAGGCGAACCGTCAGCTGTCGGCCGAAACACCCGCCTCATCCTGAAACGCTCAGTAAGCGGAAGCGTGTTTCGCTAAGAGCTTGAGTAGATAGGCGATCGTCAGCGGTGTCGTTGGGGGGTGGTTTGCCCAGCGGCGGATGATGGGTTGGGCGGACCAGGCTGCGGATCGTGGCGGCCATGTCCTCGCTGCCCCGCTTGCCTGGTGAGTCACTTCGCGATGAGACCCGTCGCGGCGGCGATCCGGCCAAGGGTGTGGAGCAAGGCCGCTGCTTCGGCGGGACTGATCGCGGTCAGCAGTTCCTCATCGTTCTGCCGCGCCAGTGCGAGCGTCTGATGTCGCAGCTCGCGGCCGGTCGGCGTCAGTTCGATGAGCTGACGCCGGCGGTCTGCGGTATCGCGTACCCGTCGCACGGCATCGAGTTGCTCAAGCTCATCGAGCATGTCGACGACCACGCTCGCGGTCACGCCGACGGCCTTGGCCAGTTCCAGCTGCGCCCGCGGCCCGCCGGACAGGAGTTCCAGGACGGCGCAGTGCCGGGGGCGCAGTCCGAGCGGGGCCAGCCGGTCCGCGAACCGCACGTTCGCCTGTTGGCCCAGCTTGCCCAACAAGAAGCCCACCGTGTCGGTCAAAGACTCTTCCGCTGCCACATCGGCAACGTTAGCCTAGCCATATGATTCGGCACCCGAACGATATGGTTCCCTCAGTAAATGTCCGTCGATTCGCCGGGCTTGTCGCGCTCCTCACTGTGGTCACGTCCGGCTACTTCACCGAGTCCAGCCTGGTCGACCCAGGCGGGGCGGTGCCTGGAGGCGACCAGGCCGCGCCCAGGACGTACGCCGCCTATATGGCGGCCCGCAGCATCGTCCTGCTCGGCGGAATGGTCTGGCTGCTGGCCATACGTGCCTGGCGTTCCCTTGGCCTGCTACTCGCGCTGAACGGCGCGGTCCAGATCGTCGACGCAGTGATCGGTGCTGTCCATCAGCAGGTCCCTCAGACCATCGGCCCCCTGCTGTTCGCCACAGCCCTGCTGACAGCGGCCCGACTGCTTGGAGTCCGCGCCCGGCCTCTGGGACGGATCCGGCAAACCTCAGGGTGGGTCAGCCACTGACACAACGTCATCGCGCCGAAAGCCCACCATCTGTAAAGGCAGCGGAGGGGCCGGCGTCGCCGGCGTGAACGTCGTGGGGCCGGTTCCAGGCCAGCGCCTCATGTGGGCGGACGGTTGTATTCGATCCGGTAGTCCTCGGCATGGCGGACCAGGTCGAGGACGTCGGGGATCTCTTCCATGAACAGTTTCTCGTACTTCAGCGAGCCGAACCCGCGCTCGCGTGAGCCGTTCTGGCCCGGCGTGCGGACCCGCGTGCGCACGTGCCGCAGCTCCGGACGCGTGGCGATGAACGCCTCGAACCGGAACGAGCGGAACGGCCCGCCGTTGTCGGTCACGATCGTGACCAGCGGCTGGACCGCGCCGCCCGGGTCGCGAGGCGCCAGATCGACCAGTCGGCGCCCAGCCAGGCGCTCGGCCTCGGCCAGGGCGAGCTCGATCGCCGCGATCGCGTCGTGCTGGTTCGCGGTCGGCGCCACGTGCCAGCCCAACTCATACTTCGACCAGTAGTCCCGGCAGCCGGCCAGGCGCCAGGTTCCGCCGCCGGTGGTCTCGAACTCGGAGAAGTCCAGCTGCCAGACCTGGTTCGGGCCGGTCGGCTCCTTCGCGAACGCCGCCTTGCGCCGGGCGGCGAGCTGCCTGCGCTCGCGCTGGTAGTTCGCCTCCAGCAGCAAGCCCTCGTCGCGCAACAGCCGCAGCACGGTGGCCTGCGACACGCGGTGGCCGTCGTGGCGGCACATCGCCCACACCTTCCGGTGCCCTCACGCGGGATGCGCGAGCGCGTGCCGACGGGCAGCGTCCCGCACCCGCTCCCGGGCCGGACGCGGCCACGGCCCCCGAGGTTCAGCGCCGCGCCGGGCACGCGCCTGATGACGGCGCCAGGTCCGCTCCGGCACGCCGATCAGACGGCAGAACCTCGCGGTCGGCATGCCCGCCTCGACGCGGATCACCTCGAGGTCCTCGAAGGGCCCAGCCGGCCCTCCGCGGACTTCTTCCACACCCGCAGCTCGACCGCGGCCTCACCGAGCGCCTGCGTCAAGTCGGCCACCTGGGCCTCGAGTTGCTGTTCCCGGCTGCTGGGGCTGGACTTCCCGGCCGCAAGTCCGGCCCGACCGGACTCCAGGAACTGGCGCTTCCAGTTCCCGACCGACTGCTCAGACACCTTCGCCCGCCGCGCGGCCTCGGCGACGGTTATCTCACCGGCCAGGATCGACAGCACGATCCGGACCTTCTCCTCCGGCGGCAACGCCGGCGGCCTCACCATGAACGATCAGACTCCTTCACGCAGCAGGACCCGCAAGAAACGAGCCCTGCCACATAGTCTGACGCGCGACAGCCTTTCAGCCGGCAGTCGCGAAGGATCTTCCATCCCTTCATGCGGGCAAAGACGTGCTCGACGCGGGCGCGGACCTTGCGGTGGGACGCATTGTGTTCCTCTTTCCAGGCCGGGAGTTCGGCCTGGCCGCGCTCACGGCGGTGCGGGATGACCAGACCGGTGCCCCGGTAGCCGCCGTCTGCAATAACCGTGGTCGCGCCCACGGCGTCCTTGGCGCCGGACAACTCCCACGCCTTGCAGTCATTGCGGTTTCCGGGTAGCGGCCGGCCGAGGCGGGAGTTGAGCGTTCGGTTCGATGCGGGGACGTCGCCGTGGATCGTGTCGGATGAGCTGTGGGACCGCCTGGAGCCGCTGCTGCCGCAGCGTGAGCGGCGCTTTCGCTATTCGAACACGCTGACGTACGCCTCGACCCAGCCCAAGGTCCAGGTGCAGATCTATTCCGCGATTGGCCCAGCTAGTCACTCTTCAAATGGACCACATGCCCGGGCCCTAGCTGCCTAGGCTCGACACGAATGCGGCTGAGACCAGGAGCGACCTCTGTAGGGGTTCCCGAGGTCGACACTGGTGCCTGCCTTGGGTTTCCGGCCCATACCTCCCGGTCGGCCGGACTGAGTGAGAGGACAGGGATCTGCTGTGAAGGCGTGCGGAGTATCCGGTACCGAGAAGGAAGTCGCCCTGCTGGAGTTGCCCGAACCGTCATCTCCCGGGCCCGGTCAGATCCTGGTGGCGGTTGAGGCGGCCGGGGTCGGCCCGTGGGACGAACTGCTGAACGGCGCTGGTTGGGACGTGGGGCTGCGCCCCCCGGCGGCGCTGGGAGTGGAGGGCGCGGGCAAGGTGCGGGCCGTCGGCGCGGGTGTCACCGGGTTTGCCGTAGGCGACCGGGTGCTCGCACACGAGGCCCCGCTGCCCGGGGGAAGCGGCTTCTGGGCCGAACGCGTTCTGATCAACGCGGATCACACGGCAGCCTGCCCACCCGGGCTGGACGCCGTGCACGCGGCGGCGCTGCCGGTCAACGGACTCACCGCGTTGCAGGCCCTGGAGAAGCTGGACCTCAGCCGAGGACAGCGGCTCCTGATCACCAACGGAGGCGGGGCCACCGGAGCCCTGGCCGTCCAGCTCGCCGCGGCCAAGGGCATCGAGGTGACCGCGACCGCGTCTGCTGCCGCCGCAGAGCGCCTGCTCGGTCTGGGAGCGATGGAGGTCGTCGACTACCACGACCCGAACTGGCCGGCCAAGGTACGCGGCGGGTTCGACGCCGCCCTCACCATCGCCACCGGCACGGCGGACGCCGCCCTGCCTTTGGTCCGGGACGGCGGCCGGCTGTGCTCCCTGACCTCGGACGCGCCTCCGGAGGAACGAGGCATCACGAGTTGGGACCTCTACCTCGAGCCCAACGCCACGCAGCTTGTCCAGCTGGCGGAGCAGGCAGCCGCGGGGGCCTTGAAACTCTCACCAGAACCCCTGCCGCTGAGCGAGGGACCGGCTGCGTTCGCCCGGGTGGTTACCGGACGGGCCGGGGGTAAGAAGATCGTGCTCACCCGAGCATGACCCGGCCGGGCACCGCCCGATCCCGACGCTGGGCCACGGTGCCCGCCAGGCGCGATCGAGAAGTCGTCAGGCCGAGGGTGGGCGACCGAGGAGGTGCTGGCGAGGTTTGCTCACGCCGGGACCGCGCCGCGGCCGCCACGGCAGGACGTAACCCACACTGCTACAACGGCTAACAGAGTGAGCCGAATTGTCGATGGGTGATCAGGCAGCAGGCGAGCTTGAGGAGCCCTTCGTGAATGTCAGCCCGTCGTTCCCATCGGATCCGCAGACGTCGAAAGCCGTGCAGCCACGCGAAACCCCGCTCGATCGCCCAGCGGCAGGTGCCCATTTCCGGTGCCGTGGCGGGTGCCGCGCCGGGCGATGGCAGGCACGATGCCTCGATCGCGGAGCTGCTCGCGGTAAATGTCGTGGTCGTAGCTGCGGTCGGCGAAGAGCGAGTCGGGCTTGCGGCGCGGACGGCCCACCCGGTCGCGGACCGGTGGGATCGCGTCGGGCAGAGGCAGGAGCTGGGTGACGTCGTTGCGGTTGCCGCCGGTCAGCAGGACTGCAATCGGAGTGCCGTGGCCATCCGTGATCAAGTGGTGCTTCGAGCCGGCCCCGCCCCGGTCGACCGGCGACGGACCCGTATGGCTCCCCCTTTTCGGGCTCTGACGTGCGAGGAGTCGACTACGCAGCGGGACCAGTCCAGGCGTGAGGCCGCATTCAGCTCAGCCACCGGGACCTCGGGGAGCCGCTGCCAGACACCGGCCTCGTTCCAATCCCGCAGCCGCCGCCAGCAGGTCATGCCCGAGCCGGGGCCTAACTCCTTGGGCAGGTACTCCCACTGGATGCCGGTGTGCAGCACGTACAGGATCCCGCACAACACTTCGCGGTCCGGCAACGGCTTACGACCCGGGTAGCGAAAGCGCCGCTCACGCTGCGGCAGCAACGGTTCCAGGCGGTCCCACAGCTCATCCGGCACGCCAGGAGTTGTTCTTGAACGGTCGCTCATCTATGTTTGTCTCATGCCCAGACCTCGAGAGTTCGAGCCCGACGCCGTCCTGAACGTGGCCATGCTGCGGTTTTGGGAGCGCGGGTACCGGGCGACGTCCATCGAGGATCTGGTGAAGGCGACCGGGGTGAAGCCCGGCAGCCTCTACAGCGCCTTTCCCGGCGGTAAGCACACCCTGTTCCTGAAGTCGTTGGAGCGTTACTCCAGGCTGGTCGTCCCCAAGAAGCTGGGCGAGTTGGAGGCTCCGGGCGCGTCGGTGGCCGAGATTCGCGGCTACTTCGACGGGCTGGTGCGCGACCTGCTCAGCCCCGAGGGCCGGCAAGGCTGCCTGCTTGTCAACACCGCGATCGAGAAGGCCGCCGAGGACGACGAGGCGGCGGCCGTCGTACGCGGCCATTTGGCCCGGCTCGAACGGTGCATGACCCACGCGCTGGAGAACGCCACTCGCAGGGGCCAGGTGCGCGCCTCGCTGGACTGCACTGGCAGCGCCAAGCTGCTGGTCGCCACGTGCCAGGGGCTGATGGTGGTCGGAAAGGCGAATCCCGACGAGGCGCTCCTGCGGGCGATCGTCGACAACGCCTTCACCGCTCTCGACTGACGGCCAGCCACACGGGCCACCGTACGGGGTGGCCCTCTATTTTCGCCCAATAGTTGAATACATGCTCAAGAATGGAGTCGCGATATGAAGGCCATCGTCATTTCCTCCCACGGCGGACCCGAGGTGCTCACCCTCACAGAACTGCCCGACCCGGTGCCCACCGGCGGCGAAGTGCTGATCCGGGTCAAGGCGTTCGGTCTCAACCACGCCGAGGCGTACATGCGTGGCGGAGCCTGGGGAGAGGTGGCGGCCGTCCCCGGGATCGAGTGCGCCGGGGTGGTCGAGGCCGACCCATCCGGCGAACTCCCCGTCGGGACCCGGGTGGTGGCGATCCTCGGCGGCATGGGCCGGACCCGCAACGGCAGCTACGCGGAACTGGTGACCGTGCCGGCGACCAACGTGGTGGCCGTGCACTCGTCGCTGGACTGGGCAGACCTGGCCGCGGTTCCCGAGGTGTACGCGACGGCGTGGAGCGGCCTGTTCGGCAATCTGGACCTGCGGCCGGGCGAGACGATCGTGGTGCGGGGAGCGACATCCTCCCTCGGCCAGGCCGCCGCCAACCTCGCGGTCGACCACGGCGCGACCTTGCTCGCCACGACCCGGAACCCGGCACACGTACCGCTGTTGAAGGAGCTCGGGGCCACCGACGTGCTCATTGACGACGGCGCGCTCGCCGCCCAGATCAGGGAGCGGGAGGTCAGCGTCGACGCGGTGTTCGACGTCGTCGGCAACAGCGTCCTGCGCGATTCACTGGCCCTGGTTCGACCCCGTGGCCGGGTCTGCCAGCTCGGCTTCCTGGGCGGCTTCGACCCGGTGCGGGACTTCGACCCGATCACCGATCTCCCCAGCGGGGTCCAGCTCAGCTTCTTCGGCAGCGCCTTCGTCCTGGGCACCCCCGCATTCCCGCTCACCGACGTGCCGTTGGACGAGATCTATGCAAAGGTCGCAGCCGGTGCCCTCCGGGCCCGTCCCACCCGGGTCTTCCAGTTTGACGAGATCGTCGAAGCCCACCGGGTCATGGAGGCCGGAGAAGCCCTCGGCAAGATGGTCGTGTTTCTCGGCTGAGCCCCCAACCAGCCGCCGAGTGCGTCTGCCGCGCCGGAGGAAATCGGCCGGGTTCTCCCCGCGCTGCGACTGCACGGACCGGCCTGGACGGCTGACAAACCGGGCGTGGGCGCCGAAGCCGGCGGCGCCAGTCCAGCTGCCGGAACCTGCGTCTGATCGGCCGACTCGGCAGCCTCCACGGCCCGTTCTGACCCGAAGCGCAGGACTCGGCGCAGTGCGGGCAGGACCACCCGGCAGGCAGTGCCTGGCGGACATCGCCACCGGTGTGGCCCGACATCGTCAGCAGTCTCAGCCGCGTACCGGCATTCGCCGGGGTGGTCCGTACAGGACCTGCCGCGTGGCACGCTCGGAGCCTGTAGGCGGTCCGTTGTCGGTCAGTCCCGGCAGGCACTCTGATTGATCCGGTCGATGTCTCCTCCGGCCGGTCGCTCGGTGGTGTGCAGCCGGTGGGCGACCAGGGCATCGGCGAGTTCGCGGGCCTTGGCGAGGTCGGTGCACCAGGCCTTGGTCCACCAGCGCGGTGCGCCGCACCAGTGGTCCTCACCGACGATGCCGTCGGGGACGCGTGACGAGGAGCGGGTGTTCACGCTGTCGCGGATGCACGGGGTGGTGCCGACTTGAGGCCGAAGCGGCGGACCAAGGCGTACATGCTGTTCGACGTGGTCGAGCGTGCCTTCGGGGTCGAAAGGCCTGCGGCCGGTCAGGAGTACTCCAGTGAAAATGGTGAATTCCCGCTGGAGTAGCCGGGGTTGGACTGGCTCATGGGGCGGTTTGCTTTCGGCGTCGGCGGTGTTCGCGTTGTGCCTGGGCGCGGGCGCATTCGCGGGTGCAGTACTTGATGCCGCTGGTGCGGTTTTGTCCGTATTCGGCGCGGCCGCGTTGGCGGACGAAGTGTCGGCGGCAGGTTTCGTTGGCGCACTCGCGGATCGTGGCGTTCTCGGCGAGGTGGTTGTAGAGCTGGAGGAAGACGACCGACAGGATGGTGGGGTAGCGGTCGTTCAGGCTGCCGATGCCGATGCTGAACGGCTTGAGCGCGGCGTTCAGCTCGCCTACCAGGTCACGGATCCTTATGTCTAGAACGAGTTCGCGCAGGTGGTCCACGTCGCGCGGCCACACCTCCTCCCGGTCCGCGTTCTCGGACCGCCACTGCGCCAGCTGTTCTTCGCTGACTTCGGGTTCGATGAGCGTGTCGAGTCCGGCCTCGTGTCGCAGGGCCAGCCAGGTGGTGATGGCCGCCTGGGCGTCGGTGATGTAGAGCGTGGCCAGTTCGCCGTGCAGGGAGAACGGTCCGCGGCTCGGGTGTTCGCGTTCGGTGAGCTCCTTGAGGCGGTAGTACTCGTCGGCGTCCCAGCTGCCGGTGTTGATGCTGCCGCCTAGGTGTCCGTAGGTGCGGATCATGGTGGCCACGGCGTCGAGATCTGAGGGATCAAGTTCCATGAACTCGCGCAGATAGAAGTCCTCCGGCAGTGGAATGGTCTTCCCCTCGGATCGCAGATGCGCCTCCCAGACGATCCACTCGCCGTCTGCCCGCGCTCCGGGCGCGGGTCTCAACTCGGGTGCGGGCACGGGGGTTCCAGGCCAGAGCGTAGGACGAAAGCGTGGGTCTACGTATGCCGCCATGTGGGGCATCATAGCCATGCGGGAGTAGCACGAAAAGGGAGTCGTTCGTATCACGCAACCTGAAACTGTGGGAGGGGCAGCTGCGGTGAGGCACTTTCAGGACCGCAAGAAGGTCGGCGACGCACACGAACAACACGTCGCCGACCTACTGCAGACGCGAGGGTGGACGGTCCAACGCTGCGGGCGGGGCACCTACCCACCCGCAATCCGGGACGCCCTGGCCTGCGCCGACTCCGCGCTGCGGTACTTCCCCGACCTGATAGCCGCACGTAACGGCGAACTGGTCACCGTCGACACCAAGGACCGCATGCCGAGCACCCATACTGACCGCTATGCCATCAGCACCGCCGCCCTGAACGCCGGCCTGCTCTTCACCACGGCCCACGCCCCGCCGCCGCTCTACTACGTCTTCGGCGATCTGAAAGTTCTGACCCCTTCCGAGGTCCACCACTACAGCACGCACGCACACCGCCATTCCAGCGGAGCCTGGGTCCTGATCACCACACAGCAGGCCCATTTCTTCGAGGAAGTCTTTGGTACGAGCACTGCTCTCGCTGCTTGATGGCAGTCAGATGGCTGCGGGAACTGCATGTCGTTGCACATCGAGGGCCGAGGTCCCGCATCCGCGAAGACGGCCGGCAGCGTCAGCGGCCGCCGCCGGTGCCGGAAGCTGGGCGGAGCGGGAGATAGCGCAACTGCGGGGCGGAAGACCGATGCGCTGACTGGTTGTCAGTGCCGCGTCCTACGGTGGAATCGACGAGGAATTGCCAGGGAAGGGATGGCAGTAGGTGGCCAATATCGTCTGGCACACGAAGCTCCGGATATTCATCGACCTGAACAAGGACGACCTTGATCATCCGGAGTTTCCCGACTTGTGGGAGACGATCTACCGGATAGACCGGTACCACGGGCGACTCGGCACACCCGTACGCGAGCGGGAGCTGCAGTGCGGGGGCGTATGCCGGGAGGCAGGTGTCGAGGCCTGGATGCACCTTCGTGTGCGCAATGGCCGACGGGAAGCCGTTCACGAGCGCAGCGAGGACGAAGCCCGCCATACCGTGCCCATGAGCGACGAGCACAAGGCTTACCAGGAGCGGATCCTGCGCGCCGCGGAGGAAGGCGGCTTCCACGGCGACAGCGAGGTACGCACCCGGGTCGGCCGCAGCTGGATCCAGACCGATACCCTCGTCGAAGGCGCCGACAGCCGCCGCATCGGCTGGGAAGTACAGCTGTCCACCATCGGATCTGACGGTCTGCGCGGCGTCCGGGCCCGCGCGGCCAAGGCAGAAAAGAATGGGATCACCCCCGCCTGGCACACCGACCGCGCCGACTACGGCCAGCGCCACGACACCCACTGGACCCGCAGCAACAACCTCCCTGCCTACGTCATAGCCAGGACCGGCGACCTGCGCGTCATCTCCGGCTTCCGCAAGCTGGACTTCTGGCACTGTGACGTCCACGCCGTCCATCCCTGCCCCGACGGAGTACGCCGCTGCGGCAAAGCACATGCCACGCCCGTGCCCAAGGACGTCATGTTCGACGACCTGGTCCGTCAGACCGCCGCCGGAACCATCGTGCCGATCCAGTTCCGCACACCCACCAAGCTCTATCGCTTCTGGGTCACCGACAGCGACCAGGAGCGCTATAACGACCTGCTCAGCGACGACACCCAGCTCCCAGCAGCCCCGGAAGACACCCGTGCTCCTGCCAACGCCAGCCGTAACCGTCCTACCTGCCGTCCCGAGCTCATCGCCACCACATCCACGCTGTCCGCGCCACCGTCCGTCCCGGGCCCTGCGACGTTTTCCCCTGTGCTGCCCACCCAGCCCCCCGCGCCCCCCATCGAAACGCGCACCGCCCCGGGCGCACCACCGGAAGCCGAAACAGATGAAGAGAACCAAGTCGGCTCAACTATCCAGACAGGGCTGCCTGAAACCCTGATCGTGCTGCAGAGGGTCGCGGACAAGGAGCACCTCAGGCTGCAGCAGATGGCCGGCAACGACGAACGCAAGCGCCAGCGGGACGTGTGGTTCGAAGCCGCGCACGCCGCGCAGTCCGCCGTCACCCAGTACGCCCAAGCCAAGCGTCTCAACCGGTACGAGGTCGAGAAGGAGCTCCGGAGACTCGTACGCCACCCGGAGAACACTCCAGCTGAGTAACGGTTGCTGCCTGGGCACCATCACTGGCCGCGCACGCGTGCCGACCGGGACGGGACTGGCGAAGACCGCGCGGTGGCACGATGGATGAACAGGCCTGTCATGGTGCCTCCGACAGGCGTGTGTTGAGCACGTCCAGGGGCTGCTCCCTCGGGCGGGCGGTGACGACCATCAGTAGAGAAACAGGAGGGTGATCTGACAGTGCCCCCGCGCGAGGTGGGCTCCCTGCATCTGCGGGGATGGTCCCAACATCGGCAACCGTCCCCCCAGCGCTCGTAGTGCTACCCGCGCCCGGGGGAGTGGTCCCCTCCGCAACTTCGCTCTTGTGCGGCGATCCCCCGCCTCATCGCAGCTCGTCGATGGCCTTCACGATCAGTGAGCGAGCGTCGGCGCCATACACGGCCATGGTGCGCAACTGCTCGAACGCCTTTAGATACAGCGTGACTTCGGATGGCTGTGTGATTCGTACGCGTGCGGAGACAAGCTCGACGCTGACGAGGCGGTCGTCGTACAGGTGGAACGTCTCGCGCGGCCACTGTTCCCTTCCGGCCGTCGCCATAGGGACGATGCCGAGGGACACCTGGGGGAGGGCCCCGGCGGTGAGGAGATACCCGAGCTGCGCCGCCATCGCGTCGGCATCGCAGACCTGATAGCGCAGTGCCGCCTCCTCGATGACGGCCGCCAGTCGGTGCCCCGGTTCGTGGATGATTCGGCTGCGTTCGATACGGGCTCGGGCTGCCTCCGCACTGTCGTCCGTGGGCACGTCCCGGAAGCGGGCGCTGATGCCGAGGACGCCGGCGGCGTAGCCTTCGGTCTGCAGGAGGCCGGGAACCAGGGACGAGGAGTAGACGCGAAAGAGCTGGGTGTCCTGGAACAGGCGCGGCTCGCGGTCCTGCAGCGCCTTGAGGCCGGAGCGGACTTGGGTGCGCCACTCTGTGTACATCGACTCGGCGTGCAGGGACTGAGCGATGATGCCGTCGGCTTGGTCGAGTGCGTCCATGGCGCGGCACCACAGGCGGATGTCGGTGACGGTGGGTGCCGTCCTGGCGTTTTCGATGCGGCTGGTTTTGGAGTGATGCCAGCCGCAGCGGCTGGCCAGCTCAGTGACCGAAAGCCCCGCGCTCTTGCGTAGGTCGCGCAGCCGGTGGGCGACGACCTCGCGTGCTGCCTGGGCGGACGAGGACGGGGAGATGGGCATCAGCTGGCCTGTCCGGTGCTTGCTTGGGTTAGCGGATCTTGTACTGGTCGTGTGGGGTGGCTCGGTCCCAGACGGCCTCGAAGGCCTCGCTGCAGAGTTTGGCAGCTGAGGGGGCGTTGGAGACTTCGCCGCCGGCGGATGCTCCGGCGCCAGTGAAATGGTTCCAGTAGACCGTCTGGTTGTCGAACAGCCAGAAGTCGTTGCCGGGCAGGCAGAGTTCCGACGCCTGCCGTCGGGGGAGCCATCGGACGTGCTCACCCGCGACGATGTTGGTGATGGTGAAGCTGTGCAGGAAGTGCGTGTACTCGCTGACCGGCTCCGACACGATCCGCGCCCGCCGGATCACTACGCCCCGCGCGGTCGACTCCGCCACCAGGCCGAGCCAGTCCCTCGACCAGGACGCGCGGTCGTCTGGGTCGTACCGGAATCCAGCGCGCCAGTCGGCGAAGGGGCCGCTCTCGTAGTCGACGGCGTAGGTGTCGCGCATCTCCAGATGCACGGCGGACCGGGTCGCATCGGCCAGAAGGTCAGCGAACGCGGTCGGTGTCGAGGGCATCGCAGGCCTCCCTGATCATCGGCACCATGCGGGCGGGGATACGGATCACGGTCTCGGTCGCGGGAATCCCGACGGCGTGCCCGGGTACCTTGAACGCCGCTGCTTCGGCCTCGAGTTCGGGGCCTGCTTTTCATCCCTGGAGCACGAGTTCGTTCTTCTCCTGGTCGACCCAGATCGTTGGTGACTCGTGGTCTCCGGTGTTCGGATCGATCCCGATGAACCTTAAGGACACGGCTGCCTCCGCTGACGGGATGTGCAGGACTGTGCACAAGAGTCGTCCACCGCGGCGGCGTCTGCAAGAGTATGTTCCTGGCCAAGGAGCGGAACAACGCACTGTGTGCACACATCTGCACATCACTGGCAGTGCTGCCCACCCTCCTAGCGTCGGGAGACACCGAACCCCGGCGAGGCGGCGGAGCCTCCCGGGGCATGGCCGACTGCAAGGAGTCGACATGACGCGCGCTACCCCTGCAGCGCCCAGCACGGCAAGGCATGCCCCCACAGAACCGCCGGACATCGAGACGATGCGCGCCAGCGTGCGACGTGCCCTCGGCGGGCCCCTCGGCGAGATGGACGCCAGTCAGATGGACGCGCTCGCTTGTGCCCTGCGCGGCCACATGGAGGCGCTCATCCCCGAGGTCGAGGCGATGGCAGGCCGGCAGCCGAGGGACAGCATCCCGTGGCACTGCGCGCTCGCGTGCGTGGGGGAGGCACGCAGAAAGCTACGCATCGGGAACGGCCAGACGATGCCGGTCCGGGGCGCCGTCGTGCAAAAGCTGGCTCGGTCGGTGAATGCCCTGGCCGACCACTACGAGAACCTGGGCGGCACGCCAACGTGACAGTGCCATCTCAATCCGTCCTTCAGCACCCCGGGGCGCTCACGGCGCCCGGACCCTCGCGGCGCCGCGTGCAGCACACTGACCTGCGGACACAGCAGGCCGCTGAGGGACTCCACGAGCTGCTGAACCGCCCGCTGAGGTTTCGGGCGAGATGCGGAAGCACTGAACGAGTGTCCTGTCTCAACGAAGCTAGTCCTTCGGGCGCCGCTGGCCTGCGTGGACTGGATTGGGTGAGACGCGTGGACTGGGTTCGTCGAGACAGGTGTCAGTTGTAGCTCTTCGACGTGGCGTTCACCTGGCCCTGGCCACCTGGTACCGGCTGGACCGGCGCGGGAGTGCGTTTGGCGGCGCGGCTGACGATGGCCGTCTCGACATGGGTGATGCCCAGGCCGACCAGGTCGCGGGAGAGGAAGTCGTAGAGGGCGGTGAGGTCTGGGAAGTACGCGGCCGCGTGCAGGTTCGAGGGTCCCGACGTGGCGAACGCACCGTGCACCGAGGGGTGGTCGGCCAGCGCCTGCCCGGCGGCGGCCAGGTGGTCGGGGGGCACGTGCAGCAGGAGTTTGGCCTCGATGGGCAGCCCGAGGCGGCGCGGATCGACGAGGACCTGGGTGATCAGGCGGCCCTGGGCGGTCAGTTGGGCGAGGCGGCGGCGCACCGTGGTCTCCGGGTGGCCGGTTCGGGCGGCCAGGGCGGCCGCACTCAGACGTGCGTCGCGGGTGAGGGCGTCGATGAGGGACTGTTCCAGGGCATCGGTGTCGACGCCGTACGGGCCCGGAGAACCGGAAGCCGTCGCCCCGGGGACCGGCTCGGCCGGGCTCAGCGCCGCGCGTTCGGGCCCGGTCAGCACCTGGTGCCGCCACTCGGAGGTGAGCCGGTAGACGTGCAGGATCGTGGCACTGTCCAAGGACGTCACCGCCTGGGTGGAGGGCAGCTGGCGGAAGACCAGCGGGTCGCGTGAACCCGGCTCGGTGCGGGCAACCGCGAAGATCTCGTCACCCGAGGTGGTGACGTCGATGAACGGGATATCCTCGCGCGCCGCGAGCGCGGCCACGATTGTGTCTAGCTTTCCCCGCAGGACCCGGATGCGCAGGAACAGGGCCCCGGCCGAGCCGCCGTTGCGCGGGCGCGCGACCGGTGAGATCACCACGCGTACGGTGCCGTCGGCGCCGAGCGCGTGCAGCCGGCGGCGAACGGTGGCGGGGCTGAGCCCCAGCAATTGGGCCGCCCGCTCCGCGGTGAGGCGGCCGTCGCACTGCAGCGCGGCCACCAGCCGCTGATCCATGATGCTCAGTACGGAATCCGCCGATGCGCGCGCCATGAAGGAAAGTTTCGCTCATTCCGTCGCCGTGCGGAGCCCGTCTCGGGGACTGCGCCCCCAGCATGGAGGGCATCCACTCCGCCCGGCCTGATCGGCTGACCGGCGGCCCGGGGCGAAGGGGACCTGCGGTGCGACGACGCCGCAGACCTGCGGTTTTCAGCACTCCGAGAACGACGATTCACCACGGAGGTCCATGTGCCCGCGTTCAAGCAACGGGAGAAAGTACGCTTCGCCAGCGGTGACACCTCGTGTGCCGCCTGGCACTATCCGGGGTCGAACGGCGGCTGCGTGATCATGGCCGGCGGAACCTCGGTGACGAAGGAGCCGGCCTCGGACTTGTTCGCCGCGCGGTTCAACGACGCCGGTTTCGCGGTCCTGGCCTTCGACCACCGACGGTTCGGGGAGAGCGGAGGCGCGCCGCGCCAGATCGTCCGCTTCGACGAGCAGGTCGCCGACTGGCACGCCGCGATCGAGTGCGCGACCGGTCTGCCGGACGTCGACCCGGACAGGATCTCGGTCTGGGGCTTCTCGCTCGCAGGCGGCCACGTCTTCCGTGTCGCGGCCGACCACCCGCGACTGGCCTGCGCGATCGCGCAGACCCCGCTGGTCGACGGCCCCGCAGTCGCTCCCCACGCGCTGCGCTCCATGACGCCCCTGGCGGCCCTACGTCTGTTCGGCCGGGGCGTCGCCGACGCGCTCGGGAGCCGCGTCGGGCGGCCGCCGCTGCTGGTCCCGACCGCAGGACCGCGCGGCGCGGTCGCCTCGCTCACCACGCCCGACGCCATGGACGGCGACCGGGCCCTCGATCCCGACCGCCGCCACGCGAACTGGGAGCAGACGGTCGCCGCACGGATCGCCCTGCAGATCGGCGTGTACCGGCCCGGCCGCCATGCCTCCCATATCCGGTGCCCCCTGCTGGTCGTCGTCTGCGACCAGGACCAGAGCGTGCTTCCCGGCCCCGCCGTCCGGGCCGCCCGGAACGCGCCTCAGTCCGAAGTGGTTCACCTGACGGGCAGTCATTACGCCCCGTTCCTCGAGTCGCACGAACAGGCCGTCGCGGCGGAGATCTCCTTCCTGGAGAAGCATCTGGAGCCCCGCGATCCCAGGTGAGGCAGAATCACCCGCTCCATCGACCAGCCACGACTCGAAGCCGACGTGCCGCCCGGTCGACGCCGCCCAGTACCAGCCCGGGAGGTGACACTCGCCGCGCAACCAGCGATAACGTGCGTACCGGAGCGACATCCTCGAACCGGCCCGTCACACGGTCCCGCAGCGGACGCAAACGACGTCAGCGCACCGCGTCCACAGACGACAACTCCACGCCCGGCCATCCAGAGGCCACCCCAGCCGGCACAGCCATCCAGCACCCCCAGCGCACTCAGTTGCGCGACTGGGTTCGCTGAGACAGAAGCCCGAACGACTCGGCTCGTCGAGAACCGACTCGATTGAGTGAGACGGGACAACGAGCCCCGACGGCTCCGAACCTTGTTGGTCCCCGGCATCCTGATTCTGACTAGTCTTCTGTTAGCCGGAATCAGAAACCGCGGGGGACACGACAAGTAGCGTCCACAGGTATCCGGCTCACGCAAGGACTTCTGTGAGACGGCTGGAGGGGAGCGGGGGAGACGATGACGGTGAGGATCTGGCGGCCCATGCCCGACGAGCCGTGCGCACACCCCCCGCACCTCGCGCGCCGCAATCGGCGTGGCGCCGAGTGCGGCGTGTGCCCGGGCGCCGGCCGCCAAGGCTCGCCGCCAGAAGCCGCAGACGTCATGACCTCGCGCGAACTCGTAGCCACCCTCGCGGGCGGCGCCGCATGAGCACCCGTCCTAACCCGCGGCCCGACCTGCGCTACCCGCAGAGAATTCACCGCCTGCGCGAGGTGCGAAGCTCTGATGCCCGCCGACGCGGAGGGCACGCTGTGCTCCGCCTGCCTCGAATACGCACCTGACTGGGCAGCTATCCGCACCGCGAGCGAGGAGCCCGCGTCATGACATCGACCGACCTGGTCCCCGTCAACGGGCGGGCCGCCGCCGTCCGGCGCCGGCGCCGTGCCGAGCCGGACATCGTGTCCCCCACCGGCGAGCGGATCTCCGCCTCCGCCGCCCGCAAGCTCACCAACGCCGTCCCGCGCAGCTCCCGCAACGCCCGAGCCAGCCGCTGGCGTTCGTACGCCTTGTGGTGCGCCACCTACGACTGGGCCGAGGTCGAGCCCAACGCGGTGCTGTCCTACCTCTCGGACCTCGGCGACCGCGGGCACCCCGCGAACTCGATCGAGGCCCACTTCAGCACCCTGCGCGCGATGCGGGCCATCCAGGGCGAGCCGCTGTCGGACAAGGAGATCAAGGCCCGCCAGCTCGTCATCCGCCATCGCGCCGGCGAGGAGGCCGACGACCCCCTGGTGGAGCCCGGCCCGCTCCAGGCCGATGCCGTCGACCTGGACGAACTGCGCCTCATGGTGCGCACCCTGGACCGCACCACGGTGCGCGGCAAGCGGGACGCCGCCGTCCTGCTCATCGCCTGGTGGATGGCCGCCCGCGCATCCGAGCCCGACCGCCTCAACCTGCGCGACGCCAAGATCACCACCGTGCAGATCGAGGACGAGAACGGCCGCAAGACGGCTCACCAGGCCCTGATCATCAAGATCCGCCGCTCCAAGGCCGACCAGGCCGCGCGCGGACAGGAAGTGCGCATCCTCGCCCCCGCCGACCAGGAACTGTGCCCCATCCACGCCCTGCGCGCATGGCTCCACGTCCTCGCCGACGACGGCCAGCTCACCCCCGGCCCGCTGCTGCGCCGCATCGACCGGCACGGCAACATCGGCGCCAAGGCCGCCGGACGGCCGCTCAAGGACGACCGCCGCCGCGGCGGCATCACCGCGGACACGGTCAACGACATCATCAAGGCCGCCGCCCGCGCCGCCCAGCTCACCCCCACGCCGTCCCCCGAAGAGCGCGCCGCCGCCCGGGCCAGGCAGGAGGCGTTCGCAGCCGCCGACGCGGCGCGCACCGCCGAGGAGGCGAACGCCGTCCTCAAGGCCTGGCGCACCGCCCGGCGCGCAGCCCGCACCACCGTCCGCCGCATCACCGGCCACAGCTTCCGCCGCGGCTGGATCCAGCAGGCCCTGGCCGTCGGCAACCCGCCCGAGACGGTCGCCCTGCACTCGCGGCACTCCCTGCGCAGCACCGCCTTCGACGCCTACCGCCGCGAGAAGGTCCCCTGGAACCAGAACCCGACCCGCTTCCTGGGTCTGGCCGCCTGACCCGCTCTCGGATCGCTGGCCAGCGTCACCCGCCAGGTCCCGGCCAGCGAAGTCCTCCAGCGGCCACCGGCTTCGCCCCGTACGCGCCCGTTCCTCCGTGAGGAGTTCCCCGTGTTCCCCGGCGTCTTCGACGCAACCCCGGCGACCGCGAACGCGTGGCGGCACCTGACCGCCTGCGCCCGCGCCTTCCAGCGCAACCCCGCCCTGGAGGCGGACCGGTACGCCCGCGCCATCCAGCAGACCGCGACCGGCGGCGACGCCGAGAAGGGCGGCCGGGGCTCCGAGGTCGCCTTGTTCGGCGCCTCCCAGTTCATCCAGTTCGAGGAGGAGCACGGCCGCCACGTCGTGCCGTCGGAGGTCAGGGCCGTCCTCGCCGAACGGGTCGGGCACGACCGGCGCGCGTGGGCGGCCGTGGAGGACCTGACCCGCCACGACTGGAGCGCCTTCGAGTGGAAGGTTGCGACTTTCGAGCGCGTTGGCGGAAGGTCCCTGGTGCCGCTGCTTGGTGCGCTCAGCGGCGTCGCCGCGGTGCTCGACCCCGACGGCACGCTGCCCATGTTCACGCTGGACGGTACCGAGGCGCCCCCATGGTTGGCCAAGCCCCGTCAGGTCGCCGAGTGGCGGCGCCAGCTCGTGGCCCGGCTGGAGGCGCCGGCGACGTCGGAGGGCACGGCCCTGGAGCTGGCTGAGGAGCACCTGACCGCCATCTTCCCGCCTGCCCTGTTCCCCGGCCTGGATCACGTGGCCCGGGCCCGGCTGCTGTGCGAGCAGGAGCGGGGCCGGCTGCGGGGTGCGCGGATGTACTACGCGGACGCCGACACCACGGCGGTCGCCACCCGCAAGGCCGTTCGGCCGCGGAAGTCCCCGCTCGATCCCCAGCGCGTCCCGTCCGCCCCCGGGTTCCTCGTCTTCGACCAGCCGGTCGACTACGCGCCGGGGATGGCGCCGCTGGTCGCCGCGTCCTGGAACGTCTGGCAGGCGCCTGGCCAGAGTCAGGGCGCCCCGATGACGTGGTCGTTGACCGTGTACGCGCACAGGGCCGCCACGCCGCCGCTCGCGCCAGTCGGCTTCGAGCGGCTGAGCGCCGGGGATGTGCTCGCCGAGAAGTATGCGGCCGCGGAGAACGCCGACTTCGCCGTCCGCGCGGTCGTCGCGTGCTGGGACCTGATCACGCAGGAGCGTGTGGGCAAGGGCGTGGTCGACGTCGCCGAGGAAGAGCGCGAGCCGGTCAAGGTCCGCGCGGACCGGCGCCGGGGGATCACCGACGACGGCACGGTCCGCCTGGTGACCATCCGCGGCCGGCTGGAGTCGGTGCCGCGCCCGCGCCCGGAGGCGGACGGGACGGGCCCGACCCGCCGCTACGACCGGGGCCGGTGGATGGTCCACGAGCACACCCGCGACCACTGCATGAACCCCGCGCTGCACCGCGACGGCGGGTGCACCCATCAGGACATCACCGTCCTGGACCACCCGAAGGGCCCGGCTGACAAGCCGTTCCTGGACACGGTGTATGTGGTCAAGAGCGACTGACCGCGGACGTCGCCAGCCGTGCGCAGCCGTCCGGCTTCCGCGAGGGCCTGGTGCAGCGCGGCAGAGAGCGGGTCGGCCTCTTCCCTGGCGACGTCGGCCTGCTGCGCGGCGCGACGGAGCCCGTCCTCCAGGAGCGCGCCCCGCAGCGCCGCGGAGGCACCGGCGGGCATCGTGTGAGCTTCCTGGACCTGGCCGCCTGGCCCCCGGATAGCTGCGCGCCGTCACCCGGCAGGTGTCCGCTGGCGCCCTACCGCCGCGGCGACGGCGGAGCGCTCACCGGCAAGGACTTCGCCGCCCTCGAACGCCTCCTCGCCGCCTGCCGGATGACCACCTGGTTCTGTTCACGAGCGCCGACAGCGGTTGTTTCAGCACGTCGGGCGGCACTCGATCCCAGCCCCGCTCGATGTTCACGAGAATGGGCAGCACCCGGTGGTCGGCACGCCACTCGGGCAGGGGCGGGCATCGTGTTCCGGCGCAGGGAAGGCCCCGCTTCGGGGCCTTCCCTGCGCGGTCAGGCTCGGCGACCGAGACGCAGGTCGAGGGCGCCCAGGAGACTTAGTGCTCGCGCAGATAGGTGGTGGAGGAGCCTCGGCTGCCAAGCGGCCACAGGCTTTGATGATCATGCAGTTGCGACGCTCTGTGATCACCCGGCGGGACATGTGCCTGTGCTGCCATCATGGCTGACCGACCCGCTCTGGGACTCTGAGCCTCTGATCGCATCACGGCTGCACCCCCCTCGGGAACCGGTTCATTCCGTGGCAAGCCGCTCCGCCAGCACCGACGCGTCCTCGGCGACGCCGAGGAAGGTCGCTGACTGCCGGTTCCGCTGCCAGTGCACGCCCATGAAGTGCAGCCCTGGCACGACTGTGCTGCTCCCGTTCGTCTGGATAGGGAAGCCCATCGCGTCGAAGGCATCCGGGAAGCCCACCCAACTGGCGAAGTCCGGACGGTAGCCCGACGTGAAGACGACCGCGCCGACTCCGCCCAGGGCCAGCTCAGTGACGGCTTCCGCCGCGAATGGCGGGGGTGGAGGCAGACGCGGGGTCCGCTGTCCGCGTCCGGTCAGGCAGCTGGTGAGGAGGCTGCCGATCTCGGTGTAGCGGACGTCGCCGAAGGCGACAGAGCTCGGCAGGTCGTCGGCGAAGTGCGCGACGCCGTCCTGGGCGCCGAGGAAGTGGCCGGTGAGGGTGACGCCCAGCGCCTGCAAGGTGCGGTAGTTGAGGTCATGGCCGCCGTCGCGGCCGCTGCACTGCGGGTTGGCCAGCAGCCGCATGCCCGGGTCCGGGAGGTCGCTGACCTTCGCCACGAAGAACGGCGTGTCCTCGACGAGCCAGGAGATTATGTCCCGCCCCTCGATGCGGCGCGGGATCCAGGGTGCGCGCCCGCAGGCAAGGTGGACATGTCGCCCGGACTCGGTCAGCTCCTCAGCGATCTGACAGCCGGTCTGACCGCTGCCGACGATCAGTACCCCGCCCGGCGGCAGCGCGCCTGGGCTGGTGTAGTCCTCCGCGTCAAGGATGGCCAGTGAGTCGGGCAGCGTCGTCCAGCCCGGTGGACGGTGCGGCTTCTGATAGCCGCCGGAGGCGAGCACCAGGCGCCGGGCCCGCAGCGGCCCCGCCGAGGTGGCGAGCCGGAAGCCGCCGTTCGGGTCGGTGTCGACGCGGGTCACCTCGACGCCCTCGCGCACCGGCGTCGCCCGCAGGTTGGTCGCGTACTCGGCGAGGTGGGCGACGATCTCGTCGCGCGCCATGAACCCGTCGCGATCGGCGCCGGAATAGGGCGCGCCGGGCAGCCGAACGGTCCAGTTGGGGATCACGAGGCAGAAGCTGTTCCAGCGGTGCCGCCAGCTCTGCCCGACCCTGCCCTTCTCCAGGACGACGTGCTCGGTGCCGGCCTGGGCCAGCTCGTGGCCGATCGACAGGCCGGCCTGGCCCGCGCCCACGATCACGACATCGTGCTCTTCGGGACGGGCTTGCGGCGGCTGGGTTGGGGGATGGGCTGGCTCCGTCATGGTGGATCCCGGCGAATTCCGACGCTTCGGCGAGCGGCTGTCTGCGTGGCACGGGCTGCCGCGATATCTCGATTGTCGACGTGCGGCCGCCGTGCCGCGATCCGGCGCTCAGAGCTGGTGCGGATGGGCGTGTGCTCATGGGCGGCGGTTCGGTCGCTTGACCCAGCGGTGGGTGGTCCAGGCCCTGCGGATTAGGCTACGGATCGTGATGATCGTGTCGGCGAGATCGAAGAAGGCGTTGACCACGGTCGCGCGACGTTCATAGCAGCGGGCGAGACGGTGGAAGGCGTTCTGCCAAGCGTGGGTGCGCTCGACGTGCCACCGCTGACGGGCCTGGACCTGTGCCTTCTCACCCTTGTGCGCGATGCGGCCGTGCAGGTTGCGGGCGGCCAGTTCGGTGCGGGTCTTGTCCGAGTCGTAACCGGCGTCCAAGTGCACCGTGATGTCGTCGGGCAGGGGCCCGAGATCGTCCAGCAGGTCCAGCGTCGACGCGAACAACGGGGAGTCGTGGCGGTTCGCGCCGGCCAGCACCCGGCCGAGCGGAATTCCGTACCCATCCGTCATACCCGAGCGTTTCAGGCCCTGTTTGCCGCGTTCGACCGGTGAGCGCCCGGCGACCTCGCCCCCGCCGGGCGCCTTGGTGATGGAGCCGTCCACGGCGATCTGCTCGAGCACGAGCCCGACAATCCGGTCGTAGGACTGGAGCGCGATCTGCTTGAGCCGGGCGAAGACGCCGAGCCGGATCCATTCGTCGCGGCGGTTGCGGATGGTGGTCGCCGAGCAGGTCGTGTCAGCGATCGCCTGGTAGCAGCAGCCGAACCGCAGGAGTTGCAACAGCTTGTCGAACACGATCCGGTCGCCGATGCGGGGCCGGTGGCAGCCCAGTGGATGGGACGGGTCGACCGCCGGGCGCTCAGGCAGCAGGGCGGCGAATTGGTCCCAGAGCGGGTCGGTCAGCCGTGATGGCAGCACGGGCACAGATTCCCCCAGTGATCACAGAGCGTCGCAACTCCATGATCACTGGGACCTGTGGCCGCCCTGCTGCCGGGGCTCCCCACGCCGCCTATCTGCGTGAGCTCTTAGTTCACGTCTACGTAGTCACCAGAGGAGTTGCTGGCGCCGGTCGTGGTGTTGCCGCTGTAGCGCCAGCGCCATGTGCCGTCCTGGGAGGCGGTCACCGTGGTCTTCAGGTAGCCGGTACTGCTGGCGGTGACCTCCTTGACCGTGGTGTACGTGCTGGAACCGGCGGGCTTGAACTGCAGTTTCACCAGTCGGCCGCCGTAGTTGTCGTAGCGATGCAGACTCCAGTTGGCGCGCTGCACCGTGCCTGTGACGGTGATCGGACTGCCCTTGGTGACGGGCTCGGGGGAGGCGTTCATGTTCTGGATGCGCGAGGCACGCTGGAGGCGGACCGTCGCGGAGAGCAGGTCGGTGTCGTAACCGCCGCCCTTCTTGATGGCCGTGCCGACGGTTTTCCAGTCGGTGGCGTCACTGTTGACCAGCTTGTTGCCATTGCCGCCCGGCATGTTGTCGGGATCCACGGTGATCGTCTCGTCGCAGTCGTGGAAGGTGTAGCCGCCCGCGGAGGATTGGCTGCAGCTCCACCGGGTCGTGAAGACCGCGAGCTTGTACTCATTGGTCCCGTAGGTGCCCCGGTACGCCTCAACCCACCAGCTGTCGAGCGTCACGTTGCTCTTCACCGTGTACGTCAACGGGGCCTCGACCTCGGCGCTGATGCCGACGACGATGGGCTTGCCGTTGTTGAACACGACGTTCGAGAACGAGATGTCACTGTCGGCCGCGTACGCGGACGGCGCCGTGAGCGCCACGCACACCAGCGCCATGCCCCCGGCCACCGCCGCGGCGGCCGCGCGCCGCGCAGCCGAGGGGCTGTGCCGCTGCGGAGCAGCAGCCGATATTGAAGTGATCAATCCCCACCCCTGAGTCGAGTGTCTGCGCGGCGGGTCAACTGCCCGCCGCGGGAACTCTAGATCATCCGGGGCGGCACCTCGCGCCACCACCGGCCTCGGGGATCAATGGAACCGTGGTTGGCGCTGAGATTGATCACGGTGCGGGCGGGCGCGCTGCACCAGGTCCACCAGGGCGCCAGGGGGGCGCACTCGGCTGGCGCACAACGCCGCCCGCGCCCCGGATGCCCGTGTCGCCGTCCTCACGTCGGCAGGATGTCAAGTCCGAACTGGTTCAGTAGTCCCTCGGCGAGAGCTGACGATGTCGGCGGAGAGCGCCGGCAGGCGGCCGAGAACGCCGACGGGGCGGCGTATGCCGACGCGGTGTCGGAGTACGCCGGCCTGGGGCGGGCCGTGATTGCGTGCAGCGCGGGGTTGTAGGCGAGCCGGCGGGCGCGGACGGCTGATCCGAGCGTGCTGCGGAAGGTCGCACCTGCCCGGTAGACGGCTCGCTGGCCCATCGAGGTGCGAGCACGTCGCTGTAGTGCCGGTCGGCCTCCCGGGCGAGTCGTTCGATTCCTCCTTCAGCTCTCGTTACACGTCGCAAAGCTGGTGGAAGAAGCCGATAGGTTCGACGGCCGCGGTGTCATCCACCTCGTCCACGCGGTGGTCGAATCCGCCGAGGACGCCGGAGTCGAGTCCGAAGAAGACCAGGTCAGGGTGGCCGTCGTCCTGTGCGAGCAGGGAGACGTTCACGACCTTGCCGACGCGACTCGGTCCCTCGTGCAGGAACGGGACGAGGCGCGAGTCGACCGCTGCGGCCACGTCGCCCTTGGTCTTCCCTGGGGGCGGCCGCAGCTCGGCAATCGAGATACCCCGTCCCAGGTCGAACTCGCGGGCGTCCGGGTCGTCCGGGTCCACGGCGAGGTCGTCGTCGGTGACCGACGGCAGCGTCTGGGCCCCGAACGCGCCCAGCTTCTCGACGGTCATGACCGGGTTCAGCGCGTCGATCCGTTCGCCGGGAGACAACCCCGTGTCCGACGACACCAGGAACAGATACCGGTTCTCTCGCCCGTCCTGCAGCAGGCGAACACGTGTAATGTTCCCCGTCCGACGCGGCTGCCCTTCTCTCAGGTCTTCGTGAGACTGCGCACCGCCGCCTCGATACCCTCCGCTGTGGTGTCACCCTTCGGGCGGAGCTGGTAGATGGTCACCCGGCCGGTCGAATCGATTGTCGTTCATGGTTTCCCATTTTCGGTGCCGTGATGTCCTGCCCCCGGTGCGCTGTCGACGGTAGTTCGCCGTCCAGCGAGGGTGGGGCGGCACGCCCTGACTCATCCAGCCGGGTCCACCGCTTGGTGCAGGCGGCCCGTCCGTTCACTGATGATCCGTCAAGTCAGGCGATCCCTGTGCGCGCGTCGGTGATCCAGGCGTTGTCCTCGCGACTGCGGCGGGGCCCGCGTAGCCGGGCGGCGCTCCCGGCTTGGGCCTGCGCAAGCAGGCGACAGCGAAGTTGACGTCGCCCGGGCGTGCTCTGCCTGTTGTGATATCCGACCGCGACGTCGGCGGGGCCGTGGAAGGTGTTGTCGGCGGCCGTCGCGGGCTGTACGAGGTCGGGTGCTGAACGCGGTCTCCACGCACGCGATGGTGGCGGAACAGTGGTGCTTGCGGTCGGCCGGCGAGCTGCACTTCGGGCGCCGGGCGAGGGGATGTTCACCGCGCTGGCTGTTTGGGCCCGGCGGGTCTCGCAACCTGTCGGGTCGCCACGGAGTCACAGAGGGACCAGCCCCAAGTGGCTCGCCGTGGCTCCTTGGGGCGACTCGGCAGGCCGCTGGGCGTGCCGACCCGGCGGGACGGGCTGGATGCGCCAGCATTGCCAGACAGGCCCGGCGGCGTGCCCGACGCCGCCCGGTCCGCTGTCGTCCGCTCGCGGACCGGAGCGCCCGCGGGTCACGTCCCGTGTGGCGGCCGATCCCTGAACATTCGGAGTTCCCACTGATGGTGACCGTGTTTCGCATCGTCGCGCCCCCCACCGGTATCGAGGTCACGGGCGACGGAAGCAGTCCCACCGACGAGGAGATGGCGCAGGAGAAGGAGGCCCGGCAGGCCTTCCTGGACGCCGTTTCGCCCTATCTCGCTGCTCTGCCAGCGCAGCCGCCCCACCGTTCCGGCAACGTCTCGAAGATCGAACTGCTCGGCGGGGACGTGTGGTCCCAGCTGAACCAGTACCTGCTGCTGGTCACCGTCGACATCGGCGACCCGCGGATCGACTTCGACTCCTTCATGCCGCCCGGCACCACCGTCACCCGCGTGGCCGGCGACCTCGTCCCGCTGTCCCAGTGGCCGGACGGCGACCTGACCTGACCCGCACGCCGGCCCATCCGCCCCCGCTGTGCCCGGGGCGGGGTTGCGGGGGCGGGGCCGGGCAGGCCCACAAGTGCATCGGCTGGTGCTCAGCGAGCGCACTCACCCGCCCCTTCCGGCTGCCTCCCATCCAGATCCGCGGGCCACCCCTATGCCACAGACCGAGCGCCTGCATCTGATTGGACGTCTTCTCACCGACCAGAGCCTGCCTCTGCGGACCCGGGTCGCAGGAGTCATCGTCCTGCTCTACGCCCAGCCACTCAGCCGCGTCGTCCGCCTCACGCTGGACGACATCGCCCGCGCCGACCAGCAGGCCCTCCTCCGCCTAGGCGAGCCCCCGTCCCCAGTTCCCGCACCACTCGCGGAACTCCTGTTCCGCTGGATCGACAGCCGGGACAACATGAACACCGCGACCAACCACGCTTCCCGGTGGCTGTTCCCCGGCCGCCGAGCCGGGCAACCGCTGCATCCCGACGTCCTTGCGGCCCTCCTCAGCGACCTCGGCATCCCCACCACCGCTGGCCGCACCGCCGCGATCCGACAGCACGTATTCGGAATCAGAAACCGGCGAGGACACGACAAGCAGCGTCCACGGGCTACCGGCGGACGCAAGCACTTCGGTGGGAAGCCCCGAGAGGAACGGGGGAGCGGATGCGCCAGGAGATCGAGCAGGTTCCCGTGCCCGGCTGGAGA
This sequence comes from Streptomyces sp. NPDC101165, assembly GCF_044768135.1. Classification (NCBI taxonomy): domain Bacteria; kingdom Bacillati; phylum Actinomycetota; class Actinomycetes; order Kitasatosporales; family Streptomycetaceae; genus Streptomyces; species Streptomyces sp. NPDC101165. The sequence continues at coordinate 10,824 of NZ_JBIWPG010000038.1, read as the reverse complement.
GACCCAGCGGTCCACCGCGGAGGGGTCCTTGTCGCCGAACAGCTCCCCAATTGCCTTGAGAACCAGATCCTTGTTGTTCATGATGAGCATCCGCTCTGCCGGGCGGCGGGGGTAGGCCCATCAGTCTGGGAGCGGCCGCTGGCGGTGTCCTCGACCACCGGCACCATGTCTCCGTCGACGATGACCCGGGCGCGCTCGTAGCGGAAGTCCGCCGGCAAAGAGGAGACCAGTTCACGCAGAGCCCCGGGCGGCGCCGGAACCGCGATGGTTGATTTCGTTCACCATCGCTGTGCGCCCGGGACCCTGCTGCACGTCTCCCCCGGACAGGTGCAGCGCCTACCCCAGGCCGCCGCCGGACACCCCGAGGACTTCCAGGCGGTCATGGTGCGGTTCACCGCCGCCTTCCCACCCCGGCTGCAGCGAACCGATCCGCTGCTCAACCATCCCTTCGGGCCAGTTGCCCGGACCATCCCTCAGGCCGAGCGCGAAAGTATGGCACGCGCCATGGCCGAACTCGCCCAGGAATACCGCCGCGCCGTCGACGAGGCGGACGCCGCCGACATCACCATCGACCTGCTGCGGCAACTACTCAGCGCACTCCTGCTGCGCATCACCCGGCTACCCGCCCCAGAAACAGCCGACCGTAGCGACACCGGCGGCGACATCTTCCCCTGCTTCCAGCGCGAGCTCGAATGATCCTTCACCACCACCCGCAACGCTGCCGACTACGCAGCCCGCACCGGATACTCGCTGCGAACCCTCAACCGCGCCTGCCTGGTCGCCACCGGCCACACAGCAAAAGAACTCATCGACACCCGCGTCGCTCTGGAGGCCAAGCGCCTCCTCGCGCACACCGACCTCCCCGTGGCCGCTATCAGCCAGCGTCTCGGATTCACCGAGCCAACCAACTTCGGCAAGTTCTTCACCCGGACCACCAGCCACACACCGGGAGCCTTCCGCGATCACGAACGATCGTGATCTGCCGCTCAGGCCTGCGACTCGCACCGGTGATGGAACGAGTCCGCGTCGCTCGCCCCGGGGCAGATGCCCGCGGACCCGGCCGCATTCGGCGACTCGCGCATTCACCTCGGACGGGCCCAGCCTTCGATGGCCCGTTATGCGGCGACCATGCTGAGGCAGTCCGGGGTGCTCGCTATGGCCGCGCCCCGCGTTTACCCGGTGCATGGCAGCTGGGCGGGGCTCCAGGACGCACAACCAGTCATGTGGTAACCAACCCGCGCATATCAGGCTGACCGCGCGTCGTCGCCACGACACGCATCTCACTCGGACCTCCCGCCGGCCCCCATCTCTCCACCTCCCGGGGAGCGGACCACGCTGCACCGCTTGGCAAAAGCCACTACATATCAGGGCCCCACCCGTCGCCAGTCCGTCACAGGGCAGGGGTTTGTGTGGTCCGGAGGGGTGACCCAGAAGGCTTTGCGCAGCTCAGCGCTAATCTGGGCGCCTGTCCGGCCGTCCCTGGACCGCGGGCGGCTCCTTCGTGAGGGCCCAGAACTGCTCACCGCAGGAGCAGAAGTAGGCCATCGCACGCTCGCCGGGCCGGAACATCTCCTCACGCCAGGGCCGGTGCCCGGTGCACCAGGCATGCCACATCGCTCGGATCACAGGTGCTCATCGAGAGCAACGACTGTAGTAACGAACCCCGCTCTTCTGCCTGACGACCCCGTTCGTCACACTGACGCCGTGCCTCGAATAGCCACCGCCACCTCGTCCCGGCAGGTCCGCCGCCTCACCACGCCGGCGTTTTTCGGTCCGCCGGTGATCGTCGGGCTGTCGTTGCTGGCCGCCAATCCGGACTGGAGCGGGCTCGCACTGGTGCTCGGGACCTTCGCGCTGATCGCGACTCTCTCGCTGATGATCATCGCAGCGCCGAACGGGTGGTTGATCGTCGGCGGGGTGATCGTGGGGATCACCGCGCTGTCCGGGCCGGGGCCGGTGCTGCAGGCGGAGGTGATGGCGCACCAAGGGCAGCGGGTGGAGGTGCGGGTCACCTCGGTGAAGACGTTCCAGGGCAAGCACGGGCCGGAGTACACCTGCCTTCTGGGGCGGGTGGACGGCAAGCCGCTCAAGCACGCCGAGCTGGGCCACGACTCCTGCGACGGGCCAATGGAAGTCGGGCAGACCGAGGACGTGCTCGTCGACCCGCACGGCTGGACGGCGCCGGAGCTGGCCGAGACGGACTACAGCGGGATCGACATCGCCGCGTGGGCCCTGCCGGTGGTACTGGTGCTCTTCGAGCTGCTGGTCTGGCTGTCCCGGCGGGTCGGGCTGCGCCGGTTCGAGGGCCACTGATGGCGCCCGGGTCCCGGAAGAACGTGGCCTGGCCCCCGCACGTGGTGCGGCGGCTCGCCCGCATAGCCGCGCTCGTCCCCCTGCCGATGGTGGGCATCGGCGTGCTCGGCACCAGCCCGGACTGGTTTCCGGCAGCGCTGATCCTCGGTGTGCTGACCGTGGCCCTCGCGATCGCGGTGCTGATGGCGACCGCGACCAAGGGGTGGGTGTTCTTCGCCGGGCTGATCACCGGACTAGCTGTCGTGCTCGGCTCCGGGCTGGTCTTCCAGGCCGCGCTGATGCAGAGCCAGGGGCAGCGTACCGAGGTGCGGATCACCTCGGTGTACACCACCAAGGGCAAGACTGGCCCGATCTACCACTGCAGGCTGAAGCGGACCGACGGCAGGCCGATGGACCACGCCGACATCGTCGGCATGGGCTGCAACGGCACGGAGGACGCGGGCACCACCGAGGACCTGCTGGTGGACCCGAGCGGCTGGCTGGCCCCGCAGCCCGCCGATGCCGACTTCAGCTCCCTCCCCGTCGGCTTCGTGGGAGTCGGCGTCGCGATCGGATTGTGGGAGCTGACTGCCTGGCATACTCGCCGGATCGGCCTGCGCGAGGCCGCGGCGAACCCGACGGGGTCCGGCCGGCCGAGCGGTGCCAGGCCGAACGCCGACAACCGGAGCAAGAAGAAGCGCAAGCGGCGCTAGTGCTGGAGTCCGCCCTGGAGGGCGAGATCCCTGATCACGTCGGCCATGGCGAGCACGACGCGGCAGCGCAGGGGACCAGCGTCGACAGTGCCCCGCCCTCGGGTCCCACGCCACGGTCACCTGCTACCGCCGGCCCCAGCCACGCCCGTCCACCGTCGTCGACCTCGACGCTCCCACTGTCCGTACCCCAGCAGCCCTGCCCACCATCCCCAGGCCCAAGCGGGACGCCCCCGTCTACCCCGACATCTGCAGGCGGAAGAGCATCACCGTCCCGGGCACTGTGTTGGCCAAGTGGCGGCAGAAATACCCCCTGTTCACCCCTCTGTGGCAGGAAGCCTGGTCCGGACGCAGCCTGCCCGGAGCGGAAGTAAGTTTCTGCAGTCAGAGCACCCTAGAGAGCGTCGGGCAGGTGATCAGCGGCTCCGTCCGGTCACGCTGCCGATGGGTGTTCGTCCCTCGCGTCGGCGGGTGCTCGGCGGTTTGTGAGGAGTGGGCGTGGGACGGTGAACGTCAGCGCTCGCGGCGCAGGGAGACGCGCAGGGCCCCATTGTCGTCCCGGCTCAGGAAGAGTCCCGCGCCCTTTACGTTGGTCACGAGTGGCGCGATGGTGCCGCGGCCGAGGACCTTCGCAGTATCCGGGCCCTCGTTGAGATCTACCTGCACGGCGGCGGGTTCAGTGCCTTCGGCAGTCGAGTCCTGTTGGACCGCTCCGTAGGCGGTTCCATCGTCGCGGATCGAGACGATCACGATGGCTTTCCGGTCGCCACTCTTGGCCAGACAGATGCCCTTCTTGCGCCGCAGGTCGAAGACGACGGGCCCGGCGGCGAGATAGCGGCCGTCGGGTGATGCGACCACGCCGTACTCACGGTGCGATCCGTAGTTGCCCGCGTTGATGTTGTTGTTCAGGTCGTAGCCGCAGGTCATGGATGCCTGAAGACGTCCTGTCCCCAGATCGTGTACGGACCACACCGGATTGGCGGCAGTGCTGTCCTCCTTGTCCCGGGTCTGCCAGCCGGCGAGCACGTGGCCGTCGATGACGCCATAGGCCAGTCCGTTGAAGGGAGCGAGGTCGCCGGTCCGCGCGGTACCACTCGGGCGTACGGAGTCGCTGACCCAGTGGCCCACCAACGCAGGCGCTAACGTCGAAGGCCAGGTCATCGCGGCGGCTAGCCTCGCGGTTTCGCGAAGCGTCGTCCAGCAGGTGATCAAGTAAGCGCCATGGTCCACTTGGCCGCGGACGGCCGTGCACGGCTTTGGCGTTCACCGTCACTGCGGGCCAGGCCGGTGACGCACCCGCCTTCGAGACGGCCAAGGCTCGCGTCCACGTGCTCCCAGGCCCGGCCGCTGATCAAGAACACGCGCCCGGCATGGCGGAAGCTCACCAAACAAGGCCCCGATCCTGCCTGTCAATTGACCGAGCTCGTCTTGAACCTCCTCATCATGATCCCTACCAAGGAGGGCGCATTGCGTGCCCGCGACGTCCTCCACTGGATCGAAAGCGACGCAGCAGCGTAAGCGGTCGGAACCGCGCGCCGGTGCCGCACTGAACTGGTGCTACCCCGGCGCACGATCTGCTGCAGTTTCTGGCCCTCCTGGTCGGTCAACCTGCGCACACGGACAGGCTCAGCCACCGCACCCAGAAGTCGGATCCGACATCACCGTTCATCCAACCGCCGGAATGCCACCCGGCGAACCTTCCCGGTCAGAGCACTAGGTACCCAAAGGCCCGCGGCAAGCCCCGTGCTGTGAAAAGCGGGACCTCTTCGCGCACTCCGAGCCCGACGCGGCAGCACAGCGGTGCTGAGCAGGCTTCAGCGGGAGGAGACTTCACGACTGCCGCGGCACCGGCGATCCGTCAGATCCCCAGCGCCGCGCGCACCATGCTCCACGCCGCGCGCTCGGCCGCCTGCTCCTCGTCCTGGTCCACCTCGACGCTTTCCCAGCCCTCGGCGTACCGGAGCACGTTGGACAGCGTCTCGTGGTCGGGGGCGCCGCGCGGTCCCTCAAATGGTGAGTGTAGGACCGTCGACAGTGACTGACGCACCCAGCGGGCGACGGTGGCCTTGTCGCCCTCGGGCATCCACGGGTAGTAGGGCACTCGCCCGATTTCGCCCAGCGCCTCGGTGAGGGCTTCGAGCTCCGGGCCGGGACGCGGGCCGGCCGCGCGGTCGAGTGCGTCGGCGAATTCGGCGAGCAGCGCGAGGTCCGCTTCGGCCACCTCAATGGTGGTCAGGTGCACCACGTTCCCGCCGTCGGGCCCGAGCAGCAACAGGACGTTGGGCGTGGGCGGGTACTCGTTCACCATCCCGTCCGCGAACTGCTCGGTCCCCTAGGGCAGCGCGTCGCGCACCCGGTAGTACGCGTCTTCGACGTCCTGGATCGGCGCGCCGGGGATCGGCACGCCCCCGCTGTCCCGGTAACCCACCAGCTCCCCTTCATGGTCCAGAACCATGTCCATTCGGAGTCTCCGGATTAGCTCGTCCAGTTCGAACAGGCCAGGCAGGGCGTTCTGAGCGAGCGGCAACAGCAAGGTGCGGGTGGGGGTGAGGCGCGGCGGCGGCGACTGCTGGTCGCCAGCTCGGGCGCGGTCGTTCCCCCGCATTGCCTCGGTGTACCGCGTGCCGGTAGTCCGGCTCTGCTCTCGGATCTCCCGCGTGCGCTTCCGGAACTTCCTGGGTCGGCTCGTAGGCATGTCTGACTCCGTACAGCAACGCGCCCCACGCACACGCCGCTCTGAAGACAGGCAGATTCAGGTGCACGATGCGTCGAAGGACGGCTTGGCCTACCAACGAGGACCCCGGCGTGAGCGGAACACCCCTTCAGCGGTCGGCGGTCGTGGCCGCCTGACGGCAGCATACCGGGCATGCCAGGTCGCCTCGGGGTCGTTGGGTACGGGCAGTGTGACGGGGCCGCAGAACGCGGGCCGACGGTGGGGGCAGGGCGCTGCGGTACTCGGCGGTGCGGCTGGAGAGCAGCAGTGGCTGCCCGGCTGGCAGGACCTGGTTGATGGAACGCAGAGCCAGGGCGCGCACGGCTTCAGGGAGTTCGTCCAAGCCATCGAGGATCGGCAGGATCAGCCGCTGCAGAAGCAGGGCGCGTGCCAGTGTGCCGGGGCTGGCCTGCGGGGGGTCGGCGGGGGCGAGGGCGCGTAGGGCGGGGTGGTCTTGGGCGAGTTGGTCGGCCATCCACGTGTACGGGTCCCGGCGGGCCGGGTCCCACGAGGCCAGGGGGAACAGGGCCAGGACGGGGCCGCCGGGCCTGCGATGTTCAAGCAGGGTCAGAATGAGGCGGATCAGCAGCATGGTTTTGCCGGCGGGCTCGCCGAGGACCACCAGGCGGCGGGTGGGGACGCGCTCGAAGACTTGGGCGATGTCGCCCCCATACCGAACAGCCCTTTGGGGCTGGCAATCCACGTGGAGGTGGCTTCGGCGGTCTGGCCAGGCCAGTCCACGGCCAACTCCCTCAAGTGCTGCCACGACTCGACGAGGTCCGTGTCGGCCGCCCCCCATTCGACCGACAGCGGGAAAGGGTCGTTGAGGCGGCGTACCGGCACCTCGGCCTCCCACTGGTAGCGAACCCCTTTGGCTAGCTCGTCAGCGACCTGCTTCACAGAAGGGACAGGTTCCGGAGCCGTCGTGCCAAGGCGGAGTGCGACCCGCAGTACTGCAGGCAGCCCGATCAGGACGCTGAACGCCCCGAAAGCACCGCTCAGTACTGATACTGCCTGGCCGCCATGCTCAAGGAACAATGCCGCTCCCACCACGACCACGACTACGACCACGGCGACGTACAGCAGTCCAGCCCACTTCGGTACACGTCTCACACCGTGATCATGCGGGCCCCGGACGATATTCCCGGGATCCGGCATAGCCGACAGCGCCGGAGCGGTGACGTGACCTGTGCGCGTCGATGGCGGTCACGTCAGGTGGCTGGCGAGCGCGGGGCTCGGCAGCGCACCAGCCCGTCCACGGCGGCGTTGGCAGCGACGCCCCGAAGTACCGCTTTTGGTGGGTGGGTCCACCCGCCTTCGGCAGTTACCGTCCTGAGGCCGCCCGGCCGGTGTTAGCCGGGCGGCCTCATCGCCTGGGTGCGGGTGCGGGTGCGGGTGCCGATGCCGGATCCTGTCGGTTTCTGCGACCATCTGCCCATGGTCGACAGCAGGGATCGTTCAGCGCTGCGCACACTGGTCGGCGAGGTCGTCGCGGGGCTTGGCAGCCTGACACACCGGGAGCTAAACCCAGTCTTCGAACACCTGGGGATGCCACAGGTCCCTGATGATGCGGGGAGTAAGCGCGAGCGGATCGAACTGAGTGTCAGTCAGGTACCCGACGGTGAGCTGCCACAGGTCACGCGACGCATCCTGGAGCAGAGCCACGTCCACGTGAGTCCGTCGCGCCGCTACCAGCTCGAGGACCTGCTGTGGGAAGAGGACGCACCGCCCGAGATACCCAAGAAGGCCCGCCGTGAACTGGCGCGCGCCCTTGACCTGTCGGAGTTGGCCCAGCACCACGACAGCTTCCTGCGGCTACTTGAGCGCTTCTGGATAGCCGAGGACCCTGGCTTCTCCTTTGAGGAGGTGGAGGACCTACTGCTGAACGGGATGCGTCCGGTGACGCTGAAAGACCTGATCGAGCGGCACGTCTTCCGCAATCCTGGGGACTGGTCTACGGAAGACCTTTTCGACAACCTCGGGGTGTTCGAGGCCGGGGACGCCAGGCTCGCCCGCTTCCTGGAGGGCCTGGTATCAGCGGACGTCCTCCTCGATGAGTACCTCCAGGAGAAGACCGCCAACACGATCAACGCTCATCTCCGACCTGGTGGGGTGGAGTTGAGTGTGACCGGCAACGACGGCGGTTATCCCGTGTTCACCGTGGTATCGACGCGACTGCATGGCAACCGGCGGCCGAAGAACATCATCTTTGCCTCGCTCACCAAGCCGGACATCCGCTTCCGGTCCTCGGTGGACAACGACATCGAGATCGTCGGGAGGAACCCGGACGACACCCTCGTCTATGACCGTGAGGTTCCCGTCGAAGGCCTGCGCTGGCGTGATCTGCATGCCTGGTGGCAGGACGCTCGAGAGATCAGCAGAGAGGCCGAGGCCAGAGGGGATCTGTACCAACGGCTCCTCAACAGCCTGCCGGACAATTCGGAGGGCCAGAGGAACCTCTTCATCGCCTACCACCAGATTCTCGGGCCCTCTCCCGAGGATCCTGCTCTCCTACCCGAAGTCTGGCTTCACTGGGACCACAGGACCGTTCAAGAACGCGGCCCGGAGGCGTTGCTGCGTTCCCGCATGGACTTTCTCCTGCTGCTGCCTCATGGACAGCGCGTCGTCGTGGAGGTCGACGGATCACAGCACTACACCCGCGACCGCGGCCGAACTCCGGATACAGGCAAGTACGCGGACATGGTCGCCGCTGATCGAGATCTTAAGCTCAGGGGGTACGAGGTGTTCCGCTTCGGCCATGACGAACTCAGGCCCTTTGACAACGCCCAAGCCCTTCTCCGGCAGTTCCTTCCGGACCTGTTCCACCGCTTCAGGGTGGGCAGCTGACGCCGTCTGTGCTGGCGCAGGGCCTGCGCATGGGCAAGCGCCGCAGGTCGATACCCGGCGCGGATTCCTCAGGCCAGAGCAGCTGACCGAGCGCCTTACCGCGGTCGGCCTGTGCCTCCAAGGGAATGGACCGTTGCGTACGAGAATCGGCACATCGGACCGGCCGACACCCTGGTCACGGTTCCGGCGTCTATTCCCAAGGCGGAACGGCGCCGGCCAGGAGTAGGTGCGGGGGCCCCTCCGCCTGATAGCAGCGGCAGCAAGACATCAGGCGGCTCCTGCCCGATGACCAACACGGACACACTCGATCGCGCGTGGCAGGTGGTGTGCCCGTTGCTCTCTGGTGAGGTCCGGTCTCGCCGTGTAGCGTGATCATTAGATGCTCTGGCTCCCAGTGCCCGCCCGCGCTTTGGCGTGGGCGCTTTGCTGTGCGGTGCCGGACCAAGGGTGTCTCTTCCGGGTCCGCGCGGTGCGGGTCCGGTATCAACTGGAAGGCTGTCAGCATGGCCAGCGGAACCGTCAAGTGGTTCAACGCCGAAAAGGGTTTCGGCTTCATCTCCCAGGACGGCGGTGGGCCGGACGTCTTCGCGCACTACTCCAACATCAACGCCAGCGGCTTCCGTGAGCTTCAGGAGGGCCAGAAGGTGACCTTCGACGTCGGCCAGGGCCAGAAGGGCCCGCAGGCGGAGAACATCACTCCCGCCTGATCTGGCCTCGTTCGGCTCAGGTCCCGGAACTCCTCCGGGACCTGAGCCGTGTTCGTACGGCTGTTTCTAGGCTCGCTGTCGAAGTCTTGTGGGCTCGGATCCGGCGGGACTCGCCGAGTTCTACCAATCTGGGCTCGGCGGGACCGTCAATCAGCAGGATCGGCGGTGGGCAGTCGGCGACGGCTGGGCGACGTTGCACACGCCCTCCGGTCTCGTGTTGGCCTTCCAGCGGTCAGTGGACTATCGGCCGCCTCTGTGGCCGGACCCTGCCCGTCCCCAGCAGTTCCACATGGACTTCGGCGTTGCGGACCTGGACCAAGCCCAAGAATAAGTGCTGGCCATGGGGGCGACCGTATTGGATGACGGTTCCGAGGGACGGAGCTGGCGTATCTATGCCGATCCCGCAGGGCATCCTTTCTGCCTGGTCCGTCACTGAGGACAGGTCAGTGTTCCAGCCGCGCAAGCGCGAGATCATGTGCGGAGCCAGATGGCGAGGGCTGCTGCGGTGGCCGTGCCCAGGTAGACGTAGCCGCGCTTGTCGTATCGGGTGGCGACGGCGCGGGCGTGCTTGAGCCGGTTGATGGCCCGTTCGATGGTGTTGCGCTTCTTGTACCGCTCTTCGTCGAAGCCCGGTGGCCGTCCGCCGCATAAGCCTTTGCGCAGGCGGGCGGCCTGGCTGTCGGCCTTCTCCGGGATGGTGTGCCGGATACCGCCCTGCCGCAGGTACTCGCGGCAGGGCCCGTTGTTGTAGGCCTTGTCCGCAGCGAGACTCTCCGGCTTCTTTCGGGGCCTGCCCGGCCCGAGCCGCGGGACGCGAATCTTCTCCAACACGGGCTTGAACTGGGTGCAGTCCGCTCGCTGGCCTGGTGTGACGACCAAGGACAGCGGGCGGCAGCGGCCGTCCGCGCTCAGGTGGAGCTTGGTGGTGAACCCGCCGCGCGAGCGTCCCAGGCCCTCGCCTCCAACACCACCTCCACCAGGCGGGCGACGAGGCTTTGCCACGGCGTCTCGTCCTGGTGTTCTGCCAGCGGGTCCCCCTTTGATGCGGGCGCCGGCGGCGGATCGGTGCGGGCACCGGCGGCGTGCTGATGCGCCCGCACGATGGTGGAGTCAACCGAGATGTCCCAGTCGATCTCACCCGCTGCGTCGGCCTCGGCCTGGACCTGCTGGAGCAGTCGTTCCCAGGTGTCGTCGCCCGACCACAGCCGGTGCCGTTCATAGACGGTCTTCCACGGACCGAACCGCTCGGGCAGGTCGCGCCACTGTACGCCGGTCCGGACCCGGTGCAGAATCTCGTCAATTACCTGCCGGTGATCCCGCCACCTGCCACAACGCCTGTTGCTGACCGGCAGGAACGGCCGCAGCCGTTCCCACTCGGCATCACTCAGATCACCCCGCCCCATGTCCACATCAACGTGCCGGACACGGAGTAGTCACATGATCGGCCGGACAAGTCCTAGTACTGCAACGGTCTATGCCGTGACTGTTGGCCAGCTGGGTCGTTGGTCTGGTTATGGGTGGGGACCTTGCTGATGTCAGGTTGTGGGCCGACGAG
>NZ_JBIWPG010000037.1:0-51907 GCF_044768135.1 Streptomyces sp. NPDC101165 | reverse complement strand
CGCCAACACCAAGCCCGCATCAGCCACTACAAACGACGCGGCCACAGCCCCTGAAAACTAGCCAGCAATCAGAACAAGCACCGTTGCAGTACTAGACACCCGTCTGGTCGTCGTGGTCGGCCGGCCCTTGCCCGGCAACCGACACGACTCCCGGGGCTGGGAGGAGTCTGGCGCCAAGGCCGCCGTCGGCGCCACGATGACGATCGCCGACGGCGGCTACCAAGGCACCGGCCTGGTCATCCCGCACCGCCGCCAGAAAGGGAGAGAGCTCCCAGCCTGGAAGGAGGAGAACAACCGCTCGCACAAGCGGGTTCGCGCCCGCGTCGAGCACACCTTCGCCCGGATGAAGTGCTGGAAGATCCTGCGCGATTGCCGCCTCAAGGGCGACGGCGTCCACCACGCGCTGCTCGGCATCGCACGCCTGCACAACCTTGCCCTCGCTGGATAGGCGACGAGTTCGTACGGCACCCGACCTCGTCCACACCAAATGAAGATCACTTACGGGACAGCCTTTAGTCTCGCCGTCGCGCCTTTTCGCTCGCCGGCCGTCCCCAGGCCCGACCGCGCCCGGGATCCGCCCATCAGTGAAGACCGCACCGGCCTGTCGCTCGGGGGCGCACCGGTCATCGGAGACGATTCGCAGTGTTCCGCCGGAACATCCCGCCAGCTCACGCTCTTGCACAGCACATAAACGATGCCCCGCAGCGCACTACAACGAGATCGGATTGCTACGAGGGCAAACGTGCCCGCACCTGGCTTTCCCTCACCCCCCGCTGGCGGCCGTGCCATCGAGACGAAGCCAGCCAACTCAAGCGGCTCATCCACCAGATCGAAACAGGGCCCAGACCCGCAGTCCTAGGGTGTGGTGGGGGCCGTGGCCGGATCATGCTCGGTGAGCAGCAGGGCGATGTCGTCGGCCCGGTGGGACGATGCGCGGGCATTGCGCAGGATCCGGTCGGCAAGTTCGTCCAGCGAGCCCGACCGGGCGTGGGCCAGTGATGCGCGCAGGCGGTCGATCCCCACATCGATGTCGGTGCCGGGTTCCTCCACCAGCCCGTCGGTGTAGAGAGCGAGGACGGAATTAGGCGGGAGCGCGATGGGCGTCTGTGTGTAGGCGCTCGCATGATCCACGCCGAGGATAGTGCCGACATCGATATCAAGGACGTTCGTGGTGCCGTCGGGGTGGCGGAGCAGAGGCGGGGGATGGCCGGCGGTGACGGCGTAGGCGTGTCGGCTGTGGGGTTCGAAGTGGATGTAGCAGCAGGTGGCCAGCAGGTGGGAATCAAGGTCGATCAGGGTTCGGTTGGCGCCCGCCAGCACGTCGCTGGGCGCATGGCCCGCAGCGGCGAAGGCCCGAACCGCACTGCGCAGCTGGGCCATGGTGGCTGCGGCCGCGATGCTGTGACCCTCAACGTCACCGATGACGAGCTGGACTCCGTTGGGCGTGGGGATGACGTCGTACCAGTCGCCGCCGATGTCCATACCGCCGGTGGCGGGCAGATAGCGGGCGACGGTGTGGATGCCGGGGACGGGCGGCAGCCGGTGCGGCAGGAGCGCCTGCTGCAGGCCGTGCGCGACGGCGTACTCCGAGTCGTACAACCGTGCTCGCTCCAGGGCCTGGGCGATCAGCCCGGCGAGGGCGGTGAGGACGCTGCGGTCCTTCTCGGTGAAGTGATGGATCTCGTCGAAGCCGAGGACGCAGGTGCCGACCGGGCGGCCGGAGGCGATCAGCGGCAGATACGCCCAGGAGCTCACCTGGCCCGTGGGGCTGTCCGGGTAGCCCCGGGCGAGGTCCTGCTGCGACTCGATGAAGAGCGGAGCACCGGAGGTCAGGGATTCCGTTGCCGGCAAGTGGGCGTGCAGCGGAACGCCCTCCAGCCAGGCGAGGAACTCTTCGTGGTGACCGATGTGGTGGAGCCTGTGCATCGTTCCGCTGCGGACCACATAGATTGCCATTTGCTGGCCCCCGAAGGCCGGCAGGAGCTGCTCGGAGACCACTTCGCAGACTTGGCGTGTGGTGACCGCCTCGGTCAGCGCGCTGCTCAGCTGCAGAACGTGGTACATAACCCCCAGACGCGCCGGTGGGGCGGCGGGTGCCGCAGCGGCCGGGGAAGCGAAGGCACTGTTGGCCGACGGGGGAGGGGCGGCGGGGACCACCACACCGGTCACCCCGTCCCCCCGCGGGTGGAGGGAGAAAGCGAGCCACTGATCGGGCGGTCGGCTCGCCAGGAAGGACGACGGAGCCTGCGAGATCATCGCGGACCGGTGCCGGTATTCGACACCGGGGTCGGACAGCCACGGCAACACGTCCCAGAGGAAACGGCCCAGAACCTCGTTGGCGGACACGTCGAGCAGTCGCAGGGCGCGGTCATTGGCATAGGTCACCCGTCCGTCGGGGGCGAGGGAGAACAGCCCGTCCCGCAGCCGTTCAATCGCTGCGACGGCCGCGCTGCCGACCTCGGCATCCACGACGGCACCGATCGCATGCCCGGATGCGCGGGTGTTTTCGGCTTCCGATGCACGGCCCCACAGCTCGACAACGTGGTACCTCTCGCCGCCGTCTCTATGATCCCGCACGCGCATGCGTCGCGCGGTGATCCGGCCCTCGCGTGCTGCTTCCTGAGCGCAGGCTCTGAAGGCCCCACGATCGCCGGGGTGCAGGCACGAAGCGAGCGTTTCGGCTCGTCCGTCGAAAGCACCGGGGTCGAGTTCGAAGATCGCGCAGAGCGTGTCGTCCACGCTGAAGGTGCCGGAGTCGAGGTCCCAGTCGAACAAGCCCACCCGCGCGGCCGCCGCCGAGGGAGCCGTAACCTCCACAGGAGCCGTCCCTGGATCGCCTTCCACCGGATCGCCGGTACGAGCACGGAGTGCGGCCAGGCAGTCACCGAGCCGGCTTGCGACGCTCCGCAGGTGTCTGCGCTGGGCCTTGGACAGCCCTTCGCTGCCTTCACTGGCCGGCGATGCTGGCCACACGATCGCCAGCGCTCCGAAGGGTTCTGGACCTGCGTTCACCGGTACTGAGCAGGAGCCGAAGGCATGCGGCAGAGCCACCGCGAGCTGAGGGAACCGTCGCATAGTTTCGTCAGCGTTTGCCAGGTGGACCGTGCGCCCCGAGGTAAATGCCACGGCGACCGGGATGGGGCTGCTCACGGGTATCAGGCGCCAGCCACCCAGCAAGGAAGGCGGCACCCCACACGTGGCAGCGAGCACGAGCGACCGGCGGTCGCGGGAGCGCAAGAAGATGCTCCCCGCGTACGCGCTCGTGCCGCGGACAGCTTCCACGACGGCCGCAGCGAGCATGTCCTCACGCTCCGCAGCCCCGTCGGTGATCATTCCGGGCATATATCCAGTGTGCGCGGGTCACCCCACCGCCGCCCGAGGCGGAAACCAAGTGAGGCGCACTGACCAAACACATGCCACATCACGCCGCCCTACGAGCCCATCCCCGCGGATCGGCGCAGCCATCCTCGGCACGGCGCCCTTGGCGTTTTTCAGGGCCTGCCGGGCAGCGACCGTGTCGCCACCGTGCGCCTTGCAGTACGCGACACGGTGCTGGCCACCACGGCGGCACTTGTGGCCGAACACGGGTTGCGCGGGGTGACGATGTCGCGGATCGCGCAGGACAGCGGCATCGGGCGAGCCACGCTGTACAAGTATTTCCCGGACGTCGAGTCGATCCTGATGGCCTGGCACGAACGCCAGATCGCCAGCCATCTCCAGGAATTCGCCTCACTCCGCGACCGCGCCGGCACCCCCGGCGAGCGACTGGCGGCCGTGCTGGAGCGTTACGCGGTCATCCAGCAACAAAGGCATGGCCACGGAGAAGAGTTCTCGGCCGTCTTGCACCGCAGCAGTCACGCGGCCCACGCCGAGCAGCATCTGCGCCATTTCATCCAGGACCTGCTGGCCGAGGGAGTACAGGCAGGCGAAATCAGGGACGACGTCACACCCGACGAATTCGCGGGGTACTGCCTGCGCGCACTCGCCGCGGCCGCTGGCCTGTCATCCCAGGCTGCGGTACGGCGACTCGTCACCGTCACGCTGTCTGGGCTGACCCCCTGACACCCGGATCCGGGTGACCACTGATCCCCTGCATCCGCCCGGCATCGGGGACGAGTCGTCGTGCCGCCAGGCGTTGTAGCCGCACACCGGGCGTGGACGTCCGGATCACGGCGGTGGGCACGGCCGAGTTGCCCGGCACGTGAGTGTCGTCTTGCCGGCCTCAACCGCAGGAACATCGACGCCCTGCACACCGACGGCTGCCGGGCCACGGCCGAGAGCGTGCACTGCCGGCCCGACACCGCACTCGGCATCCCCGACTAGGCAAGCCGTCCGGACACTCTGGCCTCGCAGGCGTCGTCGCGCAGTGCTCTGGCGGGCCGCTCACACGCGCGGGCGATTACCGTGGGCGCGGTTCCTGGTCACGAGCAGCGCGTCGTTCGCTTCACTGTGCGATCACTACGGGGTGTTGATGAAGCTTCTCCTCACCGACCCGAGTTGGGGTGGAAGTCGGTGGGCGTCCTGGAACTCACAGCACTGCCCAGCATCGACAAGGAACGCTGGGTCTCCTGGGTCCGCGAGGCGGACGCCCTGCTGGTGAACGGCGGCGACACGCTCTATCTGTGTCACTGGATGCGGGAGTCCGGACTGGCCGACCTCTTCCCGTCGCTGCGCGACACGGTCTACGTAGGGCTCAGTGCCGGGAGCATGGCACTGACTCCCCGCGTCGGAGAGGAGTTCGTCGGCTGGAAGCCGCCCATCGTGGACGACAGCGCGCTGGGAGTCGTCGACTTCTCCATCTTCCCACACCTCGACAGCCCGGATTGTCCGGATAACACCATGACTGCGGCGCAACAATGGGCTGCCGGGATCAGGGGTCCGGCGTATGCCATCGATCCTCAGGCCGCCCTCAAGGTGACCGACGACAACGTCGAGGTCGTCTCCGAGGGCCGGTGGAAGCTGCTCAATCCGGCGTCGTAAAGGTCGCCCCCGTCCTTCTGCTCCTTGCCAGGGGAGGTCCTGCTCCAGGCTGATGGCCATGGCGTGGCTCAAGGTACTCCCGCCCGGCGAAGGTGTCTCCTCACCACCGCCGGCCGGCGCGCGGCCTGGTTATCGGGGCGGCCCGTCTGCCGTGTTCGTCCGGCGTTTCCCCGACGGCGACGCGAGGCTCTTCCAGCGTCGATACCCGCCCGAGGCTGCCCGGCACACCCGCATCCCCGAAGCCACCGCCACGAGCGAGGCGAGCTGCTGGGCGGACCGTGCGCGCTGGCGCTGCGCCGGATCGGGGGCGCGGGGCAGCGGCCAGGCTTGCTGGCTGCCCCGAGCGCCGTCGTCAGATCCTCCCGGCCGGTCTTCGGGCATCTTCGCAGGTCCTCTGGCTTCCTCACCGGCTCAGCTCAACGCCTTCAACAGGGGTCGAGAGAGGCTCGGTGTGCGTTGCCGCGTAACGTCTGGGCCTCTGGATGGACTGCATGGTGTCGACGCCGTTTGTGGGAGCTGCCATGAGTTCGATCGCCATCGCCGATTACGCACTGATTTCCGATCGTCATTCCGCCGCGTTGATCAGCCGTGAGGGTTCGGTCGACTGGTTGTGTTTTCCCCGCTTCGACAGCCCTTCGGTGTTCGGCCGGCTGTTGGACGAGGAGGCCGGTCACTGGTCCATTCGGCCGTCAGCGTCGTACGAGGTCTCACGGCGCTATGTGGAGCGGACGATGGTGCTGGAGACGACACTCCGGACCGCTTCGGGGACGGTGGTGCTGACCGATGCCCTGCTGGTGGGGGCGGACAACGGCGGCCATCGGCTTGGGGTCGGGGTGCCGCGGTTGCTGGCGCGCAGGGTCTCCGGTGTGGACGGAGAAGTGCCGATGGAGATGGTCTATCGGCCTCGCCCTGAGTATGGGCTGATCGCTCCGATCCTGTCCGCCACGCCGGGTGGGGTGACCTCGCGAGGAGGCGCCGAGTGGCTGGTGCTGACGTCACCGACGGCGATGAGTTTCACGGACGCCGGCGCCCGCGGGGCGTTCACCGTCCGTGCGGGTGAGTCGCTGTACTTCGGGATGCATCGCTCCACGCTGGAGGAGGCCCCGGCCCATGTATGGCCTCAGGAGGAACTCGCCGGCCGGCTGGAGTCGACGATCGGCGCCTGGCGCTCGTGGTCCGATCTGCACCAGGCGTACGACGGCCCGTGGCGGGACCTGGTGCATCACAGCGGCCGAGTGCTGCAGGCGCTGTCCTTCCAACCCAGCGGCGCCATCGTCGCAGCCGCTACCACCTCGCTCCCCGAGGGTGTGGGCGGTGAGCGGAACTGGGACTACCGCTACACCTGGGTCCGCGACGCGTCGCTGACCATGGAGGCACTCTGGGTCGCGGCCTGCCCGGACGAGGCGCAGGACTTCTTCTCCTTCCTGGCGACCGCCGCGCCCTCCCTGAGTAGGGAGCGGTCGCTGCAGATCATGTTCGGGGTAGGCGGCGAGCACGACCTGTCCGAACGTACGCTGCCGCACCTGAGAGGCTGGCGGGACAGCCGTCCGGTCCGGGTCGGCAACGGAGCCTGGAGCCAGCAGCAGATCGACGTCTACGGGGAACTGCTGGACGCCGCTCACCGCCTGGCGGACCAGTTGCAGCGCATCGACGACGACACCCGGCGCTTCCTCATCGCCTGCGCCGATACCGCCGCCGCACGCTGGACGGAGAAGGACCAGGGCATCTGGGAGGTGCGGGGCGAACCCCGCCACTTCCTGTACTCCAAGGTGATGTGCTGGACCGCGCTGGACCGGGCCATCAGCCTCGCGGACCGCCTCGATGCGCCCGCGGACAAGGTGGTGGCGTGGCGTCGCACCTGTGAGGAGATCCACGACACCGTGTTGCGGGAGGGCTGGAGCGAGGCGGCCGGCGCTTTCACCCAGTACTTCGGTTCCACGGCTCTGGACGCGTCCAACCTGATGATGCCGATCGTCGGGTTCCTGCCGGCCGACGACCCGCGCATGGTCGCCACCATCGACGCCACCGCGGAGAGGCTGACCGATGGCGCGGGGCTGGTCTACCGCTACCGCACCGAGGGCGGAGTGGACGGCCTTGCCGGCGAGGAGGGCACCTTCCTGCTGTGCACGTTCTGGCTGGCCCAGGCCATGGCCCTGGCCGGGCAGACCGAACGTGCCAGTGGCGTGTTCGAGCGGGCGGCTGCATACATCAACGATGTCGGTCTGCTCGCCGAGGAGGTCGACCCGGCCACCGGAGAGCTGCTGGGGAACTTCCCCCAGGCCTTCAGCCACATCGGGCTGGTCAACGCCGCCTGGGCGATCAGCCAGGCACGTCGGCCCGTCGTGGCCTGAGCGGGACGACCGGGCCTTGGAGGAGGCCGCACCGTGACGGGATGGCGTGAGATGGCCGCCGAGTTCACCGGCACCGCCCTGCTGCTGTTGCTGGGACTCAGCGCGGTCGTTGCCGACTTCGCAGCCCACTCGCCCGTGGTCGCCGCCGTTCCGAGCGCGGACTTGCGCCGACTGCTGACCGGGGTGCTGTTCGCGGGCTCGGCGACCTTGATCGTCTACTCCCCGCTCGGCCGCATCAGCGGAGGGCATATCAACCCGGCCGTCACCCTCGCCTTCTACCGGCTGGGCAAGATGACCGGACGCAGCGCCGCCGGCTACGCGGCAGCGCAGGTCGCGGGAGCGATCCTGGGGA
Source organism: Streptomyces sp. NPDC101165 (assembly GCF_044768135.1). Classification (NCBI taxonomy): domain Bacteria; kingdom Bacillati; phylum Actinomycetota; class Actinomycetes; order Kitasatosporales; family Streptomycetaceae; genus Streptomyces; species Streptomyces sp. NPDC101165. The sequence continues at coordinate 44,224 of NZ_JBIWPG010000037.1, read as the reverse complement.
CGGTGCTCGTCCTGCTGCTGTGGGGCAGCTGAGCCACCGACGTGCAGCTCGGTGCGACCGTGCCCGGGACCGGGGGTGTCTGGGCCTGTCTGGCGGCCGAGGCCGCAGCCACGTTCCTGCTGGTGGCGTTGATCCTGAACCTGGTGGACCGGCCCCGGCTGATGCCGTATACGGCTTCGGCGGCAGGTCTGCTGGTCGCGACGCTGGTGTTCGTCGAGGCGCCGGTGTCGGGCACCAGCCTCAATCCGGCGCGCAGCCTGGGACCGGCTCTGGTGGGCGGCACCTGGACCGGATGGTGGGTGTACCTGATCGCCCCGCCGGCGGGCGCGCTGGCCGCGGCGGTGCTGTACCGGCGGCGCCGCCGGACGGTGGCGTGCGGAAAGCTCATCCACGACGACGCCTACGCCTGCCCCTTCTTGGATTGTCGCTACACCCCGCCGGAGCGGCGTGTGCGCAGGGTGCGGTCCCGGCGACCGTGCACCGGCGGCATACCGGACAGACGGTCAGCCGCAATCGAGGCGGTCCGGCACAAGCCTGCCGTTACCTGGCGTACCTCCACGGACGCCGTCCCGGCACCCGTCCGTGACCCGAGCCGCTCACCAGAGAGGAATACCGACACCATGAAAGCCATCGGCGTCTTTCCCGGAAAAGCCAGCAGCGCGCACCTCATCGACGTCCCCCGCCCGGCACTGGAGGACATCCCGCACGGTCGGGGAGTCATGGTCCGTATCCTGCGCCTGGGACTGGACGGCACCGACAAGGAAATCAACGCCGGGGAGTACGGCACCGCCCCTGACGGGCAGGACTACCTGATCACGGGCCACGAAAGCCTCGGCCGCGTGGAGGAGATCGGCCCTGCCGTCACCGAGTTCGCCCCGGGCGACTACGTGGTCGCCCGGGTCCGCCGGGCCGGGGACAGCCTCTACGACCTGATCGACACGCCCGACATGACCACGGACGACGCCTACTACGAGCACGGCATCAGCCGGGTCAACGGCTTCCTGACCGAGTACTACGTCGAAGATCCCCGCTACCTCATCAAAATCCCCCAGGGCCTCAAACACGTGGCCGTCCTGCTGGAGCCCACCAGTGTGGCGGAGAAGGGCATCATCGAGGCATACGAGATCCAGCGGCGGTTGAAGGTGTGGCAGCCGCGCCGTGCGGCGGTCCTCGGCGCGGGAACCATCGGACTGCTCGCGACCGTGATCCTGCGCAACCGCGGCCTGGCGGTCACCACTTTCGGCCTGGACGAGCCGCCCTACCTCAACTCCGACCTCGCCGAGGCCGTCGGCGCCGCCTACATCAGCACCAAGCAGCAGTCCCTCGCCCAGAACGCCGCCCAGACGGGCGGTTACGACCTGGTGTTCGAGGCGGCCGGGTACTCGCCCATCGTCTTCGACGCCATGTGCCATCTCGTCGCCAAGAACGGCATTCTCGTCTTGTCCAGCGTCACCGGCGGCATGCGCCGCAGCGAAGTCCCCTCGGACGCGATCAACCTGGACTTCGTCCTCGGCAACAAGGTCATGTTCGGCACCGTCAACGCCAACCGCGAACATTTCGAGGCAGGCGTCCAGGACCTCGCCGTCGCCGAAGCCCAGTACCCGGGCTGGCTGTCGCGCCTGCTCACCCACCCGGTCCATGGACTCGACCACTACGACGAGGCACTCGCCGCGCTCGGTGCCCCGGGTGCGATCAAAGTCTTCGTGGAGATCGCCGAAGCCTGAACGCGATGCCGGGGGCGGCGGCCACGGCTCCGCCACCCTCACTGGCTGCGCCGCAGGTTCTCAACAGATCCGCTCACACGGCTTCGCCCGCATGGTTCTCAGCAGATCCGCTCACACGGCTTCGCCCGCATGGTTCTCACCAGGCCCGCTCACATGGCTTCGCCCATCCTCGAATCCATTCGGGCAGGGGTCTCGGGCTTGGCCCGCCCTCGTAGCAGGGCCAGCGCGCAGACCGGGAACAGCAGCACCGACAGCAGACCCGCACACACCAGGGCCGCCGCCGTGACAGGCGTCATCAAGCCGGAGGCCACACCCACCTGCGTGGCGGTGACCAGGAACGGCAGGGACGTGGCCTGGAGCAGCGCCACCGCCAGCGACGAGCGGTTCCCCACCGAACGCCGGTACAGCAGGGCCGGCACACCGCGCACGACCAGCAGGGCCACCAGGAACACCGGGACCCTCAGCAGTGCCGAGGGGCTCGCAAGAAGCCCGCGAAGATCAAGCCGCAGGCCGCTGGCGACGAAGAACACCGGGATCACGAAGCCGTACCCGATGGCTTCCAGCTTGATCCTGAAGTGCGGGTGGGAGGCGGAGTCACGGTCCACCAGACCCACGACCCCGCCGGCCAGGAAGGCCCCGAGGATGCTTTCCAGGCCGAACTTCTCCGCCAGGGCCACGAACGCCACCAGCAGGACAACGGCCGCTCGAACCCGGATCTGCGCCGTGGTGTCCTGCAGACGCAACAGCACATCACCCACCCGCATCGAGCGTCCCGCCAGGCCGACGGCAACTGCGGCCACGGCCACCAAGGCAGCGAAAGCGACCAGCAGGACCACACGGCTTCCGGTGCTTCCGCCGGAACCGGAGAAGAACAGCGACAGCAAGAGCACCGCTGCGAAGTCCGCCACGGACGAAGCCGCGATGGTGATCTGTCCGAGGGCGGTGTTCACCCGTCCCGCGTCCTGCAGTACGGGCACGACCAGACCCAGCGATGTGGCGGACAGTGTGACCGCGATCAGGACAGGGCTGTGCACCCAGCCGGCCGCGCGGAAGGCCACCCCGGCCGCGACACCGAGGACCACGGTGATCACGTAGCCGAGCAGTGCGGAGCCCAGCAGGCGTCCGCGCAGCCGGTGCACGTCGATCTCCAGGCCCGCCAGGAACAGCACGAAGGCCAGACCGAGCAGGGCCACGATCTGCACCGGCAGATCGGCCCTGATCCAGCCCAGGCCGGACGGTCCCAGGACGATGCCCGCCACTATCTCCAGCACCACCGCCGGGATCCGCACCTTGGGAGCGAGCCCGAGCAGGAAGGGGGCCAGCAGTGCCACGAGAGTGACCGCGAAAAGATTCACGAACGACACGTCAGGCATGCCGAGATCCCCTCACACCCCGCACTGCTCCAGCAGATGCAGCCATACCTCGCTCACCGTCGGGAAGGAGGGCACGGCGTGACCCAGCACCTCCAGAGGCACCCGGCCCACCACCGCGACGGTGGCGGAATGCAGCAGTTCCTGAACGTCCTGGCCCGTGAAGGTGGCGCCCACCACGATCCGCCGCTCGGTGTCCACGACGAGCATGCTGGTGCCACCCAGCCCGTTGCCTCGCACATACGAGCCGGGCACGTCGCCGGTACCGTAGCTGACGGTCCGCACCGGCAGGTCCTGGTCGCGTGCCTGCTCCTCGGTCAGCCCCACGGCGGCGACCTGCGGGTCGGTGAACGTAACCCTGGGAATCACGTCCGTGGCGGTTGGCTCGCCCTTGCCGATGATGACGTCGGACGCGATCCGGGCCTGGTACTTGCCCATGTGGGTCAGCAGCGCGCGGCCGTTGCAGTCCCCGATGGCGTACAACCAGCCACCGGACACGCCGGTCGCCCTCATGTGGTCGTCGACCTCCACGAAACGGCCTGGCTGCAGGCCGACGCTGTCCAGACCCAGATCGGCCGTCGCCGGACGGCGTCCCACCGCGACCAGGATCTCGTCGGCGACCAGTTCCCGGCCGTCGGCGAGTGTCGCCTCCACCGGCGCGTCCGCAGTCTCCCGCCGGACCTTCTGCAGCAGGACACCGGTGATGACGGTGATGCCTTCGGCTTCGAAAGCCGTCCGCAACTCCTCGCCCGCGAACGGCTCCTCCCGCGGAACCAGGCGATCGGTCCCTTCCACCACGGTGACCTCCGGACAGCCCAGCCGATGAAACCCCTGCGCCATCTCCGCACCGATCGCCCCGCCCCCCAGCACCAGCAGACGCAACGGGAGCTCTTTGGCCGCGGTGGCATCCCGGTTGTCCCACACCCGGATGTCCCGCAATCCGTCGACAGGCGGGATGGCCGCCGCCGTACCCGTGGCCAGCACTACGGCCCTGCTCGCCGTCACCTGTGTGGTGTCGCCGTCCTCGGAGGTCACCTCCACCACGCGGTCCCCCTCCAGCCGCCCAGCCCCGCGTACCAGGGTGATATTCCGGTCGGCGAGCCACTTGGCCTGCCCGGTGTCCTGCCAGTGACTCGTCATGTAATCGCGCTGGGCGAAAGCAGACTGCGCGTCCACACCCCCAGTCACCGCCTCAGCCGCCCCCGGCACCCGGCGGGCGGCCGCCACCGCGTCCCCCGGCCGCAGCAGCGTCTTACTGGGAATACAGCCCCAGTAGGAGCACTCCCCACCCACCAGCTGCCGCTCCACCACCGCAACCGACAGCCGGGCATCAGCGCATCGACCCGCCGCGTTCTCACCTGCCGGTCCCGCCCCGACCACCACGACATCCACCTGCAGCTCGCGCATGTCCGCCTCCTCCACACGAACGACCCGTCTGGGTGTGTCCCCCCACCCCAGCCGGGCGTTACAGCCGCCCCGATGCCGGCTGCACCGATGCCGGCTGCACCGATGCCGGCTGCACCGATGCCGGCTGCACCGAAGTCGACTGCGCCGAAGTCGGCAGCACCGGACGCGGCGTATTGGCAGACCACAGGCAGACGCGTAGCGGCCTCCGACCACCGAGGCGTTTTACGGCGCGGTGGCCCTCCAGGCGCGGAAAGCAGTGAGCAATCGGCGCTGGGCCTCCTCCGAGAGGGTCTGGCGCGGAATACAACCCAGCATGCTCAACGTCTCGCGCATCTGTTCCAGATAGGTCTCACAGCCCTCGCACTCAGCCAGATGTTCCTCGAACCGCAGACGTGACCGAGTATCGAGCGCTCCCTCGAGGTAGTCCGTCACCAGCTCCACGAACTCGGCGTAACTGAGACTCTCCGCCTCATCCATTGCGTCCACCCACCCCTGCGGATCGAAGGTACTCCTCAATGCCGGCACGCATCCGCGCACGCGCCCGGTGCAGCAGAACCCGCTGATTCACCGCGGACACATCCAGCATCCAGCAGGTCTCGTCCGCCGAGTACCCATAGACGTCCCGGAGCTCGATCACCTCTCGCTGCCTGCGCGGCAGGCTCTCCAAAGCCCGTCCCAACCGCTGACGAAGCTCGCCGGACAACACCTCGTCCTCCGGCATCACGGGCCACCGCTCAGGAAAGACCCGCCAATGCCCGGGCCACCGGTCCTCTGGTCCACGGAATCGATCGGGCGACACAGCGGGACCTGCCTCCTGGCCGTCCAGCACGTCCGTCGGGTACACCTTCTGCTCCCGAAGGGCGCAGGTCTTCGCTTTGTTGACCAAAATCCCCAGCACCCACGTCCGCAACGCAGAGCGCTCCTGGAACCCGTCCAGCCCCGCCAGCACGGCCAGCCACGTGTCCTGAACCACGTCCTCCGCCGACTGTGGCGTCCTGACGTACACCCGCGCCAGCCTCAGCATCGCCGGGGACCACGAGGTCATGATCGAAACGAACGTGACCTCGTCGCCTTCCCGGAGCCTGTGGACGGTGAGCGCATCGGCCCTGTCGGTAACCACAGCAGCTCGCCTCACACCAGTGGGGTCATCCAGCTCCATTTCGACGCTAAACCCCTCGTTCCCGGCTGTCATATGGGTTCGCGGGAGCGGCCACGCCCAGCGCCGGCGCCCGGGCCTGCCGCCTACGGCGCGGCCCGGAACTACTTGTCCATCTCGTGCTGAGCCTTGCACGCGGTTGGTACGCCGGATGTCCGGGTCCGTCGGCGCCCTGCATCTATACAGAATCGAGGCCACAGCGTCTCCGGCACGGCATGGGGAGTAGTGCCGTCCGGACACGGCAGCGCCCGCCCCGGTCGCGAGGGAACACGACCCGAGCGGGCGCTGGCTGCTAAAGCCGCGCGGCGAGGTCCTCGCCCGGCCTGCCGGCGGACGGACGCCCGGCGAATCAGGAAGTGTGGACCACATCCAGGTTGGTCACCTTCGCGCAGACCGCGAAGGCCTGGAGCGTGCCCGGGCTGTTGGGTCACTGTTCGTGGCGTAGGCCCACCACGTCTCGTTCCTCAGCCATGCGGTGCTCTCGGCACCCGTAGCAGTTAGCTCCCACCCCGCCCCCTTCGCCGACGACTCGTTCGTCTACGTTGACGAGAGGATCCTGTCGGGGTCCGCAGGGCTGCGGGTGGCTTCGGTGCAAGGCGTGGACGCCATGCACCTGGTGCTGACCGACACCGACCTGACCGACTGCTTGTTCTCCGGGACCTTTCACCTCGACCAGATCCGTTTGGAAGGCCGCACCACCTTCGCCGATCCTCCCACCGGCCAGCGCTGGCGCGGCATCCTGCCCATCCGCCTCACCCGTCGGCGTACCCTCGCAGAGGAACACCACTGGCGCGCCCATACCCTCGGTGAGGACTCCGGGTGGCATCGCCCCGCCTCTCAGGACCCTGCCCACACCCCCGATCCGGTAGACGTCGCTGCCCTGTACCGGCAGCTGCGCAAAGCCTTCGAGGACGGCAAGAACGAACCCGGCGCCGCCGACTTCTACTACGGCGAATGCGAGATGCGCCGTCATGATCCCACCGGCACCACGAAGGGCGAGCGCCGTCTGTTGTGGGGGTACTGGCTGCTGTCCGGCTACGGCCTACGCGCCGCCCGTGCCTTCACCTGGCTCCTTGCCGCCATGGGCGTGACCGTGCTGCTCCTGATGGGCATCGGCCTGCCCAACCACGACCCCGCCACCACCGGCACCCTGAACGGCAGCAAGATCAGCCTCAACACCAGCACCCCCGACCCGGCCCTGCACGGAGGATGGCCGCAGCGAATGACCTGGGCTCGCACGGAGAAAGCCACCCGGGTAGCCGTCAACTCGGTCGTTTTCCGCTCCAGCGGCCAGAACCTCACCACCGCCGGCACCTACATCGAGATGGTCTCCCGCCTCCTCGAACCCACCCTCCTCGCCCTCGGCGCCCTCGCCATCCGCGGACGCATCAAACGCTGACCGAGCCCCCGGCAGCCTAGGTACGGCCCGGGCCATTCCAGCCAAACAGGACAGTTCCGGAAACGGTTCGGTCGAACCGGTCGCCGTGCTCGGGGGCGACGGTCTCGCATCGGACGTACTGGCCGCCCAGCTGCTCGCCGACGCCCATGAAGTCGGGGTCCTTGGTGAGGTCGGCGTGCTGGCGGGCGGCTTCGGGCCGCACCGGAAGGCGGGGTCAGTTCGGGGCCGGTGTGGCGTCGAGGTGGCCGAGGAACTGTCGCAGCCTGGCGGCGCGCTCGTTGAGCGTGGCGGTCAGCTGTTCGGTGCGGCGCAGTTCCTGCAGAGCCTTCTTCCGACGCCCTGGGGCGCGGTGCTGGCTGTAGAGGCGGCCCATGCGGGCGGTGTGTTCGGTGTCGGCCTGGTGGATCTTGAGTGCGGCGAACACGGCCTGGTGGGTCTTGGCGGTGGTCAGGACCGGTGCCGGGGTGGATGCGAAGGCTGCGACGCGGCGCATGACGGGGAACTCACCCGTGTCGCCGTTGCTGGTGAAGGTGGTCCCCGCGGTAAGGACCTCGGTGTCGTCGACGCGGAGGATGCCGTCGTGTTTGACGGGGGTGCCGTCGATTCGGGTGGTTGCGCCGTGGCGGCCGAAGTGTACGTAGAAGAGGTCCGGGGTCGGGGGAGAGAGAGTTCGGCGGGCAGGAAGAGGTCTGTCGACCTGGTGGTCCTGTCGCCGAAGGCGGGGTCGATGCTGAGGTGGCCTTCGATGGTGTTGCCGGTGATGGCGTAGGTGGTGCGCCAGGGGAAGTACCGCAGGGCCGGGTTGTCACGGTGGTCGACGCGCTGGATGTGCAGGGTGCCGAAGTCGGTTTCTGCGGTGTGCGTGGTCATAGCGCCGGTCCTCCGTGAGTGGTGGGTGTCCCCGGCGGACGGGGGTTGACGGGGAGCAGATAACCGCCGGTGGGTGGGGCGGGTCGCTGCGCCGCGAATTCCGGTGTTCAGTGCTGCACGGCCGGCGCCTTCGGAGGACGGGTCTGTTCTGCATGAGGGGCGCAGAGCAGATGTCAGCGAGGCGCAGAGTCACACACACCACCCCCGGCGCGGGATCGCGCCGGGGGTGGTGTGTGTGACTACGTGAGGGAGTCTGCCGCGGGGAGCGGACAGGTCCGTTCCGGGGGTTCAGCCTTCGCGGTCTTCGAGAATCGCGGAAGCCGGCGGCTGCCGGCTAAAGGTTGTTCCGTAACCCCTGGTCAGGGGTGAAATGATCTTGGTGTGGCTGGTGTGATCACGGCGTCGGAGCCGTCCTGGATAGGCCCGTTCACGGGGCTGAGCCCGCGCCGCTTCGGCAAGTTGGTGACCGCGGTACGCCGCGAGACCGCGGCCGATGTGCACCGGGGTCGGCCGTGGAGCCTGCCGCTGGAGGACCGGATCCTGCTGGTCGCGGCCTACTGGCGCACGAACTTGACGATGCGCCAGCTCGCCCCGCTGTTCGGCGTCTCGACGTCGGCGGCCGACCGCATCATCGACCATCTCGGCCCCCTGCTCGCGCTCCAGCCGCGCAAGCGATTCCGCAAGGACACCGTGCTCACTGTCGACGGCACCCTGGTGCCCACCCGCGACCGCTCGATCGCCGAGCAGTCGAAGAACTACCGCTACTCCACGGCGCACCAGGTCGTCATCGACGCCGACAGCCGCCTGGTCGTGGTGGTCGGCCGGCCGCTGCCGGGCAACTGGCACGACTCCCGCGGCTGGGAGGAGTCCGGCGCCAAGGACGCGGTCGGCCACACCATGACCATCGCCGACGGCGGCTACCAGGGCACCGGACTCGTCATCCCGCACTGACGGACGAAGGGCGAGGAACTCCCCGCCTGGAAGGAGGAACACAACCGCTCCCACAACCGAGTTCGCGCCCGCGTCGAGCACACCTTCGCCCGCATGAAGGGCTGGAAGATCCTCCGCGACTGCCGCCTGAAAGGCGACGGCGTCCATTACGCCATGCTCGGCATCGCCCGCCTGCACAACCTCGCCCTCAACGGATAGCGGAGCCGATCGCGCTCCGGTCGCCCGCATCCACGCCAAATCCAAGATGACTTACGGGACGACCTTAGGGTGACCTGAACCTCATGTTTCACTCAACTGCCGCGACAGAAAAGCGAGTTGCGCCCTATGGTCAGCTCCTGGCGGTCGGTGGGGCCGCTTTCACGCCGGGGTGAAGGCCAGGTACACGAAGTGGAACTACAACACCACCGAGCCCAACTGCAGCACCAAGGTGCTGCGCAAGGGAACGACGCGGCTGGTCTACAACGGCCGCGAGACGTGGCACGGGAAAAGCTGATGCGCAGCGCAGGGATCGTTCTGCTGGTGGTGTCCGCTGCTGTGGTGTCCGGGTGCAGCGGCGGGAAGAGTACGCCGCCTTCGCCGAGTGCCTCGAAGACGGCGCTGGTGTCCGATCCGGGCAATCCTGAGAAGGGCGCTAAGACACCGGGCCGGCTGGGTCCGGGGACGGTGAAGCTGCCCGTGGCTGCGGACCGGATTGCCGCATTGTCCGTGCGGTATGACTGTCTCGGTCCCTCGGGTGGTCTGAAGGTCAGTAATGGGATAGCGCTGCGCGCCGGGATCGAAGTGTGTGACGACAGCGCCACCTACGGTGCCTCGATGAAGGCGAAAGACCTGGATGGCCGGAAGTTCGGCGGTACGGTCAAGATCGACGTCGACAAGCGGACGCGGTGGCGCGTTTCCGTCAGCATCACCGACAAGGATGGCGTCAAACAGACAGTCCATAGCTGAGCTTGACTCTGTCGGGGATCTTGGAGTTGCCCGGTGCGTCGGGCGGTATGCCTCTGACGAGTGGCTCGAAGGCCTGGCTGTCGTGCACGTTGGCGCCGGAGACGCCGATGGAAAGAGGCAGGCCGTTCCGGTCGACGATGAGGTGGATTTTCGATCCACTCTTGCCACGGTCGGTCGGATTCGGTCCCGTCAGCGGCCCCCTTTGACCGCGCGGACGCTGACGGAGTCGATGGCGCACCGCGGCCAGTCGAGCTCTCCCTGACCGCCGAGTTCGTCGAGCACCAGGCGGTGCAGTTTGGCCCAGACACGGGCCTGGGACCACTCGGTGAACCGCCGGAACGCGGTGACGCCCGACGGTCCGAATCCAGGCGGCAACTGGTTCCATGTGCAGCCTGACGTGGCCACGAACACGATCGCGGCCAGAACCTCCCGGTCACCGTGCGACCGACGGCGGCCTCCGCCCTGCGGTCGTTCCGGCGCCGGCGGTGCCACCCTCTGAAAGAGCTCCCACAAACCGTCAGGCACCAACCGCTCGACAAGCTCGTTCGCCATACAGCCAGCATCCCGCAAGATCACACCAAACGAAATGGCCTGTTACGAGTTGGTGCGTGATAGCGGGTGAAGCGTGTTCGCCCTGCTCAACGGTGGTTCTCAGGTCATGACGGGGCGGTCGGAGACGAGGCCGGCGATGGCTCTGTAGGTGTCGGGCAGGCGATCGCGGCGATGGGTCCAGCGCATGAGTTGTTTCCATCGTTTGTGGTCGGCCAGGGCGTGCTCGACGGTGATGCGGTCGGACGAGTGCCCGTGACGGTCGCGTTCCCACTGCTCGACTCTCCCGGGCAGTGTCCCGGGCCGCGGCTTCCTCGGTGGTGTGATGGCCTGGCCGGCCAGTCCGCGAACAGCGTGTGCTGCACCTCGGTCCGCTCCGGCGTCCACTTCGTCGCGGCCCAGTGCAACTCGGCGGGCTCGTAGCCGGTCAGGACCCGCTCCTGGTACCCGTCGAAGCTACCCGGGTCGGACGCGATGCCGATGTAGAGGGGCGCGTCGTCAGGAAGGTCCTTGATGGCGTCGCGGAGGCGTCCGGCCGTCCAGACCTCGGGCGAGTGATCGTAGGTGTCAGCCATGACGGGAGTGTCCCGGTTCGTACGCTTCCGCAGAGACGAACGCGCGGTCCGCGGCAGGCCCAGAGCCATACGCCCCCTGATGGCCAGGACACGGCCCGTCAAAACTTCTGACAGCAACGCCGGTTTCCTGGTCCGTTCCTACTCGGAGCCCGAATCCCACCGCAAGACCGCCCGAGCCAAGACCGTCGAGGACCTCATCGCAGCGTAATCAACCAGCCACCCGACAGGCTCTGAGAGCACTTGAGCCCTACCGGGCCCGGTCGAGGCGGCGCTGACAAGGGCGGGCCGGGCGCGTCGGTCCAGCGGCTCGGCGCGGCTCGGGGCGTCGGCGTCGGTTCAGCGCAACAGCACGGCGTCCCCGAAGTGTTCGAGCGCCACGACGGCAGCGATCGCCGCGAGCGCGGTGACGGCCCCCGCGCCCGCGGTCACGGTCCGGCGCCCGGCGCCCCACGTGGGCAGCAGCCCCGCCGGCGCGGCCAGGGCCACGAGCACGACGACGAGACCGGACAGCGAGCCCCCGACCAGGACCGTGGCCCATACGTCGAAGGGATGCCGCCAGGAACCGAAGCGCGCCGCCCACAGCACGGTGGCCGTGAGTACGGACGCCGCCGGAGCCGCGTACAGGGCGGGGCCGAGACCGTCCGAACCCCGGCAGACGACCAGTGCGACGGCGCAGACCGCCCCCGCGCACAGCGCGGTCAGCACGTCGAGCTGCCAGGTCGCGGTCCAGTCGCGCGGCATCGCCGTCGGCCGGTACCCCAGCCGGGTCACCGCCGAGGCGACGACGGCACCGGCGACGCCCAGCGCCGGGAACCAGTGGCTGTCCAGCGGCCGGGCCCGGCGGAGGGCCGCCCACAGGGCCGTCGCGGCGACCGCCACCAACCCGACGGCACGGGTGCCGCTCGATGCCGAGTAGGGGCCGGTGAGCAGCGCCGCGTACGGCACCGGCTCGGCGAACGCCGCCTTCAGCATCGTGCAGAAGTCCATCGCCAGCCACAACGCGCCGCCGAAGAGCAGTGCGTTGACGGTGACAACGGCCAACTGGTCCCGGAAGGCGATGCGTTCGGCACCGCGCCTGCTGCTCCACAGACGGGCGAACGCGGCACCGAGCGAGGCCGCCCCCATGACGGCGAGCGGCAGCACGATCAGCAGGGGCCATCCCCGCATCGGCCCGCTCGCCGTGGTCCCCGTGCTCTGCAACCGGACCAGCAGCCCGGCCCCGGCACTCATGCCCAGGGCGGGGTGGAGCCACTGTACGGCCCCGCTGTTCGCGCCGCCGCGAGCCTGGGTGTCGCGCCACACCGCGACGCCCCAGCCGACGGCCAGGAACAGCCCGGCGGACAGGGCGCCGACCGGTGCCGAACTCCACGAGGTGCCGCTGAGGAGGAGGTTGCCGAGGCCGTCCATGGAGTCCAGGAGGACGGCCGCGAGCAGCCCGACCACAAGGGTGTCCAGGAGGCTGGGGCGCAGCAGCGTCAGTGGCGCGCGCAGTACGGCGAGTCGGCGGTCGTGGGTGGGGTGGTTGGCGCGCGCCCGGTCGAGCCAGCTCCGCCTCCCGGCCGGCTGCGCCCCGCCGAGCAGGGACTCCCACAGCGCGACCGACTGCCCTCGTACGGCGGCCAGATCCGCCTCGTGCTCCCGCGACCGCATGATCAGCTGAGTGACGAGCGCGGCGACCACCAGCAGGACCAGGGCCCTCGCGCCGTACTCGGCCCAGAACGGGTGGGACAGCATCTGCAGAGGGCTCGTCTCCGGCAGCCGCCAGCCCTGGACGGCGGCGACGAGGGGCGCGGCGAGCAGCACCGGCGGCAGGGCCCACCACAGGCCGCGGGTGAGCCAGACCAGAACGGTGTCGCCCGCCGCGAGGTGCCCCACCTCATGGCGGACGATCGCCTCCGCCTCCGCCTCGGGGAGCAGCCGGATGCCGCGCGGCAGGACGACGCGGGAGCGCCCGCCCCGGCCGAGCACGAACGCCTCCCGGACGGGGGCGGCGCCCCAGACCAGTCGCGGCGGACGCCGTACCCCCATCTCGGCGGCGACCCGGTCGGCGAGCTCCTGCCAGCGCGCCGGTACGGCCTTCAGCGGACCCGCGCGGCGCAGCAGCCGGCGCGGCAGGACCCACAGACCGGCCAGTCCGAGCAGCAGTACCGCCGCCGAGCCCACCAGGGAGACCTCGGCCTCGCGGCGCTGCACCGGTCCCGTGCAGCGGGACACGTACAGCGCCCGATCGAAGGCGGAGTCGGGGAACAGGGCGGCGCCCCTGCCCGAACACTTCAGTACGGCCGAGGCCCACGACGGGCCGAGCACCAGATTGTGGATCACCTGCCCCGCGAACGCGCCCGCGAGGGTCAGTGTGACGATCAGCAGTACATAGCGGGCGCCGGTGGGCGACAGGACCCCGCGCTGCCGGTCGTCACCGGCCGTCAACCGGCACCTCCGCCGCGCAGGACGGCGATGACGGCCCTGGCCACGGTGCCCGCCTGCTCGGCGTCGGCGCCGACGCTCCGGGCCCAGGCCGCCAGCGCGGCGAGGGCCACCTGCTCCTCGTCCGGGTCCAGGGCGGGCGCCGCCCCGCCGCGGCGGTCTTCCAGCAGGCGTCCGATCTTCGCCCGGACGGTCTGGCCGAGGGTGTCCACGGCCTGCCCCGCGAGGCGCTCGGCGACCGCCTTCACCAGCCAGGCCGCCACCGGGAGCACGTACAGGAGAGCCGAGGTGACGGTCACTCCGGAACCGACGGCCGGAGTGAGCGCGGGTTTCACCACGCCCTGCGGATCCTCCCGGAACTCCTCGAACCACTCCGCGTAGTCGGCGCGGCCGTCGGTGTCCAGCACCGCGAACACGGCACGCCCCAGGGACTCCACGGCCGCCCACCCGCCGGGCCCGGGAACCGGCACCGCCGACTCCGACTCCGGCTCTGGCAGCGGCTCTTGAGCTGTGCGGGTTCCGCGTGACAGAAACATGGTTCCCCCCCCATGGATCACCTACCGCGGATCACCTGCCGCGGGGGAGTCACCGTAGAATCCGGAGGCCCGTTTCCGGCTAACATTTTCCCTTCTGTCGTAGATGTGATCATCCATGACTCTTTCAGGGCTGGATCGTGACTGCCTCAGCGATCCGCCGGGCCGCCTCGGCGGGGGTGAGCCGCGTGGTGTCGACGACCTCGGCCTCGGCGTGCAGCCAGGTGCGGGCTGCCTCGGCATAGGGCTGGAGATATCTGAGGCGGAAGGGGGAGTCGGGGCCTCAATGATCAAGGTAGCGATGATCCGTTTCATGCTTGTCCGGCTCGCCGGGCAGCCATCGCGGTGGAGCCATGAATCCCACCGCAAGACCGCCCGAGCCAAGACCGTCGAGGACCTCATCGCAGCGTAATCAACCAGCCACCTGACAGGCTCTGAGCCTCGCGCACAAAGCGGTCCGTCCCGGAGCCATAGCTGGTGGCTCCGGGCCGGACCGCTTCCGACTGTATGGCCCCGAGCGTCACCGGGCCGATCGCTGCTACAGCCCAGCTCCGGGGTCGTCCATGCCTGTGGTCCGCAGCGGCCGGTGTCCCTGCTCGTCGAGCTGGGCGAGTTCGTGCTCGTAGTCGACGGTGATCGAGCCGTAGTAGTTGACCACCGAGCTGCGGGCCGGGGAGATGTGCGCCAGGGCCAGCTGGCCCGACGAGAACCCTGCCGCTGGCAGTGGGCCTGCCTAAGCTGGACCACTTCCGTCCGTGTCTGCGCGCCGTCCACCACCCGCCGGGGATGTGCGAGCAGTAGCGGGGTAGCCGTTAACGCTGAGATCGATCATGGGCTGGGGTGGCTGGTGACCGCCTCCCGGCGCCGCCCGCTTGGTTGCCCGTTGCCCGTGCCGCGGGCGGGTCGGTTCACGTCGTCCTCGTTGGCACCACTTCTCGGTCCTCCCAGCGTGCATCCGAGCGGGGTGCGGGGATCCCTCACGATTCTGTGTCCGCCTCCGGTGCGTCCACCGACGGCAGACGCGCCCCTGTCGTGGCCGGTAGCGCGTGGATTACTGCCATCGGGGCGTCGGCGTACCGTCCGGGTCCAGGCCATACGGCCACAGCATTTCAAACACCCCCCACACCTCGGTCGGGCGGTACAGGACGTCGGTGTGGCCGTGGTCGGCGGCCTGCCGGGCCAGGGTTTCGGCGCCTTCCCGGTCTCCGGCCTTCTCCCGGATCTCGGCCAGGCGGTACAGGGCGGTGGTGTTGCCGTGGTCGGCGGCCTGCCGGGCCAGGGTTTCGGCGCTCTCCCGGTCTCCGGCCTTCTCCCGGATCTCGGCCAGGCGGTACAGGGCGGTGGTGTTGCCGTGGCCGGCGGCCTGCCGGTAGAGGGTTTCGGCGCTCTCCCGGTCCCCGGCCGTCCCCCAGGGACGGGCCAGGCGGACCAGGGCGGTGGTGTCGCCGTGTTCGGCGGCCTGCCGGGCCAGGGTTTCGGCGCTCTCCCGGTCCCCGGCCATCTCCCGGGCATGGGCCAAGTGGACCAGGGCGGTGGTGTCGCCGTGTTCGGCGGCCTGCCGGTAGAGGGCTTCGGCGTCCTGCCAGTCCTCGGCCTCCCACCGGATCGCGGCCAGGCGGTTCAGGGCGTTCGTGCTGCCGTGGTCGGCGGCGCGGTGTTGGAGGTGGTGGGCCCATTGCAGGCGGTGCCGGGCTTTGGCTGCCCGGGTGAGGCTGTCCAGGTCCTCGGGGTGGGTGAGGCGGGCGTGGGCGGAGTGCCAGAAGGAGGCGGGCGGGCACAGCCATCGGCGGGTGGTGCGGCCGTGTTGTTCGAGGTAGTCGGCGAGCCGGAACACCGGCCCGGACGGCCGTGGGGACGGCGGGCCCGTGGCTGTGGAGGGAGTGGGTGGGCGTCGTGGGGGGCGGGGGGTGGTGCGGCGCAGGGGGGCTTGTTTGCCGTGGACCGGTTCGGCGAGTTCGGCAAAGGCGGCTTCGGCCCAGTCGTCGGTGAGCTGGTCGTAGTCGGTCTGGCTGAGGTAGTCGGGGGCGGCGTCGGTGAGGAAGGCCTGCGGGAGGTGGAGGCCGACGCCGAGGCGGCGCGCGTCCATCGCCGCTTCCAGCAGCGCTCTGGCCGGCGGGCTGGCGTGCTGGTAGCGGTTGAGGAGTTCGGGGGCACCGGCCAGGTCCTGGGTGATGCGTCCGTCGGTGTGGGCGCGGGTGAGGGCGTCGGCCAGCAGCCGGTCCCCGCCCTCGGCGAGGGCGGTGGCTTCGGCCAGGGCCGGGGCGTCGAAGGAGTCCGGGATGCTCAGGGTGCGGCCGGAGAGCAGTTCCCGGGCCCGGCTGTGCGGATCTTCCCCGCCCGGGGCGGGCAGAGCCGTGTACTGGTGGGCGTATTCGGGCCAGAGCGTGCCCAGCACGAGGACGGGCCCGCGCTCCGGGGTGACCAGCAGATGGTGCACCGCCGCCGCGATCCGCTCACCGGCCGCCCGGTTCCCGAGGTAGTGCTGGGCCTCGTTCAGCCACACCACGGTGCGCGGTTGGACACGGTCCAGGTCCTCGAGGGCGGCCTCGGCCCGGGTCGGGTCGAAGGGATGCCACAGCCGCCAACCCTTCAGCGCGAGCGGCTGGACGGCTTCCCAGCAGGCCCGGGTCTTCCCGGTCGACGAGGTGCCCACCAGGACCACGATCCGGTTGCGGCCGGCCGCCACATCCCTCACCGCCTCGGCCAGCACTCGGTCATGCTCGCGCCGCACGTACCCGGGCAGCGCCCGTGTCCCGGGCGCATCCGAGCCGTCAACGACCGTGCTGTGCCCGGTCGGATGGACCTCCAGATCGTGCGGCTCCCACTGTCCGATCAACCTGCCGGGCCCCGGCCGTTTACCGCCCCGGGCCGCGTCCTGCTGTAGCGCCAGTATCTCCTCGACCGGCAGCTTCAGCGCGCTTGCCAGCGCCGCCACCGTCTGCGCCGAGGGCACCGGCCCGTCGGTCTGGAAGGCCTCTGACACGGTCGTACGCCCCAGCCCCGCCCGGCGGGCTAGCTCCGTCTTGTTCAGCCCGAGTTTGGCCAGTCCGCCGCTCAGCCTCTTGCGCAGTTGGATAAGTGCCGGATTTTGACGGTTCTGCTCGTCGCGCACGTGCTCGCCCCCGGGCCGTGATGTGTTCGCCGGTGTTCATCTTCGTCCCGGCGAACCCCGCCGCACACCACTTCCACGACCTTCGTCCACGTCAACACCCCATCGTTTAACGGGAGTCTGTCGTGACCGTCGCCGTCGTCCTTCTCACCACCGCACTCGTGATCGTCGTCGCGCTGCTGGCCGCCGCTGGCGTGGGCAAGCTCGCCCGCATGGACGGCGCCAGCTACCCCGCCGCCCTCACCCGCGCCGCCGTCACCTTCGCCGCGGTCATCACCCTCACCGCCACCGTAGCCAGCGTCTTCGCCACCCTCCTGATCTCTTAGAAAGAGGGAGGTACCGACGAAATGAAGTTCCCGGGGTGACGGAATACCCGAAGGAGAGTTGAGGCTGGTCGGCTGAGGCGACGCGGTGTTCTGCCCACCGACCCCCACCGGCGCCCTGCTTGTGGGAAAGCACCACGAGGGTGGGAAGATATGGCGTGCCGTACCACATCGTGACCGTGACCGGCTCGCACCGCACCGGCTTCGGTCTCCAGGTCGAGCCTGCCGTCCCCATCAAGGCGTTGGCCGCCCGTGTCGCTGACACCGACGTGCCCGTGCGAGGCGACACTCTGCTTCTGCTCTTTCCCGAGGGCCGCCATGGGCGGGCGATCCTTGCGGACTTCGCCCTGGAAGCGTGGCGCGACGGAGACGCGTACTACAGCCGGAGCAGTCCTGATGACCCCGAGTTCACCCTCGTCATCGGCACCGAGCGCGGACCGGAGGACCTTCCGCCGGGCACGGAGATCTGGCTGGACGATGCCGCTCCCACCGGCGGTGCGCGAAGCGGTGGCTGGAGCCGGATCGTCGCGCAGTTCGAGGACCTGCCGTGGGTGATGGTCGATCCTGACGCGGAGCAGAGGTGATGCCGTCACATTCGTCGTGCTCTGAGCCTCCCGAAGATCCGATGACATGAGGTTCCCCGAGTGACGGAATGCGCGGATGAAAGTTCGGCAGGGATTCCCCACATCGATACGCGGGTTCCTCACCTCACAGATGGCTTGTTTCAGCAGGCCACAGCATTCCGTCGGTTGCCCTGAGGGTGTCCCGAGGGTGCAGACCTGCGCTGACCTCCACCGGGGGCCCAGGAGCACTCGTCAACCGTGGGCGTCCTGCTGGGCTCGACATTGAGTACCTCGGCGCGGGTGTTGCAGCCGTCCTTGTCGGCGTCGATCCAGTGCTTGAACTTCGTGCGCTCGTAACCGGTGCGGTCCTCCGTGTGGACCGGGAGCTGAACCAGGAGATCGCGGATGCCGATGCCCGCTCCGATGTAGCCCTTATCGGCCAGGGTGGGGAGGCCGTCGGCCGCCGCCTTGTAGAGGGCGGGCAGGGCGTGGATGCGGCCGGCGGTAATGTCGGGGGTGGAGCCGGGCTCGACATCCGACACCCACAGTGGGGTGCCGTCCGGGGCGGCGAAGAACTGGATGTTGCCGCCGAACGCCTTGTGCTTCTGGCTGAACCAGAGGTCGTTGCCGTTCTCGCGGACACCGGCGAGGCGGTCGGATTCGATGAGTGTGCCGTCGAGGATGACGTGTGTCATGCCTTCACGCTGACAGCGGTTCAGGACTTCGTGCAGCTCGGGGGCCTGGCTCGCAAGGACGTCGATGCCTTCGTGCAGGTACCGGTAACCGGTGGCCTGGGAGACGCCGGCGTCGTGGGAGAGGCAGTGCACGCAGCCGCGTTCGCGGAACCAGCGCAGTACCAGCACCGCCTGACGGAACGGCCCCAGCGCACGGGAGCCCTTCGGCGTGCCGATCCGGCGGCGGTGGGCGGCCAGCAGACGGGCAAGGAAGTCCACGACGTGGCGCGGGACGTCGAGCGTGGCAACATAGGTGACCAACGTGAAGCCTCTGGTAGCTACGGACATGATCTTGTCGTGAGACCTGTCCTACCAGGGGCTTTACGTCTTTCCTGCGACTGGCACCCGATTTCTGATCCCCACGGCGGCCGCCGGGATCACACCGCTCCGCGAAGGTCATTTCACGAACGAAGCCGTCAAACGGGCGGGAATGCCGCAGGCCGCGAGCACGAGGTGCAGCCGCTCCTCGGTGACCTGCGTCAACGGCGGGACGAGCAGAGTTGCGATCCCCGTTTCGACGGCCGCACCGTCGTAGCCGGAACGATCGCCCACCATCAGTGCCTCGCCGGGCTGCACCCCGAGCCGGTCCAGGGCAAGGCGGAACAGGGCAGGGTCGGGCTTACACACGCCGTGCTCGAAGGACAAGACGAAGCTGTCGACGTACCCGTCCAGGCCGGCCTTCACGAACCCAGGGCGAATGTCGAAGTGAATGTCACTGATGATCGCAACCTTCAGCCCGGCTGCCTTCAGGGCCGCGAGAGTGGGTTCGACATCGGCGGCGAACGGGTTGTCGGTGGCGTCGGACAGTGCCGCGTACAGCTCATCAGCCAGGACCGGGTCGACTCCTGCAGCATTCGCCCATCGAGCGTAGCTGTCGCGGTGTGCCGCCGCTGACACGTCCGCCCGTGACCAGCCCCGCTCGACGTCCGGCCGCTTGCCCGCAGCGACCAGCGCTGCGCTGATCCGCTGCACCTCCGCCTCGGATGAGTCACGTCCGAGTTGTCGCAGTGTGCGCTCGATCCACAGCGCCCCTCGCGGCCGCGCTTGCGCTGGGCCCCACTTGGGGACGATGAGTGTTCCAACCCAGTCGAGCAGGACGGCGTCGAAGAAGGGCATGTCTCCCCTGCGGCCAGTCGGTTCATGATCGCAGGCAGGCTGTCACCCGTGCGTAAGCGAGTCAATCCCCGAGCCATCGCCGACGGCCCGCCGGTTGTCGGCGACGGCCGGAAGTGATCTTCGTTGAGAAAACCTCACTGACTCTCTTCTCTCGTCCAACACCCGGACTGTTGAACAACGCTGCGGAGTTCAGTGACGCATGAAACAGTTCAGTGGCTAGTGCCGCGTCAGGCAACGTTCGCCCTGTCGACGACCTCGCGTAGCCGTTCGTCGGCGGCATGCTTGTTCCGCCAGATGATGTAGCGGCGGATCATGCTGCCCTGCTAGGCACCAACCAATTACTGGCTGTCCGACCTTCCCGCCAGCATTCCGATCGTCGATCTGGTCCGTCTGGCCAAGGTCCGCTGGCGCATCGAGCACGACTATCGCGAAGTCAAACACGGCCTGGGCCTGGACCACTTCGAGGGCCGTTCCTGGCCGGGCTGGCACCATCACGTCACCCTCGTGACCGCCGCTCATGCCTTCCTCACCGAAGAACGTCTGGCCCCAAAAGTCCCCTGGTCAGCCCCACTCTCTACCAGGTCCTCGACATCCTCCAGAACACCCTGAGGTGCTGGACCGGCATCTGCACCACCTGCCATCAGCCCCTGCCCAGCAGGACGCCCAAGACACCCAGATCGAGACAGACCTAACGGAGTCCTACTAGGGGCTGTCCGGCCGATCATTGGTCTGTGCGCCACGGTCACGGTGGATGTCTGTTCGATCCCATAACCTGTGGCCATGACCACCGAGGAGTACATCTCGACGATTGACGCAATGGTTGTGCAGCCGTTCCCGGAGGTGACCTATGTCGACTCCTCCGGGGAAGGTGGCCCAGAGCATCATGTGCGAGAACTGCAGGTCAGTCGGGACTTCTGGGATGAAGATGACGGGCAGGCCTGGGCGAAGGCCGAAGCCGAGCTGCAGGCCTGCCTCAACGACCTGGCCGCACGCCTGACGACTCGGTGGGGCCATGCGTTTGTCGTTGACCTCGGACCGTATCTGAGTGCCAGTTGCGAGGGAGAGCCGGTGCCCGAGCCGCTCGACTACCTCAGCCAACAGGTCGTGAGCATGCAGGTGTGGCCGCTCCCCGACAGCGGTCGTTGGCTCGCGCTGGCACTCGGCCAGGCCGACAAGGAGTTGCCACTCATCCTGTTTGCCGCGGTCGGCCGGGCTTCCGCACTCGACTTCAACTCGAGTGGCCGGTCATGAGCGGAGCCATACGATGACAGCTGCAGCTGAGACAGTGCCGAGGAACACGTAGCCGCGCTTGTCATACCGCGTAGCCACCGCACGGAAGTTCTTCAGCCTGTTCACAGCTCGTTCGACGGTGTTGCGCTTCTTGTACCGCTCCTCGTCGAACCTCGGTGGTCGTCCGCCTCGTGATCCCTTGCGCAGGCGGGCGGCCCGACTGTCGGTCTTCTCGGGAATCGTGTGCCAGATGCCGCGCCGCCGCAGGTAGTGGCGGCAGGGACCGTTGCTGTAGGCCTTATCTGCTGCGACGCTGTCGGGCTTCTTGCGGGGCCTGCCCGAACCGGGCCGGGGCACCCGGATCTTCTCCAGCACCGGCACGAGCTGGGTGCAGTCGGCCCGCTGCCCCGGTGTGACGATCAGCGACAGCGGGCGGCAGTGACCGTCCGCGCTCAGGTGGATCTTGCTGGTGAAGCCGCCGCGCGAACGCCCCAGGCCTTCGCCTCCTGCACCACCTCCACCAGCCGGTCGACGAGGCTCTGACACGGAGTTTCGTCCTGGTGTTCCAGCGGCTCGTCCCCCTTTGGGGCGGCGAGGGCCGGCGGCGGGTCGGTGCGGGCGCCGGCCGCGTGCTGATGCGCGCGCACGATGGTGGAGTCCACCGAGACGTCCCAGTCGATCTCGCCCACCGCGTCGGCCGCCGCCTGGAGCTGCTGTAGAAGGCGTTCCCAGGTGCCGTCCCCAGACCAGAGCCGGTGACGTTCGTAGACCGTTTTCCACGGTCCGAACCGCGCCGGCAGATCGCGCCAGTGCACCCCGGTCCGCACCCGATGCAAAATCCCGTCGATCACCTGGCGGTGGTCGCGCCACCGCCCGCACCGACCATTGCTGACGGGCAGGAACGGCCGCAACTGTTCCCACTCCGCGTCCGACAGATCACCCCGCCCCATGCACAGGACAACGATCCGACCAGGCGACAGTCACATGATCGGCCGGACAGCTCCTAGCCGTCGAACAGGCAGCCGCCTACCTCGCCCAGAACCCACTCACCACACCCCGTGCCTACCTGGACTTGCTCGCCCGGCACCCGGCGGACATGTACGGCTACGGCGGGGCCACCACCCCAGCCCAGCGCACCATCGCCCGTATCTGGAACATCACTCTACGGAACCGTCCTCGACGTGCTCGTGCGCCCTGCACCCCGGCCCGAGGACGCCGACGCCCTCGCGAGGTGGCTGCGACGCGAAACGCCCACCTCAGGCGTTCACATGGCACACTACGAACAGCGCGGGGCGCGTGTTGCGTTCACCACCCGCGGCCACCTCAGGCCCGAGGAGATCAGGGTGCGTGGCACTTGGTCCAACGGCCGACTCACCCTGGGCCTTGCGGGTAGTGGCTGGGAGATCAAACTCCAGCGCTTTTCACGCTTGGACGTCGCCCGATGGTGAGCCCGTGCAATGCCCTGCATGTGGCGTGCTCACGGAACTGCGACCAGAGCTCTGAAAACGACCAGGGGCACTCCTTGCCCCACTCGGTCGGGTTCTCAACGGTCTGGGGAAGTTCACCGAGCATCGCGGGCAGAGTCTCAGTCGGTGCCCTCGTCCGGCCTGTCGAGGAGAGCCAATTCCTCTTCGGTGAGGCGCAGGCTTGCGG
Organism: Streptomyces sp. NPDC101165; assembly: GCF_044768135.1. Lineage (NCBI taxonomy): Bacteria > Bacillati > Actinomycetota > Actinomycetes > Kitasatosporales > Streptomycetaceae > Streptomyces > Streptomyces sp. NPDC101165. The sequence continues at coordinate 21,593 of NZ_JBIWPG010000037.1, read as the reverse complement.
CGGCGATGTTCTCCGTGAGGTGTGCCGGGTTCCTGGTGCCGGGAATGGCCAGCACGTGCGGACCGCGGTGGAGGGTCCATGCGAGCCGTACCTGGGTCGGCGTCGCATGGTGGGCGTCGGCGACAGAGTGGACCCGCGCATCGTGCTCCTGGCCTGCGGCCGCCTCGCGCCGCAGGCCGGAGACCGCGAAGAACGGGACGAAGGCGATGCCCTGCTCCCCGCACAGGTTCACCAGCCCGCTCTCATCGGCACGGCGCCAGTCCACGCTGTAGGAGTTCTGCACGCAGACCACGGGCGCGATTTTCTGGGCCTCGACCACGTGCTCAGGCAGGACAGCGGAGAGCCCGAGGTGCCGGACCAAGCCGGCCTCGCGCAGCTCGGCGAGGGCGCCGAAGTGCTCGGCGATCGAGGCCGTGCGGGGGCCGCTGGCGCGCAGGTTCACCACGTCCAGGTAGTCCCGGCCGAGCTGGCGCAGGTTCTCCTCGACCTGGCCACGCAACTGGTCGGGGCGGACCGTGTAGAGCCACTCGCCGGAGGGATCACGCGCCGGGCCGACCTTGGTCACCACGACCACGTCGCCGGACCAGGATGCGAGGGCTCGGTTGATGAGCTCGTTCGCGGACCGCAGTGGTGAGAAGTAGAAGGAGGCTGTGTCGATGTGGTTGACGCCCTGCTCGAACGCGCTGTGCAGCAGGCCGACGGCGACATCGCGGTCGATCGGCGTGCCGTCGGAGTTGCCCATCATGCCGTTGCCCGTCAGCCGCATCGCGCCGTAGCCGATGCGATTCACCTCCAGGTCCCCGAGCGTCCAGGTCCCTGCTGCCGCTGCTGCGCTCACCGTGCTCCTTCACCCGTCGGTTCGTCAGGTCCCGGAGTATGAGGCCATCACAGTGTGCTGCGACAAGCCAATGGGCTGGGCGAAACGTCACGTCCCTATCGGGAACTAACCATCGCCGCAAAGCCGTTGGACCTGGCAAGAGAGCGTTGGTCGGGACGAGCTTTCAGGCCTTGTGCCGCTGTCTTGCCGAGGCGGTAGACGATGGTGGCTGCGTCCAGCACGTGGCGGGCAAGGCGATCACCACCCCGCCGGTCGAATGGGGCTCAGACGAGCGAGACGGAACGCGACCTGCCCGCGAGCAGCGAGTGGGGAAACGAGGCGAGCAGGTCCGTCCCGCGTCTGATGACACGGTGGGGATTTTCAAGGTTCTGGCAGCGGTTTCGTGAAGAACACATCCGAGGAAAAACCTTGGGCCGCCAAAGTGAAATGCGATGCGTGCGCTGCAGGCCGTAGCGTCCTGGGATGAGCAGCTTCAACACGCACCAGAGACGGGTCTACGACGAGGGCCTGCCCACACGCGCCCGGCATACGAATTTGCGGTCTTGCCTCGTCCACTTCGCGCCCTACGGCTTCCGGGCCACGTATCACCACCTCTGCCACAGCGCGGGGATCCCCAAGGATCTGGAGAAGGATCCGAGCTCGCTCATACGCGCCGTCGAAGAGTTGCACCACGCCCGACAGCTCTGGCTCGCCGACGAGCGTGCCTATACCAACAGTCGCCGGGCCGACAAAGCACGGGGATTTCGGCAGGTGAAAGCAGACGAGTCCTGGCGAGGCTTGCAGCCGGGGTGGGGGAGCATCGCATACTGTCCCGAGCCGACAACCCATCCCGACGAGCCGCTGCCCGTGGTGGTCGAGCGGGTGCTCCGTTCATCAGCCCCGCCCGACGAAGCTCCTGCGCTGACGTGCCGAGTATGCGGAGACCGGGACAACAGCAGCGTCTGGCACGACGGCACCTACTGGATCCATCTGCTGTGCAGGAGATGCGGGGTCAGCCTCGCGGTCCAGCGGGCCAACACGCGCGACCCGCTGCTGGCGGCCCACCACGCCCGGCAGTGGAAGGAGATCTGGAGGCTGCGCAACGAATCTCCTCGCAGCTACCCAAGCTGAGTGTCGGCATGAGGTCGGCATCACGGTGGGGTGAGAATCCGCGCTCGGAGGAGTGCGAAGGATGCGCGGCCGTACATGCTCCGCTTGAGGAGCTTGATTCTGCAGACGTGGCCCTCGACGACGCCGAAGCTATAGGGGAGGGTGAAGCCGGCGGTGGCGGCATCGATGTCCTGGCGGAGGCTGGCGAAGGAGCGGATCGGCCTCAGGTCGCAGCGTTCGGCCTGCCGGAGAATGTCACGCGATTGCTGCGTGCCCTGCAGGAGGTGGGCCTGGTGAATGCGATCGGCGCGGTCCTGCCCGGTGCCCCCTGGTAGCGATGCCGCACGTATTAGAACCGTAAGATGCTGGGCCGGGTTCCGAAGTCCGCTCAGCGGTGGGTGGCCACGCTGCTGGGGACGGTTTGTCCAACTGCCCAGCACGACGGCTGTCCGGGCCCGGATGCGACACGTCCTGGACGTGCTTGAGGCTCGAGTTCCCCAGGGCCGCAGTCCACTTGGACACGAGCCGGCGCGAACTGCTGGCGTTCGCCGCGTTCCCGCGTGAGATCTGGCGGCGGATCTGGTCGGACATTCCAAGAGGAGGCGGTTGAGCAAGGAGATCCGGCGCCGCACCGATGTCGTCGAAGATCTTCTTCGACGCGCCACTCTGACCCGCCTGGTCGGGGCGGTCCCGGCCGAGCAGGACGACGAATGGACCGTAGCCTGCCGCTGCATGGGCTACGTGCTCCCCGCCCAGGCCCGTCTCCACCTGATCGAGTCAGAAACCGACGGGACCGCCCTGCCCACCGGACTCACCGCATAGCCTCAAAGACGAGATCACCGAGTGGCCATCAATACACCCCTGACGTGGCCCCGCGTATCGTGACGCGATGGCGAACGCGGCGCTCGCCACACGCGCCGTGCTGAGAGGCTGTACCGCAGAGTGGCGTTGTTCTTGACGAGGTGTGCTGATCAATGAAGTCCGGTAAGTCGACCCTTGCAGCGTGGCTGCACCGCCTCGATGCCGCGCACCTGGAGGGGGTGCTCGCGGCGCGTCGGGACGTCGTGTCCCCACCGGAGCCCCGCTCGGTGAGTGAACTGGCCGAACGCCTGCAACGCCCGGGCTCGGTGGCCCTCGCGCTGCCCCGGCTGATGCTTCCCGCCCTGCAGGCGGCTGAGGCACTGGCGGCACTGACTGCACCAGTATCGCGCGACGCCCTGGCGGACCTGCTCGACGCTACCGAGGGTGATGCCGCACGCGGCCTGGAAGCGGCACTTCAGACGCTGGCCGCACATGCACTGGTCTGGCCGGACGGCGAGGGAACACTGCGTATGGCCGCGCCCCTGCGGCAGGCGTGGGACACACCGCTCGGACTGGACCAGCCGCTGGCGACGCTGCTGAAGGACACGACCTCCGAGGAACTGCGCCGCATGCTGACCGCTCTGGGCCTGCGGCCTGCCGTAACCAAGTCGCAGCGCCTGGCGGCGCTCTTGGAGCACCACAGCGACCCGGCGCGTGTCGCCGCGGTGGTCGCGCTGGCCCCAGCCGACGCCCGGGACCTGTTGGAGCGCCGGGCCGACCCCGAGTACCGACCGGAGCCATTCCTCACGTTCGGGGGCCCATCAGTCCCCGATCCGAGTGCGCGCTGGGCGCTGGAGCGGGGCCTGCTGGTCCAGGGCCGATACAGCTATGGCTCCGCACGGATGCCCGCCGAGGTGACGCTCGCGCTGCGCGGGCTCGGCTGGCATGCTCCGTTCGATCCCGCGCCGCCCGCCACGCCCCTGGTACCCGTCACCCCTGTGGAGGTGGACAGGGAGGCGTCCGCAGCGGCCACGGCGTTCGCTGGCCATGCCGCCTCGGTCCTTTCGGTATGTGCGACAGCCCCGCCCGCCCGGCTGAAGTCCGGCGGAGTCGGCGCCCGCGAACTAGCCAGGATCGGCAAGGGGGCACGCTGCGAGGAGGCCGTCGTGCGCCTCACCCTGGAGACGGCGTACGAGGCCGGTCTGATGGCCCGTGACGGTGACCGGGTGGCGACGACGGACGCCTACGACACCTGGGCGGAGCTCGAGCCCTCGCAGCAGTTCCGAGTGCTGGTGCACGCCTGGTGGTCCCTTGCGCTCACCCCTTCACAGACCCGCAACGAGGACAACAAGGCGCTGCCCGCCCTGGCCGAAGCCCCGCCCTGCGCCGGCTGCCTCCAGGCCCGGCACGGGCTGCTCACCGCCGCTTCCCAAATCCCACCTGGCCAAGGTGCGAGGAGAGTGGCGGAGTTGGGGCTCGTGACCGCCTGGACCCGCCCGCTCGCCGAGGTACTGCCGCAGGACGCAACGCCGTTCGCCACCGTGATCCGGGAGGCGGAACTGCTCGGCATCCTCGCCCGCGGCGCCCTTTCCCCGATCGGCGCCGCGCTGCTGGCCGAAGACTCCGAGGGCTTGTCCGCGGTCTGCTGTCGCCTGCTGCCCGAGGCCGCCACGACGGTCCGCTTCGGCACCGACCTGACCGCCGTCGTCACCGGCACGCCCGCTGCGCGGCTGGTCACGCTGCTGGACTCGGTCGCCGACCGGGAGGCCGGCGGCACGGCCTCGGTGTGGCGCTTCAGCCCGAGGAGCGTTCGCCGTGCCCTGGACGCCGGCCGCTGCCCCAACGCCATCGAGACGGACCTGGCCGCCGTCGCCACTGGCCCGCTGCCGCAGCCCCTGGCGTACCTGATCAACGACACGGCACGCGGTCACGGGCGGATCCGCCTCGCCCCGGCCGCCTGCGTGATCCACGGCGAGGACCCCGCCGTTCTCGCCGAACTCGCCGCCCACCGCAGACTCTCCAAGCTGGGCCTGCGGCACCTCGCCCCGACCGTCCTTGTCAGTCGCTCACCACTGGAGAAGACGCTCGCCGCACTGCGGGCCGAGGGCTACGCGCCGGTCGCGGAGTCGGCCGACGGCACCGTACGCATCGAGCGGCCCCGCAGCCACCGGGCGATCGCGCCGGTGCCGCCGCCACGCAGCGCGGCGGGTGCGCTCGGCGCCCGGGCCCGTACGACCACCGCACCCGTGTCCGCCGAGCTGACCGCGCTGGCCGCCCGACTCGCGGCCGCCCCGCTCGCCGGTCCCGCCCCCGACCCGCACAACGGCGTTCCCTTCGCCACTGACACCGAAGAAGTCATCGCCGGATACGTCAGGCGCCTCTCCCACACCGATGTCCGTCAACTCGCCCACGCCGTCGACGACGGCACGGCGGTCACGATCGAGTACGTCGCCGCCACGGGCAAGCGCACGATCCGCACGCTCAGCGACTTGGCCCTCGACCCGCCGTACCTGTACGCGTGGTGCCAGCTGCGTGACGAGGAGCGGGTGTTCACGCTGTCGCGGATTCACGGGGTGATGCCGACTTGAGGCCGAAGCGGCGGACCAGGGCGTACGAGGCGGCCGTGCAGGATTGGGCAGGCCCGTGCTGTACAGCGGGCCTCCCAGCCGCACGGCCCCCGGGCCTACGAGGTCCTCGAATCGCAGCTGAAGAAAAGCCCGTTGGCCCGATCTCCAACTATGCGACCGTCGGCGAGTCCCTGCAACATCACGTCGACGGATGAGGGAGTCGGTGACCAGTCCTTCCTTGAGGACCATGCCGGACTCTAACCAGAACGTGGCGTAGCGGTCTGGGTCCTTGCCCGATCGACGAAGTCGTGCCGCCCGGGGTGAACCAGTACAACCCCAGCGTCTCCCTCCCTCCGCGATCACTGACCGACACCGCCTTGCGGCGCCGCCCACTCGCCGAACGCGCCGCGGCCTGAGGTCGGCTACTGCCCTCCTGCCGAGAAGCGATCGCCCCTGCGATGGGAAGCGATCTACGAAGGCGTCGGGCGATGCTGGTCAAACCCACTCGGGAACACCCGTCTCACGACGCCGGTGTCATGGCGTCACGTTGATGTTGCCGGTGGTGGGCGGCGCCTCGGCGGCTGGGCAGTCCGAGGTCGGCTGCCTATCGGTCGATCGTGTGCAGACAGGAGATGTCCAGGCGGCTGGCGATGGCTGGCGGGGCAGGCTCGAGTTCCACCACAGCGGGATGAGCCGTTCGTCGAGTTTCTTCCTGCCGTCGCCCGTCGCCCGTCGCCCGTCGCTCCTGCCTGCCGCCGACGATTTCCGAATCGGCCTCCAGACCGACCGGCACGCGCCCTTTCGGGCGAGTGCCGTCCGTGCGGTAGCTCGCGGGTTGGGGATCTATCCGGTCATGGTGGGGGCGAAGGCTGTCAGGGCTGGGGCGAGTTGTGTGCCGGGGGTGAGGCCGAGGGCGGTGAGGGCGTCGGGCAGGCCGCGTCCGGTGAAGGCTGCGTCCGAGATGCTGGACCCGGCCGATGCCGCGGGGCAGCAGCTGGCCGTGGAAGACATCGTGGTGGGCGAGGACGAGGGCGGCCAGGCCAGCGATGTGGGCCGAGGCCGTTGCCGTGCCGTCGATGGCGGTGTAACCCCCTTCTGGGGTGCAGCCGGCAGTTCCGCCAGCAGCTGCTTCGCCCCCCGCTCCGGCGTCAGCCGAGGGGGTTGTTCTTCTCGCGCAGGACGGCCAGTACCGGGGCGTACATAAGGGCCTTGATGGCGCCGAGGGTGTCTCCCGCCTTACCCACCAGTGCCTGGGCGATATCGATGGCGGTTGTCTGGACCGCGCCCTCGTCCACCGCTCGATCCACGATCCCGGCGGCCTGGGCGTCGTGGCCGCCGTAGCGGCGGGCGGTGGTCATGGCTTCGTGTGCGGTCTGCGGGGCCAGCCGCGCCTGGATCAGGGCGGACATCCCCGGCGTGAAGGGGATGTTGATGTCGGCTTCCGGCAGGCACCAGAAGCCGCGGTCACCGCGCATCACGCGGAAGTCCTGGGCCAGGGAGAACATCGCGCCCGCGGCGAAGGTGTGTCCCTGCAGAGCGGCCACGGTGATCACCGGCAGGGACAGCATCCGCGCGAAGAGCTCGTGGACAGAATTGACGTAGTCCAGGTAGTGGTCGGCGTGGGCGGACAGCCAGTCCAGATCCAGGCCGTTGGAGTAGAACTTCCCCGAGGCGGCTGTCACCAGGGCGCGCGGCCCCTCGGTCTTCTCTACCTCGTCCAGGGCGCCGTTGACCGAGGCGATCCAGTCGGGGTGGAATCGGTTCTCGCCATCCCCGAGGCTGAGAACGAAGACATTCTCCTGGCGTTCAAGGGTGGGCACGGCGAATCCTTCCTCGGGGCAGAGGGCAGGCGCCCTCTTGGTTCCTACTCAACGGTAACTTATGTGGCCTTCGAAGAACGTGCAAGCCGCCTGCGGGTTCACCCGGTCGGGGCGCTCAGCGAGACCCGGCAGCGAGTCGACGACTGCACCGACGGCCAGCCCGTTACCGTCCGCGGGATCATCGAGGACTCGTAGCTCTCAGCCCACCGCGCGGCTTCAAGCTGATGCATTGCCCGTTTGGCGCGTATCTGAGTCGTATCCCTCGGGCAAGAACACGGGCCAACGTCCCTCGGTCGCCACCGTCTACCGCATCCTCGCCGAAGCCGACGAGCCCGGCGGCACGGTCTGAGCCCGGACATGCGAAAGCCGGAGCCCGATCGACTACGAACACGACTACTGGGCCGGCCTCACCCAGGAGCCGGCTGTATGGGAAGGTCTCCACGAAACGAGGGGATTGACAGCGCCAGGCTTCACCTTCTGCCTCGAAGGGGGCGAAGGTGTCCGGAAGGTGCTTCAGCTCCAGGAAGGCCCGGAACACCAAGGACGTGGGGGTCCACGTCTCATCGGTCAGGTAGTCGAAGGTCGAGCCGGTCTGCATGTGCGCCGACAGCGCCACCCGCTCCAACTGCCGGCTGCCGCCCGCATCGGGCTTCACCTGCCGGGGGGATGACGTGCTCCGGCAGATCGACGGCCCGGTGGACGGTGATCACGCAACCGTGCCGTTCCACCATGACGCCCGGCTTTGGTGATCGGCGCGCTGAAGACACGCAGGGTACCTGCCTACATCGAAGCCGCTCGAGTGCTTGACGGACCCCGCTCCGTCATCAACCGCATCGTCCTCGTCGATGCCGACCACACGGTTGTACATCACGGTCTTCCCGTACGGCAGGAGTCTCTACCTCGGCTGGATCATGCAGCGGACCTACCGTGGAAAGAGGGCGCTGATCCGCCTCATCACCCAAGCCACGCACGGTATGGGCGTGGTGGGCTCGACCACGCCCGAGCAACGCGCGCGCAACGGCGCCGTGCGCTACGACACGCCGCTCAGGCCGCCTGCCGTGAAGGCATGGACGCCCTCGCTGCCGGAAGGCACGTCCCCATGGAATTCCGCTTCCCGCAGGGCTTGCCTTCCTGGCTGGGGGCTTTGATGCGGATGTTGCCCTGACGGGATCGGCATAAGTGCACCACCAGCCATCGCACCGCCGACGCGAGGCACTCGCCGTAGAGCACTTCGCGTTCTGCCCGGACTAGCCGGGCGACGACCCGCAGGACCTTCCGGACTACGCCAAGTGGCTTGTCGGCGCGCGTACTTGGTCCTTCCGCTGGGACTGAGCGGGGCTGCACCAGGCCAGGAACCGTAGGTGCCGTACGGGCGTCTCTGCCGCCGCAAGTGGAGAGCAGCGTCCGGCACCAACGACATGGGGGGCATCCGCGATGGCCCGAAAGACCCGAAGAACCTGGAAGACCTGGAGATCCTGGAGAGCGGTGACCACCGCTCTCGCCATCCTGATCGGCCTGACCGCCGCCGGGGCGTCATCCGCCTCCGCCGATCCGGGCGGACCGGTCGCGCCCAGCCTGGACCAGCACTGCGCCGTGCAGAACAGCGGCAGCGGTCCCATGACGATCGCGATACCCGTCGACCGGATCACCCTCAACGTCGAATCCGTCGGTTACGCGCCCGCCAACTCCACCATCACCGCCTTCTACACCATCAGCGGCAGCACCAAGACCGGCACCGCCACCGGTGCGTTCGACACCGCCAGGAAGAACGCCACGTTCAACTTCTCGATGTCCAACCCGCCACCGGGCACGACACTGACCGTCACCTACCAGGTGTGGTGGCACGACGTCGGCGTCTACTACAGCAACTTCGTGAGCGCTCCGCTGGCTCCGTGCACCCTGGACAACACCACCTACGTCGACGCCTCGACGTGGAACGACTACGTAACCGTGGCCGGCGTCTCCCAGCGGTGCGAGACCGTCGACATCGGCGTCGGCGGCAGGCACGCCTATATCCGCGAGGACATCGTGACGGTGAACGTCGCGCACGGTTCTTCCTACTGGCCCTCGTGGTACGCGGGCCGGTCAGTCTGGGTCGACTACTGGATCGTCGGCCAGAAGACCTACGCCTCGGGAGCGTCCGGCGTCTTCGACTCCGACGGCAAGGCTACGCTGTCGTTCGTGATCACCGCTCCGACCACCGGCGCTGAACTCGACGTGCTGGCAAGCGGCCAAGCGGGCTCGCGCACCTTCCCCGTCCACTCCTGGGCCACCATTGCCTGCTGAGGGTGCGAAATGCCCTGGAGAGCGCTGAAGGCACTCGTCGCGGGTCTGGCCGTCCTGATCGGCCTGACCGCCGTCGGCGCATCGCCCGCCTACGCCGGTCTGGGCGGTCCGGGCGAGGAGGCGTCGTGCGGCCGGGGGGGGGCATGTTGGTGGTCCTTCGGGCTTGGAGGGTGCAGGTGTCGGGTGCGCGAGCGGGGTGGGGCGTGCAGCAGTCCCGGCCCTTGGGTTGCGGGCAGCGGATCTGACAGTGCCGAAGCGTGGGGGAGTGGGGGTTAGCCGTGCAAGCCCCGGCAGCGGAGCCCAAGTTGCCGACGGAGCGAACCACATTCAAGACCGGTGACCCGCTGTTCTTCTGCCCATGGCGGCTTGAATCGCGGCCGCTACACCGTCATGGGGGCTAGCCGTGCAACACCGCCTCGTCGGCTGGACCGTGGGCCCCGGCACCGGGGTGCGGGGCCTGCGGGGACCAGTAGCGCTGGGCGGTGGCGTACCGCCCGCAGTCATGGCTGACCCAGCTGGGCAAAGCGGCCAGGTCGGCGGTCGCGGCGAATGCCCGGGCCTTCAGCGACGGCGGGGACGCCGTCCTGGATGCGGCGGGCGACTTCGGCGAGCTGGGCGACGATCGCGGAGCGGTACAGCCCGCCGCCCTTGGAGGCGCCGGCCATCGTGAAGAAGGCGGTCACCTCCTCCAATGCGGCAGTGGTATCGGCGTCGAAACCCTTGGTGGCGCGGCTGAGCCGACGGGCCGTGCCGCCCAGCATCCGCTCGGCGGCCAGGTTCAGCGGTGCGGCCAAGGCCGGATCGCCTGCGCCGTCTTCTTCCTCGACTTTTCCTCAACACCGCGGTCCCGCCCCGTAGGGATCGTCGCCCGTACCGCCCTCCTCGTCGATACGGTCGGCAGGGCGGACTCGCTACTCACAGTGCGTCAGCGGATGGATCAGCCGGAACCCACTCAAGTGACGCACCGCTGTCAACGTGCAGACGTCCCGCATCCCGGTGCTGACAACTGACGGCCTCGAATCGATCCGAATCACTCATTAGGTCTCAGTGGCGGATAAGTAGTCATTTCAAGGCCACCACTCATGGCATGTTGACCTCCCTACTTCACCGGGAGGAAATGCGTGCACGACTCGCCCAGGCATGACTCGGCACCGCGCTACCCCAGGTGGTCGGACCGTCTGATACGCCAGCTCGACACCTTCGCGGCCACAAGGTCCAAGGCCCAAAGGGTGCCGGCCCTGGTACTCACCAGGCAGGACGGCGGAGATGCCCGCTCGCCCGGCTTCATGATCCGAGAGTACGAGCACCGGTTGTCGCGAGGCCGCGGGACCTCGCATTTTCAGGTGCCACACGCGGTTGTCGACGACGCCGAGCTGACCGGCGGCTTCCTCACCGCAATCGACCGAGTGGCGCTGCGGTTCCAGCTCACCTTGCCTTCGGGGCGTCTACGGTTGCCGGCCTTCCACACCTGCCGCGCCGTGCTGGAATCGGAGCGTGGCACGGGAGATCTCCAGGCCCAGCAGCAGCCGATCGTCGATGGCCTGTACACGGCACTGCTGACAAGGCGGAAAACGCTGCGCGCCGGCGCTCGCGTCGCGGACTTCCTGGGTCAGCATCTCCTGACCGGCTGGCTCCAAGGGCTCGTTGCTGCCGTGATCGTCGGCTTTCCCAAGCTGTGTTACCGGTTCTATCTGCGGCACTGGGGCTTGGGCTGGGTCGCGGACGAGAGCAACGCGACCTGTTTCCTGGACGCCGCGCTCGCCTTCTGCCGGGACGGGGAATTGGACCGGGAGGACCCACGCGTGCGGCGCATCCTGCTGCGCGCGCTCCTCAACGACCTGCGCACGGCAACCCGGGGCAGAACCTGGCTGAGTCACCTGTGGGCCCGGCGTCGGTGGTCCTTCGTCATCCTCATCCCGGAGATCGACAACGTGGACGGCCCCGGTCGGGCGTTCCTCGGCACGTTCGAGGAACTGGCCGGCGATCATCCGTCCAGGCCGCTGCTCGTCCTAGCCGCCTGCGCAGGACCGCCCCCGGACTATGCCGCCCCGCTCGGCGCCGACTCCGACCGGCCGAACGGCATCGCCGACAAGGTCTTCACGTTCCTCAACGAGGGCAGCGCCGAACCCGTACGCCTCGTTGCGCTGCCGGCCGAGGACGACACGGAGGGCACGGCGAAGAACAAGATCGAGAAGGATCCGGGGGTCATGGCCCGAAGGAACCACTCTCTCGACTGGCTGCGTCCGGCAGTCCTGCCCGTCCTGGCTGTGGCGACCGCCAGCGTCCTCCTTGCCCCGCATTACCTCTGGCCTGCTCCTCCTCCTGCGCTGCCCTCGTGCGTGACGGTCAAGACCGGTGAGCGGGTGGGCATTACCGACGGCAAGCAATGCGATCTTGCCGTGCCGGGACACCGGGGGGAGGAGCTCCGGGACCTGGAACGCCAGGTCGCCGAGGAGAACGCCCAGATTCCCGACGGGCGTTACCGCACCCTCGTGTTCCTCGCGCCCCTGAGCCTGCAGAACGGGGTGTACGACGACCCCCCGATCGGACTGCAAATCCTGCGCGGCGCGATCGCCCAGCAGCACAAGCTCAACACGGGGGTCCGCCAGAACAAGATGCCGATCCGCCTGCTCATCGCGAACACCGGCCAGTACTTCCAGTACGGTGCGCGCAGCACCGCGGCGCCGAAGGACCCGGACGTCGCACAGATGATCATCACCCGTCAGCGCGAGGATCGCATCGCAGCGGTCGTCGGCATCACCCAGAGCCGTCCCGAGTCGCTCAACGCGGTCCAGGAGCTGGACCAGGCCGGAATCCCGGTCATCGCGAACGGTGTGTCCGGCAGCAACATGGTCGGACCCGACTCACCTCAGCGATATTTCCAGATCTCGGCGCCCGACACGCGAGTGGGGTCGATCCTCGCCGACTTCATCCGGCGCTCGCCCGCAGTCCACGACCTCACCAGCGGCACACCGCACGCCGTTGTCGTGTACGACCCGACCGACATGTACTTCAGTACGGACCTGAAGAACGTCGTCGTGGGCGCCTACCGCAAGCACGGCGACGTCGACGAGGTCACCTACAGTGAGAAGCCGGGAGCGACCACACCGGACACCATCGCGACCGAGGTGTGCGACAAGGTCGCCGCGACCCACGGCATCGTCGTCTATCTGGGCCGGTCCGGAGTGCTTCCCAGCCTCCTCAACGCGATGCAGAGTGCCGGCGGTCAGTGCCAGCCGCCGGAGGGCACGACCATCCCCCTGATCTCCGAAAGCGCCCCCATCGACTTCCAGCTCCATCCCGCACAGACAGCGCGCGCCTACCCGTACATGACGCTCTTCTACGAGACGGCGAACGCTCCCACGCAGGACTCGCGGGATCCCTACGCGCAGTTCACCCGGGACTTCGCTACCGTCTTCGGCAGCCGCAGCGGCGACGCGGACGCCGCGGGCGGCTTCGACACCGTGGGCATCGTCAGCAAGGTCATCGAGAGCCTTCTGCCGGCTTCCCACGACGTCCAGCCCAACGACATCTATCTGTGGCTCACCGCCCACGGTGTGTCCCAGTACCCCGGCGCTTCCGGCGTGCTGCAGCTGGACGGCAAGAACAAGTACCCGCCCGACAAGGCAGTCTTCATCCGTGAGATCTCCCAGCCGAGCGGTGCCACGGCCACACTGCTCAGCTGCGGGATACTGCCCGACCGGCAGAATCCCGCCAAGTGGGGAACCGAGCCCGACACCTTTCCCTGCCCCCGGGGCGGCGCTGCCTCCGGCTGAGAGCGAGTTACTGAACGAAGCGCCAATGGACGATCTTAGGGTCGCGTTCGGCGAGCATCGCTACGAGGGCGTGGAAGTCCTCGACCAGGCCGAGGGCGGCGCCCTCGTCGCCGATGAAGCCCGCCAGCGTGGCAACGCCGTCCTCCCTCGACGACATCGCCGCCCAGGTGAAGACCGCCCGTCTCCTGCGCACTGCCGTGATCACGGTGGGCCGCACGCTGGGGCGCCGAGCAGTTCAGGGACGGCAACTTGTACCCGCCGGAGCACGAGCGGCACGTGTGTTGAAGCAGCCCACGCGACAATCACGTCGGCCACGGCACAGGACGCCGATCGCCTCAGACCTTGCTGCAGCAGGGCACTAAAGGCGGGCGACGATCAAGGCGATGTCATCGTGTCCGCCGCCGCTGACGCCAAGGCGGGACAGCAGGACGTCGGCCAGGTGGCCCGGGCTGAGCCGGGGATTGTCGGCGAGGGAGTTTAGGCGGTTCAGGCCGAGGTCGATGTCCTCGTCGCGTCGTTCGATGAGCCCGTCGGTGTAGAGGACGAGGGTGTCGCCGGGTGTGTAGGGCAGGGCGGCCTGGGGCGCGGGACGTGACGGGGGAGGGCTCCCAGCGGCTGGTCGGTGGCCTGGTCGAGCGGTACGAAGGTGCCGTCAGGGTGGACCAGGACGGGTGAGGGGCCAGCGCTGCTGTAGGTGATGAGCCGGCAGCGGGAGGGCACGACGTCGAGCGGCGAGAACAACGAAGATGACGAGCACGACAGCACCCCGGCGCGCGGCAAGGTCGGCATCGACGTGGACCTCAGGGCGCTCACCGTGCAGGTCGGCGACGAGACCCACGAGAACCGCTTCGCGGCCGTCCACGGCACGACGTACGACGGACGTACCTACACCGTGTACGCCAGCGCCTCGCCGGCAGACGAACAGGCCACGCTGGACCAGGCCACCCGCGCGATACTGATCGGTCTGCCGTGCCTGCTCGCGGTCGTGGCGGGGGTGACCTGGCTGGTCACGCGGCGGGCGCTCAAGCCGGTGGAGGGCATCCGGGCGGAGATGGCGGAGATCACGGGCATCGGGGATCCACTGGACGAACCGGCGTCCGCAGGCCAGGCAGCGCCTCGGCTGTGCAGCACTCGGTGAGGAGGAAGCTGGACTCGACGGCTTCCGCGTAGTGGCGGTGCCACCAGCGTTTTGCCGGGGCGCACGCCGGCGAGCAGAACCTGGCGTCACTGCGGGCGGTCGCCTTCAGCGGCTCGCGGCAACGCCTGCACTGGCACACGACAGGGCTGGCAGCGTTTCGGCCTGCGGTATCGCAGCAGAGGGATTAGCGTAATCCACAGAGCAGTCGTGGTTCCGAAGTCGTTCGCCCGCGGTCACCTTGCCTGCGGGCGCTTTGCTGTGCAGCCCTCTCCGGACCAGGGCGATTACCTCCGGACCCGCAGCACCGTGCGGGCCCGAACCCCTTCGGAGGAGACAGGCATGGCCAAGGGCACTGTGAAGTGGTTCAACGCGGAGAAGGGATTCGGCTTCATCGAGCAGGAGGGCGGCGGCCCGGACGTCTTCGCCCACCACTCCAACATCGCCGCTCAGGGCTACCGCGAACTGCGCGAGGGCCAGCACGTGGAGTTCGACGTCACCCAAGGCCAGAAGGGCCCTCAAGCGGAGAACATCCGCGTCATCTGACGCCGGGTGGACGAAGACCTTCACCGACCCCCGGCTCTGCGCGGCGATCGTCGACCGGCTCACCTTCAGCGGCGCCATCATCCAGACCGGCACCGAGTCCTACCGCCTCGCCCACACCAAGGCCCTGGCCGAGCAGACCGTCGTCGGCTGAGAGCCGGAGCGGGTGCTTGCGCGGTAGTTGCGACCGCGCAAGCACATCTCATGTGCCGGTGACTCCGTCGATCTGCTCGCGAATGAGATCAGCATGACCGTTGTGACGTGCGTATTCCTCGATCATGTGCACCATGATCCAGCGCAGGGAGACCCCCTCATCGCCGACGAAACCCGCTTCCTGTTCGGACAGGCGACCGGAATCGTCCAGTGACGCGTCAGCGATCAGCTCTCGGCCTCGGGCGACCTCGGCCTGCCAGGCAGCCGTCGCCTCGTCGAGCCCCCGGTCCGGCCGGAGCGCATAGCCGTCAACGTTGCTCTTCCCGAAGACTGGCGGCATATCGTGACCTGCGAATACACGCTGGAACCAGTTGCGTTCCACCTCAGCCACGTGCTGAACGAGACCGAGCAGCGTCATCGACGAGGGTGACACTGCAGCAAGCCGTAATTGATCATCCTTGAGGCCCGAACACTTCAGGGCAAGAGTTGCACGGTGAAAGTCCAGCCATGCCTCCAGCATGGCCCGCTCGTCAGCATGCGGGGGTGGGATAGGCCGTCCATCCGGTGTCGTATTCATCGGCACACCATGGCAGCAACAGCTGTCGCCCACGACCACCTTCGCTGGCGACGAACACGCACCCCTTCCCCGCCCAGGGCGAGCCAGTGACGTCGCACTGGTTGGTGACCATGCCACCGTCCACATCCCCCCGGCCCGAGCCCGTCCCGGCGCCGTTCCTCGCCCCTCTGAGCTGGTCGGGCGGGACGAGTTCCGCGCCCGGATCGGAGGGGCGCTCCAGCTCGGGTCGGTCGCCCTGTACGGACTGCCTGGCGTCGGCAAGACCGCGCTCGCCTTGGACCTCGCCTACGACGACGATGTGCGCGCCCGCTTCTCGGACGGCGTGCTGTGGGCAGGCCTGGGCTCACGAGCCGGAACCACCGATGTCGTACGGCACTTGGCACTGTGGGGAGAACATGTCGGACTCGGCCTCCAGGAGCTAACCGCCCCAGACCTGGTCGGCTGGTCTGAGGCGCTGCACCGCCGGATCGGCGGCAGACGGCTGCTTATCGTCATCGACGACGCCTGGAACCCGGACGACGCGCTCGCCCTCCAGTTCGGCGGCCCCGGCTGCGCCCAGCTGATGACGACCCGCTTTCCTGCGGTGGCACTGGAGTTCGGCGGAGCGGCGCTGCGTGTCGGGGAGCTCGCGCACCGACCCGGCAGTGGCCCAACTCGCCGCCGCGTACCGCCCCCCCCGCACAGGACCGCGTGGTCGGCCCGGCGTGAGCGCAGGAGCGCGGCCGTGCGGCCGGGGAGCGCGCCCAGGGGCGGGCGGGGACCGTGCCCGTCCTCGCGGCACCGCCCCGTCCACTCGCCGAGCCGGTCCGCACCCCACCCGCCTACCACTCAGCAGGGCGACCTCGAGACGGCGGCCCGCCGCACCGCCAACGCCCCCTGGCATCGGCCAATCAGCCCGATGCGGGCCCTGGCCGTCGCTCGCCCCGGCAGCGTACAGGGGACGACGCGACCGTCCGCAGCCATGTCCGCCGGCCTTGGGACTGGTGGGCTCGCACGTTGAGGTGTCGCGTCTTCGCGAGCCGCTCGACGCGCCTGGCATGGTGAGTGATCACGTGAGGGTCTGGCGACCTCCAACGGCAAACTGTCTCGGACATCGGCCCGCGCCTCGTCCTGTGCCTCAACGATGTCGTGTTCGCCTCGGCCGTCACATCGTCCTGACCGGCCTCCGTCCGACCCGCCGTCGATCGGATCCCGAGGACACCCTCATCGTTGGCGACATGACGGAAACGGCGAGCGGACAGCCCGCAGCCCCCTGACGCCGACCGCTGGTTCGCCCACCCGGCCCACCCGAGGTGGTGCCGCCTTGTTTTGTCCGCGAGAGGTTCTGGTGAACTGGGCCGGCCTCACGGCCGGCGGTGGCCCAAGGGCTGTGGCCGGCTTGGTAGGAACGCACAGTCTCGCCCAGTTGAGGGATAGCCACGAGGGGCTCACCGCGTCGTGGGGGTCGTGAAGAAGGGGAGGGTCGATGGAGGCCTTGAGCCACGATGAATTCCACGAGTTCGTAGCGATGCGCTCCACCGTGCTGCTGCGGCTCGCGGTGCTGCTCACCGGCGGGGACCGGCACGCTGCGGAGGATCTGCTGCAGATCGCGCTGATGAAGGCCTATGGGCGTTGGGCTCACATCGAACAGCCCGAGGCGTATGTCCGCCAGATCCTGTACCGCCAGCAGGTCAACCGCTGGCGGCTGCGCAGACACCACGCCGAGACCACGGTGGGGGTCCTGCCCGAGTCCGGCGGACCGGCGGGCGCCGGGGCGGACCCGGAGCTGCGGATCGCGTTGTGGGCGGCGCTGGGCCGTCTGTCGAAGCGCCAGCGCGCCGTGGTCGTACTGCGCTACTTCGAGGATCTGCCCGAGGCCGAGGTCGCGGCGCTCCTGGGCATCCCGGTGGGCACGGTGCGCAGCACGGCGCACCGGTCACTCGCGAAGCTCCGGTCGCTCGTACCGGAGCTTGAGCCCGACAGGCCTGCTCAACAGCTGCGGCCGCTCAGTTACACGGCGAAGGAGAACCAGGGATGACGACAGAGCGGGTGGAGGAGAAGGTCCGGGAGACGCTGCACGCGGTCGCCCTTGACCGGGTGCTCGCGCCAAGGGACCTGGCGCAGCAGGTGGTACGGCGGCGCAGCCGGCGTCGTTTCTCACAGGCCGCGGGGGCTGCGGTGGCCGTCGTCGCGATCGCTGCGGGGGCGATGCTCGGCCCGTGGGGCGGCGGTGCGGCCGAACAGGGCCGGCCTGTGCGGCCGGCGGCGTCGCCGCAGGGCTGGCACCCGTGGCAGAGCGGCGTGGCAGGCGTCAGCGAGCGGGGCTGTCTGGCGGACGGTTCCGCACTGTACTGCAGCGGGTCGGAGTATGACGTTGCGAAGGTGGACGCCAACACCGGCGAGCGGCTGTGGACCGTCAAGGTCAACGGCGAAGGCGACGGGAACGACCACCCCTTCGCCGTGCGCGACGGCGTGGTCTACGCCTACCGCAACCACACGGCGAAGCACCTGCCCAACGGGGACTACGCCGGCGGCACCGATCTGATGGCAGTCGATGCCGCCACAGGCCGGCGGCTGTGGTCGGTCGAGATGCCGCAGGACGACCGCACCGGCCAGGCGGCCATGCTCATCGACGGCGCGGTATGGGCGAACACCCCGTCCCTGCGGACGATGTCGGCCCTCGACCCGCGGACCGGTCAGACGAAGTGGCGCCACACCTGGGCCAAGGGCGAGGTGTGCCAGCGGGCCGTGCTGAGCGGTGTGCCCTACCTCCTGTGCACCCAGGACAGCGAGGAAGTGCACGACACCGACGTCTTCCGTCTCGACCCCGCCACCGGCAAGGCCCACAAGGTCACGACTCTTCCCGGCAGGCAGCAGCTCTTCGGGACCTCCAACGACCGGATGGTCCTGGCCGGAGCCGCGGACACGGCAGGCGACGACTTCCAGCTGTCCGCCTTCAGCAGTTCCGGGACGCGGACGTCACTGCCCGACCAGGTCAAGGGGCACATCGCCAACTGGGCCGTCGCCGGTGATCGCCTGATCTCCGTGTCCTGGAAAGGCCAGGCCTCCGCCTACTCGCTGACCACCGGAAAGACGCTGTGGGCCGGCCCGGTGGGCGTCACGATGCCCGGCAAGGACACCATGGCATCTCTCGCGTCCCCCGTGGTGTCGACGAGGCAGGCCACCGTGTACTTCTTCAACCCGGCCGGAGACCTGTCCGGCCTCGACCTGCGCACCGGCAAGCAGATCTGGCACGCGCACATCGACACCGGCAAACCGCAGCCCGGCGGCCTCTCGGACACGCCCCAACTCCTGCTGTACCAGGACGTGCTGATCGCCAGGAACGGCAGCAAGATCTTCTCCCTCCTCCCACCGACCGGCCACTGACGCGAGCGACGACAGGCCGGGGCGGTCCTTGCGCCCCGGCCTGTCGTCCCGATCCAGGCGCCCAGAGGAACCTCTCGTGGTCACCACCACCCCCCTCACGATGGCCCGATGTGGCTTGCGGGCGGGTTCTCGCCCGCCAGGCCGCGCTCTAGACTGCGACCGCTCCGAAATCTGACGATCTTTTGGAGGGTGTGCAGGATGAACCGAGCTCTCATGACCGCATTGGCGGCGGCAGCGTTAGTCGTGTCCGGGGGCAGCACCACCGCCTCCGCTTACGATGCCCCGCCGCGAACCACGCACGGTCCCTGCCAGTACACCCAGACCCCGGACGAGCCGGCGGCGCGGCCGGTACCCCTGCCGCCCGATCCACGACGCACCCCCAGTCACGGCACGATCGATGTGGCTGTCCGGACCAGCCAGGGCCCGCTCCCGCTGCGTCTGGACCGGGCGAAGGCGCCGTGCACGGTCCAGAGCTTCGTGCATCTGGCGCAGCACCGGTTCTACAACCGTACGGTGTGCCATCGGCTGACGGCGTACCCGACGCTGAAGGTCCTGCAGTGCGGCGACCCGACCAGCACCGGCGAAGGCGGGCCGGGGTACAAGTACAAGGACGAGCTGCCGGTGGACCTGCCGCCGGCACCGAGCGATCCTACCGGCGCCCGTCGCCTTTACGGGCGCGGCTTGCTGGCGATGGCCAACGCCGGGCCGAACACGAACGGTTCGCAATTCTTCGTCGTCTACGGCGACTCCGCGCTGCGACCGAACTACACGGTGTTCGGCACGGTCGGTGCCGCCGGCCTGGAGACGCTCGACAAGATCGCTGCTGGCGGTATCGAACCAACTGCGCAGGACCCGGCGCCCGTCGACGGCACGCCCGTGCTGCGCACCGAGCTGCTCACCGTCCGGCCGTCCTGCCGACCTTGACGAATCGTGGCGCGGTCAGCGCGGCCGCGCCACGGCGATGCCGGTCACGGCGATGACGGTGCCGTCGGCGTAGGGCAACGGGCCGCGCGGAGGATGCAGCGTTCGCGAACCGCTACGTCCCCTGACCAGCCCATCGCCAGGAAAGAACCGCTATGGGAGACCGCGGAACTGCGCATCAGCAGAGCGACCACAACGGGCAGCGGCCGTCGGCGCCCCCGTGCCTGTCCTGTCTGGCCCCCTGACCGGCTACAGCTCGAACTCGAGGTCGAGGAGGTCGGTGAGTTCGACTTCGAGGCCGTGGGCGCGGCGGCCGTTGTCGCGGAAGTAGACCTCGCCCAGGGCTTCGGCGGCGATCTGACGGAGCTGGTCCTCGGTGAGGCCGGCCTCCCGGGCCTGGAAGAGGCGTGCGGCGTGGCCGGGTGGCAGGGCGAGGGTGAGGTGGCGTAGGCGGGCGTCGTCGGTGCTGCCGCGGGCGGCGGTGTAGCCGAACCGGGCCTGGACATCGATCATGATGCCGACGGTGGTGGCCGCGGTCTGCTTCGGCTTGGCCCTGACCTGCGGCTGCCAGCGTGTGCGGACCTCACGCTGCAGGCGGTCGGCGAGTTCCGGACGCGACTTTTTGATCTGGTTCTTCACGTAGCGTTCGACGGTGCGCTGGCTGACGCCGAGCAGCTCGGCCACGCGCCTAGTGCTGCGCCGGTGCTGCCTGACCAGGTAGCGCATCTGCGCTCCGGCGGTCTTCGGGATCGGGCGCGTGATCGCGCCCTCGACGGCTTTGTCGAGGCTTCGCCGATCGTGGCCGTCGCCGTAACTGCCCTACTCTCCGGTGTCCTTGGCGGTGACCTTGCCGGTCTGATGGAGCGGGCGAGGTGGGCGTCGTGGCTGTCACCGGCGAGCTGTTCGAGGACGTCGGCGCCCCACAGCACGCTCTGGGCGCCCTCGTGCTTGACCCCGCTGCTGCAATTGACGTCATTCGATTCGGGCTGCACCGCGCTTTGCGGAAGATCCGCCAGGACTTCAGTCGTGCGACTCCACGCTCGACCGGGGCCCGCGCCCTCGACAGGGCCCGGTTGGTGGTCTGTTGGGTGAGCGTCAGCTCGCCTCCCGCAGGCCGTCTGGCCGGTGTGGTCACCCACGCGCCGGCACCGCTGTAAGCGCGATCGGCCAGGATCGGCACCCCCTGACGTTCGCAGATCCTGATGATGCGGTGGGCGCGAGCCGCGGTGAGGTCGTGGCAGTGCCCCGGCAGGGCCGGGGAGAGCCACAACACCTCGCTCTGGGGGTCGGTGACCACCTGCACGTTCACCCCGTGCCGGCGGTGCTTGGCCGAGTAGTCGGCCCGGCCCTCACCGAGGCGGTCGCACTCGGCCAGGGTGCCATCCAGCAGGACGAACTCGGGATCCTCCTCGCGCAGTGCGCGCAGCAGACCGGGGGCACGGGCGGCCAGCAGATCGATGACCGCGCTGGTGTAGGCATGTGCGGTGCCGACCGAGATGCCGAAACCGGCGGCGATCTGCGCGAAGGGCTCGTGCTTGCGCAGGTACACCAGAGCGACCAGGGCACGCTGGTGCGGTGGGAGCTTGCAGCGGCGGTCACCCTCGCGGGTGACGATGAGCATGGTGACCCTTAAGAATGCTGGTGGTCCGGGAGGACTGGGTGTGGCTGATGGTGACCTGCCGTTTGATGGCTCGGAGTGAGTGGCCGCCTGGTCCTTCGGG
>NZ_JBIWPG010000036.1:0-70265 GCF_044768135.1 Streptomyces sp. NPDC101165 | reverse complement strand
ACCTCGCCGGCCTCCACCTGCGTGCCTCGATGATCTGGATCAACGACCTCCTCCTGAAGGCAACTGGCTGATCACAACATCACACAGCCCCTAGTTCAGCGGTCACATCGGCGCGGGCTCAGCCATCCCCGCACCCTGCCCGCCTGATGCACATGGTGCTATCTTCAATAGCACCATGTTGCTGCGTTTGGACAAGAGAGACATCCGCCCCCTGCACGAGCAGGTGGCAGGGGCCATCCGGCGTGCCATCGCCGAGGGCGAGTGCCGGCCGGGAGACCGCCTGCCGTCGGCACGCGACCTCTCCCAGGCACTGGACGTCAACGTCAACACCGTCCTCAGGGGGCTGCGCAGCCTCCGGGACGACGGACTGCTGGAGTTCCGCAGAGGCCGGGGCGTGACCGTGACGGAAGGTGCCGACGAGCGCTCCGGACTTCTGGACCAGGTGCACGCGCTGGTGACCGAGGCGGCGCGACTGGGCTACAGCAGGACCGATCTCATCGAGATGATCAGGGGGATACCGTGAACGACGGCACAAGGACCGAGCGCGGTGCGCGCTGGGGTGCCGGGGTGTGGGCAGTGGGTGCGGCCGGGTTGATCGCCGCCCTGCCCTGGGCCGCCCACGGGCGGCTGCCGGACCGCCTGGCCACCCACTGGGGGTCCGGGCAGGACACCCCGGACGGGTCCATGCCCCTCTGGGCGGCATCCCTCTTTCCGGCCCTGATCTGGCTGGCCCTGACCGCGATCGTGTTCGTGGCCCAGCGGCGGGCCGGAGACCCTGCGCGCAGGACGACGCGGGCGTGGACCGCCGCCGCGCTGCTGTCGGGGGGCATCCTCCTCGGCGGCGCGCAGGCGTCCGTCGTCCGCGCGAACCTGGATCACGCGGACTGGCACCAGGCCCGCCAGCCAACGGCGTGGATCGTCGTGACGCTCGCCGGGGCGGCCGTCGCCGCCGGAGTCGTCGGATGGCTGCTCAACTCGCGCGTGGCGGCCTCCGTCGCGCCCGCCACGCAGGAGCCCTCCGGGCCGGTTCTGGAGATCCCGCGCGGGCAGCGCCTGGTGTGGTTCTCCCGCGTCACCAATCCCTGGCTCCACCTGCTGGCGGCAGTGGCCGGCCTGGTGGCGGTGGCGGCCCTCGTCGCTCTGGTCAGCGGCCTCGCCACCGCCGGCCCGTTGTGGGCGCTGTTCGCTCCGTTCGCGTTCACGTCCCTGGCCTTGGCCGGCTGCGCCACCGTGCAGGCACGCGCATCGGAGCGCGGCCTGGAAGTGGCGTTCGGGCCGCTCGGCTGGCCCGCCCGGCGCTGGCCGGCCGAGGACATCGAGTCGGCCCGCGCCGAGAACCGCACCCCCGCACAGGTCGGAGGCTGGGGTTACCGGCTCAGTGGTCTCGGCACCACGGTCATGCTGCGGAGCGGAGAATGCCTCGTCATCCGGACCCGGGGAAAGGGCAGGGAATTCGCCGTCAGTATCGATGACGCGGAGCGTGGTGCGGCTCTTCTTAACGCAATATGACTCGGCGCGGCTGAATCTGGCCACGGCTTCGTGCTCGCCCTGGCAGTCGATCACCTCGTGGCCCATCGGCTCGCCCGAGGCCGGGGCAGCGGAAGCCGCCCGTTCCTCCGCACGACCACCGTGCTCCACGGCGCAGCGCACACCATCCCAAAGTCCACGAAGTGACGTCAGGGGGAGGGCGATCCGGTGACCCGCCTCGGTGGCCGCTCTTACCGTTCTCTAGGCTGACCGCCGAAAACAGGCCAGTCAACGGGGGAGACACCAGCATGGACACCGCACGCCGACGCCTTCGCTCCGGAACCGTTCTGCTCGGCGGCATGGGCCTGCTGGCCACCGCCCTGACCGCCTGCTCCTCCGCCCCGGACAAGCGCTGCGTCGACCGCGACAGCTACCGGCTGACCAAGGGCTACAAGATCGTCTCCGACAAGAACTGCAAGTCCACCAAGGCCTTCGTCGACGGCGCCTGGTACTACGGCGGCAAGAAGAAGGGCTCCTGGGTGAGCGGCGGCTCCTTCACCAAGCCGAGCAAGGGCTCCGGCTCGCATTCGAGCTCGGGCGGCTCGCACGGCGGCGTGCACCGTGGCGGCTTCGGCGGCGGCCACGGCAGCTCCGGCGGCTGACGAGGAAACGCCCCATGGAACGCCGTACGACCACCCCCCGCCCCGGCTGGCAGCAGACCGTCGAGGAGCAGGGGCTCGTCTACCCCCTGACCCGCCACCCCGACGGCTCGCTGCGCCCCTACTGGGACGAGAGTGCCTACTACGTCTTCACCCTGGACGAGGTCGAGGCGCTGGAGGAGACCGTCGAGGAACTGCACCGCATGTGCCTCGCGGCCGCCGAACACATCGTGGCCGAGGACCGCCTCGCCGACCTCGGCATCACCGACCCGCGGGTCGCCGAGGCCGTCACCGAGGCCTGGCGGCGCCGCGCCGAACTCCCCTCCCTCTACGGCCGCTTCGACCTGCGCTACGACGGCACCGGCCCGGCGAAGCTCCTGGAGTACAACGCCGACACCCCGACCTCCCTGGTCGAGGCCGCCTCCCCCCAGTGGTTCTGGATGGAGGAACGCTTCCCCGGCGCCGACCAGTGGAACTCACTGCACGAGCGCCTGGTCGACGCCTGGCGCGAGCAGGCCGCGCTGCTCCCGCCGGGCAGTCCGCTGCACTTCGCGCACTCCTCCGCCGACGAACTCGGCGAGGACCTGATGACGGTCGCCTACCTGAAGGAGACCGCCGAACAGGCCGGCCTCGCCACCGACTGGATCTCCATGGAGGAGATCGGCTGGGACACCCTCTCCGGCCGCTTCGTGGACAACGGGCTCCGTTTCATCCGCAGCATCTTCAAGCTCTATCCGTGGGAGTGGCTCACCACCGACGCCTTCGCAGGGCATGTCCTCGACACCCTGGACAACGGCGGCGGCACCGGCAGCACCCTGTGGATCGAACCCGCCTGGAAGATGCTCCTGAGCAACAAGGCCCTGCTGGCGATCCTCTGGGAGCTGTACCCCGGCCACCCGAACCTGCTGCCCGCCTACCTGGACGGCCCGCGCGAGCTGGCCGGGTCGACGGGCTATGTCGCCAAGCCGCTGCTGGGCCGCGAGGGCGCGGGCGTGACCGTGCACGAGCCCGGCGCCCCGGCCGTCACCCGGGACGAGCCCTGCTGCTACCAGCAGCTCGCCCCGCTGCCCGCCCTCGACGGCAACCACCTCGTCCTCGGCGCCTGGGTCGTCCGGGACGAGCCGGCCGGCCTCGGCCTGCGCGAGTCCTCGGGCCTGATCACCGACGAGTACGCCCGCTTCCTGCCGCACGTGATCCTTTAGCCGGCCAGCACCGCCCGCAGCTGTTCGAGCCCCCAGTCCAGGTCCTCCTTGCTGATCACCAACGGCGGCGCGATCCGGACCGTCGCACCGTGGGTGTCCTTCACCAGGACACCCCGGTCCATCAGCCGCTCGGACACCTGCCGGCCCGTCCCGACCCTCGGCGCGACGTCGACCCCGGCCCACAGCCCCCGCCCGCGGACCGCTGTGACCTTGCCGGTGCCGAGCAGGGCGCCCAGCTCCCGGTGCAGATGCTCGCCGAGCTCGGCGGACCGCGCCTGGTACTCGCCCGTCCGCAGCATCCTGATCACCTCCAGCGCCACCGCACACGCCAGGGGGTTCCCGCCGAACGTCGATCCGTGCTCACCCGGCCCGAACACTCCGAGCACCTCGGTGCTCGACACCACCGCCGACACCGGCACGATCCCGCCGCCCAGCGCCTTCCCCAGCACGTACATGTCCGGCGCGACCCCCTCGTGCTCGCACGCGAAGGTCCGCCCGGTCCGGCCCAGCCCCGACTGGACCTCGTCGGCGATGAACAGCACGTCCCGCTGCCGGGTCAGCTCCCGCACCGCTGGCAGATAGCCGGCCGGCGGGACGATCACCCCCGACTCGCCCTGGATCGGTTCGAGCAGCACCGCGACCGTGTTCTCGGTGAGCGCCTCCCGCATCGCGGTCAGGTCGCCGTACGGCACGATCTGGAAGCCCGGCGTGTACGGCCCGAAGTCCGCCCGCGCCTCGGCGTCGGTGGAGAAGCTGATGACCGTCGTCGTACGGCCGTGGAAGTTGCCGCTCGCGACCACGATCTTCGCCATCTCGGCGGGCACCCCCTTGATCCGGTACCCCCACTTCCGGGCGGTCTTCACCGCGGTCTCCACCGCCTCGACGCCGGTGTTCATCGGCAGCACCATCTGCATGCCGCACAGCGCGGCCAGCTCGGTGCAGAACGCGGCGAACCGGTCGTGGTGGAACGCCCGCGACGTCAGCGTCACCCGCTCCAGCTGTGCCCTGGCCGCCTCCACCAGCTGCGGGTGGCCGTGGCCGAAGTTCAGTGCCGAGTACCCGGCCAGCAGGTCGAGGTAGCGCCGCCCCTCGACATCCGTCATCCAGGCCCCCTCCGCGGTGGCCACGACCACCGGCAGCGGGTGGTAGTTGTGCGCACTGTGGGCGTCGGCGGCGGCGATGAGCGTCTCCGTAGCGTTCACGGGAACTCCAAAGGGCCAGAGAGTCGGATGCACCCCCTTCTTATCCTCGCTCGCATGGTGGACGCGGGACCTGCGCGATCCGGCGCGCCCGGTAGGCTGATCAGCGGGCCGTGACTGGCGCGCTAGGGATGGGACCGACCATCGGGGAGCGGCCCGAGCGGGAAAAGAGTGCCGTGCGCCTGGGCCGAACGTGAACGCTGTACGCACGCCGTCCGGAGGTCCCCATGCCAGAGCAGCCCCTGTCGACCGAGTCCACCGCCTTCCGCGCCGCCCTCGACGTGATCCGTGCCGTCGAGCCGCGGGTCGCGGACGCCATCGGCCAGGAGGTGACCGACCAGCGCGAGATGCTGAAGCTGATCGCCTCCGAGAACTACGCCTCCCCGGCCACCCTGCTGGCGATGGGCAACTGGTTCAGCGACAAGTACGCCGAGGGCACCATCGGCCGCCGCTTCTACGCCGGCTGCCGCAACGTCGACACGGTGGAGTCCCTGGCCGCCGAGCATGCCAAGGCGCTCTTCGGCGCCCGGCACGCCTACGTCCAGCCGCACTCCGGCATCGACGCCAACCTCGTCGCCTTCTGGGCCGTGCTCGCGGACCGCGTGGAGGTCCCGTTCCTGGAGAAGACCGGCGCCCGCCAGGTCAACGACCTCTCCGAGGCCGACTGGGCCGAGCTCCGCCAGGCCTTCGGCAACCAGCGCATGCTCGGCATGTCCCTGGACGCCGGCGGCCACCTCACCCACGGCTTCCGCCCGAACATCTCGGGCAAGATGTTCGATCAGCGCTCCTACGGCACCGACCCGGCCACGGGCCTGATCGACTACGAGGCGCTGCGCGCCCAGGCTCGCGAGTTCAAGCCGCTGATCATCGTCGCGGGCTACTCGGCGTACCCCCGTCTGGTGAACTTCCGGATCATGCGCGAGATCGCCGACGAGGTCGGCGCGACCCTGATGGTCGACATGGCCCACTTCGCCGGTCTGGTCGCCGGCAAGGTCCTGACCGGCGACTTCGACCCGGTCCCGCACGCCCAGATCGTCACCACGACCACCCACAAGTCCCTGCGCGGCCCGCGCGGCGGCATGGTCCTGTGCGACGACTCCCTGAAGGACCAGGTCGACCGCGGCTGCCCGATGGTGCTCGGCGGCCCGCTCCCGCACGTCATGGCCGCGAAGGCCGTCGCCCTCGCCGAGGCCCGTCAGCCCTCGTTCCAGGACTACGCCCAGCGCATCGTCGACAACTCGCGCGCCCTCGCCGAGGGCCTGATGAAGCGCGGCGCCACCCTGGTCACCGGCGGCACGGACAACCACCTGAACCTGATCGACGTGGCCACCTCCTACGGCCTCACCGGCCGCCAGGCCGAGGCGGCGCTGCTCGAGTCCGGCATCGTCACCAACCGCAACGCCATCCCGGCCGACCCGAACGGCGCCTGGTACACCTCCGGCATCCGCATCGGCACCCCCGCCCTGACCACCCGGGGCCTCGGCACCGCGGAGATGGACGAGGTCGCCGGCCTGATCGACCGCGTCCTCACCACCACCGAGCCGGGCACCACCAAGTCGGGAGCCCCGTCCAAGGCGGCCCACGTCCTGGACGAGAAGGTGTCCCAGGAAATCGCACAGAGGGCAACGGACCTGGTGGCGGCGTTCCCGCTCTACCCTGAAATCGACCTTGGCTAGAGATACCCAGGGGCGTGGGGAACTGCGCGAGCAACCACAAACGGCCCGCAGTTCCCCACGCACCGAACCCCCCGATCCCTCTGCGACAATAAAAAACATGGCTTCCGCTGACCAACCTCGCGTGCTCTCCGGCATCCAGCCCACCGCCGGCTCGTTCCACCTCGGCAACTACCTCGGCGCCGTCCGCCAGTGGGTGGCCCTGCAGGAGTCCCACGACGCCTTCTACATGGTCGTCGACCTGCACGCGATCACGGTCCCGCAGGACCCGAAGGACCTGCGCGCCAACACCCGCCTGGCCGCGGCTCAGCTGCTGGCCGCCGGTCTCGACCCCGACCGCTGCACCCTCTTCGTGCAGAGCCATGTGCCCGAGCACGCCCAGCTCGCCTGGATCATGAACTGCCTCACCGGCTTCGGCGAGGCCAGCCGGATGACCCAGTTCAAGGACAAGTCCGCCAAGCAGGGCGCCGAGCGTGCCTCCGTCGGCCTGTTCACGTACCCGATCCTGCAGGTCGCGGACATCCTGCTGTACCAGGCCAACGAGGTGCCGGTCGGCGAGGACCAGCGCCAGCACATCGAGCTGACCCGCGACCTCGCCGAGCGTTTCAACGGCCGGTTCGGCGACACGTTCGTGATCCCGTCGCCGTACATCCTCAAGGAGACGGCGAAGATCTACGACCTCCAGGACCCGTCGATCAAGATGAGCAAGTCGGCGTCCACGCCGAAGGGCCTGATCAACCTGCTCGACGAGCCGAAGGCGACGGCCAAGAAGGTCAAGAGCGCCGTCACCGACACCGACACCGTGATCCGCTACGACGCGGAGAGCAAGCCGGGCGTGTCGAACCTCCTCACCATCTACTCCACGCTCACCGGCAAGTCGATCGCCGAGCTGGAGCAGGACTACGAGGGCAAGATGTACGGCGCGCTCAAGACGGACCTCGCCGAGGTCATGGTCGAGTTCGTGACGCCGTTCCGGGAGCGCACCCAGCAGTATCTGGACGACTCCGAGACGCTCGACTCGATCCTCGCCAAGGGTGCGGAGAAGGCACGTGCCGTCGCCGCGGAGACGCTTGCGCAGGCGTACGACCGGGTGGGTTTCCTGTCGGCGAAGCACTGAGAAGCACGATCGGGCGCTGAGGCGCACGACCGTACACACGCCCGACCGGGCAGAGCGCTGCACATCACTTCCACTGCGCCTGCCCACAGGACATCCGTGGCCGTACAGTCGGTAGCCGACGGCCCGGACGAAGACGGCGGCGAAGACGGCGGCGAAGACCGCCGGACAACATCACGCGACGACAGGAGACGACGTGGGGACCGTAACGATCGGCGTGTCGATCGCGGTCCCGGAGCCTCACGGCAGCCTGCTCCAGGAGCTGCGCGCGGGCTTCGGCGACGCCGCGGCTCACGGCATCCCCACGCATGTCACCCTGCTGCCGCCGACCGAGGTGGAGGCGGCCGATCTGGGGGCGGTCGAGGCGCACCTCACGCAGGTCGCGGCGGCCGGCCGGCCGTTCCCGATGCGGCTGTGCGGGACCGGTACCTTCCGGCCCCTGTCGCCGGTCGTGTACGTGCGTGTCGCGCAGGGTGCCGAGGCCTGCGGCTGGCTGCAGCAGCGGGTGCGGGACGCCTCGGGTCCGATGGCGCGCGAGCTGCAGTTCCCGTACCACCCGCATGTCACGGTCGCGCACGGCATCGACGAGGCGTCCATGGACCGCGCCTTCACCGAACTGGCCGGCTTCGAGGCCGAGTGGCCGTGCACCGGGTTCGCCCTGTACGAGCAGGGCGCCGACGACGTGTGGCGCAAGCTGCGGGAGTACACGTTCGGCGGATCCGTGGTGCCCCCGCAGGCCCTCCGCGGTGTGGACCGTAGCGCAGTGTCGTAGGGCCGGCACGCACTCTCGCCGCACGAGAGCACGCACCGGACGCCGCTCCTTGACGGGCCAACATTGCCTGCCGGGGCACTAGATCGGCAGCCGTCGGAACAATGCCCGCGGTGTGTGCCGTAGAGCCGTCATCACCAGCCGGAGCGCGCCCGGCACCCACACCGTCTCCGAGCCGCGGCGCAGGCCCAGTTCGACGGCCGTGGCGACCGCCTCGGGGGTGGTGGCGAGCGGGGCCGCGGGCAGGTCCGCCGTCATACGGGTACGGACGAATCCGGGGCGTACGACCATGACGTGCACGCCGGTGCCGTAGAGCGCGTCGCCGAGGCCCTGGGCGAAGGCGTCGAGGCCGGCCTTGCTGGAGCCGTAGATGAAGTCGGCGCGGCGGGCCCGTTCGCCGGCGGCGGAGGAGAGGACCACCAGGGAGCCGTGGCCCTGGGTCTGGAGGGCGCGGGCCGCGACCAGGCTCGCCGACACGGCGCCGGTGTAGTTGGTCTGGGCGACCCGGACCGCGCGCAGAGGCTCACGCTCGTCGTGGGCCTGGTCGCCGAGGATGCCGAACGCGAGCAGCACCAGGTCGATGTGCCCCTCGGCGAAGACCTTGCCGAGGGCCGCCTCGTGGGACTCGGGGTCGAGGGCGTCGAAGGCGACGGTGCGGACGTCGGCGCCCAGGGCACGCAGATGCTCGGCGGCCCGGTCCAGGTCGGGCGAGGGCCGGCCGGCCAGCCAGACGGTGCGGGTGCGGCGGGCGATCAGCCGGCGGGCGGTGGCCAGCGCGATCTCGGACGTGCCGCCGAGGATGAGCAGGGACTGGGGCAGAGCGGTGGCGTCCTTCATGACAGCCGACCGTATCGCCCGTATATGTCCGTTCTGGTGAAGAAACGCGGTGTTGACGTCCACTCGGAGCGGGCACAGTCCGATCATGGACTGGCTGAAGAAGCTCCCGGGGATCGGGCCGATCGTCACCTGGCTGATGACCACGCACGCGTGGCAGGCGTACGAGCGGCTGGACCGGGTGAAGTGGACACGGCTGGCCGCCGCGATGACCTTCATCAGCTTCGTCGCGCTGTTCCCGCTGCTGACGCTGATCGCCGCGATCGCCGCCGCCACGCTCAGCCAGTCGCAGCAGAAGAACCTGCAGAACAAGATCGCCGACCAGGTCCCCGGCATCGCCGACCAGCTGGACATCAACTCCCTGGTGCAGAACGCCGGTACGATCGGAGTCATCGCCGGTGCCGTGCTGCTGTTCATCGGCATGGGCTGGGTCGGCCAGATGCGCGAGTGCCTGCGCGTGGTGTGGGAGCTGCCCGACAGAACAGGGAACCCGGTCCTGGCCAAGGTCAAGGACGCGGGCATCCTGGTCGGCCTCGGCGGAGCCCTCCTCGCCACGCTCGCCATCTCCACCGTCACCTCCGCGCTGGTGGGCTGGACCACCGACCACCTCGGCATCGAGCGGGCGGGCTGGGGCGCCGTCCTGCTGCGGATCGCCGCGTTCACCGTCGCCGTGCTCGCCGACTTCCTGCTCCTGCTCTACGTCCTGACCCTGCTGCCCGGCGTCGAACCGCCGCGCCGCCGCCTGTTGGAGGCCGCGCTCCTCGGCGCGGTCGGCTTCGAACTGCTGAAGGTGCTGCTCAGCGGCTACATCCAGGGAGTCGCCGCGAAGAGCATGTACGGCGCGTTCGGCGTCCCCGTGGCGCTGCTGCTGTGGATCAACTTCACCGCGAAACTCCTCCTGTTCTGCGCCGCCTGGACGGCGACGCAGAGCGAGGAGAGCGGCGTGGAGGACGTCAGGACCGCGTCCGACGGCGCATCAGGTCCGGCAGCGGCCAACGGCGGTTGACCAGGAACGCCCCGCCGCCGAGCAGCACCAGCAGCCCGCCGGCGACGGCCAGGGCGATCCCGACGCCGCTGGAGCCGCCCGCGGCGGTGGCGCTCGCCACCGGCTTCGAGCCGGACCCGCCGGTCGTCCCCGCCGCGCCGGCCGAGGCGGTGGCGCCGGGGCTCGGGGTGGACTGCGCGGCGCTCTTCGGCGGGACCAGCTCGCCCACCGGGCTGACCTTGCCGGCCGCCTTGAAGCCCCAGTCGAACAGCTTCGCCGTCTCCTTGTAGACCTCGTTGTGCTCGTGCTTCTCCGGGTTCATCGCCGTGACCAGCAGCACCCGGCCGTTCCGCTCGGCGACACCGGTGAAGGTGGCGCCCGCGTTGGTGGTGTTGCCGTTCTTCACCCCGGCGATGCCCTGGTAGACGGGCACGTCGGTGTCGCCGCTCAGCAGCCGGTTGGTGTTCTGGATCTCGCCGGACCCGAACTTCGCCCGCACCGTCGAGCAGTAGTCGCGGAAGTCCTTCTTCTGCAGCCCGGAGCGGGCGAACAGCGTCAGGTCGTACGCCGACGACAGCTGCCCCGGCTCGTCGTAGCCGTCCGGGCTGACCACGTGCGTGTCCATGGCCTGCAGCTCGTCGGCGTGGTCCTGCATGTCCCGGACGGTCTGCGCGACGCCGCCGTTCATCGCGGACAGCACGTGCACGGCGTCGTTGCCCGAGCGCAGGAAGACGCCGAGCCACAGATCGTGGACGGTGTAGGTGCGGCCCTCCTTTATCCCGACCACGCTGGAGCCGACGCCCATGCCGGCCAGGTCGTTCGGCACCACCTTGTGCTCGGTCGTCTTCGGGAACCTCGGCAGCACGGTGTCGGCGAACAGCATCTTCAGGGTGCTCGCCGGGGGCAGCCGCCAGTGCGCGTTGTGCGCGGCGAGGACATCGCCGGACTCGGCGTCGGAGATGATCCAGGAGCGGGCGGTGAGGTCCTTGGGGAGCACGGGCACGCCGGCGGCGAGGTTCACCTGCGTCCCGGGCAGCCCGAGCCGGGCTCCGCCGACCTGCGACATCTGCGCCGGGGGCTTGGCCGTCGGGCTCGTCGACGGGGTCGGGGCCGCGAGCGCGGCGGGCGCGGTGACGGGGAGGGACAGCAGCGTGGCGGTGGTGACCAGCAGGGATCGCCTGACGGTCTTCTTCGGTGCGGGCACGGCCCTGAACGTACCTGGCACGGGCCCCGAAGTCCCGCCGCGCACCCCACCCCGGACACGGAACCGGACATCGAACGGCGATACTGAGTCCATGAAGCTCAGCCGCCCGGTCTCCTGGTTCCTGCTCGCCTTCGGGGTGTGGAGCTGGATCATCTGGGTCACTTTCGTCAAGAACCTGGTCAAGGACGCCAGCGGTCTCGCCTTCGACGACGGTCACCCGACCGCGTACTTCTGGGTGCACCTGCTGCTGGCGGTCGTCTCCTTCGTATTGGGGACGGTCATCGGGGTCATCGGGTTGCGCGGACTGCGCGCACTGCGCCGGATGTCATAGCGGGGGACTCGGCAGCGTGGTCATCGTCTTCGTCCTTGTCGCGTTGGTCGTCCTGGCCGTCCTGGTGCTGGGGCACTGGTACGTGTGGCGCCGCCTGGTCCGCGACACGACCCGCGGCCCGGGCCTCGCCCGCCGCGCCGGCACGGCGGTCTTCGTCGCCGGCCCGCTCCTGATGATCACGGCCCTGGTCGCCGAACGCTCCGGTGCCCCCTTCTGGCTCCAGCGCACCCTGGCCTGGCCCGGCTTCCTGTGGATGGCGCTGGCGCTGTACCTGCTGCTGGCGGTGGTGGCGGGCGAGGCGGTACGGCCGCTGCTGAGACGCGTCCTGGAACGGCGGCACCCCGTGGCGCCAGTTCCCAGCCGACAGACTCGGGTGACGGCCGGGCATATGCCGGGGATTCAGGAGACGGAGCCCCCCGGTACGCCCACCGCAGCACCGGAACCGACCCGGGAACCCGCGGCACGGAACCCCACCCGCCGGCTGGTCGTCTCCCGCGTCATCGGCGGAGCCGCAGCCGCCGCTGCCGCAGGGACCGTCGGCTACGGCACCTACGGCGTCCTGCGCGGGCCCCGGGTGAAGCGGGTCACCGTCCCGCTCGCCAAACTGCCGCGCGCCGCACACGGCTTCCGGATCGCCGTCGTCAGCGACATCCACCTCGGCCCCGTCCTGGGCCGCGGCTTCGCGCAGCGGGTCGTCGACACCGTCAACGCCACCCGGCCCGATCTGATCGCGGTCGTCGGCGATCTGGTGGACGGCAGCGTCAAGGACCTCGGCCCGGCCGCCGCGCCCCTCGCCCAGCTCAGCGCCCGGCACGGGGCGTTCTTCGTCACCGGCAACCACGAGTACTTCTCCGGCGCCGAGCAGTGGGTCGCCGAGGTGCGCACACTCGGCCTGCACCCGCTGGAGAACGCCCGCACCGAGCTGCCGTACTTCGACCTGGCCGGCGTGAACGACCTCCAGGGCGAGAGCGAGGGCCAGGGCCCGGACTTCCGGAAGGCGCTCGGGGACCGGGACCCGGCACGCGCCTGCGTGCTCCTCGCGCATCAGCCGGTGCAGATCCACGAGGCCGTCCGGTACGACGTCGACCTCCAGCTCTCCGGCCACACCCACGGCGGCCAGCTCTGGCCCGGCAACCTCGTCGCTGCCGCGGCCAACCCGACCGTGGCCGGTCTCGACCGGTACGGCGACACCCAGCTGTACGTCAGCCGGGGTGCGGGCGCGTGGGGTCCGCCCACGCGTGTGGGGGCGCCGTCGGACGTGACAGTGATCGAGCTGGCCGCGACGCGTGCGTGACCAAAACTCCCCCCACCCCTGTGAAGGCGCTGTGAAGGTCCACGGGACAACGTCTCGGTAAGTTCTTCCACATCTGGTCAGAAAGCCCTTCCCCCAGGTGAAAGTCCTGTGATTAGGTGAGCCGCGCCGCTTAGGGGAGTGGCGAAATTGTGCTGGCCAGGGGTAGGGCCCTGGAGGGCCTGGGGAGGGCACCACCATGCGATCTGTTCGCATGCGCATTCTCGTGACGCTGCTCGTACTCGCCGTCGTGGGAATCGGCGGTTGGCAGTTGCTGCCGTCGCAATCGGACAAGAACAAGACGATCTCGGTCGGTACGACCGACGCCATCACCTCACTGGACCCAGCGGGCGCGTACGACGCCGGTTCCTGGGCCCTGTTCAGCAACGTCTTCCAGACGCTGCTGACCTTCGAGCCGGGTGGTGTCGAGCCGATCCCGGACGCCGCGAAGAGCTGCGACTTCGTGGGCAGCGGGCTGAAGACGTACCAGTGCCGGCTGCGCGACGACATCACCTTCCCGAGCGGGCGCAAGATGACCGCCGAGGACGTCCGGTACTCCTTCGAGCGGGTCAAGAAGATCGATGCCCCCGTCGGCCCGGCGTCGCTGTTCTCCACGCTCGGCTCGGTGACCGCCGACAGCGCGACGACGGTCACCTTCCATCTGTCGTCCCCGGACGCCACCTTCCCGCTGAAGGTCGCCACGGGCGCCGGTTCCATCGTCGACAAGGACAAGTACCCGGCCACCGCGCTGCGCAAGGACGACGGCGTCGACGGCACCGGCCCGTACACACTGACCTCGTACACGAAGGACAAGAAGGCCGACCTCGACCCGTACGGGAACTACCGGGGCTACCTGAGCGGTACCGGCCGCCCGATCGAGCTGCGCTACTACACCGACTCCGACCAGCTCAACAGCGCCTGGCAGGACAAGCAGATCGACGTCGCCACCCGGACGCTGCCGCCGAGCGTGCTGTCCCGGCTGAACCCGAGCGACCCGAACAACCGCGTCACGGAGTCCGACAGCGCCGAGACCCGCAACCTCTACCTCAACACCCGCGCGAACTCGCCGCTGCACGACGTGCGCGTGCGCCGCGCACTGGCCTGGCTGGTCAACCGCGAGAAGCTGGCCGCCAAGGTGTACGAGGGCACGGTCGACCCGCTGTACTCGCTGATCCCGACCGGCATCACCGGCCACACCACCTCCTTCTTCGACGACTACCCGACGCAGAGCACCCAGAAGGCGCGGGAGCTGCTCACCCAGGCCGGGGTGACCCTGCCGGTGCACTTCACGTTCGGCTACGGCAAGAACCGGGGTGCGGGCGAGGAGGAGGCCGCGGAGCTGAAGAAGCAGCTGGAGACGGGCGGCCTGTTCAAGGTGGACGTCCAGGGCTACGAGTGGACCGACTTCCAGAAGCGCTGGGCCGCCGGGAAGATGGACGCGTGGGCGGTCGGCTGGGTGGCCGACTATCCCGACCCGGACACCTTCGGCTCCCCGCTGGTCGCCACCGGCTCCACCATGGCCACCGGCTACAGCAACAAGGTCGTCGACCACCTCATCCTGGACAGCCAGCAGTACGCCGACCGCACACGGGCCGTGAACGACTTCCATGACATCCAGTCGGACGTGGCGACCGACGTGCCGCTGATCCCGCTGTGGCAGCGCAAGGAGTACGTGGTCAGCACCGAGGACGTCGGCGGCGGCCAGTACCTCACGGACGGCACGGGCGTCTTCCGCCTGTGGCGTCTGCAGTGGATCTGATCAGCCCGTCTCGTCGCGGCGCGCCCTGGCCCCCGGATCCGGCAGTGCCTTCGTCATCCCCGGCAGGAAGTCCGTGAACAGTTCGTGGACTTCGAGCACCAGGGGACGCAGCACCCGGAAGCGGGCCAGGGCGACCCCGCGTGCGGTCAGCCGTGCGCCCCGGCGTGCCAGCCGGTAGCTGCGCTCGCGTCCCTCGGTGCGGTCGAACACCCAGTACAGGACGAGGCCCATCTGGGAGAGCCACATCAGCTCCGGGAGCACGTCCCGGAGTTCGGGCGCGACCTTGGACTTGGAGCCGGCCAGCACCTCGCGGTGGACGCTGATGGCCTGCTCGCGGGCGTGCTCGCTCTCCGGCGAGAAGGGGCTGAGCGGGCTGTCGGGGTCGGCGGCGTTCTTGAAGAACTGCACCGCGAACTCGTGGTACGGCTTGGCGATGTCCAGCCATGCGGTCAGCACTCCCGCGAGCCGTGCCTCCAGGTCGGTCTCCCGGTCCAGGACCTCCCGGACCGCCACCTGGTGTTCGGCGGCGATCCGGTCGTAGAAGCCCTGGATCAGGTGCTCCTTGCCCGCGAAGTAGTAGTAGGCGTTGCCCACGGAGACCCCGGCCTCCGTGGCGATGGCCCGCATGGTCGTCTTGTCGTAGCCCCGCTCCTGGAACATCCGCATGGCGGTCTCCAGGATCAGGGCGCGGGTCTGCTCGGACTTGGTCGGGGAGCCGGCCTCGGGGCCGTCGTTCTTCGCGGGCACGGGAGGAGCCTAACCAGTCGGGCAGGTACCGTCTGAACAGGACGGCGGGTTGTAACTCCAGCCCGTGCCCGGGTGGTACGACCACCCGTCCGCACCCCGGTAGGACTGCCCGCCCCACTGCGCACCGCCCCACTGCGCACCGCCCCACTGCGCACCGCCCCACTGCGCACCGCCTCGCTGCGCGCCGCCCCACAGCGCACCCCGCCACTTTGCGGCCGCCAGCGCCGCGCCCCGGGCCAGCTTGGCCCCGGCCGGGGTGCTCAGCTTGTGGGCGAGCGGGCGGTGTTCGCGCAGGGCCCACAGGACGACGATCCAGGCCCGGGAGGCCTGGTAGACCTGGCCGGAGTCGCCGATCACGGTGATCTCGTCGAGGGTGGCGGCGTGGTCGAGCCCCGGGTAGCGCCTGCGGGCCTCGGCGGATCCGGCCGGCACCAGCTCCAGCGGCACCAGCTGCGGCTGCCGTACCAGCCAGTTGCGCAGGTGGGTGCAGAGGGCGCATTCGGCGTCGTACAGGACGGTGAGACGGCGGACCGGGACGCCCGTGGTGCCCCGGCCGTCCGTGGCGGTCATGGCCGTCACGCCCCGACCGTCGGCGGCATCCAGCCCTGCGGGTTCACCGGAGGCTGCTGCTCGCGCTCCATGATCCCGCGCCGCCGGATCTTGTTGAGCACGTACACGTTGCCCAGGTGCATCGCGCCGAGCACCAGCAGCACCACGCCGAGCTTGACCGACAGCACTTCGAAGATGGCCCGGGTGTCGCCGACGTCGCTGTTGTCGGTCAGGAACAGGGCCACGAAGCCGAGGTTGACGAGGTAGAAGCCGACCACCAGGAGGTGGTTGACGGCGTCGGCGAGCTTCTCGTTGCCGTGCAGCACGTCGGCGAGGAAGACCCGGCCGTTGTGGCTGAGCGTGCGGGCCACCCAGACGGTCAGCGAGATGCTGACGACCAGGTAGATGACATAGGCGATGACGATGCGGTCCATGCGCCCCACCCCTTCTTGAACGCGTTCAAAACGCTGACAGGCATGACTGTAGCCCTGCTTTTGAACATGTTCAACTCAATGGGTGGGAGTGCGGGGAGACCCTCGTCTCAGCTCCTGCGGCCCAGGGCTCGCCGCTTGCTGTAGTCGGTGAAGCCCAGGACGTTTCCCCAGGGATCGGCGATCTCGACGGTCCAGCCGGTGGCCACCGGGAACACCTCGTCCAGCGGCGGGATTCCGGCGGCGGCCAGCTCCCGCGCGGCGGCCCGCGCGTCCGGCACCTCCAGCCACAGGCGCGGCGAGGGCCAGAGCGGCGTCCGGTGCCCCAGCCCGTCCTCGACGCGCAGCAGAATCCCGGGGGTCTCGCCGCCGACCTTCAGCAGTGCGATCCCGGCCTCGTCGAACCGGAACCCGACGGCGAACCCGGCTCGCTCGTAGAACCCGACGGCCTCGCCGAGGTCCCCGACGGGCAGCAGTACGTTGTCGAACCCGAGCAGTTCGTACGACTCTTCGTCTGACATGTCGTCAGATTAGGCACTAAGCCCGACAAGATGCGAGGAGCCCCACCGAAGCGGATTCGGCGGGGCTCCTCCGGAAGGGTGGGGCGGGTCTACATGCTGCTCAGCGAGCGGGCGTAGTTGATCTGGCCCATGACGGCGGGGAAGGAGTCCGGGCCGTGTGCCGGGATCATCGTGGAGTGGTGCCGGCCCGCGCTGGTCACGGTGACCTGGATGTAGCCCGTGGTCTTCTTCTCCTTCATCAGGAGGAACAGCAGGCCGAGCAGGCAGAACAGGAAGAAGACGATGGCGAGCACGATGGCGTGCGTCGGCATCGTCTCCTCGGTGTGCGACATGTCGGTGGCGTTCCACACCGCGCCCCGCAACGGCAACTGCCCGGCCGGAGTGATGATCTGTCCGCCCGTCACCGTGATGTCCCCGATGGTCAGCAGCGGGGCGCCGCCCATCGGCGCGGGAGCGCCAGGAGCGCCCGGAACGGCCGGGGCAGCCGGCTGGTGCGGGAAGCCGTAGCCCTGCCCCGCGGGCGCGGGGTAGCCGTATCCGGGCGCGCCCTGCGGCTGGGCCGGGTAACCGTAGGCCGGCGTCCCCGGTGGCTGCGGGGGGATACCCGGGGGCTGGGCAGGCGGCGCCGGGGGGTTCCCGGCCGGGCCCCACTGCGGGTTCCCGCCGGTCTGCGGATTCGGCTGGGTCATGCTGTCTCGTCCCCCTGCTCGGCGCTGTGTGGATGGAAGGATCATCCTGTCAGTTCCCGGTCCGGGACAGGCAAAGGGCCCCACCCCCGGCGGAACCGGAGACGGGGCCCAACTCGCCCTGGGCGAGGGCGGATCAGAAGCGACGCGTGATCAGTGCCTTCTTCACCTCGGCGATCGCCTTCGTGACCTCGATACCGCGCGGGCAGGCGTCCGTGCAGTTGAAGGTCGTGCGGCAACGCCACACGCCGTCGCGGTCGTTGAGGATCTCCAGGCGCTGCTCGGCCGCCTCGTCACGGCTGTCGAAGATGAAGCGGTGGGCGTTCACGATCGCGGCCGGACCGAAGTACTGGCCGTCGTTCCAGAACACCGGGCAGGAGGACGTGCAGGCGGCGCAGAGGATGCACTTCGTCGTGTCGTCGAAGCGCTCACGGTCCTCGGCGGACTGCAGACGCTCACGCGTCGGCTCGTTGGTGTCCTTCGTGATCAGGAAGGGCATCACGTCCCGGTACGCCTGGAAGAACGGCTCCATGTCCACGACCAGGTCCTTCAGGACCGTGAGGCCCTTGATGGGCTCGACCGTGATCGGCTTCTCGGGGTTGATGTCCTTGATCAGCGTCTTGCACGCAAGGCGGTTCTTGCCGTTGATCCGCATCGCGTCCGAGCCGCAGATGCCGTGCGCGCAGGAACGGCGGAAGGTGAGGGTGCCGTCGACGTCCCACTTGATCTTGTGGAGACCGTCGAGGACACGCTCCTTCGGGTCGATTTCCAGCTGGAAGTCTTCCCACGTCGCCTCGGCCGAGACCTCCGGGTTGAAGCGGCGGACCCGGAAGGTGACGGTGATGTAGGGAGAGGCCGCGGCCTCCGCCTCCACCTTGTCCAGAACAGGAGTTGCCATCAGTACTTACGCTCCATCGGCTGGTAGCGGGTCTGGACGACCGGCTTGTAGTCGAGACGGACGGTTTCCGAGCCGTCGGCGCCGACCTCGCGGTACGCCATCGTGTGGCGCATGAAGTTGACGTCGTCGCGGTTCGGGTAGTCCTCGCGGTAGTGACCGCCGCGGGACTCCTTGCGGGCCAGCGCCGACACCGCCATGACCTCGGCCAGCTCGAGCAGGTTGCCCAGCTCGATGGCCTCCAGCAGGTCCGTGTTGAACCGCTTGCCCTTGTCCTGGATCGCCACGTTCTTGTAGCGCTCGCGCAGCTCGGCGATCTTCTCGACCGCGGTCTTGATCGTCTGCTCGGTGCGGAACACCATGACGTTGGCGTCCATGGTCTCCTGCAGCTCGCGACGGATCTGGGCGACCCGCTCGTTGCCGGTGGAGTTGCGCAGCTGCTCGATCTGCTCGACGACGAGGGCCTCCGGGTTCTCCGGCAGCTCGACGAAGTCGGCCGTGTGGGAGTACTCGGCGGCGGCGATGCCCGCGCGGCGGCCGAACACGTTGATGTCCAGCAGCGAGTTGGTGCCGAGGCGGTTGGCACCGTGCACGGACACGCAGGCGACCTCGCCGGCCGCGTACAGACCCGGGACGACGGTGGTGTTGTCCGACAGGACCTCACCCTCGACGTTGGTCGGGATGCCGCCCATCGCGTAGTGCGCGGTCGGCTGGATCGGGATCGGGTCCGTGTAGGGCTCGATGCCGAGGTAGGTGCGCGCGAACTCCGTGATGTCCGGGAGCTTGGCGTCCAGCTGCTCCGGCGGGAGGTGCGTGAGGTCGAGGTAGACGTGGTCGCCCTCGGGACCGCAGCCGCGGCCCTCGCGGATCTCCGTGTAGATGGAGCGCGAGACGACGTCACGGGACGCGAGGTCCTTCATGACCGGCGCGTACTTCTCCATGAAGCGCTCGCCGTCCTTGTTGCGGAGGATGCCGCCCTCACCACGGGCGCCCTCCGTCAGCAGGATGCCCATGCGCCAGATGCCGGTCGGGTGGAACTGGAAGAACTCCATGTCCTCCAGCGGCAGACCGCGGCGGTAGACGGCGGCCTGGCCGTCACCGGTCAGCGTGTGGGCGTTCGACGTCACCTTGAAGAACTTGCCGGTGCCGCCGGAGGCGTAGATGACCGCCTTCGCCTGGAAGATGTGGATCTCGCCGGTGGCCAGCTCGTACGCCACCACACCGGCCGACCTCTTGACGCCGTCGACCTCGGTGATCAGCTGGTCCAGGACGTAGAACTCGTTGAAGAACTCCACGCCCTCCTTGACGCAGTTCTGGTACAGCGTCTGGAGGATCATGTGGCCGGTGCGGTCCGCGGCGTAGCAGGACCGGCGGACCGGGGCCTCGCCGTGGTTGCGGGAGTGACCGCCGAACCGGCGCTGGTCGATCGTCCCGTTGGGCGTCCGGTTGAACGGCAGGCCCATCTTCTCCAGGTCGAGGACGGCGTCGATGGCCTCCTTCGCCAGGATCTCGGCGGCGTCCTGGTCGACCAGGTAGTCACCGCCCTTGACCGTGTCGAAGGTGTGCCACTCCCAGTTGTCCTCTTCCACGTTGGCCAGCGCGGCGGCCATGCCGCCCTGCGCGGCGCCCGTGTGGGAGCGGGTGGGGTAGAGCTTGGTCAGGACCGCGGTGCGGCTGCGCTTCGTCGACTCGATGGCGGCGCGCATGCCCGCGCCGCCGGCGCCGACGATGACGGTGTCGTACTTGTGGATCTTCATGATTCTCGCAGCCCCGTGCCTAGCGGATGTTCGGGTCGAAGGTGAAGATCACCAGCGTGCCCAGCAGGATGGTGAACACCGTGGCGGTGTAGAGCAGGCCCTTGAGCCACAGCCGGGTGTTCGCGCGCTCCGCGTAGTCGTTGATGACCGTGCGCAGGCCGTTGGCGCCGTGCAGCATGGCGAGCCAGAGCATCAGCAGATCCCAGACCTGCCAGAACGGGGACGCCCAGCGGCCGGCCACGAAGGCGAAGCCGATCTTGGAGACGCCGCCGTCCAGCACGAGCTGGATCAGCAGGTGGCCGAGGACGAGGACGACCAGCACGACGCCGGACAGGCGCATGAACAGCCAGGCCGCCATCTCGAAGTTGCCCCGCGTGGACTTCGGGGTCTTCTTGGTCCGCTTGCGCGGCGCCTCGATGAGCGGGGCCGGGTTCTCGACGCTGTAGACGGGGGCACCCTCGACGGGGCCGACGCCGGACGCGGTGGTTTCAGTCGTGGACATGGGCCTCAGCTCCCGAACAGAACACGAGCGGCGTGGCCGAGGACGGGGTAGATCGCACCGATCATCAGGACGACCCAGACACCGACGACGGTCCAGAGCATCTGCTTCTGGTAGCGCGGGCCCTTCGACCAGAAGTCGACGGCGATGACGCGCAGACCGTTGAGCGCGTGGAAGAGGATGGCGGCGACGAGGCCGTACTCCAGCAGCGCGACGATCGGAGTCTTGTACGTGGCTACGACCTTGTCGTAGTCCTCGGGGGAGACACGGACGAGTGCGGTGTCCAGCACGTGAACGAACAGGAAGAAGAAGATGAGGACGCCGGTGACTCGATGAGCCACCCAGGACCACATTCCTTCCCGGCCGCGGTACAGCGTTCCAGCCGGCACGGAAGAACCCTCCGGGAGCGGGGACTAGGGCCGCGCCGGCTTCGGTGTCGGTCGGGCCCGGCCGGGTACGGTCCACCGGCCCTCAGCATCGTATCCATGCGGTGCGCCGCCGCTTACGGGGGGCCTACCTGTGTGATCAAACTGGCATCGGATGGGCTATTGCCCTGCGGCTACTGGGGTGGCCTGTCCGGCTATTTGCCGGGTGCGGGGGCGTTGTGGCTGGTCGTACAGTTCCCCGCGGCCCTCAGGCGAGTTGCCAGCCTGCTGCTTGCGAGGCGCCGGAGTTCCTCGGCTGCCACCACCCGTTCTTCCTCCGGATCGTTCGTCAATCGTGATCGGATGCCTTCGAGGATGCGGTCGAGCGCCTCCTCGCGAGGACAATCACCCAGATAGATGACGAAAACGTGTCCGAATCGGGCCTCATAGGCCGCGTGGGCCGCGCTCAGAGCCGTGTGGGCGGCGGAGTATGTGTCCTCCGGCAGCTCGGGCAGCGACTCGCTCGCCAGCGCCTCGGTCAGATCCCCCGGCGACAGGTCGTACGCCGCCTCGTCCGCCGCCGCCAGGAGGGAGTCCAGGTCGGGGTAGGGGCGGTGCTCGGTCAGGCGGCGGGACCAGTGCAGGCTGCGCAGGCAGTGCAGGAGCAGGGCGCGAGCCTCGTCGGCGGGTGCGACGTTGAAGGCGTCCAGCGGTTTGGGGAGGTACGGGAGACGGTGCGCAGGCAGCGTGGGTCCTCGTGTCACATGCGGTGTGGCAGGGGATGCCATGAAAGGTGTGTCATCACGTTATCGAGAGTGGTCACTCTGTGTACGACGGATGCCCGAATTTCACTCGAACGGGAGAGTTTCGGAACGTCTCGGTGACGGACGAACCCTCGATCGGACGTACGTTGGCTGGGTGAGCCAGCACAGGCGCCGGGCCTCGGCGCAGCAGGTGAGGCGGAAGCGGGCGGTCGTGGCCGCCGCGTTCGCGGGGACCGTCGCGCTCGGTGTGGGCGTCGGCGTGTGGGCCTCGGCGGACGGCGGCGGTGGCGGGAAACCGGCGGGGAGCGCGGCGCAGGCGCCGTCGGACCGCACCTCCGGTGCGGCGTCCGGTCATGCCGCCACGCAGAGCAGTCCCTCGCCCAGCCGGTCCTATCCGCTCTCCCAGGCGCCGCGGACCATACCCGCGGTGCGCTCCCACACCCCGGCCCGCGGTCCCGGCTGGCGGGCGCAGCGGGGCGAGCGGGTGGTGGTGAGCGATCCGGAACTGGCCGACGAGGGGCGG
Source organism: Streptomyces sp. NPDC101165 (assembly GCF_044768135.1). NCBI lineage: Bacteria > Bacillati > Actinomycetota > Actinomycetes > Kitasatosporales > Streptomycetaceae > Streptomyces > Streptomyces sp. NPDC101165. The sequence goes on along the minus strand of NZ_JBIWPG010000036.1, from coordinate 48,041 downwards.
CTGATCGCCGGTGAACTGGGGCTGTCGTACGCGGGGGAGAAGAACGACGTCCGGGCCGGCGATCTGCGGCTGACGCTGGGCAGCGGGGGCGGGAACCCGGAGTCGTACACGATGACCGTGCGCGGCGGGCGGGTCGACATAAGCGGCCCGGGCGACGCGGGCGTCTTCTACGGCACCCGCACCCTCAAACAGGAGGTCCACGGCGGCGGTACGGCGCCGGAGGGCGTCGTACGGGACGAGCCCGCCAAGCCGCGGCGCGGCTTCATGCTGGACATCGCGCGCAAGCCGTACACCGCGTCCTGGATCGAGGACCGGATACGCGAGCTGGGAGACCTGAAGTTCAACGAGCTGGGGCTGCACTTCTCCGACGACCAGGGCTTCCGGATCGAGTCCAGCACCCATCCCGAGATCGTCTCCAAGGACCACCTGACCAAGGCGCAGGTCAAGCAGATCGTCGGCCTCGCGGCCGCCCGGCACATCACCGTGGTGCCCGAGATCGACTCGCCCGGGCATCTCGGCGCGGTCCTCGCCGCCCATCCGGACCTGCAGCTGCGCAACGTGAACGGAGTGGCGACCCGGGGCGCGATCGACATCTCCAAGCCCGCCTCCGCGAAGATCGTCGACGACCTGCTCAATGAGTACGCCGGGCTGTTCACGGGCGACCAGTGGCACCTCGGCGGCGACGAGTACCAGGCGCTGACCGTGGCGAACCCGCAGGCGTCGTATCCGCAGCTGGCGGCCGCCGCCCGGCAGAAGTACGGCTCCGGCGCGACCGTCGCCGACCTCGCCACCGGCTGGCTGAACGACCGGGCCGCCACCGTGCGCGCCCACGACCGGACCATGCGGGCCTGGAACGACGGCTTCTTCCGCAACACGTCGGTGCAGCCCGCCAAGGACCTCCAGGTCGCCTACTGGACCGGCAAGGAGATCGGCGCCCGGCAGCCGGTGGAGTACCTGAGCGCGGGCCGCAAGGTGCTCAACTACAACGACGAGTTCCTGTACTACGTCCTCGGGCAGCCGCAGACCTTCGTCTACCCGACCGGGCAGCGCATCTACGAGCAGTGGAACCCGCGGGTGCTGCGCGGCACGAGCGCCGTACCGGCGAGCTACGACGGGCAGATTCTCGGCGGGTCCTTCGCGGTGTGGAGCGACATCGCAGGCGCCCAGACGCAGGACCAGGTCGCGGCCGGTATCCGGATGCCGCTGCGGGCCACCGTGCAGAAGCTGTGGGACCCGCGTACCCCCGCTCTGTCCTGGGCGCAGTTCAAGCAGCTGGCGGACCGGCTGGGTTGATTCCTCAGGTGGACATGTCAGGCTGGTGAACCGTATGTTCCGCGTGCCACGACGCACCTGGGGCACACGGGGGGATTCACCATGAGCAGCGATGCCATGAGAGCCGGCACGAAGGGCGCCCGGCTGCGTTCGCCGATCGGGCTCGGCAGGGCCACCGCCGTGCTTCTCGGCCTGGTCGTCCTGACCGACCTGGCGGCCGTCGTGGCCGGTCTGAACGTGTACCGCGTGGCGGACGACCTCGCGGCGGGCACCGGCGTCCTCGGCAAGCACCTCTCCGGGCGCGCCGACCGGGCGGACACTCTGTACTCGGCGGCGGGCGGCGCACAGGGCATGCTCTGGCTGGTCTGCGCGGTCGTGTTCCTGGTCTGGTTCTACCGGGTGCGGGTGAACGCCGAGGTGTTCAGTCCCGACGGGCACAGCAAGGCGCGCGCGTGGACCATCGCCGGCTGGGTGGTGCCCATCGCGAACTTCTACTTCCCGCGGCGGATCGCCCTGGACGTCTGGGACGCCAGCCAACCCGTCGGCGTGCGGGCGCGGCACTGGCTGATCAACGCCTGGTGGGGGTTCTGGCTGCTCTCCACCGGCGTCGGCCGACTCATGCAGAGCGAGTACGACGCGGCGCGCACCGCCCCGGCGATCCGGGACGCCGCACTGCACGTCATGATCGCCGACGGTGTCGACGTCCTGGCCGCCGTCCTCGCCGCCCTTCTCGTGCTGCGGCTCACCCGCATGCAGCACGAGAAGGCCCTCGCAGGACCTGTGTTTGTCCCAGCTCTTGGCTGAAAACCCCCTGCTGTGACACTCTCTCGCCGTCGCACGCAGTTAGGGGAAGTGCGGGCTCCGTAAAGGCGGCGCCCTGGCGAGGGAGGCTTCATGAGCCTGGTGGAACTGATCGCTCAGGCCGACGAACGCGGACTGGCTGCCAGTGGGCTGGCTTGTTTGGACCGGTGCGTGCCCTTGCTGGGCGGTGACGACGAGGTGCTGCGCCCGTTGTGGGCGAGCCTCGCCGACGGCTCCGAGTGGGTCGCCGGTCTGGAGAAGGCGCGAGGCGCGCTCGGTCCGGCGCAGGCCGGCGAGGACGAGGCCGAGCAGCTCGCCCACCGCATGCTGGACGCGGCCCCGGCCGACCGCACCGCCGAGGCGATACGGGCCTGGGCCGACGCCTGCTCCGTCGCCTCCCTGCGCATCCACCGGCTCCTCGACCCGGCCGCGGGCGGCAGTTCGGAGGCCGACGACCCGGAGGCAGGGCGCGAGGGCGGCGCCTCGGACGCGTCCCCGCTCGTCGCCGCCGAGCTGCGCCGCCAGGTCGTCGTCCTGGAACTCCTCGCCGAGCACGGCTCGAACGGGCTGCGCCGCGCCCTGGACGTCTCGATCGAGGGCCGCCGGATACTGCAGGCGGTCGTGTCCCGCCGGGCCCGCAGCCGTGGCTGACCGGAGTTCAAACCCCGGTTCTGGGGGAGTCCCGTGGCTGTCGTGCGGTGGCGGTGGGGCGGTCCTGCACCGGTTGGGGAACCTGGCCCGATCCGGGTGACGGATGCCGGGCCCCGCCCGCTTCTCCCTATGTGACAGCGCAGTACGTGACAGAGCAGCAGGAGACCAGGCCGCACGCAGCGGCGAAGCCCGTCCGGTGGGCGGCCGACGCGGTGGCGACCATGCGCGAGGGCGCGCGGGTGCGGCTCGACTACTCGGCACAGAGTCTGTGGCGGGTGGACCGGATGATCGAGGACATCCGCCGCGAGGATCCGCCGTACCCGGCGGTCGAGAACGTGCTGCGCGGCTTCGGCGCCTACGCCGGCGAGGTCATCGTCCGCCAGACCGGCGCCGAGTGGTGGTCGACCGGCGGCGACCACTGGATCCGCACACCCGACGGCAAGTTGTGGGACCCCGTCGAGGAGGCCCGCCGCTGCTTCGCCGGCCAGGGCTCCCTGCGTCTGCTCTGCCGCGACGCGACCGCCTCCGCGTGAACACCCGGCGGGGCCTCTCTCGGACGAGCGGACCCCGGCCGGCCGGAACAGGCAGCCACCACGGCGTCAGGGCCGTCCCCGGTGCTACGACCGCCGGCGCCCCGAGAGCCGCCTTGCTCGGCGGCCTGAGGGTTCGTCTTGCTCGGCCTCGCCGTTTGCGCGTCAGGGTCGTCGTCGGTGCCGGGGCTGTCGGTGGCCTGAGGGTCGTCTTGCTCGGCGTCGCTGTCTGCGTGTCAGGGTCGTCCTCGGCGGCACGGCCGTCGGCGCCCCGAGAGCCGTCCTGCTCGGCTCCGCCGTCCGCGCGTGGCCCTGCCCGGTGCTGTTGCTCGGCAGGCACGTCGGGGTGCCGTCCTCGCCCGCGACGGGGCGGCGCCGCCGCTCCCCGGACAGGCCGCTCGGCGGCCCCGGCGCGCCGTCCCCGTCGCCTTCACCCGGCAGCCCCCGACGGCTCGGGTGAGTTCAGTTCGGCCTGGCAGGTGGCGCGGCCGAATCTGCCGTACGCGGAGGCTGTCTGGACGTGCCTGCCGCGGACGGCGAGTGAGCAGCTGGCCTGGCCGCCCTTCTCGCCCAGCGTGATCGAGACCAGCGGCGGCTTGCCGAGCGGCACCTGAACGGTCTTCCTCCACGGCAGCGCGACGGCACGGTCGACGGTCGCCGTCCCGGCCTCGCTGCGGCCCTGGTAGGCGATGTCGGCGGTGCCCTTTCCCGTGACCTCGTAGGTGACGGCGGCCGTGGGGACCGGGGGCTTCGCCGGCTTGTCGGCGGTGTCGAGCACGCCGTAGAGGACGAGCCCGCTGCAGACGGCCAGCAGGGCGCCGCCGATGAGCAGGCCGGTGCGGTCCGGGCGGGGCGCGTGCACCCTGTCACCGGGTCCGGAATTCCCGCCGTTCTCCCCGTTCTCGGCCGTTTCCGCCGCCATTTCCCGCTCTTCAGCGCCCATGAGAAGTCCCTTTGAATCGGCCGCTCGGAATTCGTGGACGTGCGCCTAAATTCCCGGATCCGGGCTCTTATACAGGATGCCGGACAAGGCGCGCCAGCGAGTGGACAAACCGGGCGCCGATTTCCCGCGATGGGGGAACTGTCGTGATCTGCGAGCTCAATTGACATGCCGTCACCTGCGTGATTACAACCGCGGCGCCACTACGTCCGGCCTGCCCGCCATCAGGTGAGCCAGACGTTTCCGCTTCGTCTGCTCGGCGGCTGGGCTCACCGATCCATACGGCGGGGGCGGACCTACCGGGGTGATTCTGTACGACCGGACATACGGTGACCGGGTGAAGCAGCCGGAGCCCAAGTCGGTGCCGCAGGAGGTCCCCGTGACCGAGAAGATTCGCGACTGGCTGCACGACAACCTCCGCATGCCGGAGGTCGATCCGAGTAAACCCTTCACCCCATTCCCCGCTTTTCCAACAGTACCTTTCGTGCCTGTATTCTGATCCGAGGATCATGCGTTCCGGTAACGGGATGGCCTGCCGGGTTGTGTTGGCGGTAAGGAGCAAGTAGTGAGAGTCGAGATTGACCTGCGGGCATCGGACACGGATATCTCCGGGCTTGCGGTCGAGTGGTTCGAAACGGCCGCCGAGGGGCTTTTTCCCCCGCTCCTCCGTGGCCTGCGGAACGGTCCCGAACTGCGCATTCCGAAAAAGGGTGAGAGTGTGCTGGGCCCCCGGTGGTACATGGGCCTCGCTGACCGAGCAGGACCCGCTATGGGGTAGGGTGCGGGTCCGGAAGGCCTGGTCCGAAGAGAATTGGAGCAAATTTCTCGCGAGGGTGGCCAAGCGGCCCGCGGACAGTGAATTCTGGATTCTGGAACTGAGTGACCAGGGGCGCCGATACGGGGCGAGTCAGGCCAAGGTTTCCGTTCAGTCTGTCAGCGAGGACGGTGAATGGCATCGGCTACGGGTGGAATACGGGGTTGGAGAGCCCGGCGCGGACTCGTGTCGTAGGATCATTTCGTCACTGGATGTGGATTCCGCAGTCGAGCACCTGAGGCGTTTTGCGCTGAGGGTTCCGATCACTTTTGGCTGTGTCACCGATGACGGCGGTCACGGTGGGGAAACGATGCTGGAGGACCGGCTGGGGCTCAGCCCGCTGAAGGGGATTCAGGAGAGCGAGAATGTGCTCCGTGGATACCCCTGGGTGACCGTGTGCTCCGCCCGCATCGCCGATCGCCTCGGCGGCGTCGCTCGACTGCGCGAGTCGGGTGCCTCTACGGTGGTGGAGGAACTGCCCACGGGAAGCGTGTGGTTGAGAGCTACGGATCACCTTCCCGACTACACGGGGGACGCGCTGCGCAGCGTCTTTCGGGTCGTCGCGCCGGCGCTTCCTCCGGGGCGGCCACGCCCGTACGTCGGCCGCGAGATCGGCCGACTCATCTATGAGGACCCGGTGGTCGACGCAGCAGGCTGAGGGACCGGAGCCCGCTGTGCCTACGCTTCCCAGCGGCACCATGTAGGCGTACGAAGTGACAACTGTGCGTGGATCGGCGGACGAGATGCAGAGGGTCGAAGCGCTGGAGGCCGCGCTTCCGGCGATGACGCCGTGGCGTGTGACGGCGGGGCGCAGCGTGGATTGGGCCGCCCTCGAGGCGGCCCTCGGGACGGCGCTGCCCTCGGACTTCCGCGCTCTGGCGGAGGCATACCCGGTGCTGGTCGTCGACGATTTCCTGACGGTGTCGGCTCCGCCGCCCGGCCGTGAGGCGGCATGGGCGTCCGGGGTCAGAGAGGATGAAATCCTTCAGGATCTGTACGAGATGGGCGACACCGAGGACTACGTTCCCTTCCCGCAGCCCGGGGGTCTGATCTCCTGGGCGGAGTCCAATTCGGGGGATTCCTTCTACTGGAAGACGAGCCCTGCGGACCCGGACGCATGGCCGGTGGTCGTCCGCACGGACAACGCCGAGTGGATCGAGTTCCCGGTCGGAGCCGTCGAGTTCCTGGCCGGCGTGTACGGGCGCACCATCGACGTGCCGGGCATGCCCAGGAACTTCCCCGGCGAAAACCCGCAGGTGCTGGGCCTGAGCGACCGCATCGACTGATCGGGAGCCAAGCCCGCCCCTGCCGCAGGTGGAAAACGATCGCCCCCGGGACTCCCGGGGGGCGATCGCCATTGAGCCGGAACCAGTTCGTCGCGTATGAGCGACATCGACGGCGATCTGTTGCCGAAAGAGGGTCAAGCGTAAATCCGTTGAAGCTGAGGTAGGGCCGTGAAAGCACTCGTGGACTCCGCGGTGATCGCGTCGGCCGCGTCGGCCCTCGCGCTCGCCCTGCGGGGCCTCGGCCGCACCGGGGATTCCAGCGCGACAGGTCGCTCCGTGTCGCCGTTCGTTGCGCTGGCCATCACCACCGCGCTCATCTACGTCAACCAGGTGCTGTTCACCGTCTACGTCCTGCGCGTCCACGACGGGGACCCGTCGTTCGTCGCGCGGTATCTGCCCGCCGGGTGGTTCGATCTGGCGTCGCGGAATCCCGCCCTGCGCCACCTGGCCGGGCACTTCCCCGCGCCCGGGCTTCTCGCCCCGAGCGTGCTGCGGGTGCAGGCCTTTCTGGAACTGCCTTTCGTTCTCCTGGCGTTCGCCACCGTGATGCGCTGGCTGGACGCCGACCTGTACCGACGCATCGCCCGCTCCGCCGCGCTGCCGCTGGCGTCGGTGTCGTACACGGCCGTGTTCTGTCTGGTCGAGTGGGATCTGCGCAATCCGTACACGGTCGACGACCTTGTCGTACGGTCCGTCGCGGCCGTCCTCACGCCGATCCTTGTCGCTCTCTGCGCGGCCCGTGACAGGGGAACGACCCGGACTCCCGCCTCGGTGCCCGGGCTGCTGGTGTTCATCGGCTCCCTGGGCGCTCTGGGAGTGCTCGTCCTGGTCGTGTACGACACCGCCCTGCTCTACAGCCTGGGCCGACTGCCCGAGCGCCTGCCGCTCGCGCTGGCGGCCGCCGTCCTGCTGGTGAGTCTGCGCCGGGTGGCGTCCCGGCTGGAGGGAAGGCCCGCCCGACGCGGACTGACGCTCGCGTTCCTGCAGCACGTACTGCGCTACTGGCTGAGCCTCTTCTTCGTGCCCGCGTTGGCCGTGCGGTACGGCGTGTTGTTCGGGACACCGCAGCTGGCGGCGAGCGTGGCCCTGGTGACGGCTGCGACGGCGTGCGTGTTGGCCGCACGCGACGTTCTGGCCGAGGCACGGAAGACGGTGGACGGGTCCTTCGGGCCTCCGGACGGACAACCTCCCCCAGGCCTCCTGCTGGCCCGGAGACTGGGATGCGCCGTCCTGGCCGGAACCGGCGCCGCCTGCCTGGCTGCCTGGCTGACTCCCCGGTCCTACTACGAGGTCACGCTGCTGTCGGCGGCGGCGGCATTCCTGGTGGCGACGGTGGCTGTGTGCGGGTTCGCCGACGCCAGGTCTGCCATTCGCTCACCCGGCGCCGATGGCTGAGCCGGACGTAGGCACGCCGTGGTGGGCGGATGAGGGCGAACAGATCACCACGCCTGTGCCGTGCCTGCGGCCCTGGCCGCCCCCGCCTTCGCTTGACCTCAATCAAACTTGAGCTTTTAGGTTCCTTCCAGAGCCGCAGGAACCGACCAGCGGTGTCTTTCGAGGAGGTTCGCCGTGACCGAGCACGCAGCCCATGTCGAGATCCCCGACCGCTACCGCTACGCGGTGATCCCGCACATCATGGTCGATGACGCCGCCGCGGCGATCGATTTCTACCAGCGGGCGTTCGGTGCCCGTGAGGACTTCAGGATCGATGCTCCGGGCGGCGGGATTCTGCACGCCGAGATCACCATCGGACAGTCGGTCCTGATGCTGGGCGACGCCAGCGTGGGCGAGGCGGAGGCTGCCTCCTTCGCCCCGCCGACCTCGCTCGGCGGAGGCACGTCCGTCACGCTGCATGTCTTCGTGCCGGACGTCGACAGCCTGGCGGAGCGCGCGGAAGCCGCCGGCGCTGAGATCATCCAGCCGCCGAAGGACATGTTCCACGGTGACCGCACCGTCATTCTCAAGGACCCTTCCGGTCACATGTGGGTATTTCTGACCCATGTCGAAGACGTCTCGCAGGAGGAGCTTCTGCGCCGCCTGGCCGCCGCCGGGTGACTGGGTCACTAAGCCCGCTCTGCCCCGTTCGCTCCAGTTCATCCGAACGCTCGCCGTCCTCTCCGCCGCTGTTGTATAACCGGGCCCCCATCGAACTCACCGACTCTGTTGAAGGGTTGATTCGTGCTGCCCGGAATCGGAACATCCCCCTGCCCGAGTGGGCGTCGTGTCCTCGGTGTTGTGTCGGTCGCGGTTGCCGTGGCCGTGTCGGCAGGTTGTTCGGCGCAGGGAGGCGAGCGCAGGCCGGCGGGGCGGCACACTTCCTCGAAGCCCGCGCAGGCGGGATCCGAGCCGAAGGCCATGCCGAAGGCGAGGCCGGAGCCGAAGAGCGCTGCGCAGTTCGTCGCTCGCGCCCGGGAGGCCATGGGTGCCGAAAAGGGGTGGACGTTCGCCCTGCGGGGCAGCGAGTCCGCCGTCATGCAGGGGCAGGCGCCGTCCGGAGCGACGTACGCCGCGACCGTGCACCGGACCACCGTCCCCGTCGCGCTCCAGCAGACCGGCACGATCACCACCAGCAAGGGGGAGCGCAAGCCCGAGGTGGTGTACGTCGTCGGCGGCACCGGCTACGTCAAGGAGGGTGCCGAGGGGTGGAGGGAGGGGGCGCTCTCCGAGCCCGACATCGCCAATGACGTCGAGGACCCCTTGGCCGAGCTGGACGCGTTCGCCGCGTACGCGAAGAGTGCGACGGTGAGTCGTACGGGAGCGGGCGTACGGCTGCAGGTGAGTGCGTCCGGGTGGCGGTTGTCGGATGCCCGCGGCCGTCCCGCGCTCCGGCGGGCCGTGCGTGAAGTGGAGCCCACGCTGGCGCAGTTGCGCAAGGCGGGTGTGACGGCGACGGACGGTCGGATCACGCTCAAGAGCTTCACCGAGAGGTGGGATCTGGAGGGCGCTGCGCATGGGTACCGGGTCGCGGCACATCGGTACGCGTTCGCGTTTCATGTGCCGTTCCAGGGTGGGGACATCACGGTGAGTCAGGAGGCAAGAGCCGACAACCGTGGTGCGTTCAGCGGGCACTTGGCCCTGCCGTCCGGTGTGAAGTGAGCTGTGCGACGCACCGCAGGGTAAGAAGGTTGTACATCCGGTGTGAGTACCCATGTGGCGATTGACACTCCAGTGACCTGTGATGTTGGAGAGTCAGATTCCGCTTGGTGGACGGGGGAACGAGGTCCTGCTCCCCCTATCCGAGCGAAGGGGGAACGTTGTCATGGGTGGAGTGGACACGCGACCGTGCCCAGGTGAGATGCGTGCGTGCGCGGCTGCCTTCGTCGCCCGTGCCACCACCCGCACCCGGCTGCCGCTGGACTACTCCGAGCGCAGCCTGCGGGTCGTGGACTTCCTGATCGACGGGCTGCGCAAGGGCGGCGCCGACCGGGAGCGGGCACGGGACGCGCTGTTCGGGCTGGGGGCGTACGTCGGTGAGGTGCTCGTGCGCCGCGCGGGGGCGGCGTGGGTGGACTTCGACGCCGAGCAGCGCGCCTACTTCGGGCAGCCGGTGGGTGTCCGCATGCCGGACGGGCGGGTGTGGAACCCGCTGGGCAGGGTGCTCAACCGTTTCGAGGTGGGCGGTCCGGAGGACTCGTTGCAGACCTTCTGGCTGACCCTGCACGGGCGGGCGCGCCGCGCAGCCGACTGACCGGCGCGCACTCCGGCGGTCGGACGGGCGGTTTGTGCGCGGAGTCCGGTTCGTCGCCTCAGTCGTCCAGGTGCTCACCGCTGCTGTATAACCGGCCCTCGTTCCGGTCGGCCGCCGTTTCTCAGGCCGTGCCTCTGCTTCCCGCTGCCCATCGAAGGGTCTCTTCGTGCTGCCCTCTTCGCGTTCCCGTGCCCGTACGTGCTTCGTCGCCGCTCCGGCCGTCGCCGGTGTCCTCCTGATGGCGTCGGCCTGTGGAGGTCCAGGTGGGGACGGTGGAGACGGGAAGGCGGAGGGCGGGTCCGGCAGTGTCGCGGTCGGGGCGACGGACGGGACGGAAGCGCCGGGTACCTCCCTGACGTCATCGTCACCGTCATCCTCGTCCGCGTCGCCCTCGCCGTCGAAGTCCGCTTCCGCCTCCGCCTCCGCCTCTGCCAAGGCCAAGGGCGAGGGAAAGGGCGACGCCGTCGCCTCGGCGAGTGCCGCCCCCGGTGCGGCCGCCACCCCGCGGGCCACCACCGCCCCGCCCGCCGCCCACGCCGCCCCGAACTTCCCCGTTCCCGCCTCCCCGGGTGACGCCACCCAGCTCATCACCGTGAAGGCGAGCGGCTCGTACGCCACCGTCACCGCCTGGGCCAAGGGGGCCTCGGGCTGGAAGGCGCAGTTCAGCACCAGTGCCGGCCGGGTCGGCTCCAACGGCGTCACGAACGGGGCGACACGGCAGCAGGGGACGTACACCACGCCTTCCGGGACGTACACCATCACCGAGGGGTTCGGTGTCCAAGCGGGCGGGACGAGCATGCCGTACCACGTCGTCAACAGCTCCGACTGGTGGGTGGAGGACCCCCAGTCGAAGTTCTACAACTCGATGCACAGTGCGGCGGGCGCCGACTTCCCGCTCACCGAGGCCGGTGACCGGGGCAGCGAGCATCTGATCAACTACCCGACCCAGTACGCCAAGGCCCTCGTCATCAACTTCAACCGGTGGCCCGCCACGCCCGGGCGCGGCGCCGGAATCTTCCTGCACGTCAACGGGAACGGCGCGACCGCCGGTTGTGTGTCCGTGCCGCGCGCCACGATGGACCGGATCATGGGGTGGATACGGCCCGGTGCGCATCCGCGTGTCGCCATCGGCTGACGGCGGCGCCGTGGGCGTGATCGCCGAGGTCGCGGCGGGCTGCGACAGGAAGCCCGCCGCCGACTGTGACAAATCTGTGAGCTTCGGCGCTGATGACCGTGGGGCGTGGGACACGGGTGACCGTGTCGCACGATGGGGATTCGAGGCGAGCGCGGGCACGGCCCGGGCTCGGTACGGACGAGGACGGTTCTTGGGCCACGGAAGGGAACCCCGCCGCGTACAGGCGTACGACGGGGAATTGGGCGCGGCCGTCGCACGGGCCCAGGACGGTGACGAGAACGCCTTCGCGGTGGCCTACCGGATCGTGCAGCCGGGCCTGCTCGGCTATCTGCGCGGCCTTGTCGGCGAGGACGCCGAGGACGTGGCCTCCGACGCCTGGCTGGAGATATCCCGCGACCTCGGCAGGTTCCGGGGAGACGGTGCCGGGTTCCGCGGCTGGACCGCGACCATCGCCCGGCACCGGGCGCTGGACCACCTGCGCAGGCAGCGGGTACGGCCCCGGGGGACGGCGCTCGAACAGGACATGCTGGAGCTGCCGGGGCCGCACAGCACCCACGAACAGGCGCTGGAGTCCATATCCACCGAGCGCGCCCTGGAACTGGTCCGGTCGCTGCCGCGCGACCAGGCCGAGGCCGTTCTGCTGCGGGTGGTCGTCGGCCTCGACGGTCCCTCCGTCGCGCGCGTCCTCGGCAAGCGCCCGGGCGCGGTCCGTACGGCCGCGTATCGGGGGCTGAAGCGGCTCGCCCGCCAGCTGGGCGGCGAGGACGCGGCGGACGCAGGTGTGACGGATGACGGCTCCCGGACGCTGGGGGAGTCGAAATGAACGCTGACGGCCGCCAGCCGTATGGATTCTGCAGAGGCAGTGGGGCGAGGCCCCCGGCAGATCCGAGACGCCGGGCGGGCCGCACTAGGAACAGGATCGGGAACGGACATGGGTGAACGGCACAGCGGCGACGAGCCCGGCCGCCGGCGCGGGCACCCTGGCGGCACCGTCCTGGGGCCGGCTCCGGCCGACCGGGACGCCGCCTTCGAGGCGCGGCTCGGCGCCGCGCTCAGCCGGGGCGGAACCTCGAGCGGTATCGACCCCGAGGCCGAGCAGCGTGCCGTGGCCGCCTTCTGCGCCGCCCGTGATTCCGGGGCGCACGCGTTGCGGACCCGGCGCCGGGACGACTGGCGACCCCGGCAGGCGCGCGGCGCCCGGCTCTCGCTGAAGGCCACGCTCTCGGTGTTCCTCGCGAGCGTCACGCTGGGCGGCGTCGCCTTCGCCGCGATCGACTCCGTGGGATCCGGGAAGGGCGACGGCGGGCAGCAGAAGCGGCCCTCGTCGAGCGCCCCGGGACGGTCGACCGCGGAGCCGGCCGCTCCTGGGTCCGCAGGTGCTTCGGCGCGCCCCCACCACCCGGCCCAGGCGAAGGACACCCTGGCCCACTGCCGCGCCTACGAGCAGGTCAAGGACCGCGGCAAGGCCCTGGACGCGACGGCCTGGCAGCGGCTCGTCGCGGCAGCGGGCGGCGAGGAGAACGTCGCCGGCTACTGCGCCGAGCGGATCGCGCGTGCCGACGGCACGAACAGCGGCAAGGGCGACAAGACGCACAGCGGCGGCAATGGGCACAGCGGCGCCGACAGCGGCAACAGCGGCAATGGCACCAATAGTGGCAAAGTGGGCGAAAAGCCCACCAGTTCTGCCAACTCCGGGAAGTCCGGCGCGAAGAAGTAACGGCGTTCCCTGCTGTCGGACGTGAAGATTCATCTGCCGACGTGAGGATTCACCCGCCGTCGGACGTCCGCTCGACAGCGCCGTGAGGCGTCAGGGCAACGGCCGGGGCCGCCACCCCCCACAGGAGAGGCCCCGGCCGTCGCGCTCACGGGCCGCCGTGCGGCCCGTACTTCCTTCAGCGTCGTGAGTGCGTTTTCTGTCACACATGGGCGTGTCACGAGTTAGTTGCATCTTCTACCGACCTGGACGGGAGCAGTTTCACGCCGTAACGTGCCTTTCGCGCCGACCGAAGACAGGCGTAAAGGGAGTGCGGTGCTGGGGGACGACGCGGAGCTGACCACCGCGGTGCGTGCGGCACAGGACGGGGATGAGACCGCGTTCCGTACGGTGTACCGCGCGGTGCACCCGAGGCTGCTCGGATACGTACGCACGCTGGTCGGCGACCCGGACGCCGAGGACGTGACGTCCGAGGCCTGGCTGCAGATAGCCCGGGACATCGACCGGTTCAGCGGTGACGCGGACCGCTTCCGGGGCTGGGCCGCCCGTATCGCCCGCAACCGCGCCCTGGATCACATACGGATGCGCGGCCGCCGCCCTGCGATAGGCGGCGACGAGACGGAACTGACCGGCCGGGCCGCCGAGTCCGACACGGCCGGCGAGGCCATCGAGGCCCTGGCCACCGACAGCACCCTCTCGCTCATCGCCCGGCTCCCGCAGGACCAGGCCGAGGCGGTGGTGCTGCGCGTGGTGGTCGGCCTGGACGCCAAGTCCGCCGCCGAGACCCTCGGCAAGCGCGCGGGCGCCGTACGCACCGCCGCGCACCGCGGTCTGAAGCGCCTGGCGGAGCTGCTCGGTGACGATCCGGAATCGGCGGGCGCGCTGGATGCGCTCCCTCCCCAGCGAGAACCGCGTGGTCGCGCGGTGACGTCCGCAACTGTGACGCATACGCGTGCGAGGACGCAGAAGGACATGTGATGGCCGACGAGCACAACAAGTGGCTTACCCGTGATATGGCGGAACGTCTGCTGCGTGGTGAGTCGCTGGAAGCTGTCGACGCCTCCTCGTCCGACCAGGCGGAACGGCTTGTGAAGGCGTTGGGCGCACTGTCGGCCGAGGCGGCTCCCGCGACCGGTGAACTCCCCGGTGAACAGGGTGCGTTGGCCGCATTCCGCAAGGCCCGTGAAGAGGTCGAGGCCGAACGGACCGCCGCCGCGCTCGGCGACGGCACCCGCGCCGGGCGCTCCGGCCCGCCCGCGAGCGTCTCCGACGCCGGCCTGGTGCGCATCGGCGCCCCGACCCGTACCGGAATCCACACCCGTCGCCCGCGCTGGGCCCGCCCGGTGCGCTTCGCGCTCGCCGCGGCGGTGGCCGTCGGCACGCTGGGCGGGGTCGCCATGGCCGCCGGCAGCGGAGTGCTGCCGATCCCGTTCCACGACGACCATCCGGGTCCCACCTCCTCCGTCTCCGCCGCCCAGAGCCCCGGGCAGCCGCACACCTCGCCCACGCCGCAGTCCCCCGAGGGCATCCGCCCGAGCACGGACACGCCCGACGGCGGTACGAGCGGGTCCCTCGACCCCTCCGGCGGGGCCACCCACGAGGGCACGCATCCGGGCAGCACGCCCGGTTCCGGTGACGCCCCCGGGACCCCCGGCACCTGGTGGCAGGTCGCAGGCGCGGCCTGCCGCGACCTGAGGGACGGCAAGGAGCTGGGCTCCGACCGCAGGCGGGTCCTGGAGGGCCTGGCGGGCGGCTCCTCGCGGGTGACCACGTACTGCAAGTCCGTCCTGGCGGGCCAGTACAGCTCCGGCGGTACGGGCAAGGGCACCGGCGGCGACGACGAGGGCGGCAAGGGCCACGGGAACGACGGAGACGGCCAGGGCGACGGCAAGGACAAGGGCGACGGGAACGGCCAGGGCGGTGACGACGACGGTCACCCGGGCCGGGGCCACGGCCACCGCCACGACCGCCGGGGCCGCGCCGCCGGCCCCGCACCCTCGGCCTTCGTGCCCCTCGGCCCGGAGCGGAAGGCTGCCGGACCGGTGCCCTCGCCGAGCCCGTCGTACACCGCACTCTGAGTTCCGGCGGCACCCACCCTGCTTGTGACCTGCGGTTTTGTAAGCCGCGAAAATTTTTCCGCGAGGGGTGTGACGTTTCCGGGCCCCGCGACGCAGTACTGAGTGAGCCGACTGGTCATCGGCCGTAGCACTGAGCCGGGGTTCCCCCCGTACCCGCGGCTCGTGCACCTGGCGCGGGCGGGACACGTTCCCCCGGTCCCGCCCGCGCCCCAAACTTCCTCACCAGGACACGACGACCTTGTCGCCGATCCTCACCTGTGCGAACAGCCGCGCGATCGCCGCCTCGTCCCGCACGTTGACGCATCCGTGCGAACCGCCCGCGTACCCGCGCGCCGCGAAGTCGTAGGAGTAGTGCACCGCTTGGCCGCCGCTGAAGAACATCGCGTACGGCATCGGGGAGTGGTAGAGGGTCGACACGTGGTGCCGTGACTTCCAGTAGACGTGGAACTGACCCTCGCGGGTGGGGGTGTACTGGGTGCCGAAGCGGACGGACACCGTCTCGACCGTGCGCCCGTCGACCATCCAGCGCAGTGTCCGGCTGGTCTTGCTGACGCACAGGACCCGGCCGGTCAGACAGCGCGGGTCGGGCGCGGCGGCCGGCTGACCGCCCATCAGGTACAGCTCCCACCGGCCCGGCCGGTGCGTCATGGCCAGCAGCCGCTGCCAGGTGACGGTGTCCAGCTTTCCGCTCTGCGGCAGCCCGCGCTTGCCCTGGAAGCCCCGGACGGCCTGCTCCGTCAGATCGTCGTACGTCCCCGTCGGCCCGTCGAACAGCCAGGCGACCTGGCGGAGCCGGGCCTGCAGCTCGCGCACGGCCGGGCCGTTGTCCCCGCGGGACCACAGCACCCGGGGCGCGGGCTTGGCGGCGGGCGTTCCCTCGGCCGTCCGGGTGGGTTCTCGGGCGGGGCTGGAGGGCAGCTGGACGCGCACCGGCGGGCGGTGCTTGCCGTCGGCGTCCGGGGGCTGCACCGTGCAGCCGCAGAGCGCGGCGAGGGCGGCGGCCGAGACGAGTAGGACGGCTGGTCTCCCCGGGATACTCATGCCCGGGATGTTTCCCCGCGTGACCGCCGCCGAACTACGGGGCATGGTGAGGAGGGACAAACCGTACTGCGGAGGCATCCATGGCACGTGAGTCGGAGTCGGGGCTGCCGATCGAGCCGGTCTACGGGCCGGCGGACCTCACCGGCTGGGACCCGGCCGGGAGGCTGGGCGAACCGGGGTCGTACCCGTACACCCGCGGGGTGTACCCGAGCATGTACACCGGCCGCCCCTGGACCATGCGCCAGTACGCCGGTTTCGGCACGGCGGTGGAGTCCAACGCCCGCTACCGGCAGCTGATCGCGCACGGCACCACCGGACTGTCCGTCGCCTTCGACCTGCCCACCCAGATGGGCCACGACTCCGACGCGCCCCTCGCGCACGGCGAGGTCGGCAAGGTCGGTGTCGCGATCGACTCGATCGAGGACATGCGGGTGCTGTTCGACGGCATCCCGCTGGACAAGGTCTCGACGTCGATGACGATCAACGCCCCGGCTGCCCTGCTGCTCCTGCTCTACCAGCTGGTGGCCGAGGAGCAGGGCGTGCCGGCGGACCGCCTGACGGGCACGATCCAGAACGACGTCCTGAAGGAGTACATCGCGCGCGGAACGTACATCTTCCCGCCGAAGCCCTCCCTCCGTCTGACCGCCGACATCTTCAAGTACTGCACGGCGGAGATCCCGAAGTGGAACACCATCTCCATCTCCGGCTACCACATGGCCGAGGCGGGCGCGTCGCCCGCGCAGGAGATCGCGTTCACGCTCGCCGACGGGATCGAGTACGTCCGTACGGCGGTTGCGGCCGGCATGGACGTGGACGACTTCGCGCCCCGCCTGTCCTTCTTCTTCGTGGCCCGTACGACGGTGCTGGAGGAGGTCGCCAAGTTCCGCGCGGCGCGGAGGATCTGGGCGCGGGTGATGAAGGAGGACTTCGGCGCGCGGAACCCGAAGTCCTGGATGCTGCGCTTCCACACCCAGACGGCCGGGGTCCAGCTGACGGCCCAGCAGCCGGAGGTGAATCTGGTCCGGGTGGCGGTGCAGGCCCTCGGGGCCGTGCTGGGCGGCACCCAGTCGCTGCACACCAACTCCTTCGACGAGGCCATCGCGCTGCCGACGGACAAGAGCGCACGCCTCGCGCTGCGCACCCAGCAGGTCCTGGCGTACGAGACGGACGTACCGGCGACGGTGGACCCGTTCGCGGGCTCCTACGCGGTGGAGAAGCTGACCGACGACGTCGAGGCGGCCGCGCTGGACCTGATGCGGAGGGTCGAGGATCTCGGCGGCGCGGAGGCGGCGATCGAGCGCGGCTTCCAGAAGGCCGAGATCGAACGCAACGCGTACCGCATCGCCCAGGAGACGGACTCGGGCGAGCGGGTGGTCGTGGGCGTCAACCGCTTCCAGCTGGACGAGGAGGAGCCGTACGAGCCCCTGCGGGTGGACCCCGCCATCGAGGAACGCCAGCGGGAACGCCTGACCAGACTGCGCGCCGAGCGGGACCAGGGAGCGGTGGAGTCGGCCCTGACCGCGCTGAAGAAGGCGGCCGGGGGCGAGGAGAACGTGCTGTATCCGATGAGGGAGGCGCTGCGGGGGCGGGCGACGGTGGGGGAGGTGTGCAACGCCCTGCGGGAGGTGTGGGGGAGTTACGTGCCCTCGGACACGTTCTGAGCGCCCGCACCGGAGTCGATGTCGTAGCCCCGTGCGACACTCCTTCTCATGTTCGGCGTCATCGACCTCCCCACCTACCTGGCCGGCCTCGCCCTGATCGTCCTGCTGCCCGGCCCCAACTCCCTGTACGTGCTCTCCGTGGCCGCCCGGCGCGGTGTGCGGTCCGGTTACACCGCCGCCGCCGGAGTCTGGTGCGGGGACACCGTGCTGATGACGCTGTCCGCCGCCGGAGTCGCCTCGCTGCTCCAGGGGAACGCGGTGCTGTTCGGGATCGTGAAGTACGCCGGCGCCGGATATCTGACCTGGCTCGCGATCGGGATGCTGCGGTCCGCGTGGGGGACGTGGCGGAGCCGGCGGGAGCAGGCCGTCGAGGAGGCCGCGCCGGTCACGTCGGCCGAGGAGCGGCCCTTCCGCCGGGCCCTCGTCGTCAGCCTCTTCAACCCCAAGGCGATCCTGTTCTTCGTCGCCTTCTTCGTGCAGTTCGTGGACCCGGGGTACGCCTACCCGGCGCTGTCCTTCGTGGTCCTCGGCGCCTTCGCGCAGCTCGCCAGCGTCCTCTACCTCAGCGCGCTGATATTCGGCGGCACCCGCCTCGCCGCCGCCTTCCGCCGCCGCAGGCGTCTGTCCGCGACGGCCACCTCGGCGGCGGGCGCCCTGTTCCTCGGGTTCGCGGTGAAGCTGTCGCTGGCCGGTGCGTAGCGCCTAGCGGCAGCCGACCCGGGCGAGATACGCGTCCAGCCCGGCTGTCGTGTCGCCCGCCCAGCCGACGTACCCGTCCGGGCGGACCAGGAAGACACCGGGGCCGTACGACTCCGGGGCCTCCAGGAGTGTGTGGCGGCCGGCGACGGGTGCCGTCGCGCCCAGCAGTGTCCAGTGCGGCCCCCTGAACGCGTCGAAGAGGCGCACGCCGTCCACCGTGCCGTCGGGGGCCCGGTCGCCCGCCCGGACTCCGGACGGAACGGCCCGGGTCTCCTCGCTCAGGGACGACTCCGGGTACCCCAGCCCGAGCTGCACCGTCGCCTTCCCGCGCTGCACCTCCCCGCGGTGCACACCCGTCGACAGGCCCAGCATGGCCGCGGCGTTGGGGCGCCGTTCCTCCTCGTAGGTGTCGAGGAGAGCCTCCTCGGCCCCGTCGCGCAGCACCGCGCCCAGCTTCCAGCCCAGGTTGTACGCGTCCTGGACGCTGGTGTTCAGGCCCTGCCCGCCGGCCGGTGAGTGGACGTGGGCCGCGTCGCCCGCGAGGAACACCCGGCCCACCCGGAACCGGTCGGCCAGTCCGGTGCGGGGCCGGAACTCCGAGGCCCAGTGCAGCTCGGTGACGTCCTCGGCGTCGAGGTGCGTGTACGCGGCGACCAGCTTGCGGATGCCGTCGAGGGACAGGTCGATCTCCGTGCCCTCGGCGAGCTTCCCGGCCAGCTGGAAGACGTCCGTGCCGGCGAGCGGGCACAGCGCCACGCCGGTGCCGTCGGCCCCGGGGAAGGCGTGCCAGTACTCCCGGTCGAGCCCCTTCACCCGCACGTCCGCCACCAGGAACGGGCTCGGGTCCACCGTCTCCCCGGCCATGCCCACGTCCACCGCGCGCCGCACCGCGGAGCGCCCGCCGTCGGCCGCGACGACATGGCGCGCACGGACGGTCGTACCGTCGGCGAACCGCACGCTCACGCCTTCCGCGTCCTGCTCCAGGCCCGTCACCTCGCGCCCGAAGGCCACCCGGCCTCCCAGTTCGACCAGCCGTGCGTGGAGGACTTCCTGGGTCCGCCACTGCGGGACCATCAGCGGCTCGGTGCAGGGCGCGCCCTCGTCCGCGTCCACGGGCTCGAACATCGGCTGCTCGCCGAGCCGCTCGCCGTCCTTCCAGATCATCCGCGCCGGGTAGGGGCCGCCGGCCGCGCGGATCGCGTCCAGCACGCCGAGGTCGTCGAAGACCTCCTGGGTGCGCGGCTGGATCCCCTTGCCGCGCGAGCCGGGGAAGAGCCCCTCCGCCCGCTCCACGACCAGCGCGTCCACGCCGCGCCGGGCCAGGTCGATACCGAGGGTGAGGCCGGTCGGGCCGGCCCCCACGATCAGGACATCCCTCATGATTCTCCTTAACGTTGTTAAGTGCCGTCGCCCATGAGGGTGCCCTTAACGCTGTTAAGCTGTCAAGCGTGAGTACGGAACGACGCGCGCCCCTGGACCGCAAACGGGTCGCGGACACGGCGCTGCGGCTGCTGAACGAGGTCGGCCTCGACGGGCTGACCCTGCGTGCCATCGCCAAGGAGCTGGACGTCAAGGCCCCGGCGCTGTACTGGCACTTCAAGGACAAGCAGGCGCTGCTCGACGAGATGGCGACGGAGATGTACCGGCGGATGGTCGCCGACGCGGCGCTCGATCCCGCGGACAGCTGGCAGGAGCGGCTGCTCGGGACGAGCCGCGGGCTGCGTGCCGCCCTGCTCGGCTACCGCGACGGCGCCAAGGTCTTCAGCGGCTCACGCTTCACGGGCACGGACCACGCCCGCGAGATGGAGGCGCACCTGCGGGTCCTCACGGAGGCCGGCTTCACCCTGGCGCAGGCGGTCAACGCGGCACGGACCGCGAGCGTGTTCACCATCGGGTTCGTCACCGAGGAACAGGGCGTGCAGCCCCTCCCGGGCGAGCGCCGGGAGGGGTACGACATCGGAGAACGCGCCCGGCGCATGGCCGACTTCCCGCTCGCGGCCGAGGCCGGGAAGGTGCTCTTCGACGACTACGACGGGCAGTTCGAGGAAGGGCTGGCGCTGGTGATCGCGGGCATCGAGGCCCGCTACGGGATCGGCTGAGCGGGCGGTCAGCTCCGGGCCGCGCGCGCCTTGCGGATCGCCCGCGTCACGACCGGCGGCAACAGGTCCACGGCGACCCGGCGGACCCGGCTGCCACGGCGGGGCGCGGGCCGGGCGGGCCGTGCCGCGGGGGCGGGTGCCGGTGCCGGCGCGGACACCGCGGCCGGCGTCGGCTCCGGTGCCTCGGCCGCCACCGCGTGCTTGGAGGGCGGGAACGCCGGCGCGGCCATCCCCTTGGACTTCAGGCGGACGATCCGGTGCCCCGCGGCCTCCTGGACGCTCAGGTGGCAGTCGGACCGCTCCTGCGCCATGGCCAGCAGCGCCTCCTGGACCGGCTCGGGATCGCCCCAGGTGCCGTAGAGCTTCTGCGTGCTGAGGCAGATGGGGTGCAGGCCCCGGTTGAGCACGGCCTCCCAGGTGGCTATGGACACGCCGGGCGTGTGCTCGGACCGGAAGTCGTCGAGGACGACGATGCCGTCGGGCAGCAGCAGGTCGTGGGCCGCTCCTATGTCGTCGTGCACGTGCTCGTACAGGTGCGAGGCGTCGATGTGCACGAACCGGCAGGAGCGGGCCTCGACCTCGTCGGGCACCACGGAGCTGGGCCCCTGGAGGACCCGGGGCAGCTCGTCGTGGAAGGAGCGGTAGTTGTTCTCGAAGACGCGCCGGGTCAGCGCGCTGTAGGACTTGGTCGCCTCGGCCCGGTTGGCGTCGTCCGGGGCGTCGCCCTCGAAGAGGTCGCACACCGTGTACTTCTCACCCGGCTGCTGGTGCCGGCCGATGAAGATCGCGCTCTTGCCCATGTAGACACCGACCTCCAGGAGGTCGCCATGGGTTCCCCCGGCCTCCTGCCGGTTCAGGAGCCAGTCGAAGAGCAACTGGTCGAGCACCGGGAACCAGCCGGGCACGTCGTCGAGCCGGTGGGGCGGTCGGGTCGCTTCCTGAATGGTGGCCATGAGGCGGGGGCACTCCCTCGGTACGGCAGTCTGTGGGTTCTCTGCGGAAAGCCTGTGGCGCGGGGGGTGGGGCACTACGGTGCCTGCCCCCGGGCCCGGTTCAAAACCCAAGGTGAGATGAACGACTGCCCAACTTCCGGCCACGGAGTGCTCGCTTCAGCTTCGGGCCGAGCGGCTTCTCCACGAACCGGTGCATCAGCCAGGCCAGCAGCAGCATGCCGAGCACCGTCGTCACGAGCGTCGCCCACGCGGGCAGGCCCAGGCCCCGGTGCAGCACCCGGATGACGAACCAGCCCAGATGCTCGTGGACCAGGTAGAACGGGTACGTCAGCGCGCCGGCCGTGGCCAGCCAGCGCCAGTCGGCCCGGCGGGTCCAGCCCAGTGCCACGGCCGCCACGGCGGCGAAGGCGAGGGTGACGATCAGCAGGATGACGTACGGGGCGCGCACGAAGTCGCCGTGCGCGCCGGTGTGCCACAGCCCGCGCGTGGCGTTGCTCTGCCCGAGCAGCCAGGAGACGGCCACGATGCCCCACAGCAGCAGGTCGCCGCCGAAGCGGTGGATCAGGTAGAGGGCGAGACCGCCGACGAAGAACGGGGCGTAGTCCGGCATGACCAGCTGGTCGGTCAGCGCGTTGCCGGACGTGCGGCACACCACCGCCGCCAGCGTCCACACGGAGCAGAAGAGCACCACCCGGCGGTAGGTGACCCCGCGCAGGACGACGAGGAGGGCGAACAGCGCGTAGAAGCGGACCTCGACCCAGAGCGTCCAGCACACGCCCAGCACGCGCGGGGCGCCCATGGGCTGTTGCAGCATCGTCAGGTTGACCAGGAACTCGTCCGGGCGGACCGGGTGCACGACGGCCGGCAGGGCGAGGGCCGCGCCGGTGACGAGCGCCAGGGCGACCCAGTAGGCGGGGTAGAGGCGGGCGACGCGGGAGCGGAAGAAGTCGCCGAGGGTGCGGCCCCAGCTGCTCATGCAGATGACGAAACCGCTGATGACGAAGAAGAACTGGACGCCGAGGCAGCCGTAGGTGGCCACCTGGGACAGGGTCGGGAAGACGTGGGCCGGTGTCTGGTGCCAGGACGCGGAGACCGTGCCGCCGCGTCCGGCGTAGTGGTAGAGGCAGACCATCAGCGCGGCCACGAGCCGCAGGCCGTCCAGGGCGAGCAGTCGGCCCCGGCGCGACGGGGCGGGACCCGGCGCGGGTGTGGGGGGAGCGGGAGCGGTGGTGAGGGTGGGGGATGAAGCAGCCATGATGCTCGGCGCCTACCCGACGATGCGCTGATCATCTCGGCTTCTTTTGTGAAAGTCCCCGGCATGAGGGAGCCGCTCCACCGTCACCTGGCGGAATCACAGGAAAGATGTGATTGACCGTCTAACCATTCTCTTACCTGTCTGGATTCGTTAACCCAGTGGTCGCTTTGGCTTCCTAGTTTCTCCATCCACCCCCACGTTTTTGCAAACCCACGGCATGCCGCCGTAAACACCGTATTTGCTTGGCAAAATCAGGAGAGCTATGACGAGGGTCCAGAACCGGCGGGCACCTGCGCGTGGAGGGGAGCTGGAGGACTGCCTGCGCGCGTGCGCCGTGCACAGCGGCAAACTCGTGGGCAGTCTCGACCGCCGCCGTACGGAACTGGCCGAGCAGCTGCGCAAGTTGCTCGTGGTGTTCAGCACCACCGGCACGTCCGCTCCCGCTCCCGCCCCCGCCGGTGGTGCGACCGCCCTGCTCAAGCGTGCCGTCAAGGGGGCCGCCGCGCCCACCGGCAGCATCCCGGGCGACCTGCTGGACGCCCTGCTGGCCGTCGGCAACAAGGCCCTCGAGTGCGGCTACGACGACGAGCTGTACCTCGCCCTGCAGATCAGCGACACCGTCCTCGCCGAGCGGAAGAACTCCCGGGCCGGCTGGCGGCTGCGCGCCCGGGTCCTGGAGGCCCTCGGCGAGGAGCGCGAGGCCGTCCAGGCCTACGAGCGCTACCTGGAGCTGACCGACGAGGACGGCTTCGGCGTGGCCGCCCGGATCACGGGGCTGCGCCGGGCCGCCGAGCGTGAGCGCGAGCTGCTCGCTCTGCTGCAGCGCCAGTGCCCGCGCGCCGCCGACTTCACCCGCGGCCCCGCCACCGACGGGTGGGCCGAGGGCCTGGCCCTGCACGCCCTCGGCGACTGGGACGCGGCCGAGCCCCGGCTGGTCGGTGCCCTGCTCGCGCTGGCCGCCGAGGAGGCCCCGGTCGCCGACCGGCAGGAACTGCTCAGCCAGTACCTCGACCTGCGCACCGGGGTCACCGCCGACCCCGCCGCCCTCACCGAGGCCGTCGCCCTCTACGCCGAGCAGCGCCGCATCCGCATGCGCGGCCCGGTCGCCGACCCCACCGTCGGCGGGGTGGAGTGGATCAGCCTCGGCGAGTTCCGCAACCAGATCGCCGGCAAGTCGATCTGCCTGATCGCCAACTCCGGCCGCGTGGGCGAGAGTTCGATGGGTGCCCAGATCGACGGCTACGACCTGGTCGTCCGCTTCAACTCGTACCGGATCGACCCGTTGCACACCGGCAGCCGTACCGACATCCACGCCACCATCCACAAGCACGGCTTCAACTGGGACCGGCCGGTGACCACCCGGCTCGTCTTCGGCGGGGTCTCCGGCGACTGGAAGCACTCGCTGCGCAACCGCCTGGTGCCCGGCGCCCAGCGGTACCTCGGTGACGAGTCGCTGCGCTGGCCCGTCCGCAACATCGGCCGGCTCGGCAACGACGTCTGGTCCGGCATCCCGACCACCGGCTTCAACATGCTGTGGCTGCTGGACTTCCTGGACGTCAGCCCGACCCTGGACCTGATCGGGTTCGACTTCTACGAGAGCGGCGCCTACCGCGTCCAGGAAGCCATGAAGCTCGCCATCACCTCCGTGCACGAATACACCAGCGAGAAGGCATGGGTCATGGAGCGGGCCCAGAGCGTGACCGACATGAGGATATCCCTGCGATGACCACCTTCACCCCGGCAGCACCGGAGACCGCGCCCTCTTCCGACAGCGCCCTGACCGGCAAGCGGCGCATCGCCTTCGCGAGCTTCGTCGACGAGAACTACCTGCCCGGCTTCCTCGTCCTGCTGCGCAGCCTCGCCCTGTCCAACCCGGGCGTCTGCGAGGACTTCGTCGTCCTCCACGACGACCTGAAGCCCTCCTCGATCGCCCGCATCCGCGCCCTGCACCCGCGCATCGTGCTGCGCCGCGTCGACGCCGAGCACTACGACTCCTACGTCAAGGGCGACCAGGACAACTACCTGGTCCGCAAGGCGTACTTCATCCTCGACATCTTCCGGCTGCGCGACTACGACACCGTCGTCACCCTGGACACCGACATGGTCGTCCTCGGCGACCTCGGCGAACTCCTCCAGCTGCGCGAGGGTCTCGCGGCCGTTCCGCAGTTCTTCTACGGGCAGCACAAGCTCAACTCCGGGCTGCTGGTCATCCAGCGCGAGTACCTGTCGGACGCGTTCTGCGCGAAGATCGACCAGGTCGGGCGCAGCGGCGGCTACGAGCTCGACAAGCACGACCAGGGCATCCTCAACGCCGTCCTCGACGGCGACTTCGTCCGCCTGGACTCCCGCTACAACTTCGTCAAGCGGCGGCTCTCGGGCGACCTGCCGGTCCCCGACGACACCGCGATCCTGCACTTCACCGGCCGGCACAAGCCCTGGCAGGGCGGCGAGGCCGGGTACGCGCAGGCCGAGGACCGCTGGCGCGAGTTCGAGATGGGCGACGCCGAGTTCCACGCGGCCTACCTGTCCAAGGGCAACCTCCACCACGACCTGCTCGTGCACTACGGCACCCCGCACGTGCGGCGCACCGGTGACGTGGAGGCCGCCCGCAAGGTCGCCGCCTCCCACATCGCCGCCGGTGAGTACCAGGACGCCGTCGACCTCCTCGGCAGCGTCCGCATCCCGGTGGACGAGGCCTGGCCGCACGAGGTGCTCGGGCACGCCCTGATGAGCGTCTCCCGCCCCGAGGAGGCGAAGACCCAGCTGCTGCTGGCCACGGCCGCCCCCAACCGGGCCGCCACCGCCTACGCCCGCCTCGCCCAGCTGGCCTGGGTGCACGGCGACAACGCCGAGGCCCTGAAGTACGCCACCGCCGGCCTCACCGTCGACCCCACCCACCGCTCCAGCCGCCTGTGGGCGCAGCGCGCGGCCGCGGTACCGGCCCAGGAGCAGGGCGCCGCCGAGGACCAACTCGCGCACGTGGCCTTCTACATGGACCGGCAGGGCAACGCGGGCGACAAGCTGCTGCCCGAGACGGTCCGGCTCGCCTTCGGACCCGACTTCACCTCCCGGCGCTGGCACTCCGTCCACGCCCACCGGCTGTTCGACAAGGCCGCCCTGGAGCGGGTCAACGCCCGGCGCGGACTGGTCATCGGCGGCGGCGGACTGTTCATCCCGGACACCATGCCCAACGGCAACAGTGCCTGGCAGTGGAACGTCCCGGACGAGCACCTGCGCGCCATCGACGTGCCGATCATGGTGTTCGCGGTCGGCTTCAACGCCTTCGACGGACAGTCCTACCGGGCCCAGCGGTTCAACGAGAGCCTGCGCCTGCTGGTGGAGAAGGCCTCCTTCTTCGGCCTGCGCAACCACGGCTCCATCGCCAAGGTCCGCTCGCTGCTCCCGTCCGAGCTGCACGACAAGGTCGTCTTCCAGCCCTGCCCGACCACGGTCATGCGCCGGCTGGTCGCCGGCTGGAGCGACCCGCTGCACCGCGAGGACACCGTCCTGCTGAACGCGGCCTACGACCGCGCGGGCCTGCGCTTCGGCCACGACTACGGGCACTTCCTCGCCGAGATGGCGAAGGCGGTCCGGGCGATCGGCGCCCACACCGAGGTGCAGTGCGTCGCCCACTCGCTGGACGACGAGCGCATCGCCTTCGACCTGCGCCGCGAGCACGGGATCTCGCTGCCGGTGATCCCGATGTACGACTTCTCCAACGACGAGATCCGCGAGACGTACGCCAGGACCCGCCTGGTCATCGGCATGCGCGGGCACGCCGGGATGATCCCCTTCGGGGTCGGCACACCCATCATCAGCCTGATCTCGCACCCGAAGATGGCGTACTTCCTCAGCGACATCGAGCGGCCCGAGTGGGGTGTCTCCGTCCACGAGAGGAACCTGGGCGCGGTGCTCACCGAGCGGGCCCTGAACATCCTGGACCACCACAGCCGGACCGTCGCCGACGTGCACGACCGGCAGGAGCTGCTGTGGAAGGCCACGCAGGAGAACGCGACCCGGATCCGCACGATCCTGGGCCGCTGAGAAGCCGGAAGGGCGGGCCCGTGACAGGCCCGCCCTTGGCGGTCGGCGAGAGGGGGGTGGGTTCAGCGGCGTACGACCCGGCGCAGATTGCGTGCCTTGCGCGCCACCCGGCGGACCGTGGCGTTGCGCGGGATGAACGACAGCTGGGCGGGCACCCCACCGGGCAGTGCCAGCGAGGTCAGACGCTTGCGCTTGAAGTAGCGCAGGGTGTGCGGGTTCAGGTTCCGGGCGAGGTACTGCTCGGTCTCCTCGCGCAGCCTCGGCAGGATCTTCGGCTGCATCGCGAAGCCCACCGCACGCACCAGCGCGCCCAGCGCCTCCACGTCCATGCCCCGGCGCTGCTCGGTGACCGCCGCACGGTCGCCCAGCTCGGGCAGCAGCGCGTCGACCACGGTGACCGGCACCCGGTTGCTGTTCTCGAACGGTGTCAGCCGCTCCAGCAGCAGATCGGTGCCGACCCGGGCGACCGGCAGGCCGTACAGCGCGGAGGCGGTGAGCAGGGCGGTGGAGAAGCAGCCGACGACCAGCGCGGGACGCATCCGCTGGTACACCACCTCGGCGAGGACCGGCGTGTCCAGCACGGTCAGCTCCACCTTGAGCTTCTCCGCCTCCTGCTCCAGGGTGCGGGTGAAGCGGGCCGGGGCGCTGGGGTGCGGCTTGAACACCACCTTGGTGTGCCCGAGCGCGACTGCGCCCTTCAGCATCCGCACATGCAGGTTCTCCTCCTGCTCGGCGGTGAGGATGTCCAGCGCGGAGAGGTACTGCCCGAGCAGCAGCGCGGGCTCCTCGATCTCGGGCAGGCCGTCGCCGAGCGGGGCCAGTTCGGCCAGCACCTTGGTGAAGGCCTGGGTCGGCACGATCTCGCCCGGGACGCCGAACTCGGTCAGCAGCAGCGGCTCCAGGCCAGGCACCAGGTCGAGGTGGAGCACCCGGTCCACCCGGGTGCCGACCAGCGGGTCGATCTTGTTGCGGGTCGGGCCGTAGCTCATCAGACCGTCGGCGTAGACGGTGACGGGGGCGCCGGTGAAGATCTGGGCGAGCGCCAGCGACGGGTTGACCTGGATCGACTCGACGGCCAGCTCCACGTCGTCGTCGCCCAGCTGCCACTCGTGGCGCAGATACCGCTCCCAGAGCGGCATGTCGTCCACCCGGGGCGCCCAGCCGCCGGGGTGGAAGGGGAAGATCGTCTCGTTGTACGAGATCACGTGGTCGAAGCGCTCGCGCAGCCGCTCGAAGCCGGGCATCTCGTCCAGGCCGGGCGTGGTCTCGGGCGTCGCCGCGTTGTTGCAGACCAGCAGGATGCGCCGGCCGGCCGGGCCGAAGCTGCCCGAGTCCAGGGCGGCGGCGAGCGTGGCCGTGCCGTACAGCGTCGACGCCTGGAAGATCTGGGTGGTCACGCGGCGACCCCCGTCGAGGCGGGACGGCGGCGCAGCCGGCGCAGCTTGGTGGCGCGCTGCAGGTCCATGGAGTCCAGCGCCTCGTCCAGCACGTCCTGCGGCATGCGCCGCAGCGCCCCGGCGCTCAGGGATTTCAGTTTCTTCGCCACCGCGGGCTCGAACCTTTCGATGGATCCCAGGTGATGGGAAATGATCGCGCAATAGGTACGCACGGCCTTCGGCAGGAGCTCGTCGGCATCCGGGTCGGCGGCGGTTTCCGCGATCACCTGATCGAACGCGCGAATGAAATCGAGCTGCCGGACATCGCCGATCTGAGTGAGTGACGAGGCCACGCCGCGCCGGTAGAACACCCCGAGCATGCTGACCGCGGCGAAGGACTCCGCCTCCCGGTGCAGCTTCCAGATCCACGGCCGGTCCTCGGCCGTGCGCAGCCCGTCGGTGAAGTGCAGCAGACCCTTGTCCACCAGCCGGCGGTGGTAGACGCCCGCCCAGGCGTAGGCGTAGTCCACGGAGGTGGAGCGGTCCGCGGGCAGGATCGCCTCGCGCGGGTTCAGCACCACGTTCCGCCGGCCGACCGGCACCCGGTGCACGGTGCGCGACCGCGCCGTGCACTGCACATGATCGGTGCGCAGGAAGTCGCAGCCCAGTTCCTCGATGGCGTCGACCAGCTTCGGGTAGTAGCCCGGGGCGAGCCAGTCGTCGCCGTCCAGGAAGGTCAGGTATTCGCCGCGCGCCCGGTCGATACCGGTGTTGCGGGCGGTCGCCAGTCCTCCGTTCTGCTCGTGCCGGACGAAGACCGCGCCTGGCAGCTCGCGCTCCGCGCGCGCGAGAATGTCTGGTGTCCCGTCGCGGGAACAGTCGTCGACGAGAATGAATTCGAAGTCCTCACGCGTGTTCGCACTGAGGCTCCTCAGGGTGTCGGGCGCGTATTGCTGCACGTTGTAGAACGGCACGATGACGGAGAGCTTGACCACGTGGGGGACGTTAGGACGAAGCCCGTCATTCGTCTTGACCGTCGGCTTGATGCCAGGTGAACGCCGCGTGGCGAAGCTGTGAACCGGGCTATTTTCCGGCCCGATCGCGGCCTGATTCGCCATTCGGCGATGTGCTGTTAACCGTTTGTTGCATTCGGGTTGGGCGGAACCTCGGAATGCCTTCCTAGCGTCTTCGGCGTGCCAGCCAGTGCAACGAAGTCCCTGCGGGTCGCCGTCCTCGCGGATTCCGACACCCGGTGGAAGTGGGGCGCGCTCACCGCGCAGCGCGTCACCCCCACCGGCGCCGAGATCCGGCTCGACGGCTACCTCCTGCGGGGACGAGCCACCCCCACCGCCCGCCAGCTCGAGGAAGTCGGTGTCCGAGCGGACTCCCTTCGCGAGGTGACCGGCGTCGAGTTCCTGCGCGCGATGAGCGAGCAGTCGTACGACGTCCTCGTCCTCGCCCTGGTCGGCGGCGGTGTGCAGGCGATGCTGCACGGGCTGCGCAACGCCTGGGGCTCCGGGAAGCGTCCCGTCGTCGTCACCGGCTATGTCGGCGTCGTCTACGAGAAGCTCGCCGACGGCCTGCTGCTGCGGCACGGCGCGGACCTCGTCCTCGCCAACTCCCGTCACGACGCGGACCGTTTCCGCGCCGTGTACGAGGGAGTCGGCGCCGACGCCTCCGCGGTGACCGAGGTCGCGCTGCCGTTCCTCGGCGGAGAGCCGTACACCGGTGAACACGACCCCTACACGGTCGTGTTCGCGGCCCAGCCCTCCGTCCCGGACAGCCGCAAGGACCGTACGTACCTGCTCGACCGGCTGATCGAGCACGCCCGCAGGCACCCCGAGCGCGAGGTGCTGCTGAAGCTGCGCTCCAAGCCGGGTGAACACACCACCCACATCGAGGAGTTGCCGTACCAGAAGCTGGTCCAGGGCAAGGACGTGCCCGCCAACTTCCGCCTGGTGTACGGCCACATGGGCGAGGTGCTCGACCGCACCGACCTGCTGGTCACGGTCAGCTCCACGGCCGCCCTCGAAGCCCTGCACCGCCGCGTCCCGACGGTCGTCCTGACCGACCTCGGTGTGCGTGAGGTGCTCGGCAACCACCACTTCACCGGCTCCGGGTGCCTCGCCTCCTGGGACCAGCTCGACGCCGGACACCGCCCGGCGCCGAACGAGGAGTGGGTGGCCCGGCAGGGCGTCGCAGCTGGGGTTACCCCCTCTGGGGGAGGCTCCTACGACTCCTATTTCGCTGCGGCCCGCGATCGCATCGCGAAGCTGCTGGACCGGCCAGAGGGGCTTTCGCCCCTCGCCCCCTACTACACACCCGAGACCGCGCCGGGCTACCTGCCCGGCATCCTCGCCCGCCACCACCTCGGCCCCGACGGCGCACCGCTGCCCGGCGCGCCCGCCGCCGACAAGGAGCCAGGACCCGTCCGCCAGATCGTGCGCCGGGCCGCGCGCGGCGCCTACCGCCACGGCGTGCAGCGCGTGGCCCCCGTGATCCGACGAATGGGAGAGCTGTGAGCGACCGGATCCCCCGGCAAGGAGTGGAGCAGATGACCGACGCCAACCCCGACGCACCCGCGGTGCGCCGCGTGCTCGCGGTGATCCCGGCGCGCGGCGGCTCCAAGGGTGTCCCCGCCAAGAACCTCGCCCCCGTCGGCGGTGTCCCGCTGGTGGCCCGCGCGGTGCGCGAGTGCCGCGCCGCCCGGCTGGTGACCGACGTGGTCGTCTCCACCGACGACCAGGCCATCGCGGCCGCCGCCCGCCAGGCCGGCGCCGAGGTCGTGCTGCGCCCCGCCGCCATCGCCGGCGACACCGCCACCTCCGAGGCCGCCGTCCTGCACGCCATGGACGCCCACGAGGCCCTGCACGGCGCGGCCGTCGACGTCGTCCTGCTCGTGCAGTGCACCAGCCCGTTCATCATCCGCGAGGACATCGACGGGGTGGCCGGCGCGATCGTCGAGAACGACGCGGACACGGCCGTGACCGTCGCGCCCTTCCACGGCTTCATCTGGCGGGACGAGGCGGACGCCCCGGTACCGGTGCCGGTCGCCACCGGCTCGGTCACGGAGGACGCCGACTCGGCCTCCCTGGGCGGCGGATACGGCGTCAACCACGACAAGTCCTTCCGCCCGCGCCGCCAGGACCGCCCCCAGGACCTGCTGGAGACCGGCGCCGCCTACGCGATGGACGCGGCCGGCTTCCGCGAGCACCGCCACCGCTTCTTCGGCCACACCGAGCTGGTCCGCACCGACCCGGCCCGGGTGCTGGAGGTCGACGACCCGCACGACCTGGCCCGCGCCCGTGCGCTGGCCCCCCTCTTCGACGCGGACCGACCTGGTTCGCTTCCGACTGCCGCCGATGTGGACGCAGTCGTACTGGACTTCGACGGCACCCAGACCGACGACCGGGTGCTGATCGACTCCGAAGGACGGGAGTTCGTCTCCGTGCACCGCGGAGACGGGCTCGGCATCGCCGCCCTGCGCAAGAGCGGCCTGAAGATGCTGATCCTGTCCTCGGAACAGAACCCGGTGGTCGCCGCCCGCGCCCGGAAGCTCAAGCTCCCGGTGCTGCACGGCATCGACCGCAAGGACCTCGCCCTCAAGCAGTGGTGCGAGGAGCAGGGCATCGCGCCGGAGCGCGTGCTCTACGTCGGCAACGACGTCAACGACCTCCCGTGCTTCGCCCTCGTCGGCTGGCCCGTGGCGGTCGCGAGCGCCCACGACGTCGTACGCGGCGCCGCACGCGCGGTCACCACCGTCCCCGGCGGTGACGGCGCGATCCGAGAGATCGCCAGCTGGATCCTCGGCCCCTCTCTCGATTCCCTCCCCAAGTAAGGACATCTCCTGATGAGCACCAACTCCCGTATCCGCTCCTTCGGTACGCGTGAGGCCGGCCCGGGCCGCCCCGTCTACATCTGCGGCGAGATCGGCATCAACCACAACGGTGAGCTGGAGAACGCGTTCAAGCTGATCGACGTGGCCGCCGAGGCCGGCTGTGACGCCGTGAAGTTCCAGAAGCGCACGCCGGAGATCTGCACCCCGCGCGACCAGTGGGACATCGAGCGCGACACCCCCTGGGGCCGGATGACCTACATCGACTACCGCCACCGCGTGGAGTTCGGCGAGGACGAGTACCGCCAGATCGACGAGTACTGCAAGGAGAAGGGGATCGACTGGTTCGCCTCCCCGTGGGACACCGAGGCCGTCGCCTTCCTGGAGAAGTTCGACGTCCCCGCCCACAAGGTGGCCTCCGCCTCCCTGACGGACGACGAGCTGCTGCGCGCCCTGCGCGCCACGGGCCGCACGGTCATCCTGTCCTCCGGCATGTCGACCCCGAAGCAGATCCGCCACGCGGTCGAGGTCCTGGGCAGCGACAACATCCTTCTCTGCCACGCCACTTCGACGTACCCGGCGAAGGCCGAGGAGCTCAACCTCCGCGTCATCAACACCCTGCAGGACGAGTACCCGAACGTCCCGATCGGCTATTCCGGCCACGAGACGGGCCTGCAGACCACGCTGGCCGCCGTCGCCCTCGGCGCCACGTTCGTCGAGCGTCACATCACCCTCGACCGCGCCATGTGGGGCTCGGACCAGGCCGCTTCCGTCGAGCCGCAGGGCCTCACGCGCCTCGTCCGTGACATCCGCACCATCGAGGCCTCCCTCGGTGACGGCGTCAAGAAGGTCTACGACTCCGAGATGGGCCCGATGAAGAAGCTGCGCCGCGTCGCCGGCGTCGTCGCCGAGGCGGAGATCGCGGCGGCGGCGGGCGAGCCGGTCGCGGTCTGAGCGCCCTGATCGCCTTACATGCCCTACGACGGGACGGTCGTACGACGATGAGCCCCCGCGCCGGTCAGGCCGGCCACCCTGCCCACACGCTCGCCTTCGTGGAGAGCCCGGTACAGCTGCTGAACGTACTGGAGTGGGCTCACCTCCACGGCCTGCGCGGCGCGCCCGAGCCGACCCGGCTGTCCGTGCCCGCACAGGCACGGCGGTCGCCGGACGGTGCCCAGGCACCCGTCGGCTCGGAGCTCACGGTCGTCGTCCTGTCCCCGACCGACCCCATGACCCGGGGCCAGCTGCGCCGCATGGCGGACCTGGCCCGGGACGAGGGGTACCGGGTGCGCTGGGAGGAGGCGCGGGGCGGTACGACCGCGCCCTTCCACACGATCGGCGGCCTGGCGGGTTCTCTCCGCCGGGCCGACCGCATCGTCATGGGAGACCCGTTCTCCCGCTACGTACAACTGCTGCTGACGATCACCCGGGCCCATGACCTGGTCGTGGTCGACGACGGCACGGCGACGATGGAGTTCGTCGCCCAGCTCGCCCGCGGCGAGCGCCTGGTCCGCTGGCACCGCAAGGGCGGCCGCCCCGGAGCCAGGGACCTGCTCTTCGCCCCCGTCTCCTCCTCGGCCCGCCGCCGTCTCACGCCGAGCGACAGCCGCCGCGTCGAGGTCTTCTCCTCCATGCCCGTGACCGAGACCCCCGAGGGCGTCACGGTCACCGTCAACGACTTCGCCTGGACCCGCGCCCGCTTCGGGCCGCCGCGCATCACCAAGGGCGCCGACATGGTCGGCACGTCCCTGGTGGAGACCGGCGTGGTGGACGGCGACCGCTACCTGGAGGCCGTGCAGTCCCTCGCCAGGACCCACGGCGCCACCCGCTACTTCGCACACCGCCGCGAGCACACCGACAAACTGCACCGCCTGGCCACCGACACGGGCCTGGAGATAGTCCGCCCGGATCTGCCGCTGGAGCTGATCGCCCGCCGAGGTCCGATCGGCCGTACGATCCTCAGCTTCCCCTCGACAGTTGTCCACACCCTGCCCCTGGCCCTGGTCGGCACGGGCGTCCGCGTGGCGGTGTGCGACATCGACCCCAGCTGGCTGACGGAGAACGCCTCACCTCGGGCGCAGGGGTTTCTGTCAGGGGTTACGGGGACGGCGAAGGATGTGCATCGGCTGGCGGCGGTGGGGTTGGCGTAGCAGGCCGGGCCCCGTCGCGATGGCTGAGCGCAGGTCCTGCAACCGTTACTGTGGCGGCCCGTCTGACCTCCGCCAGATTTGGAGCAGTTCCAGGTGAACGGTGTCGAACCTTTCCGTCTCGTCGTCACGGGCGGCGGGACTGGTGGGCATACGTATCCCGCGCTGACCGCGGTGCGTACTCTGCAGGCTCGGCTGGCTGCTGAGGGCCGGGTGCTCGAGACTCTGTGGATCGGGACGGCTGACGGCCTGGAGGCGCGGGTGGCTCCGGCCGCGGGTATCCCCTTCACCACCGTGGCGACGGGCAAGATCCGCCGCTCCAAGAACCCGATCAAGTTGGCGTCGCCGGCGAACGTCAAGGACATGGCTCGGGTGCCGCTCGGGGTGATCCAGGCCCGCAAGGCCATCGACCGGTTCCGGCCGGATGTGGTGCTCGCGACGGGCGGCTACGTCGCGGTCCCGGCCGGGCTGGCTGCGCGGATGTGCCACCGCCCACTAGTGCTGCACGAGCAGACGGTGCGGCTGGGTCTGGCGAACCGCAAGCTGGCGGCGTCGGCTGCGCGGATCTGCGTGTCGTCGGAGTCGACGCTTGATCTGCTGTCGGAGTCGGCGCGGCAGGTCGCGGTGGTGACGGGGAACCCTGTGCGCCCCGAGGTCCTGACCGGGCACGCGGACAAGGCGGTCCAGGCGCTGAGGCTGTGGGGCTTCGACCGGCAGCTGCCGACCGTGTACGTCACGGGCGGTGCCCAAGGAGCGCAGCAGATCAACGAGCTGATCGGTGACGTGCTGCCGTGGCTGCTGGCAATGGCGAACGTCGTCCACCAGTGCGGTCCGGACAATGTGGGCGGCCTGCGGGCGCGGGCGGCACGGCTGCCCGCCGAGCTGCAGGGCCGGTACCACCTGACGGGCTTCGTGGGCCCGGAGCTGCCCGACGTCCTGGCGCTCGCGGATGTGGTGGTTTCCCGCAGCGGTGCGGGGACGCTCGCGGAGCTGACCGCGCTGGGCAAGCCGGCCGTGTTCGTGCCGCTGGCCTCGTCGGCGGGAAACGAGCAGGCGCACAACGCACGGCACTTGGAGCAGGCCGGGGCCGCCGTCGCGCTGGTGGGCGAGGTGACGGCGGACGAGCTGAGGAGCGCGGTGGGCCCGCTTCTGGCCGATGCCCATCTGAGATGGGCGATGGTAGAGCGGGCCCGCGCGTACGGCCGTCCGGACGCGGCCGACAGGCTTGTGGACGTGATCCTGTCGGCCGCCGCGTCCGGCTGACCGGCCTATCGGATGTGGCGCGCTGTCCCGGCCTCGATGAGGACGGCGCAGTCGTTGAACGTGGCGTCGTCCTTGCCGATCGGGTCGGGTACGTTGCGGTCGCCGAGGTACAGGGCCAGCTTGGGCGCGTGCGCCTCGCCGCAGATCGTGCGGAGCGTTTCGAGGACGGCGGCGTCCATCGCCAGGATGCTGTCTGCCCAGTCGACCATCTCCAGGGTGATCTGTTGCCCACGGTGTTCGGTGAGGTCGTGGCCGAGGCGCCGGGCGGCGTTGACCATGGACTCGTCGGCCGGCTCGCCCTGCCACTTCCCGATGAGCCCGGCGGAACGGACTTCCAGGTCCGCGCCGCCCCGGCGGGCGAGGGCGATCTCGGCGAACGGGGAACGGCAGTGGTTCCCCAGGCACACGGTCAGGACCTTGCGCATGATGCACCTCCAGCCATCTTGAGGGCCTGCCTGAGGGCGGTGGCCACCTGGGCGATGTCCGATTCGGTGAGGTGCTGGTGGAAGGGCAGCGTCAGGATCTCCCCGGCGACCTGCTCGGTGGCTGGCAGGGGACGCGCCCAGTCGGCGAAGGCCGTCTGCAGGTGGTTGGGCGGGTAGTGGACGCCGACGCCGATGCCCTGTGCCCGTAGCTGCGCGAACACCTTGTCGCGGTGCGGCACGCGGACCTGGCACAGGTGGGGCACGGAGCGGTCGGGGTCGACGTCGATGAGGGTGACGCCGTCCAGCGGGGCGAGCGCGCGCCGATAGGCGCACCACAGGCTGCGGCGGGTGTGCTCGGTGCTCTCGAAGTGGTCGAGCTGGGCCAGGCCGATGGCGGCGTTGATTCCCGACATCTGGTAACGCAGGCCGAAGGAGTCCACGCGGTAGCTGGTGGTGTTCGCGCGTTCGGCCTGGGCCTGGACGACGCCGAGGAGCCGCAGCTGGCGGACCGTGTCAGCCTCATCGTGGGTGCGGGGAATAACCACGCCGCCCTGGCCGCAGGTGAGGTTCTTGATCGGCCCGAACGAGAAACAGGTCAGGTCACCTGTCCCGCCGACGAGGCGGGCACCGTAGCGGGAGCCGAAGGCGTGCGCGGCGTCCTCGATGACGCTGATGTGCTGTTCGGTCAGCTCCTTGCGGATGGAGGTGAGGTCGACGGCCCGGCCGCCGAACAGCACGGGCATGACAGCGGCCGTCTTGGTGGTGACCGCTTCCATGACGAGTTGGTCTGTCACACAGAGGGTGGCCGGATCGATGTCCACGAACCGCGGGGTCGCGCCGACAGCGATGATCGCCTGGACGGTCGCGCAGAACGTCATGGACGGCACGATCACCTCGTGGCCAGGTCCGACCTCGGCGGCGAGCAGCGCCGTGTGGAGGGCGGCCGTGCCCGAGCAGACGGCCACGGCGTCGCGGACACCGAGGAGCTCGGCGATCCTCCGCTCGAATTCCTCGGTGACGTCGGTGTGTCCGTACTGCCCGGACTCCAGGACCTCGGCCACCGCGGCGGCCTCCTGCCCGTACAGGAACGGGCTGGCATTGCGTCCGGTGTCGGGCCTCGTGCAGATGGTCACGCCTGTACTCCTTTCGCTGAGGCGGTGAGGGCCAGTTCGGCGACCTCACCGACGCGGAGGGTCTCGACGTAGTTGGCTAGAAACACGCCTGTGCGGTAGGTGAGGCTGCCGTGGTCGACGGGCAGACCGAAAAGGCCGTTGACCATCTGTCCGACCAGATCCGCACCAGCGGCCTCGGCCAGCGGGAATCCCCCGGCGACCCGCACGTTCAGCTCGGTGATCGTGACCCGGCCGTCGTCGGTGACGAACCCCTGGACGCAGCACAGGCCGGCAGCCCGAACGGCCCGCAGCGTGTCCACGACCAGGTTGTGCACGGTGCTGTGCTCGAACGTGGTGCTCACGATTGCAAGTCCGGCTTTCACCAGGTCCCGGCGGCGCAGGATCACCGAGGCCCGCCCGTCGCGGTCGACCAGGCAGTCCGCGGTGAACTCGCAACCAAAGACCCGCTCTTGCACGATGGCTTCGGGGACCAGTTCGCACAGGAGGCGGGCATGGGCCTGCTTCTGTACGAAGTGGACGTTCTGCGCGCCGTGGCCCTTCCTGGGCTTGACGACCAGTTCGATGCCGTCGGGGACCTGGTCGAACTCCTCGGGCTGCCAGGTACGGGGGGTGGGGATGCCGTTTTGGGCCAGCACTTGGTGGAAGGCCGTTTTGTCGATGCAGGCGTGCACCGACTCCGCGTCCGGCACCCACACGCGCACGCCGTCGGCCTCCAGGTGCGGTCGCACGTCGATCAGCGGCGGGAGGTCGTTCTCGATGCCGACCACGATCGCGTCGACGGCCAGGTCTCGGCACAGCTCGGCCATCGTGCTGCCGTAGGCGGGGTCGTCGGCGCGCGGGATGACCTGGGGAATGACATCGGCCAGGAAGAGGCCGGGGGCGAGCGGGCTCGCGTCGGCGCCGATGACCTGGTGGCCCAGGCGAAGGAGGCTGCGGGTCAGGCCGAACCCGGGGGTGGCGCCGACACCGCTCACGAGGATCCGGCGCGGAGTGGTCTGGTCAGTGGGCATGCTGGTGCCCCAGTTCCGGGGAGGCGGTGCGCGGGGCGGGCACGGCGGCGAGAGGCGTGCGGGATAGTGGGGCCCAGCGGTCGGGGTTGGCTCGGTACCAGTCGGCGGTTTCGACGAGCCCGGCCTGGAAGTCGCGGGTGGGCTGGTAGCCGAGCTGCGCGATCTTCTCCCAGTTCATGGCGTACCGAAGGTCGTTGGACAGCCGGTCCGGGATGTACGTGACCGAGTCCCATCCAGCGCCGCAGATCCGCAGCAGCTCGCCCGTCAGGTCCTTGCTCGTCATGTCGGTGCCGCCGCCGATGTTGTAGATCTCGCCGGGCACGCCCTGACGCAGGACGAGTTCGATGCCGGCGCAGTTGTCCTCGACGTGCAGCCAATTCCGGACGTGCTGCCCGCTGTCGTGGAGGGTGACCTGCTCGCCGCGCAACAGCCGCATCACGAACAGCGGGATGATCTTCTCGGGGTGCTGGCAGGGCCCGTAGTTGTTCGAGGAGCGCGTGACGCAGACCGGCGCCCGGTAGGTGTGCCAGTAGCTGAGGGCTACCAGGTCGCTGGACGCCTTCGACGCCGCGTAGGGCACGGTCGGACGCAGCGGGTAGTCCTCGGTGGCCTCTCCTTCCAGCAGCGGCCCGTACACCTCGTCCGTGGAGATGTGCACGAACTTCTCGACGCCGTGTCGCATGGCCGCGTCCGCGAGGGCCTGAGTGCCGTGGACGTTCGTCTTCACGAAAGTTCCGGCCGTGGTGAACGAGCGGTCGACGTGGGACTCGGCGGCGAAGTGGACCAACGCGCTGTGCCCGCTGACGAGAAGGTCGATCAGGCCGTCGTTACAGATGTCTCCTTTGACGAACGCCAGCTTCGGGTTGAGGAACGCCTTTCCGAGGTTCCCTACGTTCCCCGCGTACGTGAGGTCGTCCAGGACAGTGATCTGCTCGACGTCCTCGGCGTCCAGCATGCGCTTGACGAAGTGAGAGCCGATGAACCCGGCTCCGCCGGTGACCAGCAGCTTCATGTGTGCCTCCGGTGAGGATGACAGGCCGACGACATGGGTGTGCCGCTTCTTGGGGGCCGGTCGAGGAGACGCCCAGCGGTTGCCGGGTGCGGTCTTGACGATGACGGCCCGCAGACCGTTCTGGGACAAGTCGGTGCGCATCGGCACACCGTGTGCGGACCGCGCACGCGGTGTGCACCCGCGCGCCCTGCCCGGACGCCCTCGGCATCGCTAGGTTCTCTACCACCCAACCGGGTTCGAGGAGGTGCCCAGTGGGTGCAAATGCTGAGATCGGCGCGGTCTTACGCGGTGCCCGCTGTGCCCGTCGGCTCACTCAAGCGCAGGTCGGCGAGGCCTGTGGCTACTCAGCGTCCGCCGTCTCCCGCATCGAGTCCGGGAAGCTGCGTGTCGACTACGCGAGCTTGATGCGGTTCGCTGCGTTCCTGCAGATCGCCCCCCAGCAGCTCTGTGCGTCTTCCGTACCGGGCATGACCAATGTCGCTACGGTGGCCGGAGGGTGGTCGGACGAGGAGGATGCGGTGCGTCGTAGGGAGCTGCTGACGGGAGCTGTGGCAGCGGCGGCGACGGCCGTTGCGGGCGCCGGTCCGGCCGCCGCGGCTGCCGCACCTGTGGATCTGGAAGTGTCGCTGTTCCGGCTTCCGGAGGCGGCACCGGTGCCGTTGCCCCGGCTGGTCGGACAGGTCGCTGCCGCGCGCGGGGACTACTGCGCCACGCAGTACACCCGCCTGGGGCAGGTGCTGCCCGCGTTGATCGCCGCGGCGGAGGCGACGCGGGACGTTTCGAAGGGCCGGGCCCGCGATGAGGCACACCTGGCGTTGGCCCGCGCGTACGTGCTGGCCGCCGAACTCGCGACGAAGCAACACTCGGACGCCTCG
Source organism: Streptomyces sp. NPDC101165 (assembly GCF_044768135.1). Classification (NCBI taxonomy): domain Bacteria; kingdom Bacillati; phylum Actinomycetota; class Actinomycetes; order Kitasatosporales; family Streptomycetaceae; genus Streptomyces; species Streptomyces sp. NPDC101165. The sequence goes on along the minus strand of NZ_JBIWPG010000036.1, from coordinate 8,304 downwards.
TGGGTAGCTGCCGACCGCGCCCTGTCGGCCGCGCGCTCCAGCGGAATCCCGGTCGCCGTCGGCGAGGCCTCGCGTCAGCTGGCGATCGCCATGCGCCGCTCGGGCCGCTCTGCGGCCGCGGTGCGCCTGCTCACCAAGGAGGCTGCCGACCTGGATCCCAACCACGATCAGACCGCGGCAGTCCGCACGACGTTGCTACTGACCGGCGCGTACTCGGCGGCTACGGGCACGGACCGATCGACGGCCCTGTCTCTGATGGAGGAGGCGGGGCAGGAAGCCGACCGCAGGCCGGCCGTCCCAGGCCTGTTCACGGTGGAGGCTACCCGGACGCAGGTGGACGCATACCGGATCAGTGTGCTGAACGCCCTCGGAACCCCGGACGAGGGAGTCGACATCGCAGCCAGGCTGGACGTCGATCGCATGCCGACGGCAGAACGCCGCGCGCGGGCGTGGACAGACATCGCCCGCATGTGGAACGCCCTCGGGGATGCGCCGCAGACGTTCGCTGCTCTGCAGAGGGTCGAGCAGGAGGCACCGCAGGAGGTTCGCCGGCCCGCGCTACGGGCATTGATCGCCGGTCTGCTGTACGGGACGAACCGGGTTGAGGGCGTGCGAGAGTTCGCGGCGCGCACCGGCGCTCTGGTCAGTTGAAGTGCTCCAAGCGGTTCAGGGTGTCTGAGTAGGGGCCTTGGGGCCGTCTTGGACGCCCTCTTTCAGGGCTTCGATGAAGGGGGTGAAGGCTCCGGCTGGGAAGGTGAGGGTTGCTCTGGCCGGGGCCTTGGAGTCGCGGATGGCTATGTGGGTGGGGGAGTTCGCGATCTCCACGCATTCGTTGCCGTCGCCCTCGCCCGAGTAGGAAGACTTCCGCCAGTTGTCCATGGGATGCCTCACAGCTCTTTCGCCAGCCCGTGGATGAAGTCACGGGACTCGTCAGGTTCGAGTGATGCCGCCTCCACCATACGGAAGCGTGTTCGGTAAATGTTGAGCTGTGCCTCAGCCTCGATAAGGACTGAGCCATGAGGCGCGTCCCGCATCACTGTGTCCAGCTTGGGCACGGGGCCACCGGCGTACGTCATCGCGCTTGAGGCGGCGAAGCCGTCCAGGTCAAAGGGAATGACGCGCAAGGTGACATGGTCCGCTTCGGAGAGCTCGAGGAGCCAGGCGAGTTGGGCCTTTGAGGTGGCACGGTCGTTGACCCTGATGCGCAGGGCCGCCTCGTGGATCAGCGCTGCGTACGGAATGGTGATCTGCTGGCGCGCCTTTCGGTGCCTGACGCGCAACTCAAGCTCTTCGGCGGTGAGTTCGGGCAGCCTGGACGAGAAGACGGCGCGTGCGTAGTCGTCCGTCTGCATCAGGCCCGGCACGTACAGGATGGCCACGTGGTGTAGGAACCGGGCGTGGTGCTCCAGCTCGGACAGGTCCAGGAACGACTTGGGCAGCAGGCCCCGGTACTCCTCCCACCAGCCGCGTGTTCGATCGGTGGCCATCGCCACCAAGGCGTCGATGAACTCCTGGTCCGTGCAGGCGTAGTGGGAAGCGAGGCAGCGTAGTCGCTGCTCGCTCACTCCCGCGAGTGCGGACTCGATGTGGGTGATCTGGGCGGGGCCAACGCCGAGCAACGCGGCCGCCTGGCGCGAGTTGAGGCCTGCCGCTTCACGCATTCTGCGCAGCTCAGTTGCCAGACGCATCTGGCGTGCCGTTGCTTCACGCCTCAGTGCCATCGACCGCCCCTTGGTTCAACGCGCCCTTGAACGCAACTCGTTCGCGGGCAACGTTACGCGATCCGCTTGCGAGACATGAAGAAATAGACCTACCTTCAGTCACGAACCGCACACGCAGCGGAAGCGCACCGCTTCGTCCTGTCATGACGACTGCGGCAATGCCACCGCGCGCGAAATCCCACTCACCGCACCGGAGTTGATGACGCATGCCCGAAACCTGGGACTACACCCTCTACATCCCGAACGACCTCAGGGCCGTGACCGTCTGTCGCCGCACCCTGCGCCTGATTCTGACGATGCACGGTCTGATCGGGATGGTGGACACGGCCGAACTCCTCGCGACGGAGCTGGTCTCCAACGCCGTACGCCACACCAAGGGGCCGGCCGCACTGAGGGTCCGCCGCACCCCGGAGGGCGTGGTGTGGATCGGGGCGTGGGACACCGACCCCGCACCGCCGGAGCCGCCGCAACCGTTGGGGCAGGTCGCCGAGCTGGTGGAGGAGGGGCGGGGGCTGGCGTTGATCCGGGCCTGTGCGGACTACTGGGGCTGGCAGCCGTCGGCCAGGTTCGGGAATCGGGGCAAGTTCGTGTGGTGCGAGCTGGGGGTGGCCTGATTCGTGCCAACGTTGTCAGATTTGATTGGTCTAGACCTTGACTGGTACATACCAACGCGGTTGAGTGTGGCTTCAGCCCCCCACCCTTGCTCCGCAAAGGAGTTGACCCTGTGTCGAAGCGTCGCCTCTCCGCAGTCCTGGCCGCGATCGCGATAGGAACCGCCACACCGGTCCTGTTGCCGGCCGCGGGAGCTTCCGCCGCGGCCTGCTCCAGCTATCCGAGCTGGACGGCCGGCAAGTCCTACGTCACCGGTGACATCGTCCGGTACACCGACGGCAAGGCCTACATCGCAGAGCACGACAACCCGGGCTACGACCCCACCATCAGCACCTGGTTCTGGGACCCCTACGCCTGCGACGGCGGCACCAACCCCTCGGGCAACTTCGTCGTGAGCGAGGCGCAGTTCAACCAGATGTTCCCGAACCGGAATTCGTTCTACAGCTACAGCGGGCTGACCGCGGCCCTCAGTGCCTACCCCGGCTTCGCGAACACCGGCAGCGACACCGTGAAGAAGCAGGAGGCGGCCGCCTTCCTCGCCAACGTCAGCCATGAGACCGGCGGGCTGGTCTACGTGGTGGAGCAGAACACCGCCAACTACCCGCACTACTGCGACTGGAGCCAGCCCTACGGCTGCCCGGCCGGTCAGGCTGCCTACTACGGCCGCGGTCCCATCCAGCTCAGCTGGAACTTCAACTACAAGGCGGCGGGCGACGCGCTCGGCATCGATCTGCTCAACAACCCGAACCTCGTTCAGACCGACGCTTCCGTCGCCTGGAAGACGGGGCTCTGGTACTGGAACACGCAGACCGGACCCGGCACGATGACGCCCCACAACGCGATGGTCAACAGTGCCGGATTCGGTCAGACCATCCGCAGCATCAACGGCTCCCTGGAGTGCGACGGCAGGAACCCCGCGCAGGTGCAGAGCCGCGTGGATGCCTACCAGCGGTTCGTGCAGATCCTGGGCACCTCGGCGGGCGGCAACCTCTACTGCTGATCGGTGCAGACGTGGCCGAGGCGCTCCAGGTGGTGCACGGCGCGGGCACCGTACAGTGCCGACGGCGGACGACTGGGCCGCGTCTGACGATTGATCTTGCTGTGGCAAGCTTCCTCGTCGGGAAGGAGAGGCGTTGATGCGGCTGGAGCGTGGAGCGACTGGGTTCTGGGGTCACGCCGACGAACCGGTTTCGGAGACAGACGTAACGCTCTTTCGTAGCGTCTGCTGGGAAGCGGCAAGACGGATCGGTGGCCATGTCGGCGAGCTGGCCTTTGCCAGGGCGTCCAGCTTCCACGCGTTCACCGTCACCAGCCGCGCGGAGGAGTATGCCGCTCTGTGCCACGCATACCTGCCGGTTAGCGCCTTCGCCGGTGCACCTCCTGTTCCAGGACAGCCGCTGTCAGGCTTCGTGGATCCGCCGCCGTGGGTGGACGACCTCGGGGTCTCCGGTTTCCGCTGCCTGCCTGTCGAGGATCTGAGGACACCGATGGCCAAGGTGGATGTGACCGAGCTGGCGGAAGCAGAGCTCACTCAGATCCGCTACTGGTGCCCCGCCGTGTTGAGCGACCTGCTGTTCAACTGGTGGGACTGACGACCGAGGTCTCGTCGCGGCCGACTGCACCGGGCAGCGGGAACGGGAAGTCGCCGTTCATGACGTACCTGAGTCGTCAGGCGAGCCGCTCCCGGATCCAGTCGCGGGCAAGCCGCCAACTCGGGCTCGCGGGGTCGATCACGTCGAAGTGGGTCGTCTCAGGCACCTCGACGAAGCGCACGTCTCCGCCTCGCGCCGCTGCGGCGTCGGCATACGCCCGGCTGTAGGACGGTGCCACGCCTTCGTCGTCGGCCCCGTGGATCACCAGCACGGGCACGTCGGTTCACGTACTCCCTGGGGCGGCGCGCCGGTGTGCTGGATGTGTCCTAGGCCTGGTGAGCCGCGGAGATCTGGCCGACCAGGACGGCGAAGGGCATGTCGAGGGCGGCGTAGAGGGCGCCGGCCTCGGGGGCGGCGTTGTCGGCGAGGGCCTCGACCAGGAGGGTGGCGTAGTCGCTGACGACGACGCCCGCCTGCTGCATGCGCAGCAGTCCCGCCTCGCGCTTGGTCCGGCTGAAGGTGCCGGAGGCGTCCACGGCGACGTACGCGTCGTACCCGGCGGCCGTCGCGGCGATCGCGGGAAGTGCCGCGCACACTTCGAGCGACACCCCGGCGAAGATCAGCTTCTGCCGGCCGGTGGCCTCGACGGCCTCGCGGACCCGGTCGTCGTGCCAGGCGTTGACCGTGCTGCGGTCGATGATCTTCTGTCCGGCCGGCAGCGCCTGGACCAGCTTGGGGGTGGTCGGCCCCCACATGCTGTCGGCCGCGGTGGTGGTGACGACCAGCGGGATGCCCAGCACGGTCGCCGCCCGCGCCATGGCCACCACGTTGTGCTTCAGCTCGCCCAGAGGGATGTCCCGGACGCCGGTCAGGAGTCCCACCTGGTGGTCGACCAGCACCACGGCGGCGTTCTCCCGGGTGATCGACTCCAGGAACGTGCTGCGCTCGCTCATCTTCCGCTCCTTTGGGGGTGGAGCCACGGCTTATTGGTCACTAATCTTGATAGTCAGTTCTAGTGACTATTTGAGGCTATGCCCAGGCCCTCCGGGGTGCAAGCAACGGTCGGGTCGGGTCGCCCAGGGCCTGGGCTGCACTGTCCGGCCCGCCGCGCGCTCAACTAAAATCGCTGGTCACACGGCACAGCGGCGGACGGCCGCCGGGAGGGGAGGGGCGTTGACCGGGAACCAGAACGCGGAACCGGACCTCGGCGTACTCGCCGCCCGGATCCTCTTCTCCGTGCAGCGCGAGCTGTTCACCGCGCTCGCCGGGCAGGGCTTCGACGACATCCAGCCCCGCACCGGCGCCGTCCTCGCCTACCTGCGGGCCGACGGCATCCGGGCCAGCGAACTCGCCCGCGTCTCCGGACAGCACAAGCAGGTCATCGGCACCCTCGTCGACGACCTGGAACGCCTCGGCTACGTCGAACGCAGACCCGATCCCGCGGACCGCCGCGCCAAACTGATCTTCCCCACCGAACGCGGCCTGCTCCAGATGGAGGCCGCCGCCGCCATCATGCGCACGATCGAGGAACGCCATGCGCAGGCGCTGGGCCAGCAGGAGTACGCCGCCTTCAAAACGGCTCTCCACCGCGTGGCCGATCTTCAGCGCAAGTCCGTCACCACGGACATGGAACCGGGGCGAGGCCGCGGCGACTGAGAGCGCGGCGACCTGCGGCGCGGCTAGGGCCGGCGGGCCAGCAGGAACGCCCGTGCGCGGGTCTCCTCCGCGTCCGGCTCGCGTACCACCGTCGCCACCGGCTCCAGGCCCGCCTCCGTGAGCAGCGCCGTGACTTGCTCCGGGGTGCGCCAGTGGTAGTCCAGGTCGATCTGATGGCCGAAGCGTTCCGCCAGATGGAGGTGGCCGGATTCCGTGCCGGACTGGAAGGCGAGCAGGACGGGGCCGCCGGGGACCAGGGTGCGGTGGAACTCGGCGAAGGCGGTCGGGAGGTGATCGTCGGGGACGTGGATGGTGGAGTAGAGGGCGAGGATGCCGCCCAGGGTGGCGTCGGGCAGGTCCAGGGACGTCATCGAGCCCACGTGGAAGCGGAGTTCGGGGTGTGCCTCGCGGGCCAGGGTCACCATGGCGGGGGAGATGTCCACGCCGAACGCGGGGACGCCCATGCCGTGCAGGCGGGCGGTGACGTAGCCGGGACCGCTGCCGAGGTCGGCCACGGGAGCCGGGCCGTTCGCCGTGACCAGCTCGGCGAAGGCGGTGACCAGCTGCCGGTCCAGGGGGTGGAACAGGCCGTCCGGGAAGCGGGACGCGTAGTCCTTGGCGATCGCGTCGTAGGAGGAGCGGGTGGTCTGCAGGAAATCGGCGGTCGAGTCGCTCACGACCGCGGAGCCTACTGGCCCGGGCTTGGTCCGGTCCGTGGACTTGTAGAGCGGGAGTATGGGTGGGCGTGGTATCCGTGGAAGGAGAAAAGAGAGGTTTTACCCACCAGAGTCCGCCGCCATGCGTCCGCCGGTCAGATTTTCTTCACCTAACGGGCTGAACTTTTGTTGATCGAGGGTCAGTTGACCGGTCAGGCGTCCTACCCTTCAGAGGGTGAACCAATTGATGTCCCTAGAGTATGAGGCCGATGTCCCCGGGGATGTTCTCCCCGGCGTGCTCAGCGAGTCCCTGCATGCCGAACTCGTAGCCTTCCGGCGCGACTTGCACATGCACCCGGAGCTGGGCAACCAGGAGTTCCGCACGACCGCCGCGATCAAGGAGCGGCTGGAGCAGGCCGGGCTGCGCCCCCGCGTGCTCGCCACCGGAACCGGGCTCATCTGTGACATCGGGCTTACGGAGGGGCAGCGGCCCACCATCCCGCTGATCGCCCTGCGGGCCGACATCGACGCCCTGCCCATCCCGGACACCAAGACCGACTGCCCGTACCGGTCCACGGTGCCCGACCGGGCCCACGCCTGCGGCCACGACGTGCACACCTCCGTCGTGCTCGGCGCCGGGCTCGTCCTCGCCGACCTGCATGCCAAGGGGCTGCTGACCCGCCCGGTCCGGCTGCTCTTCCAGCCCGCCGAGGAGGTCATGCCCGGCGGCGCCCTCGGCGCCATCGGGGACGGGGCGCTCGACGAGGTCGGCCGGATCCTCGCCGTGCACTGCGACCCCAAGGTCGACGTCGGCCGGGTCGGGCTGCGGCACGGGCCCATCACCAGCGCCTGCGACCGGCTGGAGGTCGCCCTGGACGGGCCCGGCGGCCACACCGCCCGTCCGCACCTGACCACCGACCTGGTCACCGCCGCCGCCCGCGTCGCCGTCGACGTGCCCGCGCTGATCGCCCGGCGCGTCGACACCCGCAGCGGTCTCGCCCTGACCTGGGGCCGGATCGAGTCGGGCCACGCCCCGAACGTCATCCCGCAGCACGCCGAGCTGTCCGGCACCGTCCGCTGCCTGGACCTGGACGCCTGGCGCGAGGCGCCCGACATCGTGCACGCCGCCATCGACGAGGTCGCCACCCTGCACCGGGCCAAGTCGGAGATCACCTACGTGCGGGGCGTGCCGCCGGTCGTCAACGACCGGGAGTCCACCGAGCTGCTGCGCAGATCCATGGTCGCCCGGCGCGGTCTGAAGTCCGTCGAGAGCACCCAGCAGAGCCTCGGCGGCGAGGACTTCTCCTGGTACCTGGAGCACGTGCCCGGCGCCCTGGCCCGCCTCGGCGTCCGCACCCCCGGCGACCGCACGTCCCGTGACCTGCACCAGGGCGACTTCGACGCCGACGAGCGCGCCATCACGGTCGGCGTGGAGCTGTTCACGGCCGCCGTACAGCTCGACGACCAGTAGGCCGCCCGGAGGGGGGAGGGGCACCCGTTCGGTGCCTCTTTGTCCCCTTGTGTCATCCCGGTGTAACCCGCGGCGCCCGGCTGTAACCCGGAGTCGGCACGAATCGATAACGGCCCGGAGAAATCCCGTTCCCCTCCCCTTCTACGCGCGTTACTGTGCGCCGCATCGCCACCACTGGCGGCATATTGGGGACAGCGGCCCGTGACGGCGCCGTGGGGATGAAGGGTGCTTGCTGTGCGTATGGTCTCTCGGAACGTCTCCCGGAGAACGAGGTTCTCCCAGGCAGCGGTGGCCGTCGCGGTCGTCGCCCTCGCGGCCGCCGGCTGCGGAAAGTCCAGCACTGATTCCACCGGCACATCATCGAAGGACGGCACGTACACGGGCAAGGGCATCGGCCTGGCGTACGACGTCGGTGGCAAGGGTGACCAGTCCTTCAACGACGCCGCCTACGCGGGCTTCCAGAAGGCTCAGAAGGACTTCGGTATCGGCGGCCGGGATGTCGAGCCGACGGACAACGAGTCGGACGCGGACAAGGTGCAGCGCCTGGAGACCCTGGCGAAGGCGGGCTACAACCCGGTCATCGGTGTCGGCTTCGC
>NZ_JBIWPG010000035.1:0-71559 GCF_044768135.1 Streptomyces sp. NPDC101165 | reverse complement strand
CTCTCGCCTGCCGAGTTCGAACAGCAGCACCGGCGAGGACGTAAACTCACACTCGCCGCATGAACCCCTGTGTCCACACTCCGGGGGACGCCTCAACCCGTCTGCTGTTCCAGGTGCCCGAACGTGGTTGCCGCCCGAGGCAGCGGCCGAGCCTCCAACCGGCCCAAACGCCCTCGCACGCTCCGCGGGCCGGCCAGCCGGCGCGAGCGACCAAGAAGGAGACAGGCTGTCAACTGTGCTTCTTCGTAAGCCCGTTGCCGGTCGAGCTCTCCGCGGTCGCCGCACCGACGGGCGGTGAATTCACTTGCGAGGCCTGGCTGGACGACGTCGTAGGAATCTCCCGATGGCGCGAGCGGTGGACACCGGTGAAACACATCGACCGCGTCCAGCAGCGTCCCACCATTGCCGCCCAGGAACAAACGGCACGGATCGCCGGGGCAGGTATGAAGACCGACACGTTCGAAGGGGTGGTGTGACGATGTTCCGCAATGCGCTGGAGCCCTGGCACTTGCTGATCCTGCTCGCCGTGGTGGTTTTGCTCTTCGGCTCGAAGAAACTACCCGACACGGCCCGGGCGCTGGGCAAGTCCATGCGGATCCTCAAGAGTGAGACCAAGGCCATGAAGGACGACGGCGCCGCAAACGAGCCACGCCCCGAGTCTGAACCTGCACCGGGACCGCGGACGATCCCGGGCACTCCCGCAGACACCGCCACCGCCCGCACCGAGCCCACGGACAGTACGACCGGCCACTCAGACTGAGCCCGGTCCTGCGCGCCCTGGCTCATCCCCGCGATCAGCTCGCGGTAAGTGGTGCCGACCTGGACCAACTGCCTCCTGGGCACGCTACCGAGCGCAACCGTCGTCGTAGCGAGCTCGCGCCCCACCGGGTGACGGAGACGATCACGTACTAATGCAAGGCCGGTGGTCTCCGGTCTGCCGCACGAGATGAGGATGCGGCGTGCCCCAGTCAGCCCGCAACAAGCAGAAGGATTCCGAGGGGCGGATGCCGCTCGCGAAGCACCTTCGTGAGCTCCGCAATCGGCTCGCCAAGGCCGTCCTTGCCATCCTGGTCATCACGATCGCCGCGGCCTTCGCCTACAAGGGCATCGTAAACTTCGTCACCAGGCCGGTGCTGGACTCGGTCGGCTGCCCAACGTCCTTCGCCGATCTGGCCAAGCAACCCGCGGACACCGCCTGCGCACGGATCACGATCAACGGTCTGCTCGCGCCCTTCACCCTGGCGCTGAAGGTGTCCCTGATGGCCGGCTTCGTGCTGGCCTCGCCGGTATGGCTGTACCAACTGTGGGCGTTTGTCGCCCCCGGCCTGCACAAACACGAGAGGAAATACGCCTACGCGTTCGTCGGCGCGGGCGTCCCCCTGTTCTTCGGCGGCGCCTTCATGGCCTACAAGGTGCTACCCGCGACCGCAAAGGTGTTGATCGGCTTCACCCCGCACAAGGTGGAGAATCTGCTGCCGCTGGACGATCTGCTCGACCTCGTCACCCGCATGGTGGTCGTCTTTGGCCTCTCCTTCGAGATGCCGCTGCTGCTGGTGATGCTGAACCTCACTGGAGTGCTGCGCGGCCGACGGATGCTCGGCTGGTGGCGCGGCATGATCGTGGGGATCACGGTCTTTTCAGCCGTGGCGACGCCGAGCACGGACCCGCTGACCATGCTGGCGCTGGCCTCGCCGATCTGGGTGCTCTATTTCGCCGCTGTTGCCTTTTCGCTTCTCAATGACCGGCGCAAGGCCCGAAGAGAGGCAGAGGGACCCAGCGACGGCGAGATCTCCAACCTCGACCTCACGCCGCAGGACGTAGGCGAAGTGGAATCGGTGTCCGTCAGCAGCGGTGCCAATTTGACGGGGGTGAATCCGGGCTCGGACAGGTTGAGGACGCCGGGTGAGAGGACTTACAGCAATGGCGGGGGAAAGATCCTGCTCAGGTACGAAAAGCTGTCCCGTGACTCTTGGTCGCAGATGTGATGGACTTGCTGTGGTGGGTGTGATCACGTCGTGGGCGCCGTTCCGGGCAGCCCCCGTTAGCTGACTTCAGGCCGCTTTGCTGGCGGCCCGCCTCACAAAGGCAGCCAGTTGGGCCACCCCACGGGCTTGCCGCCCGGTTCGCACATGCTGTCCGGGTGGCCGGGCGAGACATACCACACTGCCAACTCCGGCCAGAGCAGCATCGCAGTGGCAAGAATCGTCAACACCAGCGGCAGCAGGATGCGTCGGCGACCCGTCACCTTGCGCATCACAGCCCACAGCACGCTGGACACCGTCGCCACGCCGATAGACGCGACCACCCATGCAACGAACTGATAGGAGCCGTCAGTGCCGATGTCGCAGTTCGCCCAGGTACTGATCAACACCAACGAGGCCACGTACCCGGACCCCAGGAACACCACCCACCCAATGAGCCAGGCGGCCGCGCTGTACTCGGCTTTCTTCCCCACTGGGGAGCGCCGCTCCATAGTCTCCACACAGTTGCCTTCCGTCGGGAGCGGTGCGCCATAGGGGCGGCCGGCCGTCGATCGCTTCGTCCTTGCGGCGCGTGATGTTACAACGGGCCTGGGCTACAAGTGTGATGATCTTGATGTGTGCGGTGTGATCACGGTATCGGAGCCGTATTGGATGGCCCCGTTCACCGGGGTCAGCCGGCGTTGTTTCACCAAGCTGGTGAACATGCTGCGCCGCGAAGGGTGCCGATGAGGTGCGACCGGGCCGGCCGTGGAGCGTGCCGCCGGAGGACCGGGTGCTGCTTGCTGGCGGACGAACCTGACGCTGCGCCAGGTGGCTCTGCTGTTCGGGATCTCGAAGTCCGCGGCCGACCGCATCGTCGACCATCGCGGTCCGTGGCTCGCTCTCCAGCCGCGCCAGCGGTTCCGCAAGGACACCGTCCTGATCGGTGGACGGGACGCTCGCGCCGACACGTGACCGCCGGTCGCCGAGCAGTCGAGGAACTATCGGTACTCCACCAACCACCAGGTCGTCATCGACGCGGACACCCGGCTGGTCGTGGTGGTCGGCCAGGGCGACCATGTGCCGTACTTCGAGATCCGCATCGGTACTTTGCGCGTCCTGTCCGCCTCTTGACACTGCTGTCCAACACTGCAACGGCCGCGGTCACTTGGCTCTGTGCTCGCTGACGTGGACGGGACGGGAAGATTCGAACCCCCGACTCCCCGCGCCCAAAGCGGGTGCTCTGGCTGCTGAACTACGTCCCGTTGCACGGGAGGTGACTCTTGCCTAAGGAAGACGGTCTTTTTGAGGAGAACCATGTCCACCCCTGAACACGGGGAGGGCCTGGGTCGTGCCCTTACGATGACCCGATGCGCCAGGCCGACCCGAAGCCTTACTGGAACACCAACGTCGCCCGCCACCCGGGCATCCTCCGCGCCCTGCCCGAGGGTTGCGGCGACGCGTTGGACGTCGGCTGCGGGGACGGGCTACTGGCGCGGAAGCTCGCCGAGCAAGCGGAGCGCGTCACAGGGATCGACAAGTCGCCGGAGATGATCGCCTGTGCACGCGAGCTCGCTGCCGGCTGCCCGGGGCTCGCCTTTGTAGAGGGCGACTTCCTCACCGCCGACCTCCCCGCCGCGGGCTACGACTTCATCTGCTCGGTGACCACGATCCATCACATGGACTTCGAGGCAGCCCTTGTCCGCATGCGCGAGCTGCTGCGGCCTGGCGGCACGCTGGTGGTCGTCGGCCTCGCCCGCGAGGCGAGCATGGCGGAGTGGGCAGCAATGATCGCGGCTGCCCCGATCGTGCGGATCACGAAGGTGCTGCGTCGCGCGCGCGGGCCTGAGGGCATGCCGGTGGCCGTCCCGCAGATGAGCTACGGGCAGGTGCGGGCTGCGGCACGACGGCTGCTGCCCGGTATGCACTACCGCCGGCACGTGCTCCGCCGGTACTCGCTGACCTGGGAAAAGCCTGCCCGCTGATCTAGCCTCGACGATTGAGCTTTCCCCGTATCGGACGGTTTGTGTGTCACGTGACCTCCCATCCGATGGGTAGCCCGGATGGCGAGGAGAACGTTCGTCGTGGGCGGCATCATTTGGATCTACGTCCACTGGTACGCAGGCCGCTCGAAGAACGAGCTGGCCGCGTCGCTGGGGGGGTGCCCGCCCTACCCATTTCGTCAAGCCGGGTGAGGGTGGTCGGCATGACGGATCAGGATCGGTTGGGGCGGACCGCGGTGCACTCTGCGGCTGGCGGCGGAGACGTGGACGGCCTGAGGGTGCTGTCGGCCGGAGGTACCGACCTGGGGGCTGCCGATGTCGACGGCTGGACTCCGCTGCATTTCGCTGCTCAGGCGCAAGTGCCCGCGGCCGTCGAAATCCTGCTGGCCTCGGGGCTGGCGGTCGATGTCGTGGACTGCCATGGCAATACGCCGTTGTGGAGGACGGTGTTCTCTTCGCGGGGCGAAGGCGGGACGAGTCAGCTCCTCCTGGAAGCTGGTGCTCACCCTGACCGGCACAATGTTCATGGCGTGAGCCCGAGGGCGCTGGCGGGGCGGATTGCCGACTATGACGTGGCTGCTCACCTCCCGGGCGGGGATGACACTTCCGCCTAGACGCCGTCTGCCGTAGCTGGCTGGGGTTCGTAGAAGGTGCCGTCGCGGAGCATGGTGAAGAGGACGCCGGCCTGTCGTCGGGCGAGGTAGAGCAGGGCCTGCGTACTTGCCCTGGGCGATCTTCATGTCGTAGTAGGTCCGGGATGCCGGGTTGCTCAGGGCGGCGAACGCGGAGAGGCAGAAGGCTGGTTTGAGCTGCTTGTTTCCTCGTCTGAAGGGTTGTCTGCCACCTGCACGCTGTACGCGGTCTCACTAGATGATCAATTCCAAGGGATGCCTGCGGAGGGTGTGGGGGTGGGCGGTCAGGCGTCGGGGTCGACTTCGGGGTGCGTGAACCGCACGGGCTTGCCCAGCGACCGGGCGTAGGCGATTTCGGCTCGGGTGCTGTCTCCGATGTAGTCGCCGACTACGAGCACCTCATCAGCGAGCCGGATCTTCGCCCGGTGCAGATCGTCGAGTCGAACCTTCAGCGCCTCGGCCTCGACAGGATCGGACCAAAGTTCGTGCGGCGACTTCATGTCACAGCCCGGTTTGACGACAATCTTTCCGGCTTTGGTCTCCCGTAGATCGGCCTCGGTCATCTCGGTCATGAAGCGGGTGGAGCCGCAGATCACGACGATACGCGGGAGGCTCAGCTGCTTCTTCGCGTCGGCGAGTTTCTCCTCGGGGGTGAGCGGTTGCGGGTATGACACTGGTTCCTCCTGGTGGTGTGGTCCAAGGGGTGCCTGCGGCGACGAGAACGAGGGTGTCCAAGATCGTTTTGTGGCGAACGACGTGGACACCCTCGCGACAGCACGCTGTGCGACGACCGACGACATGCTGAAGGAGCATCCCGACCTGGCGCCGTGGCGCCCGCCGGTCGGCATTACGCCCCGCCTGAGCGATGCCGAACTGGTCACCCTCGCCATGATGCAGGCCATACTCGGCTACACCTCCGAGGCCAAATGGCTCCGCCGTGCCCGTGCCCACCTGCGCCACCTCTTCCCCTACCTGCCCCAGCAGCCCGGCTACAACAAGTGGCTGCGCAAGGCCGCCCGTCCGATGCGAAGCGTCAACCGGATCCTGGCCGCCACCACCTCGGTGTGGAGCGACGACGTATGGGTCGTGGACTCCACCCTGGTGGAATGCGGCCGCTCCCGCGAGACCGTCAAACGCTCCGACCTGGCAGGCTGGGCCGAATACGGCGACTGCGCCAGCCACAGCCGCTTTTTCTGGGACCTGCGCCTGCACCTGGCGTGCACCCTTCAGAGCCTGCCCATCGCCTTCGTCCTGACCGGGGCCAAGGCCGACGAGCGCGAGACCCTCCTCGACCTCCTGGCCGCCGAATGCGAGCTTCTGCGAGAGCGCCCCGGACAGACTCTCATCGGCGACAAGAACTACTTCGGCCGTGGTTTCGAACGCGAACTGTCCGAGCGTGAAGTCCAGTTGCTGCGGCCTGCCCGTAAAGGTGAACGGGAACGGCCTGGCGCAGCCAAGTGCTCCAGGACGTACTCGGTGCGGTCCACTTTGGTGTCGTGCCCGGGGTCGGTGGACTCCTTCCATGTCTTGGTGCGCTGGAAGGCGATGCCGCGTCGGGCCAGTAGGCAGCGCAGGGTCTCGCGGCCCATACGGATTACCCGGCCGTGGACCCTGCGCAGCTAGGGGCAGAGTTTGCGGATCGACCAGCGGGTGAACGGCTGGCCGAGCTTGGCCCGGCGAATGGTGGCCGTCGCGACGACGAAGTCCTCGTCGTCAGCGTTGAGCAGGCGGGGACGGCCTCCCGCCCACCGGGGTCCAGGCATGCCAGGCCGATCTCGTCGAAGCGGTGGATGACGTCCCGGACGGTGTCCTCATCGGCCGCGACCAGCTGGGCCATGACCGGGACCCCATTCCCGCCGGCCGAAGCCAGCAGCATCATCGAGCGCCGGTAGCGCACGGAACTGGTACTGCCTCGCCGCACGACCTGCTGCAGCCGCTGCCCCTCTTGATCCGTCAGTCGGCGAGCCTGACCGGCTCTGCCACCACGTCTCCACCCACTGGATGGGATGTCCGCCCCCATCCAATCGGCCGCAGCCTCAACGCGGACCAGAACCCGGTCAACCTACGCGGTCACAGCACTACCAGTCGCGTCCACGCCTGCCTGAGTCCTCAGACGAGGAGGTCGGCGACCAGGGTGGCGAACTCGTCCGGGGTGGCGAGGCGGATGCCGAGTTGCTCGGCCTTGGCGCGCTTGGAACCAGCTCCGTCGCCCGCGACGACGAGGGTGGTCTTCTTGGAGACGCTGGAGGAGGAGCGTCCTCCCGCTCGTTCGATGAGTTCGTTCATTTCGTTGCGGGAGAGCTGTTCCAGGGGGCCTGTCATCGCGCCGGTGACCACCACGGTCATTCCCGCGAGGGGGCCTGCCTCCACGGGAGCGGCGGCCGAGCCGTCGGGGACGGTGGTGCCGGCTGGGGGAGGGGTGGCGCCGGGCTCGGTCATGTTGACTCCGGCGTTGGCGAGCTTGTCTATGAGCGGGGCCAGCTCCGAGAGCTCTGCAACGATCGAGGGGGCTTTCTCCGTTCCGATGCCGTCGACCTGCTGCATCGCTTCAGGGTCGGCGGTGCGGATGTTGTCCATCGTGGCGAAGTGGCGCGCGATGCGCCGGGACATGGACCGGCCTGTGCCACTGACACCGAGCGCGCACAGCACCCGTGCCAGCGGCTGCTGCTTGGCCTTCGCGATCGCGGTGAGGAGGTTGTCGGTGCTGGTTTCGCCCATCCTCTCCAGGTCGAGCAGCTGTTCGCGCTTCAGGGTGAACAGGTCGGCGAGATCGGTCACCAGGCCCGCGTCGACGAGCTGGACGACGCGGGTGGTGCCCAGTCCCTCGACGTCGAGCTGGTCGCGGCCGGCGGCGTAGGCGAGGGAGGCAACCAGGTGGCAGTTGCGACCCTGTACGCACCGCCAGCGTTCCTTGCTGTCGTCGATGTCGGACCCGCAGCGGGGACACTGCTCAGGGAAGGCGATGGGCTTCTCGCCGCCGTTACGCAGGTGGGTGACCGGGGCCTCGACGCGGGGGATGACGTCTCCGGCGCGGTGGACCATGACATGGTCGCCCAGGAGCAGGCCGCGGCGGGTGATGTCGGCGGGGTTGTGCAGGGTGGCGTAGGTGATGGTGGAACCGTCGATCACGACCGGTTCGAGGACCGCGCGCGGCGCGATGATGCCGGTGCGGCCGACGTTCCACTCCACCTCCAGCAGGCGGGTGATCTTCTCCACCGCTGGCAGCTTGTAGGCGATCGCCCACCGTGGTGCGCGCGAGCCGGATCCGGCTGCCTGCTGGTCGGCGGCGAGGTCGGCCTTGATGACGATGCCGTCGATGCCGAATGGCAGCTCGGCACGCGCAGTGGCGATCTCCTGGATGTGGACCAGGACCTGCTCGTGGGACTCGGCCACGACGTCGGGGACCGCGGTCCGGGCGCTGGTGTACACGCCGAACTCGGCGGCCAGATGCATCAGGCCGCTGTGTGCGGAGGCATTCAGCCGCTCGGCAAGGGCTGGGTCCGTGTCCGGCAGCGGCAGCAGGCCGTAGCCGAAGAACGTCATCGGGACCGTGTAGGCGCGATCCTTGGCTCGCAGTGTGCCGGCGGCCGCGTTGCGGGGATTGGCGAACGGCTGTCCGCCGTGTGTCGTGCGTACCTCGTTGGCGTGCTCGAACTGGGCATGTGTCATGAGGACTTCGCCGCGCACCTCCATGGTGACCGGCTCGGCCAATGTCTCGGGCAGCCCGCCTATGGTGCCGATCGCGTGCGAGACGTCTTCTCCGGCCGTTCCGTCCCCGCGGGTGATCAGCTGGGTGAGGCGACCGTCGCGGTAGCGGGCGGCGATCGCCAGCCCGTCCAGCTTCGGTCCCACGCTGAACCGTATGACATCACGCCCGATGCGGCGGGCCAAAGACGCCGTCCAAGCGGTGAATTCCTCCGCAGAGAACACGTTGTCGAGGCTGAGCATCGGGACCGTGTGCGGCACATCGCCCTCGACCGCGCCACCGGCGACCTTCCCTGTGGGGGACTTCGGCAGCACCTGATCCGGGTGCTCGGCCTCCCACGCGGCGATGCCCCGGACCAGCAGGTCGTAGGCTTCGTCGTCCAGCGGCGAGGTCCCGCCTGCGTAGTAGGCGGCCGCCGCACCCACCGCATCCTCGACGGCCTGCGCGTAGGCGGCGGCGTCCACGATCACTGCTGCAGAAGTTGTCATGTTCGGCATCTTGCCGCCCACCACTGACAATGGGCCCGGCTGCGCCGGGACACCCGCGTGGGGTCTTGTACGAGTTGGGCGTGATCTCGCACGCTCGAGACTTGACCGACGTGCACCTCATCGCCGCGGCGATCCGCCGCTTCGCCGGCGTGGCAGTGCAGGAAGCGCGGGGCAACCGGCCGACCCTGCGCCACCTCCTGAAGGTTCTCGGGGATGACGGGGGCGCTCGTCCTCGGAGGGCCCTGCAGCATTCGTTCTGACCTGCGGGAACCAACATCCGGCCAGCCAAGGAGGGGCGATGTGAACGGCAGGCCTTAACCGTCTTGTTGTCCTTACGTCTTGACGTTTACTGCTGTTTCCGAGTTTGCTTCCGTCACTGGGTTGCCATGATGTTCCCTCATTCGGAAGGCACCTGACGTGAGCGTTCCAACCACCTACAGGACCCCTGTGCGTCATTTCGCGATGGCCCTGACCGCCTCTGCGTCGGCTCTCACACTCACCGCGTGCGGCGCCTTCGACGACGCCGGCGGGAGCGGCAGCTCCGCATCCCCGAAGAGGGGCGACGACATCACGGTGGGACTGCTCCTGCCCGACAAGGACACGGCGCGCTTCGAGAAGTTCGACTACCCCATCCTCAAGAAGGAGGTCGCCTCCCTCACCCACGGCAAGGGCAAGGTCGTCTACGCGAACGCCGAGGCGAGCCCGGCAACTCAGAGTCGGCAGTTCCGGCAGATGGTAGACGCCAAGGTCGACATCGTTCTGGTGGACCCGCTGGACGCCAAGTCCATCGCGCCGGATGTCCAGAAGGCGAAGGACGCCGGCATACCGGTCATCGCCTACGACCGGCTCGCGCAGGGCCCGATCGACGCGTACGTCTCGCACGACAACGAACTCGTCGGCGAGGTCCAGGGCCGCGCCATCATCGAGGTGCTCGGCAGCAAGGCGGCCACCAGCAAGATCGTCATGATGAACGGCGACCCCGCGGACCCGAACACGGCGAAGTTCAAGGACGGCGCTCTCGGCGAACTCCAGAACAAGGTCCAGATCGCCAAGGAGTACAACACCGACAAATGGTCTCCGGCGGTCGCCAAGGCGAACATGAGGAAGGCGATCCGGGCCATCGGCCTCAACAACATCGCCGCCGTCTACGCGGCCAACGACGGCATGGCGGGCGCCGTCATCGACGCGCTGAAGGAGTCGGGTGCCACCAAGATCCCGCCGGTGACTGGACAGGACGCGAACTTGGACGCGGTGCAGCGGGTCGTCTCGGGCGAGCAGTACATGACTGTGTACAAGTCGTTCCTGGACGAGGCCACCCATGCCGCGGAGATGGCGGTGTACAAGGTCCAGGGCCGCGACATCCGGTTCGACGCGCTGACCCGCGACACGGTCGACAGTCCGACGAAGAAGAAGATCCCCGCGATGCTCGTGCCGGTGGTTGCCCTCACGAGGGACAGCATCAAGGACACGGTGATCGCGGACGGCGTCTACTCCGTCAAGGACATCTGCACCCCGAAGTACGAGGCGGACTGCGCTGCGATCGGCCTGAAGTAGCATCCATCCTCCGAGAGCGCATGTCGGCAGCCGCGGCAACCAGCAACACAGCGAGGCTCAGCCATTTCCACTCCGCGGTGAACACCGGCGACCCGGGAATCATCTCGAAGGCCATCGACGAGTTCGTCGCACCGGATCTGCTCTTCCACACGCCGGTACCGATGGGAGTGACGGGTGCAGAGGCCCTGAAGCGGGTGTGGGAGGTGCTCTTGCGCGCGTTCGCCGACATTCACGTCGCCATGGAGGAGATGATCACGGAGGGCGACAAGGTCGTCGTCAGGAACACGGTGACCGGGACCCACCGGGGCGAGTACCAGGGCCTGCCGCCCACCGGAAAGACCGTCACCTACAGCGAGATCTTCATCTTCCGCTTCGTCGACGGGCGGATCGTCGAGCTCCGGGGTGTCGTCGACGTCCTCGCGCAGCTACGTCAGCTCGGCGCCCTCCCGTCCTGACGAGACCCACAGGCCCGCCGCGCCGTCGATGGGCGCGTCACGGCCGGTAATGAGGCCCGCAGCCCCTGCGGAAGCCCTCCACAGCCGACGCCGCGCTGGGCCGTCGCCCGCCGGCCGGGGACGACCAAGAAGCGGCCTACGTCCGCGCGTCTCTGGGCTTGCAGCGCTCGCGCGCGCCGGCCGTTCCTAGCAGGTGCCGTAAGCGACTGCGGCGCTCCGTATGCGCGCTGACGGCAATCCCATTGCTGCAGCCCGCCCAAGGGTTAGATCGTCGGACGGCCGGAGAAGCGGTCGGCAGCATACGGGGGAGCAGCAGCATGGTGACAGGCCTCGTCTACGTCGGCGATGACGATCGGACACGCCCCATGGCGGGCGCGGCAGTCGGCGCTCGAGGTGGCTCTGCCCTCGTTCGACCGTCATGGCCCTCGGCGCATCCCATCTCGTGGATGGCCGGGACACTGCGGTCCTGACGGCAGCCTGGACCTCGGTGATCGAGGCCGCAGACCGTCGGCCGTCACGCTGGCTGGCTGCCCAGGTGAAGACCCTGAAGACCCTCACCGATGCCGCCGAGACCGGCGCGGCGACGGTGAGGACCTGGAGGCCTCGGCGAAGACCGGCGCTTTGGCCCGTCTGCACGCGTGCTACGTGGACACGAGAAGGTTCAGGAATGCTGCGATGCGGACGCGTGCGCATGCCGGTAGGCCGCGACGTCGCCTACCGAGATCAGGGGCAGCCCTTCGCGCTTGGCCAGTTCTTGCAGGTCGCTGTGACGGGCCATGGCCCAGTCGGGCCGGACGATCTCGCACATCGTGGTTACTCCGGACAGTCCCGCGAGCAGGGAGAGGTCCACGGCGGCCTCGGTGTGCCCGTCGCGTTCCAGTACCCCGCCGCGCGCGGCTCGGACGGGGAAGATGTGGCCGGGGCGCGCGAAGTCTCCTGCCTGTGCGGCCGGGTCGGTGAGCGCCTGCAAGGTACGAGCGCGCTCGTCGGCGGGAATGCCGGTGGTGCCGCCGGCGATCAGGTCCACGGACACGGTGAACGCCGTGCCGTGCAGCCCGGAGTTGTCGTTCACCATCTGCGGCAGGTCGAGGTCCGTGCAGCGCTGGTACGGCAGCGCCGCGCAGACCACCCCCGAGGTGTGGTCCAGCATGTACGTCATCGCGTCCGTGTCGGTGTATTCGGCGGCCACCATGAGGTCGCCCTCGTTCTCACGGGACTCGTCGTCGAAAACGATGACGAAACCGCCGCGGCGAAAGGCTTCGATGGCCTGCGCGACGAACTGCAGACGGTCGGTCGTGGTGTGAACTGCGGCTGGCATGTGCTCTCCTGCGGTCGGGACCGCCCCGACAGGTGTGTCCGGGCGATGCACTGATCTGCGAGAGAACGCGGCCATACGGCAGGCACTCGTCCGAGCACGGGCACACGACGGCCTGCCGTAATGGACGACGTGCCATGCAGGCGGGAGTTGGCGGATGACAGCTCGCCCCCGTGCACAGACGCCGTTCCGGGGATAGCGAGCACCAAGTCCCGGTACGGGCGCTCGATGCCCGACCGGGGACCACTGTGTCGCGGCGCACTGCCTTCCATCCGGACTTTCACCGTCGGTCCTGGAGTTCCACCAGGTCAACCAGCCGATGGCTTCGGCTGGGTCGCGGACTTTCACCGCCGGCTCGGAATTACACCGACCCCGGAGCGCGCGAACACTCAGCGCCGATCATGGCACAGCCGTCTCGTCCTGTGGTGTGTTCGGCATCACGGCGGTATCGACGCAGGTTGCACCGTCTCGGCGTCGATGCTCACCAGCCTCATGGTCGGCCGCCGCGGCATGCTTGTGAGGGCAGCTGGACGTAGGTGATCAAGCCGCGCTCATGGCCTCCTTCGCGGCAGGCCCGCCCCACACACAGCAGTGCCCTTGGCACCGGACGTTGCCGTGCGTGAAGTCGGGGTGGCACTCGCGCGGTGGTCGCCTCACCAGTGGAGCTCTGGTACACGGCTGGCCGCCGTGCACTGTGACAGCCACAGAGCGACCGCCTCCGATACCGGCTGCCCGGTCTCCAGCTCGATGAAGCCGAACTGGCCACCTTGATTGCACTCCAGGAACCACCAGACGCCGTCCTCGTCCTCGGCGAAGTCGAAGGCGGCGTACGCCAGTCCGGCGAGCACGAGGTACTCAAGCACCGACCGGCCGATGCGTTCGGGTACCGGGACCGTCTCCCAGGCGTGCTCGGTGTCGCCGTAGCGCCCGTCGACCTGGCCCGGCTCGGCCGTCTTTCGTGCGGCGAACAGCCGAGTGCCGACACAGGTCAGACGGATGTCGGCGCGCTTGCGTATGTAACGCTGCAGCAGCGTGGGGCCGGCCGCTACGGTCGAGAAGTCCGCGTCGGGGCCGATCAGGGTGGTGGGCAGGGCCAGGCCGGGGTCACCGGGCGGCGGCCCCGAGGCCGACTTCACCACCACGTCCTGGTGCTCCTCAGCGAACTGCCGTGCCAAGCGCGGCGCCGTGGTGAAGACGGTCGGCGGTACCGTGAAGCCGCTGAGGTGAGCCATCTTCAACTGCCAAGGCTTCAGACGGGCCCGATCGGCGTTGCGTGGATGGTTCATCCATCGCGTGGAGGTGGAGAAGAGCATTCCGAACAGCGCCTGACGGGTCTCGGCGGCCAGCCACGGCGAGGGGTTCGTCGCGTGCGCCGCCGGTTCGCCGGGCCTGCGCACCCATACGGAGCGCAGACCTCCCATGCTGAGCACCTGTCCATTCACGGACAGGTGTCCGTTGAAGTCGCCGTGGGCGTAGTGGGCGGACAGCACTACCTTGTCCGGCAGGTCGGCAGGGTCCAGCCGTACGACGGGGGTTCCCATCTCGTGCAGCTTGGCCACCACCATGTCGGCGGTCACGTCCTCGTTGGACGTGAGGATCAGTACGGTCATTCGATTACGGAGCGTCAGTCATCGAAGTGGGTCTGGGAACCGGCGGTGGACGTGGTCGTACCGACAGCCAGCAGCAGGTCCGGGTCACTGACGGCCGGGCGGCCGTCGGGAAGCACGTTCAACTGACGCGACTCGTCGAAGTGGTACGGCGTCACCACGGTCGGAAACGCCTTCGGCAAGGTGTAGTTGAGGGTGAACGGTCGCACTCGGTACCTCCACAGGTGCAGATGAGATGGATGCGGTCCTTACGCGCCCTTGCGTAGGGACTCTCGCTTTCTGTCACATCGTGGTGAAGGTCATCACATGTGCGCCACATGATTCGCATCGCCTGCATCATCGGCACCACTGTGCTTACCATCCCCACAAGTCACACATCGGATGGAGCGTCAGATCTGTCACTCAGGTGCGAACGGTGACTGCTTCCTCACTCCAAGAGAGTTCATGGCCCCTCTCGAGCGCTCAACAGTGTGCCGGGACAGGGGGCGTTCGCACTGTTTCTGATCTGTCCGCGTCAGCGAGGGACGCCTGCATCGTCCAGGTATTGGTGCATGGCTTCCGTGGGCAGGCTTGGGTTGCTGAGGGCGTGGGAGGAGGTCTCCGGATTCCCGCAGCTTTGGAGGATGAGATCGGTCGGCAGTGCGGGGTGTGCGGCTGCCATGGCACGTACACGATCGTCGGGGTCGGCGAGCAATCGGACCACGGCGTCGACGGGCGCTTCGGCGTCGAGCCCCACCAGCCATCGCTTCTCTGGATCTGGGTCGTCGGCGAAGCGTTGTCCGCTGCCCGCACGCGGGAAGTTCGGGTGGTGCAGCAGAGCACCCTTGGTGATGACCTTGCAGTCCAGGTACGTCTGCAGCACTACCTCGCCGTCGACAGTCGGTTGGTTCTCACACAGCAGGAGTCGCACGGGGTAGTCGTCGTCCTTCGACAGCAGGTCGATGGCGTCGACAGGCAGATGTCGGCTGTAGGCGGCACTGCGCCGTAGCAGCGTGTTGGCCGACCTGGCGCATTGGCGCAGGACATCGGGATCGGCGCAGAGGCGAACCCATTCGACCGGATAGAGCCGGTCGGACGGCCTGATGGTGACGTCAATAGCGGTACGTTCAGCCTCCGTCAGCTCGGGTCGCACCGACACGGCCAGCCGGACGCTGTGCGCGTCGTCGTTCGCCAGTGTCCTGACGATGTCGATGGGAACGTTGAGGTTGGACGCCAGTTCCCGCCGGTCTTCTTCCTCGGAGGTCGCCGCGAGCCGTTCGGCGGTCGCCGTGCTCATGGCGCCGTGCCGGATCACATCCTGCTTGTGGAAGCGGTCAATTCCTGCGTCGAGAAGAAGGTCCGTGCAGCCCGCGTCGTCGCGGCAGGCCTCGACCATGGCCGCCTGACGCACTTCGTCATCGGCGTCGCGGAGCAGACGGCTTCGGGCCTCCTCGGAAAGCAAGGTCCACTGCCCGCAGGCTGCCTTCCGGAGGTCCGCGTCCTGGTGGTCGGCGAGCCCGGCGACCAGGCTTGGAGCCGTGTGTCGGCAGAAGGCTGCGCTTCGGCGGACCGGGAGTTCCGGATCGTCAAGCAGGCGTTGCTGAGTGGTCAGGGGCAGAGGCTGCACGGGGATACGGAACCAGTCGGGTCCGATGGCCAGAGCTCGTCGGACACGTGGATCGGGGTCGTCCACGAGCCGGGCGCGTTGTTCCGCCGTCACCGCGGCGTTGTCTGCGAGCACACTCCGCAGCCTGCGGTCGGGATGCGTGACGATGACGTCGACCACCTCGTTCGGCAGAGGGCGCCAGGCGAACGAGTCCCAGGCCGCGACGGCTTCCTCGGACAGCAGCCTGATCAACACTCCGGCTGGTGCTGCAGGATTTCGCGCGATTGCATCCAGGGTTTCGCGGTGAACGCAATTTCCAC
The DNA here is from genome assembly GCF_044768135.1 of Streptomyces sp. NPDC101165. NCBI lineage: Bacteria > Bacillati > Actinomycetota > Actinomycetes > Kitasatosporales > Streptomycetaceae > Streptomyces > Streptomyces sp. NPDC101165. The sequence goes on along the minus strand of NZ_JBIWPG010000035.1, from coordinate 55,933 downwards.
ACATGGTGCCTCCCCCTGTCCGCCGACGAGCGTCGCGGGCCCGCAGATTGTGTACATGTCGGGTGTACAAGGTCAACGTTGACGATCATGCTCTGCCGCAGATCCAGAGAACGACGATCGGCTTCTCGCGGCGGCCCGATATTCGGCGACTCACGCCGCTTTCGATGCTGCTGCACTGTCGGCGATCGAAGCGGGGTGGAGCAGCCGAATGGCTCAGTGAAGACTGTCCAGGGGTGCCGTCTCCGGGCCCAGCGCCCCGGCCAGGGGTACGTGCCCTTCCATGAGGCCTGCTCAGCGGGCAGGTGCACCACCGACGATCGGAAGGCGCCCCGCCCGCTAGAAAGGTCTGTGAACACGGCTTGACGTGGGTCATCACGCCGCGTTCACAGCTCCAATCCAGCACAGCAGGACTGGCTTCTGGCAGGGAGTCTCAAGTGGCCAATCGAGGCCAGGAAGTGGCCGGCGCGGGCGGAGCTTTGGTAGAGGCGTCGGCGGGGGGCGAGCCGGGCCATACTGCGTTCGAGGGCCCGGTCGTACCGTCCGAGCTGTGGGCCGGAACCCATGCTCTTGGGCCGGGGGCGGCGATCACCACGAGTCGGTACGGGTGCCCGCAGACTTATGTGCACCGACCCAACACTGCAAACCTTACGAGCGCTCACCCGTCGGGTACTGATCGCCGCCCCCCACATCCTCTTCCTGGCCACGGGCTGCGCCATCTTGAAGCGGCTGGTCAGCAGGGGTGGTGTGACTCCGATCCGGGCTGCTCGTACTGGTCGCGGGGGGGCGTCCGAGGTGTAGATCGTCTGGCAGGGCGGTCTTGCCGATGAGTTCACCGTCCTCGAACGGTCTACCCAGCGACACGACCGTTCTCGACAGGAGTGCTATGTCCACCATCCAGCCAGTGATCATCACTGCCGAACAGGAAGTCCTGCTCGGCTTCTATACGAAATTGTTCGGCGCCGAGGAGATCTTCCGGGTACCGGCGGAAGGCCCGGCCTTCTACGTCGGCTTGCGCATCGGCGACACCGACCTCGGGCTGGTGGCCAAGACGAACCCGGGGACCGGGGCGGCACCGCGGATCCTGCTCAGCATCGGTGTCGACGACGTCGACGAGACGCTCGGCCGGGTGACCGCGCTGGGCGGCTCGGTCCGCGGCGGCCCCAACGACATGCCGTGGGGACAGCGCGTCGCCCACATCCAGGACCCCGACGGCAACCCGTTGAACCTCACCCAGTCGATCCCGGCCCAGTGACGTTGCTCCGGGGTGCTTGTGCTGGTCGTGGGCTGCCTGTGACAGAGATCAATTTCCCGTAGTGGCCTCGATGTTCGTCAGTACGAGCAACGGCAAACAGGTGGGTGGCGCAAGCGGGGCCAGTGCGGAGCGTGGTGAGGATCCGCCAGTTCTTCAGATGGGCGAAGCCGCGTTCGACCGGGGCGTGTCCGGCGGCCATGACGCGGTTGGCCTCCGCCTTCGGCGGGTGCGAGCTTGCGGGCACGGGTGGCCTTGCTCGTCGGTCAGGGCAAGCATGTGCAGGCCGTGGCGGCGATGCATGTCGGATGAGTTCGGGCGGTTCGCCTTGCCGGTGCGCCTGGCGAACCGGGGTGGAGTTGGCGTGGTCGGCCCGACCACGACCCCGACCACGCCGGCTCGTGCTCTGACCGTATGGGTTCACCGGCTTACTCAGCGGTTCCGGTTGACAATGGCTGATCGCTCTGGGGATCAGCAGACAGAAGGTCAAAGTCTCCGTGATCGTCTGCGGGGACCCAGGCGTGGCCAGTGGTGGAAAAGTCTGAGGCCTGTACGTGTGAGAGTGATCTGGTGCTCGCGGCAGGCGTTCTCGACCTCGTCGGCCCTGATGGATCCACCCGGCTCGGCGATGTACTCGACACCGTGGCGGTGGGCGTGGTCGACATTGTCGCGAAACGGACGGACTCGATAAGCTGGCGGATTTTCTTGAGCATCGGCTCGCCGGCACAACAACAGGGTCGGTGCACCGGTCACCCGCTCGCTGGTCGCATACGATCACGGATCCCCACGGTGGCCGCCCGGCCACTCATCGGGTCGGCAAGCCTCCGTGGGGGCTGTTGACCACGATCGGCACAGACCCTTCAACGAGGTAAGGGTGCTCGGGGAAGTAGTCGATGTGGAGATGGCCGCCGGTCTCCGCGGTTGCCATGGCCTGCAGGTTGTCTGCGAGGATCGCCCTGGCGCCGAAATCTCCACTGATCACAAGGACCTGCCGTGAGGCGTCGAGTTCGATCCGAACCCCGGGACCGGCAGTCTTCCTGACCTCGATCCCTGCCAAGGTCTCGCCGGCCAATGGCGACGTGGAGCCGATGAACCCATCGCCCTCGGTCACCGCGCTTGCCAAGCCAGCCAGTTCCTCTGCTGAAGCGGTGAGATCCACTTCGCCGAACACCGGATCAGAAACCAGTCGCACGAGCAGCACTCCCTCAAGGTCGGACCTCCATGATGCCGTTGGAGGCTCTCCGACCCCGCGCTCACTCCGCAAGCTGACCAGAAGGCTTGGTGGCGGGCATTTCGCTTGTATGGGTGGGGTGTTGCGGGCTGAGTCGGTGTGGGTGGAGACGTTCACCGGGTTGCGGATGGGGCGGTTCGAGAGGCTGCTGCGGGTCGTGCGTGAGCGGGTGGGAACGGTCCTGGTGGTGGCCGGCCGTGGTGTCTTCCGCTGGCCGAGCGGGTGTTGCTGGTGGCTGTGTACTACCGCACGAACCTCACGATGCGGCAGCTCGCCCCGCTCTTTGGCTGCTCACCCGCCACGGTCTGCCGGGTCATCCAGCATTTTGGCCCGCTGCTCGCGTTGGAGCCGGCGCCAAGGTCGGTGCCCGGCACCGACCGGTTATGGATCGTGGATCTGGCGACGCACCAGCCTTCGAGATCGTCACGACCCGCATCCGCGTGCCTCGAACCGGATCGGGCCGGCCCCGCACCCGGCCGTTGGCCGTTCTTGCAGACCGGGCGTACTCCTCTCGTGCCAGCCGCAGTCACCTGAGGCGGCGTGGAATCCTCGCGGTCATTCCACAGCCAGCGGATCAGATCGGCCACCGCCTGCGACGCGGCCGTGTTGGCAGTCGTCCACCTGGCTTCGACCCCGAGGCCTACAAGCAGCGGAACACCGTCGAACGCTGTATCAACCGCCTTGAGCATTGGCGCGGCCCGGCCACTCGATGCGACAAGCTTGCCATCGCTTACCAGGCCGCAATCCACCTCGCCGCCATTCTCGTCTGGACAGGCGGCTGACCGCCCAAACGCCTCGCACACGCCCAGTCGAGCAGCGTGGCACGCGAACATGAGTACATGGACGATCTTCTGGAGTTCCTCGTCGCACGCATCATGGACGACAACCGCGCCTATGCCTACGTGGGCGACACCATGGGCGGCGAGGCCCTTCTCGACAGCCATCTACCCATGCTCGATCTGACCGAGCAGCTGGCGCACGATTCCAAGGCCATGGATCCCGCGGACTCCCGCTCAGCGGGCCTCGCATACGCACTTCGTGTCCTCGCCCAGTCATACGCCGAGCACCCCGCCTACCGTCAGGAATGGCGCCCATGGCCTTTAAGGAGACATGCCCTAGGCGGCAAAAGCCGCGATCAGGGTGTCCGCCCTCAACAGCAGCTCAGGGCCGGGAGTTCTCGTCACCCGGACAAAAACCTCATCGCCACCCACGGCCCTGGCAAGGCGCACTTCGATGTGATGGTCCGATCCGACGAGCGGATAGCCGTACCAGCGATCTGGGTCCTCATCATCGGTGTACGCAAGGCCGAGTTCGACCGCCTGCCAGTCGCTGCCGTCGAAGTCGTAGCCGGCGTAATGCGACAGAAGAGCCAGGAACGGCTGGACGTTCTCGTTCCAGATCCAGCCCTGTACCGTGCGTTCCCCGTTGTTCTCTGTCACCTGGTCAGAGTGGCACATGCGACTTGTTCAGTTCCTGCCATATGTCCGCTCGCGGTACTGCGGACAGAGCCGTCTTCAAGGACCCCCATGAGCTGGCGGTGTGGAGCACATGCACGCCTCCGCACCCAGGACCGCCGGCCGCCTCACCTGGGCGGGCCCGGTGCGCTGCCCTGGCCGCCGCGTGTGGCCCTCTTCGAGGGCTCGAACTCGGGGTGCCCCGTCCCGAGCTGCTGCTGACCGGGCAGGTGCTGGCTCCTGAAGTCCGTGTCGTGAACGTGATACTTGAGGCCGGCTGGAGAGCTGAGCGGCTGGGGCCCGTCATCGCCGACAGGCGCCTGCCTCACCCGGTGCGGACCACGGTCGGCGCAATCATCGCCGCCCGCCTGTGCGCCGCCCAGGCCTTCCCACCGCCCGCTCTCGCGGACGACCACCCTGACACGCCCGCCTAGAGGATCCGTTGCCGCGGTCGGTCAGCTCTGAGGCCGCGCGCACGTCAAGCGAGGCCCTGGCCGACCGGCCCCTTGCCGAATGCGCAGAATGCGCCGACTGCGGCGTGCCCGGAACCACCCCCGATGAGGACCACGGCCCGGCCTGCTGGGCGAACGGCAACACGTCCCGGACAGCCAGGTCGCGGGGGAGCATCGCACCCACACGGCCACGGCCGGGGGTGGCGTCAGGCTCGGGAATCGGGGGCCATTCCATGGAGCGGCGAGCTTCTCCCCACCGATCGGGCGGCCGGTTGGGGGGAGTGGGGAGCCTGTGCGGCACGGTGTCAGGGCCGTGCCGCACAGGCGGTCAGTGGCCGCTCTGCGCCATCTCGCGGACGCGGTCGTCGGGCCCGGTGCGCAAGATTCCGGCGGTCGCAGCGGCGATCACGCACAGCGCGGTCATCAACAGGAAGGTGTGGTTCAGGGCCACGAGGTGAGTCATCCAGCCGATGACAGCGGGGCCGGCCAGCATGCCGAGGTAGCCAAGCCCGGCGACGCGCGAGACGTTGGTGCCTGCAGCGGAGGGGTCGGCATGCCCGGCTGCGCTGAACAGCTGGGGGATCAAGCCGGACAGTCCCAGGCCGAACAGGGCCCAACCCGCGAACACAGGCCAGATCCACGGGGAGAGGGCCACGATCGTGATTCCGACGGCGGCCATGGCCGAGCCGTAGCGCAGGATGGCCACGGGCCCGACCCGGGTGGAGAGGCGGTCGGCGAGCAGGCGGCCGATGGTCATCGTCGCCGCGTAGGTGCCGTACCCGAAGGCGGCGGTGCTCGAGGGTGCACCGAGGATGGTCTTGAGGTGCAGGGCGCTCCAGTCGTTGGCGGCTCCCTCGCACAGCATGATCATCAGAGCCAGGGCGGCGAGGACCCAGATGTGCCGGGGTGCGGTGCGCGGCTTTGCGGCCGATGCTGCCTCACCCTCCGCGGTGGTGGTGGCGGACGCAGGCGCGGACGGCAGCAGAGCGCGTGCTGACGTCAGGGCGGTCACGATGCCCACCACTCCCGCAGCGCCTAGCGTCGCGGCCAGACTCATACCGGCGCTCGCGGCGCCCGCCCCGACGAGGGCGGCGATGACGCCGCCGACGGAGAACGTGGCATGGAAGGCCGACATGACAGGCCGGTTGTACGCCTTCTCCACGTGCACGGCGTGGGCGTTCATGCTCACGTCGAGGCAGCCGTTGCCGAAGCCGAAGACCAGCAGTGCGCCTGCCAGCGTCCAGGGGGCTTGGGGGAGGCTGGGCAGTACCAGGGCCGCGCTGCAGAGAACGCCGGCGGCGGGGACCACGACGCGTGTTCCGAGGCGGTCGGCCAGCCGGCCCGCCACCTGCATACCGGTGAAGGCCCCGGCACCCAGCAGCACCAGGAAGCCCCCCAGCGTGGCGTGGCTGATCCCGACGCGCTCCTCGATGGCGGGGATCTGCACCACCCACATGCCCACCAGGGTGCCGTTGAGGATGAAGTAGACGAAGGTCGCCACACGGGCGGCTCGGAGCGAGTGTTCCATGCCAGCGACCATAACGAACATTCTTGGTGTTTGAAACATGTCCCTTCGAACAGCTTGTGTGTGCGTTTCGGGTGGTGTTGAATCGCGGTATGAGCAACGCAGACCGTCACCGGCTGATCGTCCAGGCCGTCAGGGAGTCGGGCAGTGCCACGGTCCTGGAACTCGCCGAGCTGACCGGTGCCTCGGAGATGACCATCCGGCGCGACCTCGACGCACTGGCGGCGCAAGGTGTTCTCGAACGCGTGCGCGGCGGGGCGCGCGCCCTCCTGCTCAGGGGTGAGGAGCCGCCGTTCGCGCTGCGCGCTCATGAGGCGACCGACGCCAAGCGCCGGATCGCGGCCGAGGTGTCCTCGCTCATCGGTGACGGCGAGACAGTCCTCCTGGACAGCGGCACCACCTGCCTGGAAGTCGCCCGTCTGCTGCGCGGACGGCCAGTAACCGTGATGCCCCTGTCACTGCAGGCCATCCACGTACTCAGCGACTCGCCGAGTCCGACCATGCTGATGGTGCCCGGCGGACGGCCCCGCGCCGCCGAAGGGGCCCTGACCGGCCCCCTCACGCTCGCCTCCCTGTCGGCACTGCGCTTCGACACCGCGGTCGTCGGCTGCTGCGGCCTGAGTGCGGCCGAGGGCCTGACCGCCTACGACCTCGACGACGCGGCTGTGAAGAAGGCGAGCATCGCCTCCACGCGTCGCATCATCGCGGCCGCGGACGGCAGCAAGCTCGGCCACACCGCCTACGCCTACGTCGGCCCCTCCACGCTCCTGCACACCCTCGTCACCGACACCACGGCGCCCGTCGACGAGGTAGCCGCGCTCGAAGGCGCCGGCACCATTGTCAAAACCGCCTGACGCCGCGTCGAGGGGGCGCACCGCACCCGGGACCAGGAAGGACCCGCCCATCGTCGGCTCGTCGGAGCCGGACGACTTCCCGCACGGGCTGCGCCGCACCGCCGACTCACTCGTCGCGACCATCGCGACGCGCGCTGGGGGGGCTGGTCATGCCAGAAGAGGGACAAGAGCCCACGCTGGGCCGGAACCGCGCGTCCCTCGCGAGCAGACCGGAGACCGTCAGCGGCGAGCTCACCCTCCCGATGCCGACCGGCTTCACCTGAGAAGCGCCTCCGCCTTGTGCGTGAACGAGGGCCTGGGCAATCCTCATCCTCGCTGGGCAGAGGCACTTGTCACTGAGCTGACCACCTGCCGGGCAGCCCGCTTCATGAACGCGCGAGGCTAGCCTGCCGACTCCACAGTCAAGTCACCGTTCGTTGTCGACAGGTCCAAGCGGTACTTGCCCAAGGGGTCGTTCTTGAACGCCACCTTCTTGTCGCCGTGGGAGTCGTGCGCCGAGATCTGGTACTTGGCGGGCGGGGCCGTGACCGTGAGGCTGCCGCTGGTCGTGTGGGCCGTGATGTTCTGCGGGACGGCCGCCTGGATCGTCACCTCGCCGTTCGACGTCTGCGTGTCGATGTTGCCGCCCTTGACGTCCTTCACGTTGATGTCACCGTTGGACGTGCGTAGCTTCACCCGGCCCGTCGCGTTGTTCACCGCGATCTCGCCGTTGCTTGTGTGCACGTCGACCATGCCGACGTCGCTCAGGGTGAGGCTACCGTTGGAGGTGGTTCCCGTCACCGGAAGACCAGCGGGCACCTTGACGACGTAATTGACGCCGCAGTTCTTGCCGCAGCCGGAGAGCAGCAGGACGCCGTTCTCGACGCTGAACGACGTGCCACTCGGCTTGTCACCGCGGTAGTTGACCTTGCGGTGCACGGAGATCGTTGAGACGTCCGCCGAAGCATCCACCTTCACCCCGCCGTTCCCGCTGTCGAGACGGACCGAGGTGATTTTCTGAGGCACCTTGGCGTCGTCCTCGAAGGTCTTCTGGTCGAGGGCCGAGCACGCGGAGAGCCCGCCGACGGTGAGAGCAGCCAAAGCCACTGCTGTAAGTACGCGCGTCTGCAGACGTCGCATGAAGTTCCCCCGTATGGAGCGAATTGAAGCGGTGATCAGTCACTGTGACCCTACGCAGCCACAGTCCCACGCACGATGGGGAAAACCCCCCAATGCGGGGACTGGGCTGACCTTCCTGGCAACCACGGCCGCCGGCATGCCGGCTTCGACAGCAGGTTTTCGCGGTTCGGGACCAAAATCCCTATCAGCCGGGGGAGTTGATGCGTCATTCCGATGCCGGGCCGCAGTGCACATCGTTCGCGCTGGCCGAGCACCTGGGCCGGCAGGGCCGCGTCGTTCAGGTGATGTGTCCTGGTTGATCACATGCCGAGGGTGATCAGTGGACGGTTGGCGTCGCGGGTGTGGTGGCGGAGGCCAGCGGCGATGTTCGTCTGGTTGGCGAGTCGGAGAGCGCCGATGGCCAGGTTGCGCAGGGATGCCATGGCACGTGGAGCGGTGCCGGTGCGTACGCGGGAGGCGTCCTCGGCGTACGTGGTGTCCCTGACGTGGTGGATCTTGTTCTCGATGCCCCAGTGGCCGCGGACGCGGCGGGCGATCTCGGTTGCGTCGGCCTGTTCCGCGGCCAGGTCGGTCGCCCCGTAGATGCGTTCCAGGGTGACCTTGCCGGTGGTGGCGATCCGTCGGCGGCGCACGATCTGGACAGCCTGCACCGCGTGTGGGAACGCGATCCCGGCGACGGCGGCGGCCTTGATCCGGCGGATCTCGTCGCGGCCGTGCGCGGTGGCCCGCGTCTTGTCCAGGAGCGGCACTTCCCGCCATGGCAGGGCCTTCAGCCACTGGTGCAGGGTGGGCTGATTGCCCTTGATCAGCGCGATGTAGTGGGCGTGCTTGTCCTCGACGAGGAAACGCGCGTGGGCGGTCTGCGAGTGGAGGGCGTCGAAGGTGACCACCGTGCCGTGCAGGTTGAGCGGGGCAAGCAGGGGCTGGAAGACGGTGATCTCGTTGGTCGTGGCGTCCACCTCGCGCTGGGCGGTGACCAGGCCGGTCCCCGTCATCGCGGCGAGCAGATGGACCTGGGTGCCGTCGGTGCGGCGGGCACCGCGCACGGTCTTGCCGTCCACGGCGAGGGAGGGCAAGGGCCGCCGGTCGCTGTCGTTCTCCTCCTGGCCGGAGGCGCGTTCGCGCCCGGCGAGCCAACTTCCGACGGCTGTATCCAGCGCGTCGCCGTCGATGCGTTGGAGGACACGACGCACGGTGGCCTCGGCCGGGGCGACGGGGCCGCGGCCCGGCTCCCGGCATGGGCCACCGAGCCGGGCCAGGACGTTGGGCGGGGCGTCGGCGGCCCACTCCGCGATCGCGGCCAGGGACTTCGCTCCGGCCAGGACCGCGCACGCGGCCAGGGAGAGGACGAAGGCGAGCGGGTGGCGTCGGCCCTGGTCCCGGCGGGGATCGGGCACCTGAGCCGGGCAGGTCAGCAGGCCGGGGAGGTCATCGGGGACGGTCGGCGCGGTGTCGGCGAGTTGGCCCAGAGGGCGCGGGATGAGCGAGGACGAGCGGGCAGGCACGGTCTTCCGTCGTGGTGATCAGGGACTCGACACCTCATGATCACCGGAAGTCGTGCCTGCCTCCGCGTCAGCCCCCGCCGACCACCCCGCAGTCCTGCCCCAGCTCCTGAAGCCCCATCAACCCGGATGCACCGCCGGAACGACGCCGCCCTGCCCGCGTACCCCGTCGGTCACCGTCATCGTGGCGCCGACGGGGTACGCCCGTCACCCGCGAGCGGAGTGCGACTTCAGCGGATGCGGTGCTTCCGCCAGAAGGGGCCGAGGTCCCTGTGCGTCATCGACTGTGCGGCCTTCTTGAAGTCGACGGTGGTGGAGACGCCGTACCAGTGGTCGTGGGCGTACTTCTTGATGAGGCGCGCCATGGTGCCGGCCCCGAGGACGTGCTCCAGGTCGGCCAGGACGCAGGGGCCGATCCCGTACACGACCTGGGAGTACTCGCCACGGTGTGTAGACCAGTAGGCCATCGAGTTGGTGAGCGCGGCGGTGGCGCTCGGCCAGGAGTCGTTCGGCGAGCACTCGAACCCGTCCCAGCGGTAGTAGCGCGCGTTGGCGTACTGAGCGAAACTCTCGTCCAGCCAGGGTGAGTTGTACTCGTCGTTGCCCACGACGCCGTACCACCACTGGTGGGCGATCTCATGGACGGTGGCGCCGCCCTCCTCCTCGGTGCCGAGGATGACCAGGCCGGGGTACTCCATGCCGCCGGCGAACCCGGGGGTCATCACGAGGTCTATCTCGCCGTACGGATAGCGGCCGAACTCCCTGCCGAACCGGTCGATGGCGGCGACGCCGTCCTTGCGGTTGAGGCGGACACCGGCGGCGGGCGTGTTCGGCGACCAGTACGACTTCACGCGCACGCCGTCGGGCGAGGTCTGGGTCGCGGTGCGGAACGGGCCCGCCGCCCATGCGAAGTCCCGCACCCGCTTGGCGACGCTGTGGGTGACCGTACGCCCGGTACCGCCGGGGCGGGTCCATGTGCTGCCGGTCGCCGGGACCTTGAGGGCGGACGGGTGGTCGAGGCGCACCCGGAAGTCGCTCGCCAGGGTGTAGAAGCTCTCGCCGTACGACACATACGGATCGAGGTGCCACCCCCTCGCGTCGTGCACGGCGAGGACCGGCAGCGCGTTGCCCAGGAAGCGGAACGCGCCTTCGCGGCCGAAGCGGTTGTTGCGTGCGGGCACGGTGAGGGCCACGTCGAAGGAGACGGCCGTCCGCTCACCGCGTGCGAGCGGCCTCGGCAGGGCGATGCGCAGCGCCGTGCACTTCACGCCGGGGCGGCCCGGAGTGCCGCCGCGCACGTGGGAGACGCGGACGGGGGACGGTCTTCCGGATGTCCCGCAGCCGTCCTCGCCATTGCCCCACAGGCGTATGTACACCTCACGCAGGGGCCGGCTGGAGGCGTTGCGGAAGGACACCGTCTGCCGGCCCGCCCAGTGGGAGCCGTCGGCGTCGGCGCGCAGCTTCACGTCGTAGCTGGGGCGGTCGGGCGTCGCGGGTTCGGCCGCTCTCACCGCGGCGCCGGGCGCCGGGCCGGACGGCGTGCCGGCCTCGGCCACGGTGGAGCCTGCTGTCGCGAGCAGCGCGAGCAGGGCGACCAGCAGACGGCGACCGGTTCTTGAGGGGCCCGTGGGCGACGAAGGCAACGAAGGCATGGCAGACGACATGACAGATGACATGCCAGCGGATCTTGTCACAGGGTTCCCCACGGCCGACACAGGCCCGCGCGAAGAGGGGAGGTGCAGGCCGTCCAGATCGTGCGCCGCCGACGGATCGCCAACCAGACGAACATCGCCGCTGGACTCCGCCACCACACCCGCGACGCCAACCGTCCACTGATCACCCTCGGCATGTGATCAACCAGGACACATCACCTGAACGACGCGGCCCTGCCTGGGCCGGGCAGGGATCGCGGCGTCCATCCGCTCGGTCGGCGACGCATACGACAACGCCCTGATGGAGTCCACGATCGGCCTGTTCAAGACCGAGCTGATCAAGCCCGGCCGGCCCTGGAAGACGCTCTCTGAGGTGGAGCTGTCCACCGCCGAATGGGTCGACTGGTACTGCCACCGTCGACTGCGCGGTGTGAACTGCCCTGGGGGTGAACTTACTTGAAGTCCCTGACGGGCGTGGAGCAGTGGCTGCATCCCGTGGTGTGTGGGGTATGGGGACGGTGGCGGACTGTCTGAAGGACACCTCCGGTGTCTGGCAGGTCACCACCCCAGGGACGAGCTGATCAACACCGTGACCGACGCCGACGGCAGCACGTCCAACCTCACCTTCGAGGTCTGGACCGCCGGCTCCTCGGGGAACGCCAAGACCCAGGTGAAGATCAGCGACAACCAGTACGGCGTCCTGGTGCCCGACTTCGTCAAGTCCGGCTCCACCGCCTCCGTGGACGTGGGCGCCGGAAGGCTGAAGCCGAACGTCGACTACGTCTTCCACACCTCGGCCTACGCCAAGGACAGCGGCCTGTACGAGACGTCGTGGTCGCCCTGGGCCCGCTTCCGCGTCACGATGCCCGTCGACCTGACCCTGCCCAACCCCAATGCTTCGGCGCAGAACCCGGACCAGTCCGCCCAGGCGTACACGGACACGATGGCGCCGCCCTCTCCGTGGAAGACCACGGCCGGCCCGAGCCGTGACCGCTCCGTCGCCCCCGGGACGTTCGGGACCCGCTGCACCTGGACACGAACATGCGCGCGGCGTGCTCCGCCGACAGTACGACCGTGAAGTGCACCATGACCGCGAACACCCAGTAGCACCATCCCGCTCACAGGGGGCGCCGCGCCGAGAGGACGCGGCGCCCCCGCTGCTGCCGGTTCACACCGGCGAGGGCAGGTGCACCGCGGGCAGCAGCCCCAGCTCGATCTCCCGACGCGGCAGTGACAGCCCGAGATGCTGGCCCACCGCCGCGAACAGCCGCTTCGTCAACTCCTCGTCCTCGTCCTCGGGGTCCTCGCAGCCGGGAAAGGTGTCCCGCACCGCACCGCCCCGGCCCGGCGCACGGCCGCGTCCAGTGCGGCGAACGTCCCGAGCCGGTCCCTGGGCGGGACCGCGGTCTCCAGCAGGCTGTCACCGGGCTCGCCGGAACTCACTTCGCCGGCTGCGTCGACGTAGCACACCCACGGGTGCTCGTGCAGGAAGCGGTCCAGGCAGACGAGTTCGTCGCCCTGCCCCACCAAGGTGTCCTGGCCCAGCCGGTCGAGGAAGACGAGGTGCCAGGTGGACCGCTCGACCTCCAGGACGTACGTCCACTCGCCGCTGGCGCCGAACATCGCCACGCTGTCGCCCAGGTTCACGCTCAGCCTGTCGAAGTCCTTGAACAGCGGCGGCCGTTCGGCCATGCCGCGGTCGGCGTCGAGGCGCACCACGAAGTCCACCGGGTCCACGCCCCGCACCGCCGTGAGGCTGATGTCCGAGAGCATCCCGTCCTTGGCGATCGCACCGCTGTTCCAGTGCTCACCGATCCACGCCAAGCTGCTGTCCGTCACCAGGGCGACCCCTTTCCTCTGCCTTCGCACACACGTCAGTGACTTCGGCTGGTCAAGGTGACGTTGGAACACCGGCAGTCAGGCCGGTGCCGGCCATGAAGCCGTCGACGGCGCCGGGCCGGTAGTGGAGGCGTTTGAGCCGGTTCCGGACGAGGGCCTCGAGCCGGTCGAGAGCGACGACTGCGAGGTTGGCCAAGCTGCGTTTGACGTGCACCCATACGCCCTCCACGGGGTTGAGGTCGGGCGAGTGGGCGGGCAGCAGGAACGCCGTCAGCCATGTACGCTCGGCGATCAGCTCGCGCATGAGGCGCGAGACGTGGGTGTTGAGGCGGTCCCAGACCAGCACGATCGGACAGCGGCCGGGCGGTGCCCCTCGGGGGCCTGCCCGGCCGCGATGCGCTGCCTCACCCTCAGGTCAGCGGTCCGCGTTCGAGGCCGCGTCCCGGTCGGCCGCGGCGGCGGCCGACTCGGCCGCGTTCACCTTCTGCTGCATCTGCGAGTAGCCCGACGGCGTGGCCGCCGGAGCCTTCGGCGACGCCCCGTCGTGACCGGAGCAGCCGACGGCCAGGGCGGCCAGCAGGACCACCGGCACCACAGCGGCCCGTGCGCGCATCAACTTGCCGCCTTGCCGCCGTCGTTGTCCCGGCACCAGGTCCTGACCTGGTCGAGGTCCTTCTGGCGCTGCTTGAGGGTGGGCACCAGCGCCTTGCGGGTCTTCAGCCGGTCCTGGAGAAACGTGGCGATCTCGGTGTGGCCGGCCTTCTCTGCGTTGGCCGCGCGACGTTCCAGCCGGGCCACCGAACCCCGGGTGTCTGCCCCGGCGTCCAGCCGCTTCAACGCCCGGTCGATCCGCCGGTCGATCCTCGGCACTCGCTTGCACAGCGCCTTGGCCCCGTCGCCGGTGGGTCCCGGCGCGGGGGAGCTGTCGGCCGTGGCCGCGCCGGTGCCGCCCGCCAGCAGCGCTGCCGTGGCGAGCCCGACCAGCAGGTTGCGCCGCCTTCGCCGGATGTCCATCACATGCCTCCGTTCCTGGGCGGACCACTCGTCCGCCCGTCCCGCGGCAGGTTAGGAGTCCTTTTTGGGGAAACCTTGTGACCGGTATGTCCCGGCTGTCCCGATCAACCAGTCGCGGCGGTCGGGCAGTTCTCCCTCCCCGGCCGGCAGGCGCACCTCGAAGCGTGCCCCCGTGCCGCCCGGTGCGCCGCCGACCGTCACGGCGCCCCGGTGCAGTGCGGTCTGCTGGGCCACCAGCGTGAGGCCGAGCCCGGAGCCGGCGCTGGCCGGGCCGCGCCGGAACCGCTCGAAGATCCGTTCCCGGTCCTGCCCCGGCACTCCCGGTCCGCCGTCGTCCACGGTGAGCACGATCCAATCTCCCTCGCGCCGCAGCCCCACCGTCACGCTCACCAGCCCGCTCGCGTCGGCTCCGTGCGCCACGCCGTTGGCCAGCAGATTGTCGAGCAGCAGCCGCAGTCCCGGCTCCCAGCCGCGCACGGTGACCCCCGCCGGGGCGTCCAGCATGATCAGCGCGCCGGGTGCATGGCGCCGGGCCTCGGCGACGGCCGCCTCCGCGATCTCCGTCAGGTCGGCGGTGCGGAACGCCTCTGCCTCCACCAGATCCCCGCGCCCGAGGTCGCGCAGCATCACCAGCAGGCCCAGCAGCCGCCCGTGTTCGCGGCGCAGATCGGCGACGACCTCCGTACGGTCCGGTTCGGGGAGCCCCGGGTGACCGGCCAGGATGTCCAGGTTGGTGCCTATGCTCATCAGCGGGGTGCGCAGTTCGTGGGCGGCGGCCGCCGAGAACGAGCGGGCCGTGTCCAGGGCCTCTGCGGTGCGGGCGGCTTGCTCGTCGTAGCGGGCCAGCACGGTGCGTACGGTGGCGGCCAGCTCGTCGACCTCGGTGACACCGGTCCGCTCCACCGGCAGGCGCACGCGATCGGTGCGCGGGTCCAGTCCGGCGGTACGGCGGGTCAGCCGGCGCAGCGGCGCGGCCGCACCCGCCGCTATTCCCCAGGCCAGCAGACCGGACAGGGGGGCCGCGAGCACAGTGGTGACCAGCACCCGGCGCCGGACCAGTCGCTGCTGTCCGCGGTCGGCGGTGTCCGACGCGAACACCCACAGGGTGCCGGAGGCGAGCGGCGTGCGCACCGGACGACCCAGCACGCGCCAGCTGGCGCCATCTGCGCGCACGGTGACTGGTGCCCCGGTGCGCGCGGGCAGCGGCACACCGGAGGCGGGCTGCGGGCCGCCGCTGAAGGAACCGTCCGGTCCCACCACCCGCACGCCCACGTCGAGCGCAGCGCTGTAGAGGGCGCGTTCACGGGTGTCCGCCGCCTTGGGCCGACCCGCCGCGCCGGCCCGCAGCAACGCCCGGGCGTCCGGGACGACGGCCGCCGCCCGTTCCCGCAGGTGGTCGTCCTCGGCGCGGTGCAGATCGCGGGCGACGAGCTGGAGCAGCAACCATCCAGAGGCCAGTACCAGCAGCGGCACCGTGCAGCCGACCGCCAGTCCGATCCGGGCCGACAGCCTCACGGCTCCTCCCTCAGCACGAATCCGACCCCACGCACGGTGTGGATCAGGCGTGGTGCGCCGTCGGCCTCCAGCTTGCGCCGCAGATAGCTGACGAAGGTGTCGACGGCATCGCTGCGCACGTCGAAGTCGTAGCCCCACACCCGCTCCAACAGCTGGTCACGGGTGAGGACCAGCCCGGCGTTGCGGGCCAGCACCTCCAGCAGCTCGAACTCGCGCCGGGTGAGATCCAGCGCGCATCCGCCACGCCGTACGGTACGGGCCGCGGGGTCGATCAGCAGGTCCGCCACCCGCAACGCCTGTTCCTGGGCGGCGTGCGGCCGACGCCGCAGCAGCGCGCGCAGCCGCAGCACAAGTTCCTGCAGGGCGAACGGCTTGACCAGGTAGTCGTCGCCGCCGGCCTGCAGGCCGGCTATCCGGTCGGCGGTCTCGTCGAGCGCAGAGAGCATGAGCACCGGCAGATCCCGGCCATCGGCGCGCAACCGCGCGCACACCTCGATGCCGCTCATCCCCGGCATCGACACGTCCAGGACGAGCACGTCGGGCGGGCCGTCCGCGACGGCAGCGAGCGCGCCGAGCCCGTCGGGCGCGGTGCGGACCGCGAAACCACTCAGCCGCAGCCCGCGCTCCAGTGACCGCCGGATCGCCGCGTCGTCGTCCACGACCAGGACCGTCCCGGGGGGTGCCGTCCCGCCCATGCGCGCCTCCCTCGCTCGCCGTCAACGCTCGGCCGGGGTAGGGGGGTACACGTCCGCCGTCAGCGCCCGGTCAGCGTAAGGCCCGTCTCCCTTCTGCCGGCAACCTCGTTGGCCTGTGCCCTCGTCGGCCGGAGCACGTACGTCAGCGCGATCTGCCCATGGACGGCCACGATCCACAGGGCCCGCCAGCGGCGGTCCACCGGCCGCCAAAGAGACTGCCGCGCTCCGCGGTGCCCCTGCCAGGAGTGGTCAACCTGTGACGTCCGCGGCGCCGCGCCGCAACCGCAGTGGCCGAAAATATGTCTCTCAACGCGTGCCGGAAGCGCCGGAACAAGTGGGATCTCGGTCGGCACAGCGGATCTGGGGGGACCAAATGAACACATGGGCAGTGCCCGGATACACCGAGTCACTGGAACTCGGATCCGGGGCGAGTGGACGGGTCGTACTGGCCGTGCACGAGGAGACCGGCCATCCGGTCGCAGTGAAGTACCTCAGCGAGTCACTGCGCACCCGGCCGGGATTCGTGCACGAGTTCAGGGCTGAGGCGCGGCTGCTCGGCGGGCTGGAAAGCCCGTACGTCGCCGGGTTGTACGAGTACGTCGAGAGCCCGGACGGCGCCGCCATCGTGATGGAGCTGGTGGACGGTGTCTCCTTGCGAGCCCTGCTGGCCAAGCGGGGGCCGCTGGATCCCGAGGCCGCGCTCGTGATCCTCAAGGGGTCGCTGCTCGGCCTCGCCGACGCGCACCGCATCGGCGTCGTCCACCGCGACTACAAGCCGGAAAACGTCCTGGTCGTGCCGGACGGTTCGTCCAAGCTCGTCGACTTCGGGATCGCGGTCGATACCGGCACCAGCGTCGGCGTCGCGGGAACCCCCTCCTACATGGCCCCGGAACAGTGGACCGGTGCGCCCGCCTCTCCCACCGCCGACGTGTACGCGGCCACGGCCACGTTCTTCGAATGCCTGACGGGCCACAAGCCGTACTCGGGTGACAATCTCGCCGAACTCGCGCTGCAGCACGTCGACGCGCCCGTCCCCGCCGACGAGGTCCCCGAGCCGGTGCGCGCACTGGTGCGGCGCGGCCTGGCCAAGGACCCGGACGAGCGGCCCACGCAAGCCGAGGCGTTCGTCTCGGAACTGGAGGCGGCCGCCGGTGCCGCCTATGGGCCCGACTGGGAGGAACGCGGCCGGGGACGGCTCGCAGCACTCGTCGCACTGCTGCTACTGCTGCTGCCCTCAGCGCGCAAAGCCCCGCATACCACCACGGACACCGCACGCACGGTCCTGGCTCAGGCAGCGGGCCAAGGCCCAGCTCGATCGTGGCTCCCCGGCCGGCCGGGGATGCTGGTCTCGGCGGCCGCCGTGCTCCTGGGCATCCTCCTGACCTACGCCGCCCAGCACACCCGGGCAGCAGATCCGCAGCCGTCAGCCAAGTCCCTCGCCACCACCAGCGCCCAGCCCGGCGTGACGTCACAGGGGCCCACCGCATCGACCTCGCCGGCCCACGCGTCCCCGTCCCCGACCACCACCGTGTCCCCGAGCCTGTCGCCATCGGGCCCACCGTCTCCGGACACCACCGGCACCAGCGACCCTTCGACGTCCGCCACCATGACGCCATCCGGGGAGACGACGTCCGGCGGGGCAACCACCGACGCGACACCGACCACCGCATCCCCCACAGCGCCGGCAGCTCCCGCAGTCAAGGACGTCGCCGTGTCGGCGTTCCGGCAGACGGGTCCGTCCACCGCCTCGGCAATCATCGACATCACCACGGACGGCACCGGGCCCATCTCCATCACCGTCTCATGGTTCACCAGCAATGCCGCAGGAGTGCTCGGCATCCCGGACGGTGCGCCCCAGACCTTCCAACGCAGCGGCGCCACCCAGTACTCGCTCACCGTCGACCACACCTTCCAGAACCAGGGCTGCTACTGGGCGGTGCAGGCCACGACGAACCCGGCCGCCGCCAACGGCGGCGCCTCGCAGCAGCTTCTGACCAGGCAGTGTGACCTCCGATGACCACTCAGAACGACCGCACCCCGGCACCTGCCGACGACTGCGAGCCCACCCGCGTGTTGGATCCGAGCGACGAGTCGACCCGCGTGCTCGATCCGAGCGACGAGTCCACCCGCGTGCTCGACCCGAGCGACGAGTCCACCCGCGTGCTCGACCCGAGCGACGAGTCCGCCCGAGTGCTCGATCCCAGCAACGAACCCACCCGCGTAGTCGGTCCCATCGACGAACCCACCCACGTACTGGACCCCAGCGACGCACACGCCCCCACAACCCACCTCGTCGGCACCACCGAACACCCACCGGCCCACGAAACCGGCCCGAACGACGCCGAGTACAGCGCCACCGTGCTGGCCAGCCACTGGATCCAGCGGCCCGAGCCCGACGACACCGACACTCTCGTCGCACCGCCCGGCACGCAGATCACGCCGACCGGACCCACGCAACCCGATCGTGTCGAAGGCACCGTGCTGCGTTTCGGCCCGGGAGTGACAGCCGCCGTCGCGCACCGCCCCGACAGCACGCTGCCCACCGTGCCACCAGCCCCCGCACCCCCGCGTCGGCGCCTGCGCAGACACGCTCTGCCCGCGCTGGTGCTGGTCTGCGTCATCGCGTTCCTGGCCTGGCAGCACCTCCAGCCGTCCGTCGGGGTGCGCACGGTGGCAGTCGCCGTCCGGCCGACAACTGCCGGCTGCGACAGCACCGCGGACATCGTCGGCCTGGTCACCACGGACGGTCGGCCGGGCACGCTCTCCTACCGCTGGCGCCGAAGCGACGGCACCGCCTCGGCCGTCCTGCGGGAAACGGTGGCCCAGGGCCAGAGGCAGGCACGGCTGCACCTCCTGTGGAGCTTCCAGGGCAAGGGCCACTACAGGGCACGAGCCGAACTGCGCATCCTCACTCCCGCCCACCGCACGGTGGCCACGCACCTCACATACGACTGCCCCTGACCGCCCGTCAGCCGTCGGCGTGGATCTGTCCCGGACAACATCGGCAACTTGATCCGGTGCGCCGCCCGGAGCCGCGACCGGCTGCCATGTGAGCGGGAGGCGTATACGCGGAAAGAGATCGGTGAGCGGGACGGTTGGGAGTGCGGGCATTGCCTGACGCCTGTGCCACGCGAGGCCGATCCGCGTGACCCCCGCGCGCCGCAAGTCGACCACATCATCGCGATGGCCCAGGGGGTGACGGATACGCGGGACATCCTGACGATCTCGCATGGGTGATGCAATTCGGAGCGGTGGGGGTTGAGCCGGCGGTGTTCGCCGGCGCGGGCGGCGGAGTGGCTGGCGCGGGCCGTGGTGGCGTACGAGGCTCGTCGCGGCGAGGCGCGTTGAACGTGGTGTGGATCCTGTGGAGGCAGGCGGCCGGGCCGTTCGTAGGGGTGTCGGCCACTTTGGGCCCTCGCAGCGGAATGGCCAGGGGCTGCGGGCTGACACACGGCCGAAACCCGTGCCCGCGGCGGACACGTGGCGCGCGAGGGGCTCTTGACGCGGACCTGCCGATACTGAAGAGATCGTTCGTGCAGTTGTTCGCAGCCGTACACAGATCGCTCCACAAGGGAGACCACGATGCGATTACCGTTATTGCCGTCCCGCGCCAAGGCCCGCTCCCGACCGCTCGGCCCACGCGGATCGCGGCTGACCGCCGCCCTCACCTCCGCGCTGCTGGCCGCCGGGCTGCTGGTCGGTGCCGCCCCCGGCCCGGGTGGCTACTCGGCGCGGGCGGACGACCGGCGGGTGGACCCCTCGTCGAACGGCAGCCTGCCGTTCGCCACCTACAACATGCAGGGCTCCAACCGCGGGCTGCGCTGGAACGGCGAGGTCGGACCGCTGGCGATGCGGCACCAGGTCATCGCCCTCCAGGAGGTCGGCAACGGACCGCCCCCCGAGCCGTTCCAGACCCGGGGCACCGGTGAGTCGATCCCCATCCCCGGTCCGTTCCCGGCGGGCCTGCCGAACCATGTGAGCCACACGCGGTGGGACTACCACCATCACCGCCTTCACGTCTACTACCTGCAGACCGACCCACGGCGCAACAGCACCACGGGACAGGACCGCTGGGAGGGCGGCCGGGTCAACCTCGCGGTCGTCACACACGCCCGCGCGGACGAGGTCCGCGTCATCGAGAACCCGCTGTACGACCGCAACGAACCCCGCGACGAGTACCGCTACCGCCGCGCCCTCGGCGTACGGATCGGCAGCACGGTCTACTACACCGTCCACGCACGCGGCGCGGACGTCCCCTACCTGCTCGCGGGGATCCGCGCGGCCGCCCGGCCCGGCGAGAACTGGGTCATGGTCGGGGACTTCAACCTCGACATCCGCAACCGTACCGAGCAGCAGGCCAGGGATCAGAGTCTGCACTTGCGTGCCGACGAACAACTGGCGCGTCCCGACCGCCCCACCCACCAGCGGGGTGGCGAACTCGACTACGCGATCACACACGGGACACCGCGGTTCAACGCCGACATTCCCGCGGGGCGCGGGGCGGACCACTATCCCGTCCAGTTCGAACCGGCTCCTTCTCCCGTTCCGGCCGCGCCCGACGGCCCGGTGCACAACTTCTCCTCGAGCTTCGAGAACGCCCGGACCGGGTTGGTCCTGGATGCCCAGAACAGGGCCTGGGGACAGGTGACCACCACCCAGGAGCGCTACAACCTGCGTCAGCGGTTCCGCGTGGGCACCGTGCAGGGGCACTGGTACCGCTTCGGCGTCGGCGGCAGCCCCACGGCGGCGTCCGGCGCCCGAGGCGCTCGCGCCGACCGTGCCGCCGCCGGGATGTGCCCCGGCCTCAACCCGTTCCTCCCGCTGTCCGTCATCGTGCTGTCGTGCGACTCGCCCCTCGCGCAGTGGCAACCCGACGACCTGGGGGCGCCCGGCGGCCCGCTGCGCTGGCACAACTCGGTCTATCCGGGGCTGTGCCTGACCGGTCTGGGGAACGAGCAGCAGGTCCTGGCCCTGGCGTGCGGCGACAGTGCCTCCCAGCAGTGGTGGGACAATTCCCGCGGGGTGTCCGACCGCGCGTGGGAGGCCGGTGACCTGCGGGTCCGGCTGCGCGCGTGGAACGGCCTCTACCTGGACCAATTCGGCGAACCGGGCCGCGACGGCACCCCGCTGACGACCCGTCGGCACAACGGCGCCTACACCCAGCGCTGGGACATGGAATACGCCGGTCTGGGCGACAACATCCTCCGGCTCAAGGCGTTCGGCAGCGGCGGACGGTGCGTCGACATCCTGGACACCCACCAGCCCCGGCCCGGCGAACGCTCCCTGCTGCACGACTGCTCCGACCGCGGCGCCAGGGACGACGGCACGGGCCACCGCTGGCAGGTGGAGATGTACGGGGACGGCTCCCTCCGCTTCCGCAGCGAGGCCGCGCACCTGTGCCTGGTGCCCTCGTCGCGGGAGGCGGCGTACGTGACGATCGAGAACTGCAGCGACGACGCCCGTCAGCGCTGGACGATCGTGCCGTAGCCGTGACTCCGCAGCCGCGAGGCGAACCGGGCCTGGGCCGATGCACGTCAGTCGGCCCAGGCCCCAGGCGCTGGCCTCCACACATCTTCTCCCCACCCGTGCTCAGTGTCCGACCGGCTTGGAGCATCGCGGCGCCCCTGGACCGGATCGCCACCGGGACGGCGGCGGCCGGCCCGCCGTCGGATCCGTGCCGGTTTCAGCTTGTTCCTCGGCTCGACCCGCAACCAGTGTGTCCGTGGTCCTCGGCCACCGGCGCCTCCCCGGCCGCGCGATGCGAGCAGCGAGGACTCGGCAGCCCAGGAACAGTGGCTCAGCGAGCACGGGGGGCGGGGAGGCCGATCCGACGGAGATGCACGGCGCCAACCAGCATGGCCAGGGCGATACCTGACCGATGTTTGAAAGGCGCCACCTCGCCGGGGCACCTAAGAATCCACCGCACTACGCCAGCCGTGGCCTGCCGTTCGTAGGGCTGGCGAGCACTGAGCCGAAAACGCCCGCGCCCGGGTTGTCAGTGCCCGGTGGCAGGATCGCCCGGTGATCCGTTCACGGACAGGGGGATACGTCGTGACGAGTAGGTACGAGTGGCCGCGCGATGCGAGCAGCGAGGACTCCGCGGCTCTGGAGCAGTGGCTCGGCAAGCACGGGTGGGAGGTCGATCCGACGGTGTTCATGGCCGGCGCGCGGGGTCCGGCCGTCCAGGTCCGCCGGATCGGCGCGGCGTGGCAGGACGGGGAGCCGGGGCTGCTGATCCTGCCCGGTGAGGTGGCGGAGTATGACGGCGGCCGGATGCGCATCGCCACCCGGCCGGCCGCGGCAGCCTCGCCCGCCCCTTAGGTACAGCGCCCGTACCGGAAGGCGGGACGGGCCCTGAGCGCGACCGCGGTTGCCTCACGGAAGGCAACCGCGCAGCACCTTCGAAGGCGTTACTGCGCCGGTCACGCCCACGAACCTGCTGCCCACAGCGCTCAATGGCGTTGACGACTGCATCGGCGGTGCGGGGATTGGTCGCCGGAGTGCCCGCTCCACCTGCCAGCGCCAGATGGATCGTTTCTGCTTACGGCGTTCGCGTGAGACTGCGCGATATGCGACGCCCCGGGGGAAAACAGGCAGCGTCCACCACATGCCGGGAGGCCCTGTGAAATACGCTCGCGCCATTGGTCTGGCCGTCGTAGCTGCCCTCGGAGTCGGCGCGGGAGCCGCCTTCGCTCATCCCGGCACATCCGAGGCGGCAAGCCCGCGCAGTGCCGTGACGCACATCGTGGCCGGTGCGGTCAACATCGCACCTGGACAGACCGGGGTCGCTATCACCAAGGAATGCCCACCGGGCGAGCTGGTTACCGGCGGTGGAAGTTTCGCCTCCTCGCCCAATAACCCCGACGGCGAATTCACCCTGAGCCGTACCGCTCCCCGCTTCCCCCACGATGGCCTGCCCCTGCAGTGGCTCGCCGCCGGGAAGAACACGGGGAACGTCACTGTTGGCCTCACCGTGTTCGGCCTGTGCACGGAAAGCACACTTGCCTCCGCGGTCCCGAGTGCCGTCACCCCGCTACCGCCCGCACTGCTGCCCAGCACGACCCCCAAAACACACTGACCACTCCTCTCTTTGATGGGTTGATCGGATGCGCCTGCCCGATTAGTGGTCACTGATGCGATGGGGGACAGGGTTCAAAGGGTGTTGCATGCCTGTTGGTGTCAGTGGCTGGTGTCAACCGCCGCACGTGGTCTTGACAGGGCAGTCTGCTCTGGCCTCCGCGCCGTGGCACTCACCTCTGGGTGTCGGCGAGGAGGGCAAGGACCTTGGGCCAGCCCCGCTCCTTGGCGACAGCGTTGCCGACGCGATTGCCGCCCATGGTGGGGGCAACTGTGCCCTCCGCGAGGAAAGGGAAGATGCCGACGCCGTGCCCGGCGCCGGGGTAGACCAGTGCCTGGTACGGATACCGGTCCTGGATCGCATTCAGGTCACCGATGATCGCCTTGACGTAGGTCGATGACGGCCATAGGGCGTCGTCTGCGCCGGCGATGGCTAGCAGTGGTCCGCTGAGGTGGTCCAGCGGGATGCTGCCCTGGGGAATGGGATGCCCCTGCTTGGTCCAGGCGTTGCCCCCGCCGAATCCCTGGTTGACGTTGGACGACGGGGCGTACACGACGACACCGTGGATCAGACGGGGATAGTCCTCAGCGAGGAGCAGGGCGGGTTCGCTGCCTCGGGAGTAGCCCATGGCGATGATGTGCGCGGGGTCGACCTCAGGCTGGGCTGCCAGCAGGCGGGCGGCGGTAGCGAAGTACTCCAATGGGACGTTGCGCAGGGTGGCGGGTAGGCCGTGCTCCCCGAAGTAGCCGAGAGCCAGCGTCGGGTAGCCATGGGAGGCCAGCAGAGCCGCCGTCCACTTCATGCTGACACCGCCTTCCGATCCACCGAAAGCCAGTACAGCCGGATGCCGGAGAGTGCCGGAGCGGGGCAGGAACATCTCTCCGACGACCTTGTCATGGGCCAGGGCGAGCATCCGGGAGCTGACTCCTTTGGCTTCCCATTCCCGGGTGAGCGTGCGGCTCGCCAGCTGCCGCCCGTGCGCGGTCACAGTGATCTTCACGGCGTACGAGGGAGAGAGCTCAGGGGAAAGAGGGCTGAAGTAGTGACCGTTCGGATCACCGGCCGGGGGTCTCATCGACCAGAACAGGCCCATGCCGTCGACCGTGTTGTACGTTCCCGACACCGGCCGCGTCGTGGAGAGATCGACGCGGCCACGGTCGTCCGCGGTGAATGTTGCCCGGCCATGCCACACCTTGCCGTCGTACGCGGTCGCCGAAGAACCGACAGTGATCTCGTCGTGTGGCTCCAGACCATTGATCTTCAAGTGAACGGCCTGATCAGCCAGGGCTATCGGCGCATCGACCCCGATGACCGCCTTGGCACTGGCGTGCATCCCCGCGGAGCATCCTGCCGCCCCCCAGCCGATCACGACAGCCACTGCCAGAGCCCATCCCCGCAACCGCCGTAACGACACGTTGCCCCCATCACCAGGAATTGATCAACCACGCTCATCTTGAAGTGCCCGCCGAGTCAACCCTGGAGCCCGCACCTTGACGCGCGGGCGGCGGAGTCTTGATGAATCTGTCCAGGGCGAGGTGGGCCTCGGTAGTCAACTCTCGTCTTCGTCGAGGTCGAACCCGTCCGGGACCCCCAGCAGTGCGCAGCGCCATGGTCCCTCCGGTTCCTCATGGCCGCGCCGAGAAAGAGGTCTGCGAGTCGTTGGCGGTCCTCTGGGCTGAGGCGGTCAGAGAGGTATGCCGGGTACGCGAACCATCTGGACGCCGCGTCCGGTGAGGCTTCCTCGTCCGTGCTGGTGTCGACTACCGCCACCAGATGTGCCATGGCCTCCGCCAGTGTGTTGAGCAGCGGATCGCCATGGGCAGGAGCAGGCCGCCGGTATCGCTCGCGAAGTAGCCCCGAGGTGAGATCGTCACGGGACACGTGATCGGGCAGGTTCTCTCCTGCACAGCCTCAGCCAGGTCACGGCGACGATGGTCGCGCTGGAGCCTTCGTCTGGTGGATGTCACCGATCGTCTGCCACAACCGCTGCGCCTGCTCCCGGTGCTGGCGCGCCAGGTCGTGGAAGCCGGCGGCGGCGTCCAGGTCGCCGATCAGTTGCCAGCACGTGGCCTCGTCGTGGCGGTCGCCGTGCCGGTGGAACAGGTCCGCCGCGCGCTCCAACGCCGGGCTCGCCCGGTCCCGGTCGTGCTGACCGGCGTACACGCGGCCGACTTCCAGCAGCGTGTACGCGGCGCACCGCTCGTCGGCCAGTTTTTCGAAGGTGGCCAACGCCTGCCACAGACAGCGCAGCGCCTCGTCCGGATCACCGCGCCGATCGTGCAGCCGGCTGACCCGCCGCAGCACGACCGCCACCCGATGCCCGTCGTCGAGTGCCCTGGCCTGGCGCAAGGCCGCGCTGAACCAGGACTCCGCCTCGTCGAGCTCGCCCTGCATGAGCCGCATCACGGCCATCGAACAGGACAGCTGCGCTTCGAGGCGCCGGTCGCCCTCACCGACCGCGATGGCCAGCGCCTGCTCGACACGATCGGCGGCCTCGTCGTAGCGGCCCTCCACACGGCTTACCGTGCCCAGCATCGCCACTGACAACGCCTCGCCTCGCTTGTCCCCGCCGTCCTGGCACAGCCCGATGGACGACTCCAGGGCACGGGTCGCCCCGTCGAATTCGTCTCGGTAGATGTGCAGCTGGCCGAGGCCGCGCAGCAGTACCGATGCGCCGCGCACGTTTCCAGCGGCCTCGGCCGCGTCCAACGCGAGCCGGTGCCCGTGCTCCCAGTCCTGATACAGGCACCGGTGGTCGTAGTAGGTCACAGTGCCGGCCGCCAGCTCCCAGGCCAACTCGTCCAGTCCCCAGTCCACCGCCAGTTTTACGGCGCCGAGCAGAGTGTCGCGTTCCGTGTCGAACCAACCGACCGGGTCGGCCATCAGCCGGTCCACGACCACGTCCGGCAGCGACCGGCGCGGCGCCGAACCGGGCGCGGCGACCAGCAGCCCGGCCGGCAGCCGATCGGTGCCGCGCCCGGCCAGCTCGAGCCAGGCGGACAGCACCCGGATGATCGCGTCCCGCTTGTCCGCCGCCGGCAGCTGGGCGGCGATCTCCACTGCACAGGTCCTGATCAGGTCGTGCAGCCGGTAGCGAGGCTGGCCGATGGCGTCGGTGGCGGTCAGCCGCACCAGGCTGGCATCGACGAGGGTGTCCAGCACCTCCTCGGCGTCCGAGCGGTCCAGCAGTGGGCCGACCACCCAGCCGGGCAGGGTGTAGGCGCCGAGCAGACCCAGCAGGCTCAGAGCGCGCACCGCGTCGGCCGGCAGCAGCCGCAAGCTGAGTTCGACGCTGGCTCGCACGCTGAGATCCCCGATCCTCAGCTCGGCCAGCCGCCGGGACTCATCCTCGATGCGCTCCCGCAGCACCCGCAGCGACCAGGCCGGGCGGCCGGTGAGCTTGGCGCCGGCGATCCGGATCGCCAGCGGCAGGTTGCCGCAGCAGTCGAGGATCGCGTCGGCCTCCGCCGGTTCCCGCTCGACCCGCCGCCGCCCGACGATGCCGGTGAACAACTCCCGCGCCTCGGCCGGGCTCAGCACGTCCAGGTCGATGTGCCGGGCGCCGGGAAGTTGTGTCAGCAGAGTGCGGCTGGTGATCAACACGGCACAGCCGTCGGCCCCGGGCAGCAACGGCAGCACCTGATCGGCGTGACCGGCATCGTCCAGCACCACCAGCATCCGGCGGTCAGCCAGCAACGACCGGTAGAGCGCGGCCCGTTCGGACAGGGCGTTCGGGATCGCGCTGCCGGCGATCGAGAGTGCACGCAGCGCCTCGGCCAGCATCAGCGCCGGGTCCCGCGGCTCGTCCGATGTGCCGGCGAGGTTGATGTAGAGCTGGCCGTCGGGGAAGGCGGCGCTCGCCAGCCGCGCGGCGTGCGTCACCAGACAGGACTTGCCGACACCGGGACCGCCCACGATGACGGCTACCGGGGCCCGGGTCGGCGCCGACCCGTCGAGTAATCGGGCGACCTCGGCAAGCGCGTCGGCTCGACCCACGAAGTCGGGTACATCGAGCGGTAGTTGGCGCACCGGCATCGCCATGTCCGGTTCGGTGGCCGCCGCGCCAGGACTTTCCGGTCGTGTGTCGGAGGGGCCGCGCGCAGGGGCAGGAGCCGCCAGGGCGGGATCGGCGACCAGGATGCGCCGGTGCAGCGCCTGGATCGGCGGGGTGGGGTCGACGCCGAGTTCGCCTGCCAGCGTCCGGCGCAGCCGCTCGTACACCTGCAGCGCCTCGCCTTGCCGCTGGGACCGGTAGAGGGCGACCATCAAGTGTTCAGCGACGTGCTCGTCGTAGGGGTGCTCGCATAGCAGGGCGGTCAGCTCCTCCAAGACCTCACGATGACGCCCTAGGTCGAGTTCGATGCCCAGACACAGTTTGTGCGTGGCAGCGCGCTTCTCGTTCAGCCGCGCCGCATCGAACTCCAGGACCCGGCTGGAGATGTCGACCAGGGCGTGGCCGCGCCAGCAGGCCAGCGCGCGCCGCAGGGCGACAGCTGTCTCGGATGGGGCCTTGTGCCGTTCGGCGAGATACCGCTCGTGGTCGAACTCAAGCAGGTCGAGCTGATCCGGGGCCAGGTGGATCTGGTAGCCGCCGCGCCGCGTGCTGATCAAGGAGCCGGGAGCTCCGCACGCGGCAAGGTTCCGGCGCAGCCCGGAGAGAGCGTCCTGGACCTGACGGACCGCGGTGGCAGGTGCTTTCGCGTCCCACATCACGGCGACGAGCCGTTCCATGGCGACGACGTTGTTGGCGTCGACCAGAAGCGCGGCCAGCATCTTGGCCTGCCGCGGTCCGTCTAATCGGACCTCGCGCCCGGTGATCTGGGCGTGTAACGGCCCCAGCACGCCAAATCTCATGTTCCCCCCGGCACTTGACGATCAGCGCTGATCCCCCGGCTGACCTGGCAATAGGACGAATCTAGGACGGCCGGCGGACCCGTGTCCATAGCGTCACGGTGGGTTACTCAGCCATTCCCGCGCAACGAAAGGCACAGCAGTCAAACGTTCGGTCAAGGCAGCAGTGGTGGCCGCGATGGTGGCCGTCGCCACTGTCATCTCCACCGGAGTGGCCCAGGCCCATGACTGACCGACGGGTGGGTAGGACCGCAGCTTCTCACCGACGAAGCGGCCACACCCAGCCGAGGCAGCACGGCCGATCTGAGCCGAAGTTCGTCACCGACGCAGGAACGCGCCGGACGAGGAACGAGGCTCACGCTCACTGGTCTCGCGAACTACGCGAAAGCGTCGACATTGGAAGGTACCTATGAGTCTCAAGAAGGCACTCACCGTCTCGGCAGCCGTTGCGGCCTCCCTGGCCGGCAGCCTCCTCACGGCGTCCGGCGCCCATGCCGCCACCGCGTCGTCCAGCACCCACGTCGTCTCCCCGGCGTACAGCGCATACGCGTGCCGGTCGTGGACCACGCACAACTATGCGTACATCACCAACAACATCTCGATCGACTCCTGCTACTGGGTCGAGAACAACGGCTACACCATCTCCGCCACGATCCCGTTCCAGAATTACTCTGGCACTGGCGTGGTGTACTGCGCGCACGCGATCAACGTCAACACCGGCGGCTGGGCCCACGACTTCGGCTGCGGGTCCGGGGTCTCCACCGGGCAGGGCTCCACCGTCGCGGGAACCGGTGGAGGGGCGCCCGGGTACAGCGAATACTGGAATGCGCCGGCGGGCACCTACGTGGTCTCCACCGGGTTCTGGCTGAACGGCCACTACTACGGCGACGTACAGAGCCCGAGGACCACCATCGGAGCGCACTAACCCACCAGGGCCGAGCGGCCGCCGTTCCGCGGCAGAAGGCCGGTGGCCGCCCGCCCGTTCAGCGCAGGGTCCTGGCCTGAAGACGCCGTCCTAGCACCGCTGGCGAGGCGATCGGCGAGAACCTCCACAAGGGCCTGACGCCCCGCCCCCTACACCCTGTCCGGTGACCACCGTGCCCTGCGGGGCACGGTGGTCACCGGCTACAGGCCCAAACGCGCCTCGTACGTCAAGTGAGCCTTCTCCAACGTCGAACCTGCAGGTCGTCGAGGCTGGTGTGAGTCGGTGATCTTGCGCTCGTGCTGGTCGTGGGTGGTTTCTCGACGGGGTGCGCACCTGCCCGACCACGGGGGGCCGGGCAGGTGCCGAACCGAGCCGAGACCGTGAGGTTCGCGCCGATGTCGGCGGGGTTGAACCGGACCACCGGCCCATCGCGCCGGCTGAGTTCGGTGATCACCATGTCGGCGGTGATGTCGTCCGCCTCGGTGGCCACCAGCACCGGCCTCTCCTCGGTCGTGGCCGTCAGTCCTGGCTGCTGTCCTGGTCGTGCCCCTGATCGTTCCGGGAGTCCGAGTTCGTCGTCGTGGAGGAATGGCCGCGCGTGGACGCCCGTCACCCGGCATGGCATCGATGTCGTCGTTGCGGGAACCTGCGCCGAGTACCGCGTGATCCTGCTCGCCGTGGGCGATGACTGACGATGGCACCGACGAAACTCGCCTGCCTGGTGAGAAGGGCAGGGCTGAGAGATGCTTCCCATCGAGTCCTAAGCTTCGCGGATGAGCTACGAAGAGCTGTGCTGGGAACCCATAGCGGCGCTTCCAGAAGGCGAGCCCGAGACGTCCTTCGGCGGGCGTTGGGACGATCGGCTCTGGTTGAATGTTCCTGGCCCCTTCTACACCGGCATTGCCGACAACTGTTGGACGGGCCGCCTGCACGCACCCCGTCATGTGCTCTACGGCGGCGAATACTTCGGTGAGTATGTGTATCGCCAGCCGGCGACCACAGCCGAGGTCCTGAACCTGGTGACAGCAGCACAGGAAGATCCGTACCGCGGCTATGCCTGCGACGGCGACAGCCGATGGACACCCGATGGTGTTCGGGCCTGGTGGCGCGACCGTGGACGGGTCACCGAGTACCTGGAGTCGCTCTTGCCCAGATGGTCGTCCAGCGACAGGCCTGACGAGCGGGAAGCCGCCGAGGGGCTGAGGGACTTCGCCGCTTACATCGCTGAAGGGCTCGGCGCGGACCTCCGGAAGTACCTTTTCCGGCTTGAAGAGGGCTGCTACCCGAAAAGCGCAGGACCACTGCCTGAGCTCCGGTAAGCAATGACGACCACCGGGTGCTCGGTGCTCTCGCACCTGGAGGCCCGTAGAGTGGGCTCAGGTGCGAGGTGGCACGGCCTCGGACTGCACGGCCCGGCACGCGGTCGAGTGCGGCATCAATCGCCTCAAGAGACATCTAGCCGTGGCCACCAGGTACGACAAACTCGCGGTCCGCTACGAGGCTACCGTCCTCGTTGCCGCCATCAATGAGAGGTTGTGACGTACTGGTCCGACGACAACTCGAACACCCGGACTCGCCGACCGCCGGTGGGATTGACGGTCTCACGGACCGGATGCATCCCCAGTTTGGTCATGATTCGTTCGGAGGCGTCGTTGCCCACTTGAGTGATGCTGACGATCCGCTGCAGCCCTCGCTCTTCGAACCCGAACCGTACAGCGGCCGCAGCGGCCTCGGTGGCCAAGCCCTGCCCCCAGTGGGAACGTCCCAGCCGCCAGCCGACCTCAACCGCCGGCAGTACCTCCGGCAAGAAGTCGGGCACCGAAAGGCCGGTGAACCCGGCCAGTTCGCCAGTGGACCGGATCTCCACGGCGAACAGGCCGAAGCCCTGTGACTCCCACTCGCTCTCCCATGCCTGGATCCCGCCGCGAGTCTGCTGTTCGTCACGGACGCTGCCGTCACGGATCCACCGCATGACCTCGGGGTCGGCATTGATGGCAGCCATGGGCGCAACGTCTTCCTCGCGCCAGCGACGCAGGATCAAACGGGGAGTCTCAAGCGTGACCATCCAATCATTCTGGATCACAAAATAGGCACTCCGCCATCCTCACCAGGCACTTCGATATACGCCCTAGTTCGGAAAAGCTTGCGTTCGTTGCTCGCTCCTCCGGCCAGACCCAGCCCAGCTCGGCCGGCTGGAGGAGATCCGCGACAACCTCATTGCCCGCATCGCCGAGGCCGAGCGAGGAAACTGGCTGGGAGAGGTGAAGGGCTCCGCGTCAGCCTGGCCGAAGCGGAAGACAAACTCGCGTAGATCACCAGATGCGCAGCCAGTGCGTTGGTCGCCCTCCCGATGCCGCCACTCAGCAAGGGTCGTGAGCGTGCCCGGGATGACGGCGCCTGCGCCAACGGGACGAAGCGTTCCTGTGTCGCTATGCGCCGGACGACAGCCGGCGTGCGGCCTGCTCCCATGGCTGAGGCTCGACCTGGTCGTCCCTGTCGAAGGCGTCCTCCTCGAACCAGCCCGTCCCCGCGAGCCATGTCTCAAGCCACGCTGCGAGGCTGGCGGAGTCGAGGAACCAACACTGCTCCCACGATCCGCCGCTATACGGGTTCGGCTCGAAGAGCAGGACCTGACCGTCCTCACTGAGACAATCAACGCCTGCATACATGGCACAGCCCCAGGTCAGCATCGGTAGGACGCCTTCGGGCCACTCCGGGTGCTCCACTCCAACGGACGCCTTTCGTCGCGTCAGGTATTCGTTCACGAGGCTGGAGCCCGGACCAATCAATGGCACCAGTCGGTAGTCAGGGCCGAAGCCGCCATCAGCGACCTCGCGATACAGGCGTGCAATTAGGGGATGCAGCGCGAAGCCCAGTTGCCTCTCGGCCTCCGCGATCTGGGCATCGTTGACAGGCGCGGGAAGGTCCTTGCTGTCCGATGCGGCCCGGGTGGCAACGCGCTGCACGAGGTCATCAATGTCGGTCATGACCGTGATGCTGTCAAAGCCCTCTGACATGTCGACGGCCAGGACCGCCGGGCGGACAGGTGGGCGACAGGAAGTTCACAGAAGCTTGTGTCAGATGCTCGACCCTCCGACCTGACCCGTCTCAACGGGTACGGCTTGCCGAGATCTGCGACAACTTGATCGCCCGAATCGCCGAAGCCGAGCGAGAGAGCACATCCCTGAGTACGCCGACATCCTCCACCGCAGGCGTGTGTTCGGCATCAGCGACAGCACCTCCATGCGCTACATCACTGCCGCCCACCCCTAGCGCACCACGGGTAAGGCCATAGCCCTGTACGAGGAAGTCCTTCGTGACCGCACAAGGGTTCTGGGCTCGAATAACCCCGACAGGCTGATGGCTCGCAACAACCTTGCCTGCGCCCTCGCGGAAGCCGGCGACCTGGACACGGCGATCCCCCTCCTGCACGCGGTCCTTCGGGATCGCGTCCACGTCCTGGACGTCAAAGCGGTGCTGCGCTGCCCCCTTGCGGTCCCCTCGACGAGCCGCGTCCGGGTGCCGGGCCAGCATCCATCCCATTACGCACCGCGTGCACGGGTTCGTCCTCGTCGAGCCCGAGAAGGTCTTCACCGAAGCGGAGCTCGCACAGGAGCTGGGCCATCAGGTGGGCGTCCTTCTGCCCCCCGCCTTCGCCGACGCTGCGGTGAAGGTGCACGCCGTGGCAGCGGTTCCCGCTTCGATGGCCGCCTACGCGCGCGGGCTGTACGGGTTCCTGCGTGAACTCGTCCAGCAGGGGTCCGACCTCATCGTCGCCTCCCTACCGATGGAAGAGGGGCTGGGACTCGCGATCGCCAACCGGCTGCGCCCCGCCGCAGGGCCCCGGCCCACCGCCTGACCAGCACCGACGCTGTGCCCTCACTGCTCCCGGACACGGGAAGCCGGACAGATCCGAGAGGGATTCGGCTGGGCGGTCAGGAGGCGGCGGGGACCGCCGCATCTAGGCCGCGGGCCGCAACGAGCTGTGCACCGCCGCCAACCAGGCGGTAACACAGGCCCGCGACGGCCGCCTGGCCGACGGCAACCTTCTCGGCGAGCACCCGGGAATGGTCCAGCAGCAGGTCGACGGTATGCCTTATGTGCTCGGCAAGAATCTCCGCCGGCTCAACGTGTCCGGCGGCCCGCGCCGCCGGCACGCTGGAGGGCACCCGCTCCACAACGTCCCGGACGTACCCGGCTGGCGCCATGCCGTCCTCCAGCGCGGCGCACGCCTTGCCGACCGCCCCGCACGGGTCGTGGCCGAGGATCACGACCAGGGGGCAGTCCAGCACGTTGACGCCGTACTCGATGCTGCCGATCACTTCCGGGCCCATGACGTGGCCGGCAGTGCGCACCACGAACAGGTCGCCCAGGCCGCGGTCGAAGATGATCTCGGCGGCCAGGCGGGAGTCGGAACAGCCGAACAACACGGCGAAGGGCTGCTGGGACGGTGCGATCTCGGTGCGGCGGGTGGCGTCCGGGTTCGGGTGCTCGGGGGTGCCCGCGACGAAGCGCTGATTACCGGCCGGTAGCAGCTCGAAGGCGTCGCGGGGCGTCGAGGTCTTGACCTCGGTCGTCCGCAGCCCAGGACCCGGCACCGGGCGTCGCATCGCCTGGCCATGCGTAAGGCTCTTCCCGCGATGCCGTCACACACCGTCCCGCGACACCGCCGCGGGCCAGGGGTGCAACCCGCTGCCCACGAGCGTGCTCGGCGGGCGCGGGAGCTGGACCTTTCGTAGATTGAAGAGTGAGCCACTGGCAGGGAATGCGTGTGACACCGAAGATCGACTACACAGGGGTGTTCGCCGCCCTTCCGAGCCCGTGCCTGGTGCTTGGCACGGACCTGGTGATCGCCGACGCCAACCCGGCCTTCTGCGAAGCGACCGGACAAAGCCGGGCCGAGCTGCTCGGGCAATACCTCTTCGATACCTTCCCGGACAACCCCGCCGACCCGGAGGCCGACGGGGTGGAGACGCTGAAAGCCTCACTGCACCGCGTCCTGTCCTCCGGCCAGACCGATCACATGGCCTTGCAGAAGTACGACATCCCGGTCCCCGGGAACCCCGAGGTGTTCAAGGAGCGGTGGTGGACCGCGATCAACGTGCCCGTGCTCGCCCCGGACGGAAAGGTCGCCTGGATCATCCACCGGTCCGAGGACATGACCGACGGCGTCCTCGCCCGCCGCACGGCGTACCTGCCGTCGGCCAGCCCCGGCCGGGAAGCGGCCATGGAAGCCGAGCTGTACGCCCGGGCGCGGCAACTGCAGCAGCTGAACGAGGAACTGCGGCAGGCTCACGCCCGTGAACGGCGCATCGCCGTTGCCCTGCAAGAAGCCATGCTCCACTCCCCGGACCTGGCCCGGCACCCGAACATCGCCGTGCGCTACCTGCCCGCGACCGGATCACTAAACGTGTGCGGCGACTGGTACGACGCCGTCGACCTGCCCGCGGACCGCTTCACCGTCGCGGTCGGCGACGTGGTCGGCCACGGGCTGATGGCCGCCACCGTCATGGGCAGGCTCCGCAGCGCACTGAGCGCCGCCACCCGCACCGTCCACGGCCCCGCCCAAGCACTGGAGGTCCTGGGCCTGTACGCCCGCTCGGTCGAGGGAGCACTGGCCGCCACCGTCGTCCAGGTCCTCATCGACTCCCACAGCCAACTGCTCATCTACAGCAGCGCCGGCCACCCCCCACCCGTCCTACTGCACCCGGACGGCTCCTGCGAACTGCTCGACCAGGCCACCGACCCACCGCTGGGCGCCCGCCCCGAACACGTGCCCCGCCCCCAGGCCACCACGACCTACACCCCCGGTGACACCCTCATCCTCTACACCGACGGTCTGATCGAACGCCGCGGCGAGGACATCGACATGGGCCTGACCCGCCTGACCACCGCGCTCGCCACGTGCACCGAGTTCAGCGCGGAACACCTCGCCGACGCCCTCCTCGCCCGCCTGGGCCTCGCCAGTGGCGCCAACGACGACATCGCCATCGTCGTCGTCCGCCTGGACCGAACGACCCGACCGTACTGATCGGGCCGATGTGGTCCTCTCGGCAGCCTACGAGCCGGCCCTGACGACCTCGTGCATGGTTGGCCGTGAAACGCGAAGTCTGCGGAGCCGAGGGGATGTTCACACTGGCAGGTTGCGGGAGAGAGTGGCGGTGATCTCGACGGACTCAGCGCCGAGGAGGGCAACCAGATCGACGATGCCATCGCCTCGTCCGCAAAGCGCGAGGGTTGGGTGTGGGCTCCCGCTGGAGGCACCCGTCCCCGAGTCCTGATAGACGCACCCGCCGGGATCGGAGCCGGGGCTCGGCCGGAACTGTTGAGGAAGGTGGCCGACGCGACCACACACTGATCAGTGCCTCGCCGCAGGAGCCACTGAGAATTAGGGTGTTGGGGTGACTGTTGTTGAGGCGCTGGCACGTGTGCGCGTCAGTAGCGGGCGCCCTGTTGAACAGTTGGCATGCCATCCGCAGCTTCCCCTGGTTGCCGGCTTGGACTCGGAACGTCCGGCGGTCCACGTCTGGGGCTGCGAGGCAGGGCAGCTGCATGAACTCTGCACTGTTGGTGCCGAGTTGAGTGACTACGGCGATGCCGTCGGCTGGGACCGGGTGAACCGGACACCCGCTGTGGCATGGCATCCGGACCAGCCGCTGCTCCTGGTGGCGGGCAAGGGCAGAGTGATGCAGTGGACTCCTGCCGGGCTCTGCGAACTGGAAGGACTTCCGCCCACCGCCTGTTACCGCAGTCTGGCATTCAGCCCGGACGGTCAGACCCTGTGGGCATCGCCGTCGTCGGGTGATGAAGGCAGCGCATGGGAGAAGTCTGACGTCCTCGACCTTGCTTCGGGAACCGTCCGTACCGGCCCTCGCTGGGACACCGGGGTTGCGGAGCATCCCGCGGGCGGGTTGGTGGCCACGCTCTGCAGCGATCAAGGCGCGACACTCGGGCTCTTCGCGCGGGTCGATCTCGAGACTGCGCCTGCTGCGATGCGAGTGCTCCGCCGGGCGCTGATCTTGGATGCCGACGGCTACGAGGCGCCGGTCTTCAGCGCAGACGGACGCCATCTTGCGATCAGAGGCAACGCATACGAGAACTCACTGGAGGTGTTCGAGTTTCCTTCGCTTCACCGCGTTCTGGCAACAACGCTCGGCGAACCCAGCCCGGGCTACCCATACCCGCAAGAGTGGCTGGATCAGATGCACGCCTGGTCGCGACACAACCTCGCGTTCGGATCCGAACCCGGCGTGCTTTGGATCGGAACGCCCACGGGGACTCTCGTCGAAGCCAACCTGAAAACTCGGCACACGGTCGAGCACGATGTGCTGGCCGGCTCCCCGGTGACCGCGTTGGGCGCCACGACGACAGGTGATCTCGTCATCGCCGGCGGCGGAGGCGATCTTCTGCTCTTGTCCGTGCGCGTCGGCTCCGCACAGGCCGATAGCACGGACGGCGATACGTCGAGGGCCGCAGTCACAGCGTTCTTGGACGCCACCTCCGAGGTACCTGACGACGGCGACCTCGAGACACACCTCGTCGTCAGCGACGGGCCCGCACCTGGGAATCAGATGACCTTGCAACAGTGACCACCGCAACCGCAGCAGATCCGACCTGGCTGCAACTTCAAGCAGCTGTCAACAACATGCGCGACCAGGACAAGTGACCACTCGAAGACGAAGAGTCACCCTGAGCGGCAGCGCCCACTGTCCCGGGATCGGCCAACCATCGGACGGACTGCGCGCTCGGACGTCCAGCCCGCCGGGAACGTTTCCGTGGACCCAACTGGGTACGTCCCAGCTCAGGACATCTCAAGGGCAGGAGGAAGGCTCGCGCTCGTGTATGTGTCCGCGATGCTGAACACGCTGGCGTAAGCCGGGCACTCCGCACGGCCAAAGACGTGCCTGATCCCCTCGGCGAGTCGCTGCTGCTAGTCCCGGATGGCTGTGGCGTGCATCCATCGGCCCGGGCCGCGAAGCTCATCGGCCGTGGCGGAGTCACCCTTTCGGCCCCGCGGGGCCGGTGGCCGCGGCCCGCGCGGCGGCTGCCGCCTCCAGCAGGGACCAGCCGTCGATTTCCACCACCTGCCGCCCCTCCGGCTGCCACCCGCGGGTCGACGCCACGTCGAGCAGGGCTCGGACGGCGCCGGGTTCGTGCAGGTTCAGGGAGGCACCCCGAACGTACCCCACGTCTCCAGAACCCAGGGGAGCCCCGCCCGGGACGTACCGGCCCGGGCCCTGGGTGAAGACGATGCGCAGTAGGCCGCCAGTGCCGGCTGGCTGCGGGCACAGCGTGAGGGTCTCGCAGCATGACCGGCCGCTGTCCGCCACGCTGTGGCTGTGGCGGAGCTTCCACAGATACGTGCGCCCGTCGGCAATCAGCCGACGGGCCTTCTTCGGATTGCGGGGCATGGAACCCAGGGTACGCAACCTGATCCACAAGCCCCTAGCGGTGGCCGGACTGCGATGAGACGAACAGGAGGGTCGTCAAACTTTGGTGAGACCGGTCAAGGCCCTATGAGACAGAACAGTTCGGGAGTCACCCGCCGGTCGTCTGCATGATCAATGTCGATGAGATGTGATGTCACCGTGTCGCCGCCTGCGTTCGTAAGCCGCTCCCGGCCGGGGCACCCCACCAGGTCTCTCCACTAGGCTTGCCGCCGATCGCCAACTGGGGCTGCAACGAGGCCGGGAGAGAAACTTCGTGGTGAAGGTCCTGATCGCCGGGGGAGCCGGTTACATCGGCAGCACGGTTGCCTCGGCCTGCCTGGACGCAGGCATCACCCCCGTGATCCTCGACAGCCTGGTTCGGGGGCGCCGTGAGTTCACCGAGGGCCGCACTTTCTACGAGGGCGACATCGCGGACGGGGCACTGGTCGACCGGATCTTCTCAGAGCACCCGGACATCTCCGCAGTGGTGCACTGCGCGGCACTGATTGTGGTGCCCGAGTCCGTCGCTGACCCGATCGGCTACTACGAGGCCAACGTGGCAAAGAGCCTGGCCTTCGTCAGCCACCTGCACCGCAACGGCTGCGACCGCATCATCTTCAGCAGCTCAGCCTCCATCTATCGGGCCGAGGACGGATCGCCCGTCGACGAGGACTCACCGCTGGCGCCGCAGAGCCCCTACGCGCGGACCAAGGCCGTGTGCGAGGAGATGTTCGCCGACATCGCCGTGGCAGGGCCGCGCGTGTTGTCTCTGCGCTACTTCAACCCGGTCGGGGCCGACCCTCAGCTGCGTACCGGGCTCCAGCTCAAGCGGCCCAGTCATGCCCTGGGTGTGCTCATCCAGGCACACGAGGAAGGCCGTCCGTTCCCGGTCACGGGGACGGACTACCCGACACGCGATGGCTCGGGCATCAGGGACTACGTGCACGTCTGGGATCTCGCCGCGGCCCACATCGCGGCGATCGAGCGTTTCGACTCCATCCTCGTGGGGTCAAAACGCTCGATCGCAATCAACCTGGGCACCGGCTCGGGAACCACGGTTCGGGAGTTGTGCGCGGCGTTCAACGACGTCGTCAGCACGCCCCTGGTAACCATCGACACCGATCGGCGACCCGGTGACGTCGCCGGCAGCTACACGAAGAGCGACCGGGCGGCCGAGCTGCTGGGGTGGACGCCGAAGCTGTCCCTGGAGGACGGCATCCGGTCCGCCCTGGACTGGATGCCGGTGCGCGACGAACTGTTGAAGGACGTTGTGCTTTAGCCTTCGGCTCGGTGCGGCCAGGCTGCGGCGGAAGAGGGGTGACCCTGCTCGTGAGCGCGTCTGGCCGGTGCCGCGGACGGCGGCGTAGAACGACTCCTTGAAGGTGCGCCCGCCGGTCGAGTGCCTTTGCCGGCGATCTTCTTGAAGGTGCTGAGTTCTCGATGTCGTTGTCACGTCCACGAGGACACGATGAAAGTCCGGGCGGCCGTCCGCTGCCGCAGCCTGACGTTCCGTCGGACGGAGTCGGCGGAATCGTTCCCTCATGGACTGAACGGGGGGAGGGGCGAGGTGACGGCGACGCGTGAGGGGGACTGATGGGCGCGTCCCCCTTCGTCGCAGCCCCCGTGTCGTCCCCATGACGTACGGAAGAACGCTCTTGCTCACCTCGGTCGCGGTCGCCTGTGTCGTCGCGACCGGCGTGCCCGCATCCGCTGACGCACCGGGCGAGACCCGCCTCGCAACCGAGGTGACGACGGGTCTGCTGCGCCGTCCGGACGTCGCTTTCCGCGTACTCATCAAAGTGCCCAGCCAAGTACAGATGAACGTGCTCAGCTGTGGTGTCTGCCCGCTGTGTGGAGGTCCGTAAAGCGCTTTGCCAGATCAATCCGACCGCGCCTATGGTGCGACGACGTCGGAGTCGGCGCCCAACGAACGGCGCCTGGAATACGGGGGCGGTCGTCGTGGGCGTGTTTGTCCGGATCAGGGGCTGGCTCGAGTGCGATGACCGGCAGCTCATCCGGGTCAAGGAGATCGTCGGAGCGGACGATCCCGAGCGGACTTATGGCGGAGGCTGGGCCTTTCCCGCGAGGCAGTACAACTTCACCAATTGGGTCTTCTTCGGGGCCGAGATGCGCGCGCAGTCCGCCGACTGCTTCCTGGAGCAACTGCGTCGTCTGGCGCGGGTCCCGGCTTCCGACGACGACAATGACCTGATCACCGGACTGTTCCTTGTCAGCCACGAGTCCGATGGCATGAGCGAGTGGCAGGTCCGCGACGGCATCGTGATGATCGGAGTCCCGAGCGGGGCGTATCAGTTCCTCGACGAGTAGAGCCGGTGAGAAGCCTTCGGCCCGGGCCGCGTTGGTGTTGCGTTCCATGGCGGCGAGGCGGTTCTTCAGCCGGTAGCTGGGGCCGTTGATGGAGTGTATCCGTCGCCGTGAGAAGTCCCGGTGCGGTGGAACTCGATGTGATCGACTGGCTCGACGGCGACGAATGACGCGAGAAGTGGTTCCAGGAGGCAGTGGGGGCATTCTTCCACCACGCGGAATCGGTGTCGTGACGACTACCGCTCGGGTTCGTGGCGACCAGCAGGTCGCCACCGGTGTCGAGTTCAAGGCACATCCAGCGCAGCCGAGGTTCGTCGGACCGGCGGTGCAGCTCTTGCTCGACGTCCGTCTTGTCGGCCTCGACGGGCCGTGTCAGCGCCCAGACTCTCCACCAGCCGGTCCACACGCTCGCGGCTGTGCAGGAAGCGCAGTGTCAGCAGCATCGCGACCAAGTCGGCGGCATACCACCCCATGCGCCAACCGTGGATGTCATCGTTGGAGTAGATCAGCACGCCGATCAGGGCATACAACCCCGGCACCAGGATGCGCCACCGACGTGGCCACGCCGTAGTAGGTGGCGAAGGGCACCACGATCAGCCCCAGCAGCTCCGGTTCTCTCATCCCCGCCCCTCTCGCGCCGCACGCGCAAACCCAGCCTGGTCATATGGGCAGTTGACGGACGCTACTCAGCGCAGCACGGCTGCCAGCAGGTCGGCGCCTAACGCCGTCAGGTCGGGCAGATTGAGGGTGTAGCGGACGTAACGACCGTGCCGTCGAGCCGTGAGCAGGCCCGCGCGGCGCAGGACGGCGAGGTGGCGGGACACTTCCGGGGACGAAAGATCCCAGAAGTGGGCCAGCTCGCCGGTGGTGTGCGGGCCGCGGGCCAGAGTGCGCAGCAGCCGCAGCCGTACCGGATGCGCGAGCGCCTCCAGCCGCAGGGTGACCGTCTCCAGAGAGACCGGCTCGGCCGGACTCGGCTCGGCCACGGGGTACTGCACCACCGGATGCCACCCGGGCGCGTGGACCGCCACCAGGTGCGGGCGGCCGAAGACGCTGGGGATGAAGGTGACCCCGGCGCCCCGGGCGGCGGTTGCCTTGTCCTGCACCTTGTCCACGATGATGGAGTCGCCGTCCGGTGTCAGGGTGACCGCGCCGGAGACCGAGGCGAGTGCCGCCCCGACGCCGTGCCGCCTGAGCAACTCGTTCTTCAGCCGCAGATCGGTGGCGAGCTGCACTGCGACGCCCGCCCAGGCGCCGTCGAAGAAGGCCTCGGCGCACTCTTCGAGAGTGCGGCGCACCCGCGCTCGCACCGCGGCCGGGTCCGCGAGCAGCCGTTCCGCGAAGGCCTCCTGCAGCGCGCCGCGGGCCTGGGCCACATCCAGGGCCCGCTCGCGCGCAGTCGTGTCGGTGAGCGGCGACGCCCCGGGGAAATGGAGCCGGTCGCTGCCGCAGGTGGTGACGAGCGCGGCGGTCACATACGTCTCGTCATCGATCCGGTCCACGTCGTCCAGCTCCTCGGCGAGGGTCGGCCGGGGCCGCGCGGGGATCAGGAAGTCGGCCTGTGAGGAACGCC
Organism: Streptomyces sp. NPDC101165; assembly: GCF_044768135.1. Classification (NCBI taxonomy): domain Bacteria; kingdom Bacillati; phylum Actinomycetota; class Actinomycetes; order Kitasatosporales; family Streptomycetaceae; genus Streptomyces; species Streptomyces sp. NPDC101165. The sequence continues at coordinate 14,651 of NZ_JBIWPG010000035.1, read as the reverse complement.
AGAGAAACTCCGCCTCCCTGAGCCGCTCGGCCAGCTCCGGCCGCAGCCCGGCCCAGACGTCCGCGGCCCAGCCGGCGAACTGCGGATGATGGCCGGGTTCCGCCAGTACGTGCAGCATGGCGGTCAGCTCGGCCAGCGGGGAGGCGGCGAACCGCACTCGTTCGGACGGCAGACCGCTGATGTCGATCCTCAGCGTCATCCCCCCATCATCACCGCCCGGACGGCCTGGTGACGGCGTCGATTGACGATGTGCGTCAACCGACGTGCCCTGCCCCAGCCGCCGAACGCACCGTCTGAGCCATGGCAACCACCACCAGAATCCAGCCCCGCGCCCTCGTCCGCGCCTCCGGAGGCCCCCGCTATGCCGTCGCGCTGGCCGTGGACGCGCTGGGCACCGGCCTGCTGCGGCCCTTTCTGCTGCTCTACGGTGTGACGGTACTGAGGCTGTCCGCTCCGGTCACCGGCACCGCCATGACGGTCGGCATCGCTGCGGGTCTGGTGTGCATGCCTGCAGTGGGCCGATGGCTGGACCTCGGCGCACGCAGCACGGTCGTGGCAGCGTCGATGCTGGTACGGGTGCTGGGTGTGGCGCTGCTGCTGGCCGCTCCAGCGGGACACGTCTGGCTTTTCGCGACGGCGGCACTCTTCCTCGGTATCGGCAACCAGGCATGGCCTGCCGCCCACGCCGCGCTCGTGGCCACGGTTGCCCACGGCCGAGAACGCGACACCGCCCTCGCAGCGGGCCGGGCCCTGCGCAACGCCGCCCTGGGCGTCGGAGCGCTCCTCGCCACCGTGTGCCTGGCGGGCGGCACCACTGCACTGCGGGCGCTGGCAAGTGTTACTGCGCTCGCCTATCTTGCCGCAGCCGCCTTGGCGTGGTCGGTCCACGTGCACGCACATCCAGCGGAAACTGCCCTGTCCAAGGACCGGGACGACGAGCCCGCACCCCGGATGCGTGCGCTGCTGGCCGCCAACGTGGTCTACGTCTTCTGCCTCAACGTCCCCGAGATCGCGCTCCCTCTGGTCCTGGTGACACAGCTGCACGCATCCCCGGTGTGGTCGGCAGGCATCTTCGTGGCCAACACGGTGCTGGTCGTCACTCTGCAGGTGCCGGTCACCGTCCTCATGTCCCGCTTCTCCCGGCGGACCGTGCTGGCCCTCTCCGGCGTGGTGCTCGCCGTGTCCTACCTCGGCTTTCTCGCGGCGACCTCACTGGGACACGGCTGGGGTGCCCCGGCCATCGCCACGGTGTCCGTGGTCTGCACCATCGGCGAGATCATCTACGCCGGCAGCGCCACCGCACTCGTCACCGCACTCGCCCCGGCCCATGTCCTGGGACGCGCCCTCGCTCGCTTCCAGCTCTCCACGGGCTTCGGCCTCGCCGTCTCCCCGGCGGTCATCACCGCTCTCGCACCGCTGGGCCCGGCCGCGCTCTGGGGCAGCCTCACGACTGCGACCCTCCTCTCCGCGTCCGCCGTCGCCACCGAGAAGGCCTAGGGGCGCCTTGCCGATCACGCGTCGAGCCAGATGCGTGTGCCGGCCAGGGTGATCGCGGCACGATAGAGGCTGGGCTGCTTGTCGTAGCGGGGGTGGCGATGCCCCGCCACTGCTTGAGGCAGTGGAAGCAGCGTTCAACCACGAGACGGCGCCGGTAGACGGCCTTGCCGAAGCCGCAGCGGCGCTCGCCGCGCCGTGCCCGGCCTGCGAGTTGGCCGACACGCACGGCTTCGCGGGAGCCTCCTGCTCGGCCGGCTCTTGCCGGTGGTCGGCGCGGACGAGTTCGGGGTCGGGCCGTAACATCCATCGGAGTCCAACCCGTGTGCGGCCAGTGCTTGGTGATCGGGATGCAGGCGGTCACGCAGCTGTGCGGGACAGATTTTGTTCTAGCTGCTACGAACACGGCGAGGCGGCGGTACGTTCGCGGGGATTAGAGGTTCGCGCGAGGGGGCGGGGATGCTGGAAGCGGCGATGACGGCGTTGACGGCGGCGGGCGGTGCTGCAGTGGTGCAGGCCGCGGGGACGGACGCGTGGGCGGGGTTCAGGTTGGGGGTGGCCCGGCTGTTGGGCCGCGGGGACCAGACGCGCGAGGACGCGGAACTGGAGCGCTTGGACCAGACGGCGACCGTGCTGGAGGCGGCAAGTTCGGCAGACGCTGAACTCGTGCGGATCCGTCAGGAGTCGTCCTGGCAAACCCGCTTCGAGACTCTGCTGGAGAGCCTGACAGGTGAGGAACGGGGCCAGGCCGCCGGCCAACTCCGCGCTCTCGTCGAGGAACAGACCAACGCAGCCGGTGCAGTGTCGGCAGGGGACGGCGGTGTCGCTATCGCAGGGAACGCGAACGTCCAGGCCGACCGCGGGGGTATAGCTGCCTGGGCCATGGGAGACGTGACCGTAAACCCTCCGTCGCCGGGTACGTACCAGGGCTGAGCGCACCCGGCGTCCCCCCGCCCCCGCAGATCACCGCCCACACCGCGATCTACGCTGACCGCCAAGGGCTGGCCATCGGCCACGTCGACCAGGTCACCCACTACGCAACGCCCCGGAGCCCGGCCGGGTGGCCGCATCAGGTCGGGGTCATCCCGCCTAGGGCACGGTCCTTTCAACACCGGCCCGAGGGGCAGCGACTGCGGTCGGCGGTCCAGGGCGGGGGCTCGGCGGTGCTATGCCAGGTACTGGTCGGCACGGGCGGGGTGGGCAAGACTCAGCTCGCCGCTGACTATGCGAACGCCTTCTGGGAGAACCGCGCGCTGGACGTGTTGGTGTGGATTACCGCGTCCACCCGCTCCGCGGCCGTAACCGGCTACGCACAAGCCGGCGTCGAGCTTCTCTGTGCCGATCCCGCCGATCCGGAGCACGCCGCGAAACAGTTCCTGGCCTGGCTTACGCCCAAGGGCGCCGCCCGGCCTTGCAGGTGGCTGGTCGTCCTGGACGATGTCGCCGACCCTGCGGACCTGCACGAGCTGTGGCCCCCAACCGTTCCGAACGGCCACACGGTGATTACCAGCCGCCGAAGGGACGCAGCCGTGACCGGCCGCGGCCGCCAGGTGGAGGTGGGCGTGTTCACCGAGACCGAAGCCCTCGCCTATCTCACTGACACGCTGGCTGTCCGCGGCCGGACCGAACCCAGCGACCAGCTGGTCGCCTTGGCCCGGGACCTCGGATACCTGCCCCTGGCCCTCTCACAGGCCTCCGCCTACCTCACTGACGCTGGTCTGGACTGCGCAACCTACCGCCGCGAGCTGGCAGACCGGGCACGAGCGCTCGCCGATCTGCTGCCCGAACCCGGCGCCCTGCCCGACGACCAGCCGACGCCCGTCGCCGCCGCATGGTCCCTCTCCATTGACCGTGCCCAGAGTCTCCGTCCAGCCGGACTGGCGCGCCCCATGCTCCAGCTGGCCGCCATGCTCGACCCCAACGGCATCCCCGCGTCCGTCCTGACCAGCCTGCCCGTCCTCAACCACCTCACCGCATGCCGTGCCAGAGCCGACACTCCGCGGACGACGACAACGCAACAGGAACTCAGCCAGGCCCAGGTCACCGTCGAGGAGGCGGAGAGGACGCTGCGGGTGCTGCACCGCCTCAGCCTGGCCGACCACACACCCGGGACCCCTCACCAGGCCGCGCGTGTGCATCAGCTGATCCAGCGCGCCGTCCGTGACCAGCTCTCCGCCAATGGACTTGGTGAACTCGTCCGCATCGCCGCCGACGCCCTGACCTGCGCTTGGCCGGCCCTTGAGCGAGACACCAGCTACGCCCAGGCCCTGCGCGCCAACGCAGCCGCCCTCACCGGCCACGCCGGGGACGCCCTGTACCAGCCGGACGCGCACAGAGTGCTGTACCGCGCAGGCACCAGCCTCGGCCAGACCGGCCAGGTCACCGCAGCTCGTGACTACTACCAGCACCTCTCCGAAACAATCCGCCACTACCTCGGCTCCGACCATCCCGACGCCCACCGCAGCCGAAGCCACCTCGCTTGGTGGCGGGGGGAGGCAGGTGATGCGGCTGGCGCCGCCGAAGCGTTCGCGGAGCTGCTGCAGGACCAACTGCGCGTGCTGGAACCCGACCACCCCGACACCCTCCGTACCCGGCACAACCTTGCCGAATGGCGGGGAGAAGTGGGTGATGCGGCTGGTGCCGCCCAAGCGTTCGCGGAGCTGCTGCAGGACCAAATGCGTGCGCTGGGACCCGACCATCCCGACACCTTCACCACCCGGCACAACCTCGCCTGGTGGCGAGGACGGATGTGTGATGCGGCTGGCGCCGCCGAAGCGTTCGCGGGGCTGCTGCAGGACCAACTGCGCGTACTGGGACCCGACCACCCTCATACCCTCCGTACCCGGAACAACCTTGCCTGGTGGCAAGGGGAGGTGGGGGATGCGGCCGGCGCCGTCGCTGAATTTGCCGGGATCTTGCAGGACAGGCTTCGAGTGCTGGGCCCCTGGCATCCCGACACACTCCGAACCCGCCACAATCTTGCCTGGTGGCGGGGGCGGGTAGGGGATGCGAGTGGCGCCGCGGCCGAATTCGCCGACATCTTGCAGGACCGGCTTCGCGTGCTGGGAGCCGACCACCCCGACACCCTCCGTACACGAGGCCATCTCGCCTGGTGGAGAGGGGAGATGGGGGATGTGGTCGGGGCCGCCTCAGCGACTGCGGGGCTGCTGGAGGACCAATTTCGCGTGCTGGGACCTGACCACCCCCATACCCTCCGTACACGAGGGCAACTCGCCTGGTGGAGAGGGGAGATGGGGGATGTCGTCGGGGCCGCCTCAGCGACTGCGGAGCTGCTGCAGGACCAACTTCGCGTCCTGGGACCCGACCATGCAGACACCCTCACCACCATGCAGAACCTCACGCGCTGGCATGGGGAAGCCGCGGATGCGGCTATTGGTGACCAGCTACGAGGTCCGGTCCGCTGACCAGCTCCCTTCCCGTCGGCTCACGTCGTGGGCCTGGTGGAGTGAGGGCAGGTCAGCTCCCGTTCGTGCTGTTGAGGGCGTGGGTGTACTGCTCATCGGCGACTGGTTCGAGCCACGTGGTGCCGTCGCCATCGGCGTCGCCCACGACCATGGCGATGTGCGCCATGAGCGTGGTGTCGGTGCCGCCGTGCCACTGCTCCTCACCGGCCGGGCACTTGACGATCTGTCCGGCTCTGACACGCACGACGCTGCCGTCGCGGGTACCGACCAGGCCGACCCCGTCGGTGATGTAGAGGGTCTGGCCGTTGGCGTGGCTGTGCCAGTTGGTGCGGGCTCCAGGGGTGAAGCGGACCAGGGCGGCGGCGAGGCGGGCGGGTTCGGTGGGGGCTTCGATCATGTTGAGGTAGACGTCGCCGGTGAACCGCTCGGCGGGCGCCTTGGCCGTTGCGGTCGAGGTGACGTGTTCCATGGTCTTCATCCTTGTCAGGTGGGGGTGTTGGCCGGGGCGGGAGGAGAAGGCAGGTTCAGGAGGAGTCGCGGTGGTCGGCGATCTTCTTGAGCTTGTTGATCGCGGTCATGGCGTTGGGCCAGCCCGCGTAGAAGGCGAGATGGGTGATGGCTTCGGACAGCTCCTGCACGCTCAACCCGTTGTCCAGGGCAACGCCCAAGTGATAGTCGAGTTGCTCACTGCGGTGGAGGGCGGCCAGCGTGCTCACGGTGACCAGGCTCCGGTCGCGGGGCGAGAGACTGGGGCGGTTCCAGATGTCACCGAAGAGAACGTCGTTGGTGACCTCGACGAGCTTGGGAGCGATGTCCCTCAGTTCCTCGGGCGCGGACTGTTCGGGCATGGCGGGGCTCCTTGTTCTGCAACGGTCTGATGGTGCCGTGGAAGGCGAGCGGCTACTGGGCGGTGTAGCCGCCGTCGACGGGCAGGGCGATTTCGAGTGCGGCGCTCTTGGTCAGGCCGATGACGCCGTGTTCGGAGGCGTGGTAGGCGGCGCGACCGGGGTTGCCGACGAGGCCGCCGAGGCTGGAGCAGTTGGGACGAAGCTCGGGCGCTGCGGCAGGGCCGGCTGCGGCTGGATGCGGACGCGGTCGGCGTCGGCCAGGCGTGCGATGTCGTCCCTGTGGGTGAGGTGGCCGATGATGACCAGGCCCGGTGAGGGGTGTCCGTCGCGGTAGAAGAGGGCCAGGTTGCCCCACGGCGCGTAGAAGGCCAGGTCACCGGCCTTGGGATCGGACGACGCCGGGGCGCCCTCGGTGCTCAGCTTGCGCGGCAGGTCGGCGACGCGCTCGGTCCCCTGGAAGTCATCGAGATGGATTGTGAGCGGTAGCAGCAGGGCGAAGTCCCGCGCGGTGGAGCTGTCGTTCAAGGTGGTGTCCACGCTGTGGCCGTCGAACGTGAGCTGGATGTACATGGCACTGTTCTCCTCGGGGGGTTCGGTCGTCGGCTGGCCGGTCGCGAACTGCCGCGGTGAACCCTGGGCGGTGATGCCGCGGGCGCGGTGTCCGGCGTGCTGCCGCACGCCGCCACGGCCGGCATCAGCGCCACGGCCGGGACCGCGTGAGCACCGGTACGCCGGGCAGAGCGGGCCTATGACAGACCCCTCCGGCAGTCGGCCATCGGTTCGGCGTAGTACCGAAAGCCGCCCCGATCGGTGTGCAAGCTGTACAGCCGCTCGGCCGGCGCAGTCGGGCTCGAGTGTTCGGAGTCCGGGCTGATGGCTCCGGGCACGATGAGCTGGGCGGCGTGAATGTTCTCGCCCGTCGGCGCGTCGTGGAGCATCGCCGTACGCGCCTTCACCGGCGAACGCGATCGAGGTACCCGCACGGTCGGGGTGCGGGCGGACCGCGCTGCCGCCGTTGACGAACAGCAGCGTGCCGCGCACCAGCGCCCGCATCCCCGGCAGGACCGCATCCACGCAGGTCAGCAGGCCCTTGATGGAGAAGGCGAGCGGATCGTCCAGGTCGGCCGGGCTGGTGTCGAGGACCGGCTTCATGAAGTCGGCGCGGGGCACCGGGCTGAACTGCAGGATCTCCACCGACCCCAGCCCCTCACCGGCCCGCAGCAGGACGGTGCTGAGGGAGTCGGGGTTGAGGACGTCGGCGGTGTAGCCGCGGGCCTGGATTCCCTCTCGGTTCAGCTCGGCCACGAGAGAGTCGAGGTGCTCGGCGTTGCGCGAGAGGAGGGCGACGGTGTGGCCGACGGCGGGCGCAGGCCAGGCCGAGGCCGGGACCGGCGCCGACGAGGGCGAAGGTCGTCATGAAAGTTCATCCGAATGATCAAAATGGGGTCAGTCAGCCTCAAGCACGCCGCTCGGGCGGGCGAGCTCCCCTGGTCAGGGCTTCAGGAGCGCCTTGATGGCCCTGCGCTCGTCCATCGCCCGGTAGCCCTCGGCGACCTCATTGAGCGGCAGGGTGAGATCGAAGACCTTGCCCGGCTCGATCGCGCCGGTCAGGACGCGGTCGATGAGGTCGGGCAGGTACCGGCGTACGGGGGCGGGGCCGCCGCGCAGCCCGACGTGGGAGAAGAACAGTTCCTGGCCGTCGACGGCGACGTCGTGGGGGACACCGACGAAGCCGACGTTGCCGCCCGGGCGGGCGGAGTGCAGGGCCTGCTGCATGGCCTCGGCGGTGCCGACGCACTCCAGCACGCTGTCGGCGCCGATCCCGCCGGTGAGCGCCTTGATGCGCTCGACGCCTTCGTCGCCACGCTCAGTGACGATGTCGGTGGCGCCGAACTTGCGGGCCAGCTTCTGCCGGCTCTCGTGGCGGGACATGGCGATGATGCGCTCCGCGCCCATCTCCTTGGCGGCGATCACCGCGCACAGGCCGACCGCGCCGTCCCCCACGACCACGGCGGTCGAGCCGGGCTTCACCTCGGCGGCGTCCGCGGCCCACCAGCCGGTGCCCATGACGTCGGAGACGGCCAGCAGGCTCGGCCACAGCTCCTCGCCCGGCACTTGGTCGGTGGCGACCAGGGTGCCCTGGGCGTTGGGGATGCGCACGTAGTCGGCCTGGCAGGTGGACATGAATTCGCGGTGCAGGCAGCTGGACTGGAAGCCGTTCTTGCAGTTCGCGCACGTGTCGTCCGAGGTGGCGAACGAGCCGATCACAAACTGGCCCGGCTTGACCGAGGTGACCTCGGAGCCGACTTCCTCGACGAAGCCGACGTACTCGTGGCCCATCGGGTGCGGCTCGTCGGTGGGCTCCAGGCCGCGATAGGGCCACAGGTCCGAGCCGCACACGCAGGTCACGGCGGTGCGGATGACCGCGTCGGTCGGATTGAGGATCTTAGGGTCGTCCAGCGTCTCGAAGCGGATGTCGCCGGGGGCGTAGATCATTGCGCCGAGCATGAGTGAGATTCCTTTGCGAGCCGAGGCGCCGTACCGGGGTACCGGCCGTCGCCGAGTGTCAGAGCCTGGTGGCCTTGTGCCCGACCGGCTCACGGCCGGGCGACAAGCACCACGTCATCCAGGTAACCCGCTCTCGGCGCGCGTAGCGAGGCACGGTCAAGGGGTGTACTGCCAGTACATCGCTGTGGCCGCGTACGGGACGTACCGTCGAAGGCGTGGACAACCGAGCAGAGGTCCGCGAGTTCCTGACCTCGCGGCGAGCCAAGATCACCCCCGAGCAGGCGGGCCTGCCCTCCGGTAACCGGCGCCGGGTGCCCGGCCTGCGGAGGAGCGAGGTCGCCGCGCTGGCCGACATGAGCGTGGAGTACTACTCCAAACTGGAGCGCGGCAACCTCGCCTGCGCTTCCCCGGCCGTCCTGGAAGCCCTCGCCCGCGCCCTCCAGCTCGACGACGCCGAACGCGCCCACCTGCTGAACCTCGCCCACGCGGCCGACGGCTCCGATGCCCTCACCCGCCCCCGACGGCGTTCCCCCCAGTGGAAGGCGCACCGCAGCCTGCAATGAGTCCTGGACGCCATCACCGCCGGCCCGGCCTTTGTGCGCAACGGCCGCATGGATCTGCTCGCCACCAACCAGCTCGCCCGCGCCTTCTACGACGATGTCTACGCCGCACCCCACAACCAGGCCAACCTGGCCCGGTTCAACTTCCTGGACCCCGCTTCCCGGCGCTTCTACCCCGACTGGGACCAGGCCGCCGACGTCGCTGTATCGATCCTGCGCACCGAAGCCGGCCGCAACCCCCACGACAAGGGTTTGCACGACCTCGTCGGCGAGCTCTCCACCCGAAGCGACGAGTTCCGCACCCGCTGGGGCGCCCACAACGTCCGCCACCACGGCACCGGCACCAAACGCTTCCACCACCAGGCCGTAGGCGAACTGACCCTCGCCTACGAAGGACTGGAGATGGCCGCCGAACCCGGCCTGACGCTCACCGTCTACACCGCCGAACCCGGCTCACCCTCCGAGGAAGGGCTGCGGCTCCTCGCGTCCTGGGCCGCCACCCGAGACGTCGACGCCACGGAAACTTCCGCGACGAGCTGAGCCCGGTGTCGGACGTCGTTTCACTTGGTGAGTCGGCGGCAGTTGATGAGGCTGGTGGTGACGGGGGGGGAAGTGTTCGGGCTTGCGTGGGTAACGCCGGTTGCCGGGCGGGCACGGTGCGTGGTCCCATCTCGCCATGAGCAGAGCCGCGGACGTCATCGTGCTGGCCCCTTACTGTGACGACGTGATGGAACCGCTGACCCGAGAGGAACCCGGGCGCAGCTGGCGGGGGCGGTTCGAACCGGTGCAGGCCCAGGAGGGCGGTTTCGGCTACGGCTGGGCGATCGAGTTCGACAAGGCGCGGGGACGGTCCGGGCTGCTCAAGGATCTCGAGTCGCTTCCTTGGCCGCATCCGGGCGGGGTGCAGGTGCTGATCCGCGACCAGGACGACGACTGTTTTGGCCTGTGGATGCTGCACGACGGCAAACTGGTGGAGGTGCCGTTGCCGCGCACGGAGCGGTTCCACCGGCCTGCACCGCCGACCGAGCAGTTCCCGCCGGACCCCGGGATGCTGCTGCGCACTGACATTCGCCAGCAACTACCCGAGCAGACCCCGTCGGAGCTCCGGGACCCCCGCCCGGCCTGGTAAGACATCGTCTCCATTGGACCGTTGGGTCGTTGTGCTGCTCATGACGAGCTTGATCGAGCGGTTGGTGCCGGAGGAGTTGTGGGTGTTGTTCCGGCGTGTGGTACCGGAGAGGCGGTCATACGCCCGCAGTTGGGCGGGCGGCGTCGGGCGGGGGATCGTGAGGTGCCGGCGTCGGTCGTGTTCGTCACCACGACCGGGTGCACTTGGCGGCAGTTGCCTCCGGTGTTCGGCCCGGCCTGGCCAACGGTCCGCCTGGCGAGGCAGAGCAGAGCCTGAGTGTGCTGCTTGCCCTGGGCGATGTATGGCCGATCTATTGGATGCTCCAGCGGTGCGGGTGAGAGGGATCTGTGGGGCAGGCGAAGATGTTGAGCTCACCCCAGCGGCCCACGGTGACCTCGGTCGGAGTGGCGTACAGGTGTGTGGGCAAACTCTGGTCTTCCAGCGGCTTCCAGCTGCCGCTGCCGCCATCCCATTCCGAGCTGTCAATGGTCAGCAGCAGGTGCATCGGTGTCGCGCACGTCAGACAGCCCATGGGGGACGGGTCCGTGGTGTGCCAGGAGGCGAAGCCGCCGACGCGCCAACCTGGTGGGATGGACAGGTCGTACTGATAGCCCACCGCCGCGGCCACATCGTCGTCCGCCGACTGCTCGGCTTCCTCCTCCAGTGCCTCTTCCCAGGCATCGATCCGAGCGCACAGGTCCTCGCCAAGGAGGCTGGCGAACGGGTAGGTGGCCACCTGCTCCGGATACAGCACACACGGCTCGGGCACGTACCCATCGAAGCCGACGACCTGCGGCTGTGGCGGTGACGTCTGCACCTCGGTGACCTCCCACGAGCGGCGCCAACGCAGGTCGAGCAGCATGCCGTGGCGGCTCGGGCCGTGCGCGTCGAAGGGACACCAGAAGACCTGGAGCAGATCGCAGTCGTCCGGCCCGGCCGGCAGATCGGGGATATCTCTGCGGTACAGCTGGGCAAGACCGATCAGCGGCAGTGGAGCGGTCGCATCAGCTTCTTGACTGCGATGTTTCTGGTCCAGTTCCTCCAGCAGCTGCCGTTCCTCGTCTGTGGGGCCCGGGTTCGATTCGCGGAGCCATGCAGAAGCCAGGATCTGCCGCCGTCGGCGGATGTCCGCCGGGCGTCGGCCACGCGCATGGCTGTGAGGCTCGGTGCACACCGGCCAGGGTTCGTCCGTCGGCCAAAGCAGCGGGCCGCCTACGGAACTGGCCACTGCGTCCGGTCGGCCCGGGCGCGGATGGAGCCGGGTGGTGGTGCCTCGGTGGGTTGCCAGCTCCGGGAAGAGCAACTCGACATCGAGCGGGCGTGGCGGTGTGGTCCTCGACATGCATGTGACCTTAGGCAGTCGCCAATCGCCATGATTCAGCGCCCCCGAAGGCACCGACCTTCTACACCAGCGCTGTTGGAACCCGCGAACATTTCGATGGGGTGCGGTTCCTTTCAAGTGACGGCCGCGATCAAGTGGTGAGGTCATAGCTCCGCTGGTGAGTACGTCAGGCGTCATGCCGAAAGACCATGCAGCGGGGAACCACGCCGCGTCGGGATACTGGGCCGATGAGCAACACCGATACAGCTGGGCCCGCGGCGTGCGGGTCACCGCATCCGCCAGCAGACCATCGGTGACGAGGACTCCGGCGCCGTCCTCCAGCGCCCAACCAGCAGGGAGCGAGCCGGCTGCTACGGCTGCTTGGTAGGAGGCGCGGCGACCCGGCTCGCTGTCGTAGTGCGGGCAGACCGACCCGGGCAGCAGACCCAACCCGTCCGGCAAGGACGTCAGCGGCCCGAAGGGGTCGGTATGCGAGCCTTCTGCCCAGCAGTTGGCGCCGGCGCTGATCCCGCACAACAGTGTTCCGCGGTCGTAGGCCTCCCGCAGCAGCCGGTCAACGCCGTGTGCACGCCAGACTGCGAGCAGGTTTGCGGTGTTGCCACCACCTACATAGACCACGTCTTGAGCAAGCAGGAAGGTTCGCAGGGCGTCGTCAGTACACGGAACCCTACGAGCGGACGGCTCCTCGAACCCTGCCGGGTCATCGACTGCGTCCGCAATCCAATAGACCTCCCGTACGTGCTACGTCCTGTTCCCTCAGGTCTCATCACACGGGTCCACCGTGGCTCCCCAAAGCAGCCACTCATCCCGCCAAGCACTGAGCCACCCCACCCCCTGTCGAGACAGCCTGCGTGGTGTCAGGCAGGCCATCTGGGCGAGTCGGTGACGGTCAGTTCTCGGCGCTTGCGCGCCGGGACTAGCCGGGATGCGGTGGTCATGGGAGGAGCCAAGTGGGAGGTCGGGGGACGGAACGGTCAGGACAGGTGCTTGATCGGGATGCCGATGCCGCCCTGGTTGACGAACGGATTGAAGCCCTCGAAGTCAATCCAGGGGAAGAAGATCCGTTCGTACCAGCGGCTGATCCAGCCCGTGCGTCAGCGACGCGTACAGATGCGCCCGTGACCGGTGGCTCGATCCCGGGCACCGAGCCTGGCTGGGGGAGCGTGGTCAGTTCTTGCGAGCCGCCCCGTCGGGCCACACCACGTCGACGGGGATTCCGGCCTCGCGGGCTTCGAGGACCGTGTCGGCCGTGCCGCCGCCCCTGCCCGTGGGTGGTTCGCCGTTCCAGACCGCGACGAACCGGTCGGCGCGTTCGATCAGGACGGTGTTGGCGGCCTCGTACGCCTGTCGGTCGGCGGTCTCGTGGGGGAGGACGAAGACTTCCTCGGCGGCTTCGACGAGACGGTCGAAGAGGGCCGCGTGGTGGGGCGTGACCACGTTCCTGCGGTAGTCCTGAGATGGGACGACGACGGTCAGATGTCCGCCGACGGCGAGAATTGCTTCGGCGAAGAGCGAGTCGGCGCCCTCGGCGATGCAGGAGACACCCACGAGGTCGCCGTTCCCGGCGTATTGTCCAAGGAGATTGCTCAGGGCTGTGCGAATCAGAGGGACGCTGTGCTCGGTCAGATCCATGTGCCCGGTCACCGCTATGGTCGTCACGGCCCTCGTTCTCCTCTTCAAGTCGGCAGTAGGTCGCGGATCCTATCGCAGCGATCTTCAGGAGAAGCCTGGCAGACGAGTCGGAGCATAGGTTGCTCCGCGACTTGGGCCCTAGATGAGCCCTTTGTTCACGAGAGTCCAATAGTGCTGGCCCAGCACCGTCAATTCGCAGGACTTGCTCTGCATGGCCGCATGCCACATGTGAGGGGCGTCGACGGGGTGGACGAGGTTCACCTTGACGAATTTCTGGAGTATGGCAAAGGTCGCTGTGTTGATGGGGTCGGGCGGCGGGATCAGCGGGTCCTGACTCTGCTCCTGGGTTCTTTCCGGCTCAAAAGAAGGATCGAGCTGGAGATTGTCATCGGGGTGCGGAAAGTGCTTAGTCAGTGATTGCAGATCCGCGAGCGCGATCGGAGGCTCTGTCTTCCTGAGAGAGACGAAAGTCTTGACATTCGTCTTGAAAACTGGCCGTTGCGCCCAGGGGCCCAGCGACTGATCGATATGGGCGTAGACGCTCCCGGGCGTGATATCTCCCACGAGATTCGCCGCAGCACCATTGAGTGCGTCGACGAACAGGCTCGTGAAGATGCCGGCGCCGCCGTCAGGTGTCTCGTAGGAGTTCTGATCGGCCGTAGAGGCGGTCAGGATTGTGAGACCGTCCGATATTTCGGCAAGTCCTTTCGTCATCGAACTGTTTCCTGCCACACCGCTGTGGCAACTGTCCAGGATGATGACCTTGTTCCTGGCCTGCGAGGCATTCGCCAGGGTCATGACCTCCGAGAGGGCGAGTCCGTCGTCTCCGGCTTCGCAGTCGCTAGCGCAGAGGAACCCTCCGGTGTCCTCCACGTACCCGTGACCTGCGAAATAGAGGAGAGCAATCTCGGAGTCGTCCGAAAAGAGCTGTCTCACCGCTTCCTTGAGGTCCCTTTTCCGGACGCTCCGCGCGGGGCCCGTTCCGATGAGTACGTGAGGTGCTGGGAAGTTGAGGGTACCGTCCGCGTTGCGCTCGATGGCGGCCTTTACCGAATAAGCGTCGTTTACGCAGCCGCTGAGGGGGCCCAGGTTGGCGTAATGATCGATTCCGACGATCAGAGCTTTACGCATAACCCCTACAGTGAGTCGATTTTCTGGCCACTGGAATCCATGGAGTCCTTGCTGGCGGGGGCGATTACATCGTCTGAGCGCCGGATTCGCGTACGGACCCGGTCCTTCCACTCGGTGGCATAGGGTTCCTTGACCGACATATCGATGAACTCGAATAGCGCTCGCGGGTGCAGGAACTGCCCCTTCAGGAAATCCCGCTGCCGTTCGTCCTCGGCAGCAAAGGCAATGAAGACGACTTTCGTCTCGCTCATCTTGCCCCCAGCTCAGATGATCTTCGCCGTGCATAAGATTTTGTGCGGATGACGCAGCCCGTACCGCGTGGCTGCCGATGGTACTCGCGCCGGCTCCTGTTTGAGCTGGTTTTTGACACATTGAGGTCTTTCAGTGAAGGCACCGATCGGGTGACAGCAACCTTGGCCACAACGCACAAGGCTCCCGTGCCGTTGAGGGAGACGTTCGAAGTCTCAACCCATCGGCGCAGGAGCCCTGTTGGTCCCTCATCCTGCCGCACTCGACCTGCCCCATGCGCTCATCGAGTGAGTCTCAATGATGGTGTCAAGCCGATTGGGGGGCCGGTGGGGT
>NZ_JBIWPG010000034.1:0-79752 GCF_044768135.1 Streptomyces sp. NPDC101165 | reverse complement strand
CAACGGTTCCAGCTTCGGGCCCCGACGAGGAACTGACGCACCAGCAGCAGAAGTCACACCACTACTAACGATCAACTACTGGCGCAGGACACTAGTGCTCTGACCGGGAAGGTTCGCTGGGGTGGCGATGCCGGCGGTTGGATGAACGGTGATGTCGGAGCCGACTTCTGGGTGGGGCGGTGGCTGAGCCTGTCCGTGTGCGCAGGTTGACCGACCAGGAGGGGCAGAAACTGCAGCAGATCGTGCGTCGGGGTAGCACCAGTTCAGTGCGGCTCCGGCACGCGCAGTTTTGACCGCTTACGCTGCTGCTCCGCTTTCGATCCAGTGGCGGACCTCGCGGGCACGCAGTGCGTTCTCCCTTGGTAGGGATCAAGATGAGAAGGTCCATAGGGAGTTCGGTCAATTGACGGGCGGAATGGGGGCCTTGCTTGGTGAGCTTCCGCCATGCCGGGCGCGTGTTGTTGATCAGCGGCCGGGGCCTGGGAGCACGTGGATGCGAGCCATGGCCGTCTCGAAGGCGGGTGCGTCACCGGCCTGGCCCGCAGTGATGGTGAACGCCAAAAGCCGTGCACGACCGTCCGCGGCCAAGTGGACCTTGGCGCTTCCTTGATCACCTGCTGGACGCCGCTTCGCGAAAACGCGACGTTGGCCGCCGCGATGACCTGGCCTTCGACGTTAGCGCATGCGTTGGGAGCTGTCCGGTCTCTTGATACGGTCGGCGGTCAGATGGTCACCGACGGTCCGACGGATCCGTCACGGGGGCAAAGGGGACGTACACAGCATGCGTGTTCGGGCAGTGGCGGGAGCGTTAGTACTGGCGGCGGTATCGCTGGCGGGCTGCAGCGACCAGGCCGACGGCGGCCGCAAGGACAGCAACGGCAGCCCTCTGAATCCCTTTCACCAGGCGAAATCACTCGCCAAACTGAGCGTGCCTGCTGCCTACGATGCGGGCGAGGGATGGGACACGGCACTCGGCGGCGTTCCGAAGCGGGCGGCCAACATACCCGTGGTGGCGGTGCCGGGCGCCGGTGAGGTGACCAGCATTCAGGGGGCTGCAAACGGCTACACCACCATCGTGCGGGCCGCTGACACGGGGCGGATCAAGTGGTCTTCAGCGCCATGGGACATACCCACGCCCAGCGATGCCGAGTCGTCGCAGACGCCAGGTGTGACGGTTGTTGATCAGGAGGGCCGCGAGTACATCGTCACCTACGCCCAAGGCGTGCGGGGGAAGGACGCACTGCACGACGGCACCGCGGTGGTCAGTCTGGCGGTGTACGCCGCTGACGGGCAGGGCACGTCGGTGAAGCCGCTACGGCAGATCGATCTGCCGGTACAGGGAGAGCCCGCGGTGCGGGTCTCCGCGTACGGCGGCCGGGTGCTGGTCGGCCTGGGCAATATGGTCGACTCGGGCCTGTACCCGGAACGTTCGTTTGCGGTGAATGTGGTTACGGGTCAGAGCACCGCCTACGACCATCCCGATGACCTGCTGTCCCCGTGCGGCCAGGCCGACTGCGCGGGGGGCCGTGTCATCGCGGCCACCCCGAATGGCCCCTTGGTTGGTGTGGACAACGGAGGGTTTGGCCTGGCGGGCCACTGGTTCAGCGACTCCGTACGCCCGAGCGGTACCGAGCGGACCGGCGACCTAGCTCCCTTCAACGGACTGGCCTATGGCGTCATCGACGGCCACGTGCTCGCCGGCTGGCAGACCCCGGACAAGGAGGACGGCACTGCCGCCGATCCGGTGTGGTCCGTGCATGATCTGGGCACAGGACGTCTTCAGGCATCCATGACCTGCGGCTACTACCTGAATAACGACATTAACGCGGGCAACTACGGATCGCACCGTGAGTACGGCGTGGTCGCATCACCCGACGGCCGCTATCTCGCCGCCGGGCCCATCGTCTTCGACCTGCAGCGCAAGAAGGGCATCTGTCTGGCCAAGAGCGGCGACCGAAAAGACATCACGCTCGTCTCAATCCGCGACGACGGAACCGCATACGGAGCGGTCCAGCAGGACTCGACTGCCGAAGGCACTGAACCCGCCGCCGTGCAGGTAGATCTCAACGAGGGCCCGGATACTGCGAAGGTCCTCGACCGCGGCACCATCGTGCCACTCGTGACCAACGTAAAGGGCACGGGACTCTTCCTGAGCCGGGACGACAATGGGACCCTGCGCGTCTCCCTGCGTCGCGAGCGCTGACGTTCACCGTCCCACGCCCACTCCTCACAAACCGCCGAGCGCCCGCCGACGCGAGGAACGGCCGCCCGTCGGCAGCGTGACCGGACGGAGCCGCTGATCACCTGCCCGACGCTCTCTAGGGTGCTCTGACTGCAGAAACTTAGTTCCGCTCCGGTCAGGCTGCAGCTGGGAGCGGTCGTCCGCCCCATCGGATGCCCTTCTCACTTCGGATACGGGCGCGTTCCCTGCGCTCGGCGGCCAGGACGTCGCGCTGACGGACGTTGGCGTTGCGCCACCGCAGGTAGGCGTGCAGGGCCCGGGACTGCACAGTGTGGTTGGGGTGGTTGGAGTTGGCGATGGTGAACTGCCGCAGCAGGCCGAAGTGCGCCTCGATGGGGTTTGCCCAGGAGACGTAGGTCCGGGTGAAGCACAACTCGACGTTGTTCTTCTTCGCCCAGCGGCGGATGTCGGCGCCCTTGTGGGCGGACAGGTTGTCCAGGATCACGTAGATCGGGGCATCGTCGGGGCGGGCGGCACGGATCGACTTCAGCGCGGTGAGCGTGTTGCCGGCACCCTTCGTGCGGCGGTTCACGCCCCACAAGCGGTCGTCGCCGACCAAGTAGCAGCCATGGAAGTAGCGCACCCCGTGGGTGCGGTGGAAGGTGGCTGGCAGCCGGTCGGGATGCTTGCGTATGGCCCAACCCGAGCCGCCAGTGGGCCTGATCTCGAGCGGCCCGAACTCGTCGAAGGCGAAGACCCGGTCGGGGAAATGGTCCACCACTTCCTCGATCCACTCCGGCTGGCAACCTTCGCGATTGCCATTGGTGCGTCATGCAGCGGCGAGGGCCAGCAGCTCAGGCACTCCTTCGACGCTGGAGTGGGCCTGGAAACGAGGAACGAGCCCTTGCACGAGCTCAATGCAGCGGGGGGCGCCGATGCGCTGGGCGACCTGAAGTGCTTCCAGGGCGGCAGCGGCAGCGCGTTCGGGCTCTCCTAGGTCGAGGTGACTGCGGGCCTCGTAGGCACGGAAGACACCACGGGTCTTGTCGCGGCTGGGCGGCAGCAATTTTCGGCCCTCGTGGATGAGCTGGTGGGCACGCCGGGTGTCGCCCAGGTCGAGCAGGGCTTGCCCCGAGTCGACGGCCAGATCGGCGCTGGACATCCACGCGCACCACGCTGGCACCGGCTCCCCGGACGAGGCATCGAGAAGGTGCTCAGCTGCCGTAAGGGCCCGCAGGGTTGCTCGGCGCTCGCCTTGTGCCGCCAGGGCCCGGGCGAGCCGGAGCTGGAGCAGGGACCGGGCAGCCGGGTGCCGGGTCCCGGAAAGGGCCCGTTCAAGAATGCCAGCGGCCGTGCCTGGATCGTCCCTCCAGGAGGCCTGGTAGGCAAGGTCGCCGAGCAGAGCCGCGCCCATGTCGCGGTCGCCTCCGGTGTGGGCGCTGTGCAGTCCGGCGATCCAGTATTGGCTGGCCTCGGCCTGAAACCCGTGATCGAACCGGTGCCATCCCACCGTCTGGCTCAGGCTCGCGGCGAGTGTGTGGAGGCGTACTTTGACCGGCCGGTTGTACCGGCCGCCTTCGATGATGTCCGTGACCGTAGTCAGGAGCGCGTCAATCAAAGGCGCGGTGTGCTGGCGCTGCTCGGTCGCCTGGACGGTCAGACGGGCGCTGGTCTCCTCGAGCAGGGCGACCAGTTCCTCCCCGACCGCTTTGGAGCCTTGCGTCGACTCGGCCGTTAGAGCCCAGGTATCGGTCGACGCCCAGGTGCTGGCCAGCGTGACCAGGGCACTACCGGAGATGGCGGTCAGGAAGGTTCGGCGGGAAGAGCGTTCCATGGTCGTTCGCAATGCCTCTCGGAGGGCCGGGACCGGGCTGGCATGACCGAGCGGGATCACCGTGCCGCCGACACCCGGCAGCCAGTGCGGCCACAAGTGAGGGTCCACCACCTCGGCTGGAACCCCCAACGCCTCGGCGATGTAGGACTGCGAGTCGGCATCGGGTGTGACACCCTCTGTTTCCCATTTGTAGACGCGTTGCTTCGTAGCACCCGATCTCAGCCCGCGGCGTTCGGCGGCACTACGGATCTCCCGCGCGAGATCAACCCCTGTCATCCCGCGCGCGATCCGAGCCCGTGCCAGAGGGTGCTTCTTCTCGGCCACGTCGTCATCCAATCAAGCGTGCCTGCGCTGAGCGTAGCCGCGAGACGGCCGGGATTACCGCAGGATGACCACCAACTCCTATGGCGACACGCACAGTTGATCGACACTCGATCACCTCGGCGATCTGGTGGGTGGTGCGAGCGCACGGCCCACCAGAGCCCAGACCCGATGACCGACCCCTGCGTGAACTCCTCCGGCGGCCAAAGCCGCCTCGCCCCCAACTCCCGAAGGAAGCTCATGGATCTCAGCTCCGTTCCGCTGCTGCCCGGGGCCTTCACCATCGGCAAGAGGTTCGGCTTCGAG
This sequence comes from Streptomyces sp. NPDC101165, assembly GCF_044768135.1. NCBI lineage: Bacteria > Bacillati > Actinomycetota > Actinomycetes > Kitasatosporales > Streptomycetaceae > Streptomyces > Streptomyces sp. NPDC101165. Next base: position 75,109 of record NZ_JBIWPG010000034.1, on the reverse strand, counting down.
GCCGGCCACTGCCTTCCTGGTCTGGCGCCCGAGCACAAGTGCTCCCGCCAGCACGGCCACAGCTATGAGGTCGAGGTCATCCTGACCGCTCAGAAGCTGGAAGAGCCCGGGTTCGTCACGGACTTCGGCGCTCTCGCCCCGTTCAAGACGTTCCTGGACACCGAACTGGACCACCGCAACTTGCACGAGATCCTCCCCTTCGAGCCGACCTCGGAGCGCCTGGCCCAGTTCCTGGCCGGCTGGTTCATCCAGAACCTCCAGGAGAAGATTCCCGGCCGCCTGGTCGCAGTCCTCGTCCGCGAGACCAGCAGTAGTTGGGCGCGCTTCGATGTGGAGGGGCTGTGACCACACTCGAGTCGATCACCGACGGACCGGCGACGGACGACGCCAAATTCTGGCTGATCGTCGCGGAGTGCTTCGGAGTCGAGGTGCCGACCTTTCAGGGCGAGGGTCCGAGCTGTGGGCACCCTGCCCTGTTCATCCGTCTGTCCCGGTGCAACTTGACCTGCGCGAAGTGCGACACGAAGTACACCTGGGACTGGGCCCGGTTCGACCCGCGCATGGAATCGACGAAGCGGTCTGTGGCGGACTTGGTGGCCTGGGCCGTGTCCTCGCCGGTCGAGCTGGTCGTGATCACCGGCGGTGAACCGCTGATCCAGGAGGCGCGCCTGGTGCCTCTCGTCCGGGGGTTGCTGACCGCCGGCAAGGTCGTGGAGTTCGAGACGAACGGCACCATCGCGCCCGTCCCCGACCTGGTGGTCGACGGGGTCCGGTTCAACGTGTCGCCCAAACTCTCCAGCTTCGGTGTGAAGGAGGCCAAGAGCATCGTGCCTGCCGCGCTGGAGGCGTTCGCGGCGTCCGGGCGGGCGGCGTTCAAGTTCGTCGCGTCGTCTGTGGCCGACCTCGACCGGATCGCTGAGCTGGTCGACGCACACCGGTTGGCGCCGGTGTGGGTGATGCCGGAGGGCACCACCGCTGAGGCGGTCACTGAAAGGACTCGGGTCCTCGCGGACGCGGTGGCGGCCCGGCACTGGCATTTCACCACCCGGTTGCACGTGCTGGCCTTCGCTGACGCGCGAGGGCGCTGACCGCACGCACCGTCCCCATCGGTTCCCCTGTTCCTGGAAGAGAGAAGCCCATGACGACCTCTGTCGCCAGCCCCGAAGCGCCGCTGAGTACCGCCGCCGTGCCCGGTCGCCCCACCGCTGCAATCAATACCGGCCGGGTCGCCGACCTGATCGCTCAGCTCCTGGTCGAGCTTGGCGAGAACCCCGCCCGGGAAGGGCTGATTGGCACTCCTGACCGCGTCGCCGCCTGGTGGAACGCCTTCCTGTGCCCGGACGACGCGGAGACGGCCACCTGCTTCACCGAGTCCCATCTGAGCGGTCAGCTGGTCATCGTGAGTGGAATGAGCGTGTGGTCGCTCTGCGAGCACCATATGCTCCCCATGAACCTGCAGGTCACTGCCGGATACGTGCCCGACGGCGAGGTGGTGGGCCTCTCGAAGTTCGGGCGGATCGCCCGGCGCTTCGCCGGTCGCCTCCAGGTCCAGGAGCGCTTCACCCGCCAGGTTTCCGAGCACCTCATCGGCGTGATCGGACACGAGGACGTCGCTGTCGCCGTACGCGGTGTGCATCTGTGCATGAGCATGCGTGGCGTTCGGATGGAGGAGGCGCGCACCACCACGGTGCACACTGGCGGGTGCTTCGGCACCGACCTGGTTCTTTCTCAGCAGTTCCTCACAGTCGCCGCCGGGCAGTGGGGGGCGTGGTGATGGCCGAGGGCATCGACTTCTCCGTCATCGCTCCGCCCGCCTACCTGGAGGACTTCGTCGCCCAGGAGCCGGCCCGCGTTCACCATGTGGCCGCCCAGCGGGTCCAGTCCGACGAGGTGTACCGGGGCTTCTTCGCTCGCGAGGCCGAGCGCGGCGCCGAGATCATCGTCGACAACGGGGTGTTCGAACTCGGCTACGCCCTGCCTGCGGCCAGCCTCGTCGAGGCTGCGCTCGCGGTGTCGGCGAGGGAGATTGTCCTGCCGGACGTCATGCGGGACGGGGCCGCGACCTTGAAGGCGAGCGAGCAGGCGGCGCGGGAGATTCGGGAGCTGTCCGGCGACGCCTTCCGGCTGTGCGCGGTCCTGCATGCAGTGGACGACGAGGAGTGGCTGCGTACTTACGACGCCTTTGTGACCGGCGGCTGGGCCGGGGCCATCGCCTTGCCGGCCTCGCGTCGGCCAGATCCCCACAAGCAGCTGTGCCGCACCCGCTGGTTGGCGACCGCATACCTGGAAGACCGTGGCCTGGTCGACGATCTGATCGTCTATCGGCTGCTCGGTCTGGGCCGGACAGGGCACTTGGAGCTGGTCGAGCAGCGCGAGCACGAGTGGATCTCCTCCGTGGATGGCGCCGCCCCGGTCATCCTCGGCGCGATGGGTATCGCCCTGCTGCCCGAAGGGCCGTACAAGAAGCCCTCCACGCCACGGATCGAAAGGCTCGGTCCGATCCCCGAGGACCGCTTCGACCTGATCCGGCAGAACATCGCTGTCGTCCGCGCAGCGGCTGGCAGCACTGTGACGATCGCCGAGGAGCGCCGATGACCCCCCAGCTGGCCGACCCCGCCCCCGGGCTGGTGCGCGCCGCCCCGGTCGACCCCAGCGGGCACACCATGAGCCGGGAAAGGTTGCTGCGCTACCTGGAGATCAAGGTCCACCATCTCATCCAGGACCAGGACTGGGACAGCATCTGCGTCATCGGCGGCTATGACCGCACCACGGTGCTCTCCCGCTACGAAAAGAGCGGGAAGCTGTTCAACATCGAGCGGCCCACGGCCGAGGTCTACGGGCGCGACCTGGTCGTCAAGGCGTTCCCCGGCGCTGACTACGTCCAGCACTACGCGCTGATCATCGCCTCGTACCTGGCCATGACCGGCCGCCCGGCCGACACGGTCACGTACAAGCCGCCTGAGCAGGCGGAGTGCCGATCGGCGCTCGACGCGCTCGACCTGGAGCTGGACGGTGACCTGGTGATCGTCGGCTGGGGCCTGCAGTACCTCGCTCCCGTGAACGGGGTGTGGAACCGCGGGCCGGGCTACGCCTGGCAGCGGGCCGAGGTCGCTGGCCGCCCTGTGGTCTACCTCGGGTTCCTGCACAGCATCTGGGGGGACGTAGCTGGACGGGTCGTCGCGCGTCTGGCCGAACTCGGCGCCGGCGATGTCGTCTACGTCGGCAAGGTCGGCTCGCTGATCCCCGGCATCGAACCGAACACCTGGCTGGCGACCGGCAACACAAGCCTGGTTCGCGGGGCGCTGGTGAGCTGGGACGACTTCTTCGGCGACTTCGCCGCCGCCCAGGGCGGCGTACAGAGCGGCCTGCACGTCTCTTCCCCGTCGATCCTGCTGGAGAACCGCGACTGGCTGGCCCAGCACACGGCGTCGTACGCCTTCGTCGACCCGGAGATCGGGCCCATGGGGGCGGCGGCGCGTCAAGCAGGGATCCGATTCGGCTACCTCCACGTCATTTCCAACAACCTCGCCACGCACTACCCCGCCGACCTGTCCAATGAGCGTCACAGCGACGTCCTGCATCGCCGTGCGGTCCTGGTCGACCGGATCCGCACCATCATCAACGGCCGCCTGACCGCCAGCCCGGCCCACACCTTGGGAGGAATCCGATGACGGCGAACGCGCCGACCACCCCCACGCCCGGGCGGCTGATCACCTTCGTTGGCGGAGACGGGGCCGGCAAGTCCACCCTCGCCGCCCGCCTGCACCAGTCCCTGAACGACGCCGGCCACGAGGCGATCCTCGTCGGCAAGCACAGCACCGACGTCCCCCGGGACCCGGAACTGTCCTCCTACCTCGACCGCCTCAACGAGCTGGTCTACCGGCGCGACGCCCGCGTCGCCCGAGCATGCGGCGACCGCTACTGGCTGCTGGCACTGGCGTCCTGGTACACCCTGCAGGACCGGCTCGTGATCCAGCCTGCGCTCACCGCGGGCACCCACGTGGTCCTCGACAACGCGCACCACAAGATCCTCGCCCGCTACGCGGTCAACCCCGAGGTCCCCACCAGCCTCGCCGCACAGGTCTTCGCCCACCTGACCGAACCGGACCTGGTGTTCTTCCTGGATATCGGCGCCCGCGAAGCCCTCGCCCGCAAGTGCTCGTTCACCTCCCTGGAGACCGGCCACTCCGGCGGCGGCGAGGAGGACTTCATCCGCTATCAGGACACCGTCCTCGACCAGATGCGCGAACAGGCGGCGCGGGGCGCCTGGCTGTCGCTCAACGCCGCCGGCATGGACCGCGACCAGGTTTTCAAGGCTGCCTCCGTCGCGCTCGCCGATCGACTGCACCTGACCGTCTGACCCACCCCCGTCCCGATCGACAAGGAACGCGCTATGGACCAGGCCCAGATGCCTGCCAATGGAACGTACATCTGCCACGGCATCACCTGGGCGAGCGGAGACCCCCGCCTCCTGCTCGCCCCGCTGCCCGGCGGAGCGCTCGTCTACGCCCGGATCATGGGCCAGCGCCTCGGCTACGAGGTGCACGGTATCGGCCGGTGGTGCACCGGCCGATACCGGTTCGCCGACCGCCTCCGTGTCGAGGCCGTCGCCTGCCCCGACCGGGCCGCGGCCGAGGCTGGCGGCCAGTGCGCCGCCTGCGCCAGCCGGGATGAGTTCCGCTTCGCCCACCAGTTCCACTCCGGCGGCCACGTACCCGACGCCCTGGCGGCGTACATGGCTCAGCCGCACTGGCTGTACCTGGCGACGTTTGCCGACGGCACCACGAAGGTCGGGACGGCGGCCGCCCCCCGCAAGCGTTCCCGCCTCGACGAGCAGGGTGCCCTGATCGCCACCTACCTCGCCGAGAGCCCTGACGGCCGCGCCGTTCGGTTCATGGAGGACGCCCTCACCCGCCGCCTTGGCCTGACGCAGATCGTGCGCGCTGCGACCAAACTGACGGCCCTAGCCGAATTGCGCGACCTCGTCCCGGCCCGCAGCGCCCACCAGCAGCACCTCGACCGCGCCAGCGAGGCCCTGGCCGACCTGAACATCCCGGCGGTGCTGGAGCCTTGGACGCCTCCCGGCCAAGGCGACCTGCTCGGGGCCCCCGGCACTGAACGTGCCCTGTATCCGCACGACCTGCGTGAGGGCGAGCACGGGATGACGGTGCTCTCCTGCATCGGCTCCCAGGTCCTCGTCTCCCTAGACGGTGCCGGTGAACTGCCCTACCTGCTTGACCTCGGCGCTCTGAAGGGCCGCCACATCACCCTCGGCGCACAGTTCTCCTCACCGCCAGCCGCCGTGCAGTCCGCGCTCTTTTGATCCTGCTCGAATGCCCGGCCCGGGCTACCGGACCCCTTTCCGCGAAGCGAGGCCACCGCAATCATGGCACCCCAGGACGCCATCCTCGGCTGGGACGAGGACGCCAACGCCGAGGCGTACGACGCCTTCACCCGCGCTCATCCCATGTACGACGCCACCAGCCGTGACCTCGCCCGCCGAGCCAACCTGGCCGACGCAACCTTGGCGGTCGACCTGTGCGGCGGTGCCGGCGCGAGCGCCCGCGCGATCCTCGACGCAATCCCCGCCCAAGCCCGGGTCATCTCCGTGGACAATGCCGCTGCGATGCAGCGCGTAGGCCGCCGCACCCTGACCGACCATCGCCTGAGAAGGATCACCGCGCCGGCCGAGCGAGCCGCCGATCATCTTCCCGCCGGCAACGCAGACGCCGTGGTGTGCAACTCCGCGATCTGGAAGACCGACACCGCGGCGGTGTTCGCGGCCGTCGCCCACATCCTGCGCCCGGGCGGGCGGTTCGTCTTCAACATCGGGGGCGGCTTCGCCGGCGTGCGGCACCCCGACGAACAGTCCGTCCGCACCGGGCCGACGCTGAACGCTCTCATCCGCCAAACCGCCGTCCGCGACTACGGATACACACCGCCGTCCACGGCCTCGGACGCCCCTCCGAAGCTCCCGCTGGAAACCGTCACCGAGCAGCTGGGCAAGGCCGGACTCGCCGTTCTCGAGGCCGAGGTCACCGCCCAGCACAGCACCATGGCGGAGAAGAAGGCGTGGCTGTCCATCCCCGTCTTCGCGCGACCCGAAGGCGACTTCACCCACGCCCAGCGGATGCGGATCCTCGACACCGCTTACGCCCTGACCACCCCGGACGCCCCGTCGGTGACGAGCTGGCTCGTCGTCGTCGCCCAGCGGCCGGAGACCGCATGACCACAATTTCCCCCGCTCCCGGAAGCAAGGAGAGCCTCTGCGACCACACCAGCGTCGGCGTACTGATCTCTTCCCCAAGCGGGCTCCTGGTGTTCGACCGGGTAACTCCCCCGGCCGGTCTCGCTCCCGTCGCCGGCCATGTCGACCAGCTCCAGGAGCACGCGCTGCGCACCGCCTCGTACGCAGACGGACACCTGAGCCGGGAGGAGTTCGAGCGGGAGCCAGGCCTGGAGCCGGTGTGGTGCCGGTTCCTGCACGACCTTGAGCTGATCACCCTGTCCTCGGTAGCCCTCGACCGCATCGATGCGATCCTGTGAAAGGCGACCGGGGACATCAGTCAGCGGGAACCGACCGCCTGGCCAGCCGCGAGGCGCCCGGCATACGCACGGATCCGCTCACGGTCCTCGGGGAAGACGCTGTCCCAGCCGAAGTCCAGGCGGAACCATGCCGCCGGCTGGTTCTGCTCCCCCCTCAACGGCACTTCCCGTCCCACGATCGCGCCGTAGGACAGGCCCAGCGTAGGGGACCAGTCGGCCCGGTAGGAGCGCACTGCGACGGCCGCGGGCTCGGGCAGCAATTCAGCGCGCAGGCTGGTTTCCTCCAGCAGCTCTCGTGCCGCCGCCACACGCGGCCTCTCGCCCGGCTCCACCTTGCCGCCCGGCGGCACCCATCCGCGCACACGGTGCTTGACCAGCAGGACGTGCTCGAAGGCCGGGTCGGTGACCCACACCTCGGCCGCCAGCGGCTCCATCGGGTGTCGGCACGCTTCCTCCAGCCAGGCCCGGGCACCGTCGAACTCCCACGCGGCGAGGCGGGCATCCTCAACGGCCTCATCCAAGATCATCTCACCGACATCACTATGACTCACCCGCCCCACCCTAGGCCGACGGACCGGTCGGACGTTGGAGGAACGAGAGGGCACCCCCCCCCGCTTGTGTCCGGCCGCCTCGCCCAGCCCCCGGCGCGGATCGGCGAGCACCCGTGGTGCCCCCTTCATACCAAGGAGTTCAGCATGCACGATGACCAAACCTCAGACCACGGAGCCTGGGTCGTGCTGGGGGGCATCCACCTCCTCAACCGCACCGCGCCGCGGCGGCACGATGAGCCGATCGTGCTCGTCCGTGTGCCCCCGCAGGAGGTGTGCCAGCCGGCCACCACCGTAGTCGTCCGCTGGGACGCGCTCGGCCTCTGCCCAGTCGACGCACTGCGCCTAGGGTCTGTTGCGAAAGTGGATCTTGTTCGTTGATGATCACCTCTCGTGGGACGTGGTGATCTGACGAACGGCCAGTGGGCCCGGCTGGAGGCGTTGTTGCCGCAGGGCATCAAGCCGGGCCGTCCGCAGGTGTGGACGCGGCGGCAGCTGATAGACGGCATACGGTGGCGGACCCGGACCGGTGCCCCGTGGCGGGACGTGCCCGATCGGTATGGCCCGTGGGACAGGGTCTATGACCTGTTCCGACGCTGGCAGCGGGACGGAACCTGGGCCCGGATCCTCACCCAGCTCCAGGCAGAAGCGGACGCGAAGGGCCTGATCACCTGGGAGGTGAACGTCGACTCGACCGTCTGCCGGGCCCACCAGCACGCCGCCGGGGCGGCGAAAAGGGGGACCTCCAGAAGGAGCCGCCCGGCGGAGTCGCCCTCGAGCCGGCCGACCACGGACTCGGACGCTCCCGGGGCGGTCTGACCAGCAAGATCCACCTTGCCGTCGAGCAGGGGCAGAAGCCACTGTCGGTGGTGATCACGGCTGGTCACAGGGGTGACTCCCCGCAGTTCGAGCCGGTTCTGGAAGCGATCCGAGTCCCCAGGCTTGGACAGGGCAGGCCGCGAGGGCGCCCGGACCGGGTGCGGGCCGACAAGGCGTACGACTCCCGCCGCAACCGCCCATACCTGCGCAGACGCAGGATCAAGGCCACCATTCCGGTCCCGGCGGACCGTGTCCGCAACCGGCTCAAGCGCGGCTCACGCGGCGGGCGTCCGCCGAAGTTCGACAAGGACGACTACAAGCAGCGGCACGCAGTCGAATGCGGGATCAATCGCCTCAAGCGCCACCGGGCCGTCGCCACGCGATACGACAAACTCGCCGTCCGCTACGAAGCAACCGTGCTGGTCGCAGCCATCAACGAGTGGCTGTGACCCGCACTTTCGCAACAGGCCCTAGGCCTTCGTAGATCATCGGGGTGGATCGTGGGGGGAGTGATACACCGTCATGAACTCGTAGAGGAGGGGTGGGAGTTACTTGCTCCGCTGATACCGCGAGCTGCGACAGGTCGGCCACTCTCCTGCGATGGCCCGACGCGTCGGTCTGACAGCCCGGGCGGGCGCTCAGGCGCGGCCGCCGTGGCTGGCGTCAGATCGTCCTCTTGGGCGCACGCCGGCTCGTCTCGGGCGTCCGGGAATGTGTCGCACCAGTGGTCCGTCCGCAAGATCTTCGGGGTGGGTTCACGGCTGATTCGTCGCCCCAGCTGGGGCCTCTCGCCCAAGAAGGGCGACGAGCGTCGCATGTTAGCGGCCGCCGCCGGTGCCAAACGGTGTGCGGGTGCCTTCCGCTCTCGTGTACATCGGGTATTCGCGCGAGCTGAAATGCGCTGTGGTCGGCCGCCTCGCCTTGGCGTGCATCGAACCCCCAGTTGAACATGTTCAAAAATGACGGCTACGCTGATGCCGTGCGGAGCCGAGGAGGTTCGATGAAGGTAGCGCTGCCCGGGGGAACCGGACAGGTGGGCACGATTCTCGACCGTGCGCTGACGGCGGCCGGCCACGAGGTCACGGTAGTGACCCGGCGTCCCGTGTGGACGCACGACATCGGATGGGACGGGGCCACGCTCGGCCGCTGGGCCGCGGCGATCGACGGCTGCGATGTCGTGATCAACCTGGCCGGGCGCAGCGTCTCCTGCCGTTACACCGCCGAGAACCTGCAAGCCATGATGGACTCCCGGGTGGATTCGGCGCGGGTGGTCGGCGAGGCGATCGCCGCCGCCGCGCGGCCACCGCGCGTCTGGCTGCAGATGAGTACGGCGACGATCTACGCCCACCGCTTCGACGCGCCACACGACGAGGCGACCGGGGTGATCGGAGGCTCGGAGGCCGGGGTGCCGGACTACTGGGCGTACAGCGTTGAGATCGCGGAAAACTGGGAGCGCGCGCAGACCGAGGCGCCGACTCCCGCGACCCGCAAGGTGGCGCTGCGCTCGTCGATGGTCATGAGTCCGGATCGGGGCGGTGTCTTCGACGTATTGTCGCGGCTGGCGCGACTGGGGCTGGGCGGGCCGGTGGCTGGCGGCGCGCAGTATGTCTCCTGGATCCATGACGACGACTTCGTGCGAGCGGTGGAGTTCCTGATCGCCCGGGACGACCTCGAGGGTCCGGTGAACCTCGCCTCGCCCGGCCCCCTTCCGCACCGCGACTTCATGCAGGCGCTGCGCACGGCCTGGGGCATCCCGGTGGGGCTGCCGGCGACGCGCTGGATGGCGGAGCTGGGGGCGTTCGCGCTGCGATCGGACACGGAACTGCTGCTCAAGAGCCGTCGGGTGGTGCCGGGTCGGCTGCGCGCAGCCGGGTTCACTTTCGCGTATCCCGAGTGGGAGAGGGCCGCTACGTCCCTCGTACAGCGGGCCAGGCTAGGCCGAAATCTCCTCGCACGGCGTCATCGTCCCCATGGCCGCCAGCATGGCATCAGCTGACCGTGCCCAAGACGTCACGGTGGTCGGGCGACCATACCGACCACGGCTCCCGACGCGCCACGCGCAGCCCCAACCACGACTGGTCAGCTGCGCGTGGCCGCAGCCGGGGGAGAGGCTTTGAGGGAGTGGCGTCCGGGACCACTGCTTCTGCCCGCGCACACACGATTCCGGGGGTTCCCGGTGCTGTGGATGCCGGCAGGTCTGCGTCGTGGAATCGGGTCACTCTTGTACGAACTGACTGATGCGTAGGCTCGAGGAAATGATCATCTCGGGTGGCGAGAACGTCTACTCCGCCGAGGTCGAGAACGTCCTCGCGCAGCACCCGGCCGTTTCCTCCTGTGCGATCCTCTGCCTGCCGGACCCTCTGCGAGGCGAACGGGTGCACGCGGTGGTGGTTCTGCGACAGGACGCGGCGGCGACGGAGGACGAACTGTGCGGCCAGTCCCGGCCTCCTTGTGGCGTCGGGTGGCCGGGGTGACTTCCGTGGTGCTCTCGACCTCGACGGTGGGGTGGTCCATGACCTGCTACGAGGCGAGGCGCACACGAATGCCCAGCGTCCTGTCCCCTCCCCGGCTCAGCCGACTGTTGAGGATCATGAGGCGGCCGATGATGCCGTACTTGCGGGCGATGAGCTTGCGGTAGCGGACGCCGGTCGCCTCGTCGACGATCTCGGCAGTTGCCGGGACCTGGTCGCCCGTCGGGTTGCCCCGCAGGTCGCAGGGACCGACGAGGACATCGCCGCGTGCCCGGATCCGCTTGACCTTCCAGGAGTCGGCAGGGGTCCGCACGCCCAACGTGTCACCGTCGCGCACCACCCACAAAGGGGTGGCGACCGGGGCGCCGTTCTTGCGATAGCTGGTGACCAGCACGTACTTGCCGGCGCCGAGCTGCTCCAGCAGCGTGTCGTCCATAATGCGCTTCTGCTCCTTACTGTCGATTCGCCGCACCGACCGGTGGCCCGGTGGCATCGGCCGATGCGTCGGTTTCCGCGTCGACGCCGCTGCGGGCCGGCTGGTGGCCGGCCCCCAGCGGCGCGAGGTCGTCCGCCCGCCGGAGCTGACTGCATCCATGGGGCGGGGCCGCTTTCGAGCGCGGTGGTAGTGACGGTGCTCAGACCTGTTCGGTGGGGCGTACGAGCACTTCGGCGACGGCCACGTGCCGGGGGCGGGTGACGATGAAGCCGACGCTCTCGGCGACGTCCTGGCTCTGCAGCCGCTCGATGCCCCCCATGACGGCGGCGAGTTGCTGCTGTACGGCGTCCGAGTTGTGGCTGCGCAGTTCGGTGTCGACGCTGCCCGGCTCGACCACGGACACGCGCACGTGCTGGCGCGCCAGTTCCTGGCGCAGCGCCTCGCTGAACGCGCCGACACCGAACTTGGTGGCGCAGTACGCCGCCTGCATGGCGTAGGCATTGCGCCCGGAGAGTGAGCCGACGTTGACGATGTCTGCGACCTGGCGCGGCCCGTCCGCAGCGGCCTTCACCAGGTGGGGGATGGCCGCGTGGGAGGTGTACATCAGCCCCATGAGGTTGATGTCGATCATGCGGCGCCATTCGTCCGGGTCCGCGCCGGGGACGGGCCCGAGCAGCATGAGGCCGGCGTTGTTGACCACGGTGTCCAGACGCCCCAAGCCCTCGACGGTCCGCTCGACCGCTGCCGCGGCGGCCTGAGCGTCGGTGACGTCGGCGGGCACGACCAGGGCCTTGCCGCCAGCGCCGGAGATTTCCGCGGCGAGGGCCGTGAGCCGGTCCTCGCGGCGGCCGACGAGGGCCACGGAGGCACCCTCGCGGGCCAGCTCCAGGGCAGTGGCATGGCCGATGCCGCTGGATGCCCCGGTGACCAGGGCGACGGTTCCTTCAAGACGGCGAGTCATGGTCTTCAAGCCTTTCGATTGTGAGGGAGTACAGCCACTTCGTGCGGGGCGTGCTGGAGGGGGATACGGCCCTGTCGGTCCAGTACCGAGTCCAAGGCACAATGGGGAAGTGAGCACTAGCAGGCAGCAGACCACCGACCCGACGCGGCAGAGGACCCGGGCGGACGGAGGACTTTCGCCCCGCGAGCGCCTGGTAGGGGCCGCGTCGCGGCTCTTCTACTACGAGGGCGTCCGTGCGGTCGGCGTGGAGCGGCTGATCGCCGAGGCCGGGGTGACGAAGGTAACCTTCTACCGCCACTTCGCCGCCAAGGACGACCTGGTCGTGGCCTATCTGCTGACCAAGGACGCCTACTACAAAGAGGTGGCCGAACCGCTGTCCGCCGCGCACCCGCCCGCCGAGGCGATTGACCTGATCTTCGAGGCCATCGCCGAGCACGCACGCGAGCGCGGCTTTCGCGGATCGCCGTTCCTGAACGCGGCCGCCGAATACCCGGACGCCGACCACCCGGTCCGCATCTTGGTGACGGCGCACCGGGACTGGATCCGCGGCCTCTTCCGGGACCTGCTCACCCGCCTTGGCCACACCGACCCGGAGTCGGCAGCCGGTGCACTGCTGATGCTGTACGACGGAGCGATGGCCGCCGGCTACCTGGACGATTCGACGGCCGCCCACAAGACGCTGCTGGACGCAGTCCGCCTGATCCGATCCGGAGGCTGACCCTGGCGCGACCGCACGGAGCACCGGCTCCGTGCGGTGTCCCGGCCGGGCCGGGACTCGGATTGACTTCATGGAATCCTCTGATCGCTCGCCGATGTGCATCGGCAACCCACGGCAGCTCTCCCGGGAGGGTGGCCCGATGGGGATGGCCTTGCTGGCCGCCCCAGCTAGTAGGTAGACCGGTCACTCTACCTCTCGACGGTAACACCCGCGGCGTCCGCGCGCTAACAGTCACCCCTTGTGCGGCGCCCCTCTCTGGCCGTCACGAGTCCTCGGCGTGCATCCCGGTCTGGACCGAGCTGCCCGGTCGATCGGTGAGCGCCGGCTCCGAGCCGGTCGGACACATTCGCCTCAGCTACGCCCGCGCCTCGACCGCCCGGCAGTCTCTCGACGCACAGCTCGACTCCCTGGCCGAGGCCGGCGCGACGCGCGTCTTCTCGGAGAAGATCTCCACCCGCGCCACCAAGCGCCCCGAGCTGGAGGCCGCCGTAAGGCTCGCCGGGGAGATCCGCTCCTCCGGCGTCGCCGTCACCCTCGTCGTCCACGAACACAAACGACTCGGCCGTGGCATCGAACTCGCCATGCTCGCCGAGGAGTTGAAGGCGAGCGACATCGGCCTGGAGTGTTGAAGGGCTCACACGACCCGTCTGGCATCGTGTTCACCGTGCTCACGGTCATGTCCGGAGTGGAGCGCGAGTACACCCGTGACCGCACCCTCGAAGGCCATGAGTCCAGTCCGCCCGCAAGCTCTCGGCGACCTTGTCGGCGAAGTTCGCCATCACCACGATGGCGCGCGGTCGGGCGTCGGAGATCACCTTGGCAAGTTCGAACGGGGGTGTAGAGAGGGTTGGCGTTGACCGCGATCAACCCGGCCTTCTGCGCCCCGAACAACGCAATCGGATACCGCAGAAGGTTGGGCATCTGCAGCACGATGCGGTCCCCCTCGACCAGGCCCAGTTCCTGCTGCACGTAGGCGGCGAAGTGGTCACCGAGCGCATTGACCTGAGTGAGCGTCAGCCGCACCCCTCAGTGGGAGAACGCCGTTGCGGGACCGAAGCGCCTCGCCGCGCTCCGCACCATGTCCGGGATCGACGCCTACGCCGCGGGGGAACGTCCGCGCCGACGCCGGGCGGGTAGAACCGGACCCACGGGCGCTGCGCGGGTGCCGCGCCATCAGGAGTCGGGGCGAGGCTCTGGTCATACGGTCCTGGCGGCGGCTGCGCTGATGACTGTTATGGGGATGTGCCCATGGAGGGTGATGTCCATCACTCTCAACGTCGTCTGTCCGAGACGGAGTCGTGGGTCGACGTTGTTCGGCCGGCTCTGGCCTTGGGATGTCTGCGGCGCCGGTCAGACAGGGCGGGCGGCCCCGACAGGCCTACCGCACACCCCGTTGGCAGCGCATTGACACCAGTGGAACGGCGTGCGCGGTGGGCGGGAAGGGAACCGCTGTCGCGGTCCACGGCGCCGGTTCCGCCGCAACGGCGCAAGGGATGCGGCGTTAGGGTTTCAGCATGATCTAGCGCGGAACCCCGGCCGTTTACAGCCGGGAGGAAGCGCTTCTCAAGATGGGGGTGAACCGCACCGGGGCACGGGTCCGCACTGTTGACCTCAGTCGGGGCGCTTCTGGTTCTCGATGTACTCCTTGATGATCGTCAAGGGGGCACCGCCGCAGGACGCGGCGAAGTAGGACGGGGACCAGAAGTGGTCACCCCACAGGTACTTGCGGATGTGGTCGGGAAACTCCTGCCGGAGCCTTCGGGCCGATACGCCCTTGAGTGAGCCGACGAGCCGGGACACGGCGACTTTGGGCGGGTAGTGCACGAGCAGGTGGACGTGATCGCGTTCGCCGTTGAATTCGACCAGTTCGGTTTCGAAGTCGGCGCAGACGGCGCGCATGATCTCTTGGCAGCGTCGAAGGATCTCGTCGGTGAACGGTCCGCGCCGGTACTTGGGCGTGAAGACCAAGTGGGCGTGGAGGGTATGGACGACCGTGCGGCCCCTGCGGATGTTGGGGTTTGACTCCCACTGTGGTGACACAGATCAGCGTTATGATCTTGGGCGTGAAGATTGTGACGCAGGTCAAGCTGATGCCGGATGCCGCCCAGGCGTCGGCACTGTCGTCGACTCTGCGCACGGTCAACGATCTGGCCAACTGGGTTTCGAACGTGGCCTTTGTCAACGACGTCCCGCGTGAGTACGAGCTGCGCAAGAACACGTACTCGCACCTCAAGGCCGAAGGGCTCGGGGCGCAGGCTGCACAACATGTGATCAAGAAGGTTAGGGACGCGTACACCACGCTGCATGCCAATCTCAAAGCTGGAAACCTTGGCAGGCCCGGATCGAAGCGACGCAGGAAAGTCGAGTCCAAGCCGATCGTCTTCCGGCCACACGCCGCGCAGCCGTACGACGACCGGTGTCTGAGCTGGCAGTACGACACGCAGACCGTGTCGATCTGGACCACAGCGGGCCGATTGAAGGGCGTCCGGTTCGCCTGCTCCATCGATGCGTTCAAGGTGCTCCAGCAGTACCGCGAGGGAGAGTCGGACCTGGTGATGCGTGACGGGGTCTTCTACCTGATCGCCACGTGCGAGGTGCCCGAGGCCGAGACGTACGATCCGGACGGCTGGATCGGCGTGGACCTGGGCATCGTCAACATCGCCACCGCGTCCACCGGCTACCAGGCTGCTGGACGCGGCCTGAACCGATACCGCAAGCGGCAGCTTGCCCTGCGGGCCAAGCTTCAGAAGAAGCGCACCAAGTCCGCCAAGCGCCGGCTGAAAGAGCGCTCCCGCCGCGAGCAGCGGCACGTGAAGAACACCAACCACATCATCGCCAAGACGATCGTGACCGAGGCTGAACGCACCTCCACCGGGATCTCCCTGGAAGAACTCAAGGGAATCCGGCAGAGGGTACGGCTCCGCAAGCCCCAACGGGTCGCCCTCCACTCCTGGGCCTTCGCCCAGCTCGGAGACTTCATCGTCTACAAGGCGCGCAGGGCAGGTGTCCCGCTCGTGTTCGTCAATCCCGCCTACTCCTCACGGGAGTGCGCGCAGTGCGGACATGTCGACCGGCTCAACCGCACCTCCCAAGCCACGTTCGTATGCCGGTCGTGCGGCGTCGTTGCGCACGCCGACCGGAACGCTTCCCGCGTCCTGGCCCGCAGGGGCCAGGACGCGTGGACTGCGGGGCGTGAGTCACGCGTCCCTGCCACCCCATAAGGGGTGTCTGAACGGAGGAGCCCACCCAGCAGCCAGTTGGGCACTACCTCCAAGCCCGGTCCTTCAGGGCCGGGTCAAGTTGACGTCTGCTTCCTTGCGACTGGAGATGTACACCGTGGCGCCGGCTTCGAGGAGTCCTTGGGTGATCTTTTTGCCGATGCCGCGGCCGCCTCCGGTAACGACGGCGACCTTGCCGGCGAGCAGGGGCTTGTGGGTGCTCATGGGATGCTCCGGGTACAGGTGGGGGTCCAAGGTGGCCGGGCAAGGAAAGGGCGCCCCCTACCCGGCCGGGAGATGTGCTGTGTGCAGGGCGTACTGCGCGCAGCGGGGTAATGCAGGCGGCGCCTACTGGATGCGGCGGCCGGAGAGGGCGCGGCTGATAGCCAGGCGCTGGATTTCGCTGGTGCCTTCGTAGATGGTGAAGATCTTGGCGTCGCGGGCCCAGCGCTCGACCGGGTAGTCACGGGTGTAACCGTTGCCGCCGAGGATCTGCAGAGCGCGTTCGGTGGCACGGACGGCGACCTCGCTGGCCTTGAGCTTGGCCATGCTGCCCTCGGCTCGGGTGAAGGGCTTGCCTCGGGTGAGCATGTGGCTGGAGCTCCAGACCAGGAGGCGGGCCGCGTCGATCTCCGTCGCAAGATCGGCAAGGGTGAAGGCGACGGCCTGGTTGTCGATGATCGGCCGGCCGAACTGCTCGCGGATGCCGGCGTACTCCAGGGCATACTCGAAGGCGGCGCGGGCCACGCCGACCGCCATCGCGCCGATGCCGGGCCGGGTGAGCTCGAAGGTGGCCATGGCCGCGGGACGCGCACGCGGGTGCCTTGCCGGGCGGCGGCCAGGCGCTCGTCAAGGTCCTCCTTGCCTCCGAGGACCAGGTTCGCGGGGATGCGCACGTTGTCGAGGACGACTTCGGCGGTGTGGGATGCGCGCAGTCCGTGCTTGGAGAACTTCTGGCCCTGGCTGAGGCCTCGGGTGCCGGGAGGGATGAGGAACAGGGCGTGGCCGCGGGCGCCGAGGGCGGGGTCGGCGACCGCGTTGACGACGTGGATGCGTGCGATGCCGCCGTTGGTGGCCCAGGTCTTGGTGCCGTTGAGCACCCACTCGCCGGCGGCTTCGTCGTAACGCGCCTGGGTGCGGATGGCGGCGGCGTCGCTGCCGGCGTCCGGCTCACTGGCACACAGCGCGGCGACGGCGAGGTCGCCAGGGGTGCCGAAGAACTCGGGCAGCCAGGTGTCGATCTGGTCCTTGGTCGCCGCGCCGAACAGGGCCGCGACCGGCAGGAAGGTCCCCAGTAGAGCCTGCCCCATGCCGCCGTCGCCCCAGAAGATCTCCTCGGCAACGACCGGCTGCAAAAGCCCGGTCGGGTCAGCCGCCATCTGCAGCGCGAAGTCAGGGGTGTACAGGCCGACCCTGGCGGCTTCCTCGATCACGTCCCAGGGCATCTCCTCGCGCTCGTCGTACTCGGCGGCCACGGGGCGCACGTATTTCTCGGCGAAACCGTGAGCCCACTGGCGGGCCTCGGCGATCTCGGGCGGCAGGCCGAACAGGGCGGGGGTCGTCTCTACGGTGGTCACAGCGGGTCTCCCGGTGAGTGTGGTGGGGCGGCGGATCAGCGGCCGGTGAAGACCGCGGCGCGGCGTTCGATGAACGACGTCACGCCCTCGGCGCCGTCGGCGGTGGCGATGAGCCGGGCGATGTCGGGGCGCAGGTGGGCGACGGCCGCGGCGTCACCGTGCTCGCGTGCCCGGTGGGCGGAGGCCAGCGCGGTGCGCACGCCGAGCGGCGCGGACCGCTCGCTGATGGCGCGGGCGATCTCCTTGGCCCGGTCGAGTGCTGACGCGCCGTCGGGAAGGACTTCCTGGACCAGGCCGATGCGGTGGGCCTCGGCGGCGTCGAACTCCTGGCCGGTCAGGATCCAGCGCATGGCGTTGCCCCATCCCGTTTCGCGGGGGAAGCGGAAGGTGGCTCCCCCGAAGGGGTAGATGCCGCGGCGGATCTCGAACTGGCTGAAGCGTGCGTCCTGTGCGGCCACACGGATGTCCGCGGCCAGCAGGAGTTCGATGCCCAGGGTCATCACCCAGCCCTGCGCGGCCGCGACGACGGGCTTGGACCAGGTGCCGTCCAGCCGCCAGGGGTCACGTCCGCCCTCGGGTGCGGCGAAGTCGCCCGAGGCGAGCTCGGCGCCGACATCGAGCATGTCCAGCCCGCCGGTGAAGTGGTCGCCGTGGGCGTACAGCACTCCGCACCACAGTTCGTCGTCGGACTCCAGCAGGCCGTAGGCCACCGCCAGCTCACTGATCATCTGCCTGGTGAAGGCGTTGCGTTTGGCGGGCCGGTTCAAGCCCATCAGCAGCACATGACCGTTCCGTTCGACGGTGACAGCGGGCGCGTCCGCAGCTGTAGAACCCATCACCCCTCCTAAGTTGCATGATGAGACTCGATGGAGGCCAGTAAGCCCGACCCTTCCGGGCAAGTCAATCTCATAATGAAACTGATATGGTGTGGGTCATGCGACGGACCTCATTCGACAACTGGCCCTGCTCGATCGCACGCACCGTCGACATCCTGGGCGACGGCTGGACGCTGCTCGTGCTGCGCGAGATCTTCTACGGCGAATCACGCTTCGACGGCTTCATCAACTCGCTCGGCATCGCCCGAAACACCCTCACCGACCGGCTCCGCCGACTGGAAACCGCCGGCCTGCTGCAGCGACGCGCCTACCAGAGCGAACCCGTGCGCCACGAGTACCTGCTCACCGACAAGGGCCGCGACTTCTTCGGCGTACTCGCCGCCATCAACACCTGGGGCGACCGCTGGCTGACCGGCGAACAAGGCGTCCCGATCGTCATGCACCACACGTCCTGCGGCCACAACACCCACGCCCAGGTGACCTGCTCCTCCTGCAACGAACCCCTGCACCACGCGGACGTGACCGTCCACACCGGCCCGGGCTACCCGGCCCGGCTCCTCGACGACCCCGACGTGCAAGCCCGCTTCGATACCGCACAGAGCCCGAAGGCTGCTGTCGGCGGGTGACCGGCCCTTACGCGCCGACGCCTGCCTTCCGCCCTGTGACTTTTTGGGCAACCTGCCGCATGGCCGACCGCCCTACACCGCGACCACGTCCAAGTACCATCCGGGCGATTACGTTGTCGGCGTGTGTGCGGTTGCGTTCGGACGGCCCGGCCCAGGCAGCTGGGCACAAGACTTCGCCGGGCAGCGCCGAGAGGGTCTGAGAGCGGCGGCGGTGACCACCGATACGCCCGGCAGGAGTCCGTCGCCCGGCCAGGAGGGCTTCCCGGCACCGAGGCCGGTGAGGAAGGTGGCGACCTCAGTCAGGATCTTGCGGTCGTCCGGTCCGCAGGCGGTGAACTCTCCTGCCGAAGTGTTGAAGGGCTGGAGGGCATCGGCGGGTACCGGCCCCGTACTCTCGGCGCGGCGCCGTCTCTGCTTGCTGAACTAGCGCGTCTCCTGGACAGCCCGCTCGGTGAGGCAGGTGTTCTCCAGGGAGGACACCGCGGCCACCGAGCACGCCCGGCCGGGTTCCCCCGTCCCCGGCACGCTGCCGTCGGCGATGATCTACGTGACCTGCACCGGGTGAGCCGTGTCTCACCGCGGCAGCGTTGCTATGCAACGAGGTGCATAGGAAGATCGTGGGCATGGCGCTCGAGCACGCGATCCTCGTGTCCCTGCTGGAGAAGCCGGGTTCAGGCTATGAGCTGGCCCGGCGTTTCGAACGGTCCATCGGGTACTTCTGGACCGCCACCCACCAGCAGATCTACCGCGTGCTCAAGCGCATGGAGAGCGACGGCTGGGTCGACGTCCGGGACGTCCCGCAGTACGGGCGTCCGGACAAGAAGGAATACTCCGTCGCCGGCCCCGGACGGGAAGCACTCTCCGCGTGGCTCCACGAACCGACCGAACCCGAGAGTGTGCGGCACGACCTCGCGGTGAAGGTCCGAGGCGCGGCCTTCGCCGATCCGGCCGCCCTGATCGGCGAGGTCGAGCGGCACCGGCAGGCGCACACCGACCGCCTCGCCCACTACCTCGCGGGCGAGGCCCGCGACTTCGGGGAACCCCCGGCGGACGGTCCGCCCGACGCCGAGCGGGAACTCCAGCACGTCGTCCTACGCGGCGGCATCGCTTACGAACGCATGATGATCGCCTGGCTCGACGACGTCCTCGCCACACTCGCCGGCTTCGGCACCGGTCACTGATCACCCATCGCTGATCACCGATCACCGACCGGCCGAGCAGGCCCCCGGGACCCGTGCCCGGACCCACCCTCCCCCCTCCCAGCCGAAAGGCGGCACCCATGGCCGACGCGCTGCTCTTCAACCCGCGGACGTACGACCCCGCGCACTTCGACCCGGAGACCCGCAGGCTGCTGCGCGCCACCGTCGACTGGTTCGAGGAGCGGGGCAAGCGCAGGCTGATCGAGGACTACCGCAGCCGCGCCTGGCTCGGCGACTTCCTCGCCTTCGCAGCCAAGGAGGGGCTCTTCGCGACCTTCCTCACGCCCGCCTCCGAGGCCGGGGAGGGCGAGGGCGACAAGCGGTGGGACACCGCGCGCATCGCCGCCCTCAACGAGATCCTCGGCTTCTACGGCCTCGACTACTGGTACGCCTGGCAGGTCACCATCCTCGGCCTCGGCCCGGTCTGGCAGAGCGACAACCCCGACGCCCGTGCCCGAGCGGCCGAACTGCTCGCCCAGGGCGAGGTGTTCGCCTTCGGCCTGTCCGAGAAGGCCCACGGCGCCGACATCTACTCCACCGACATGCTCCTGGAGCCCGACGGCACGGGCGGCTTCCGGGCGACCGGCTCCAAGTACTACATCGGCAACGGCAACGCGGCCGGGCTGGTCTCCGTCTTCGGCCGCCGCACCGACGTCGAGGGCCCCGACGGCTACGTCTTCTTCGCCGCCGACAGCCGTCACGCGAACTACCGCCTGGTGAAGAACGTCGTCGACTCCTCGAAGTTCGTCAGTGAGTTCCGCCTCGAGGACTATCCCGTCGCCCCGGAAGACGTGCTGCACATCGGCCGCGCCGCCTTCGACGCTGCCCTCAACACCGTCAACGTAGGCAAGTTCAACCTGTGCACCGCCTCGATCGGCATCTGCGAGCACGCGATGTACGAGGCCGTCACCCACGCCCAGAACCGCATTCTCTACGGCCGCCCCGTCACCGCCTTCCCGCACGTGCGGCGCGAGTTGGCCGACGCGTACGTCCGGCTCGTCGGCATGAAGCTGTTCAGCGACCGTGCCGTCGACTACTTCCGCACCGCGGGCCCCGACGACCGCCGCTACCTCCTCTTCAACCCGATGACGAAGATGAAGGTGACCACCGAGGGCGAGAAGGTCATCGACCTGATGTGGGACGTGATCGCCGCCAAGGGCTTCGAGAAGGACAACTACTTCGCGCAGGCCGCCGTCGAGATCCGCGGCCTGCCGAAGCTGGAGGGCACCGTCCACGTCAACCTGGCTCTGATCCTCAAGTTCATGCGCAACCACCTGCTCGACCCGGTCGCGTACGAGCCCGTCCCGACCCGCCTCGACGCGGCCGACGACGACTTCCTCTTCCAGCAAGGGCCCGCCCGCGGCCTCGGCTCGGTGCGCTTCCACGACTGGCGGCCGGCCTTCGACGCGTACGCCCACCTCGCCAACGTCGCCAGGTTCCGCGAACAGGCCGACGCGCTCTGCGAGTTCGTCCGCACGGCCGCTCCCGACGAGAAGCAGAGCCGGGACCTCGACCTGCTCCTCGCCGTCGGGCAGCTCTTCGCGCTTGTCGTCCACGGGCAGCTGGTCCTGGAGCAGGCAGCCCTGGCCGGCGTCGAGGCGGACGTCCTCGACGAACTGTTCGCCGTCCTCGTACGGGACTTCTCCGCGCACGCCGTCGAGCTGCACGGCAAGGACTCCGCAACCGAGGAGCAGCAGCTTTGGGCACTCGGTGCCGTCCGGCGTCCGGCGGTCGACGAGGCGCGTTCGGAGCGCGTCTGGCAGCGCGTCGAAGCTCTGTCGGGGGCGTACGAGATGATGCCCTGAGGCCCCGACGCGGCCTCGGACCGCCTCGCGGAGCGCGGCGCCCGCCGCCGTACTCCGCGAGGTGTCCGCCGGTGAGTGTGGAGCCCCGCGGCCGACGAGGCGCGCAAGTGGCAGGAGATCGACCCGGGCCACCTTGCGTGGCGACGGGACCTCGTCGAGCGCCAACTGCGCTGGGAGCGCCTCGACCAGTGGGCGGGCTATGGGTTCCGGCTGCTGGCGCACGCGATCGTGGTGGGGTTCGGCGTGGCCTTCGTCTGGCTGGGGTTCTACGCCGGGACCACAAGGCGTCGATGCAGGTTGTGCCCATGATCGGTGGCGGGATCGCCGCGCTCGCGGGCGCCGTGCTCGCGGTGCGCAACCGCAAGGAGTGACGGCCCGGCCGCTCCGGTGTTGGCTCGCAGTCGCTCAGCCACGGCTCTTGAGAGCTCGGCGCGGCGGGGAGTCGGGCATCAGCTGTGCGCAGGTACCGGCAGCTCGACGTCACCCGCGTCCTGACCGCGATCCACGGCACCGTCGCCGCCTGCACCGAGTCGTCATGTACGCGAGACGCTGTCCCCCGCCGTGACTGCGCTCGGCTAAGGCCTGTCCCAGCACGCCCTGATCGCCGTCTCCGCCCGCGCGGGTGCCGTGGCGGAGCTGACCTCTGCCACCTCGCCACGCTCGCCCACAGCGGCATGCAGGTCCGCGATGAGCCCACGGTCCTCGCCGTGGTCCGCCGAGCCGTCCTGACGTGTGCACCGCCCTGCCCCCACCCGCCCGAGAATCCGCCGACAGATCCCGTCCATGCCGAACATGAACTCGCCGAATCGCCCGGTGCGTGTCCCGCCGTCATTCTGGAGTGGAGGGGCTTCCCCGGCCGGAAGGAGCGGCCATGAAGGCCGTACGGACTCACGATCGGGATGCGGCTGTGGACGGTCTGGTCGTGGAAGATGCGCCGTACCCGTACGCGGGCGAGGGTGACGTCGTCGTGCGGGTGCGCGCGGCCTCCTTCACGCCTGACGAGCTGGCCTGGCCGGCCTCCTGGGTCGACCGGAGCGGCAGGGGCCGGGCGCCCGTCATCCCGGGGCACGAGGTCTCGGGCGAGGTCGCCGAAGTAGCGGTCGGGACCACTGGGCTTTCGGTCGGGCAGCGGGTCATCGGGCTGACCGACTGGAACCGGGACGGCTCGCTCGCGGAGTACGTGGCGGTGGAGGCCCGGAATCTGGCCCCGCTGCCCGCCGGAATCGACCACGTGGAGGCGGCCGCGCTGCCGATGCCGGGACTCACCGCATGGCAGGGCCTCTTCGTCCACGGGCGCCTGGAGGCGGGCCAGAGCGTGCTGGTGCACGGTGCGGGCGGCGGTGTGGGGATGGCCGCGACGCAGATGGCCCGCGAGGCCGGGGCGCGGGTGATCGGGTCGGGGCGCGCAGGCAGCCGGGACCGGGTCCTGGAACTCGGCGCGGAGGAGTTCGTCGACCTCGAACAGCCGGGGTGGGAGGAGGCGGTGGGCCATGTCGACCTCGTCTTCGCCGGCCTGGGCGGAGAAGTACTGGACCGCTCGGCCGCCGTGGTCACGCCCGGCGGCACGCTGGTGAGCATCGCCCAGCCCCCGAACGTGCGGCCCGAGGACGGCCGGGCCCTGTACTTCATCGTCGAACCCGACCGTGGTCACCTCGTGGAGGGCGTTCGCAGGTACCGGGAGGGGCGGTTCCGCCCGCTGGTCGGTGCTGTACACCCCCTGGACCGCGCGCCGGAGGCGTTCCGCGCGAAGAAGGGCACGGTGGGCAAGACGGTCATCCAGGTTGCGTGAGCGCCGGGCAGCCGGAGCTCATTGTCCTGCTCGTCTCCGAACGTCGCAGGGCGGCTCCCTGAAGCCCCGGGACACCCCCGGCTTCAGACCTTCCAGGACCGCAGGGTCTCGGCGATGGTGTAGATCGGCAGACGGGTGTCCCGAACCTTGCGGACGAGATCAGACAGAGCACCGCAAGGCGGGTCGATACCTTCGCCGGACTGATTCATGTACTGAGTCATAACAAAAGCGGCAAAAAGGCTATTAAGGTGTGGAACTGGCTCGAGGCGCGCAATCGTGTGCAGAAGCGCGGCCGCACGCCAGGCAGCATCCGGATCAGACGCCTCGAGCGTCGGCAGCCGGGTCTTGTGCCGCGCCACAGCCGCCACCAGCGCGGAGTCGTCACTCACGAACACGTCTTCATGCCCGAGGGCGGCCTCCTGGACGTCGAGCAGCCAGGAGACATCGATGTACAGAACCATCAGGCAGCCGCAACCCCGCCGTCGCCACGCTCGGAGGGCGGGACCTCATCGGGGAACGCCTCGTCGAACTCGGCGCGCAGCCTGTCAGCCCAAGCGGTGGCGCCGGCGATGAACCGCTTGCCACGCATCTCACGAACACCGAGATCGTGCAGGTACTGCTTGAGGCCGCTGCCCTCCGCAGCGGCGGCGGCGCGGACGCCTTCCATTTCCTCATCGGAGAAGGACACGTTCAGTGATGGCATCTTCCGATGCCACCTAGATAGGCCGTGTTTCGAAAGTGGATCTTGAGCTTTGGTGATCACGGTTCATGGGGCGGGGAGATCTCACGGATGAACAGTGGGCGGTGCTGGAGCCGTTGTTGCCGAAGGGGACGAAGACGGGGCGGCCGCACGTCTGGCCTCGGCGGCGGCTGATCGACGGCATACGGTTCCGGGTCCGGACCGGAGTTCCGTGGCGGGACGTGCCCGTCGAGTACGGACCGTGGGGCCGGATCTATGACCTGTTCCGCCGGTGGCAGCGGGACGGCATCTGGCACAGGATCTTCACGCGGCTCCAGTCTCTGGCCGACGCGAAGGGTGCGATCACGTGGGACCTGAGCGTTGACTCCACGGTGTGCCGCGCTCATCAGCATGCGGCCGGGGCCCGTAAGCAGGGTGACCTGCAGAAGGAACCACCAGGCGGGGTCTTCGCCGAGCCTGGTGATCACGCGCTTGGACGTTCGCGCGGCGGGTTCACCACCAAGCTGCACCTGGCCGTCGAGCAGGGCCAGAAGCCCATGTCGATCGTGATCACGGCGGGACAGCGCGACGACTTGCCGCAGTTCGAACCCGTGCTGGAGAAGGTCCGCGTGCCCGGCATCGGGGCGGGCCGGCCACGCGTCCGTCCCGATCGAGTGCGGGCGGACAAGGCGTACGCCTCCCGGAAGAACCGCGCCTACCTGCGCCGCCGGGGGATCCGCTGCACCATCCCGGACAAGGCCGACCAAGCGCGCAACCGCCAGAAGCTCGTCTCGCGTGGCGGCCGGCCGCCACGTTTTGACGCGGTCGACTACCGCGAGCGCCACGCGGTCGAGTGCGGGATCAACCGACTCAAGCGTCATCGGGCCGTGGCCACCCGCTACGACAAGCTCGCGGTCCACTATGAGGCCACTGTTCTCGTAGCGGCCATCAACGAGTGGCTGTGATCAGCACGTGTCCCTAGAGCTCGTAGTCCTGGGCCAGCTCGTCCCAGCGAATGCTGCGAAGGGCAAGATCAGCATTCTCGCCCGACGGGACCTCCGGGGTGGCCTGGAACCAGGCCACGATGAGAGCGGAGCGGTGCAGCACTGCGTCGAGTTCAGGATCGACCGCTGTAGAGCCGAAAACACCGATGCAAGCCACGGAAGGCAGCACCTCAACGGGTCCGAAGGAGTCGGCGGTCTGGTTCGGGTACTCGCGGGAGGGCGGAACGAGATGAACCGGCGCGAAGGAGAACGCATGCTCGGCCTGTCGCAGGAGGCCGCCGACCTTCATGTCGTTGATGCGCTGGCACGGATAGCCCTCCAGCATTCCCCCATAGGTCGTAGACATCCGCAGCTCGGTGAGCTCGATCGAACGACCGGACGAGAGGGCTACGTGGCTCAGCGACATGCCGACACCCTATGTGCGTGATCCGCTTCCGATACACGCCCAGCCCCTGACCTGCGGGAGCACCCGCTGAGGAGCATCTGTCGCCCTCCCTCTGGCGGACCCTTGGTGCCCGCTGTTCATCGCCCCTACTGGCACGTTGTGGCACGGGGTCCCGCCAGTCGCACGGGTGCACTCGCGTCTCGACCAGGGGGCAGACCAAGACGGTTAGGGAAGCTTCGCCCGTCCCCGTGGTCAGTGCGCGGTAGATCTACAACACCCGCAGGGCCTGGTCGACGTCACGCTCACGCCTGGCGAGCGCGTGCAGCACGGCTTGGTCGCCGTGCCGGTCCCGGGCGGCGGCGACGAGCACGTCCACCGCGACGGTGAGCGCGTCATCGGGTACCCGGCAGGGCACGTCGACGCTGAGCGCGAGGTCGTCGAGGTGCACCGCCAGCTCCACGCAGCGGGTCTGCAGGTAGCCGTCGAGCAGCATCTCCTCGCCCGGCCGGTGGAGGACGGCTACCCGCCGGTCGGCGGGCTCCGTGCCCAGCCGCCGCGAAAGCCGCGCCCACGCCGCCCGGGCCTGCTCGGCCACCACGGCGGGGCCGGCCGCAGCGGTTTCCTCGCTGCGGGCACGCACCCCGACGTTCAGCGCGGAGTCCGGCAACGACGTGTCCGCGAGCCGCGCGTAGTACCGGACCGGTGACACCGGTTCTGCGTCGTACACGTCACGGTCGAGGAACCATTCGACCTGGAGGACGCTGCGCGCAAGGTGGCCGGCCAGCCCGCCCACTGACATCCCGGGGAGCACGGACTCGGTCTCCCAGCATCGGGCTACCTCTGCTGTGGCCAGCAAGTGCACAGCCTTCTCGGCCGCCAGCAGGTATGTTTTCCGGATCTCATCAGTCATTCAGCCATCGTCGCAACCTCATGATCACAGCCGCGGATAGGTCCACGTTGTGGACGGACCCGCCTGGCCGCCTGGCCGCCTGGCCGCCTGGAGGTACGGGAGCGGGCGGGCGGCCATCGGCCGGCACGAAGTCCACCGGGTTCCTCCGGGTTCGCGGGCCCGTGTCAGGCTGCGGTCCCTTGGTGGGCTCGGTGCGTCCCGGCGGTGGCCAGGGCTGCCGCTCGCCGTACCGAATCGGCGGAGGCGGCCAGCAGCGGCAGCCTGACGGCCGGGCTGGGGATGCGGCCCTGGGCGTGCAACACCCCTTTGATCACAGTCGGATTCGGCTCGGCGAAGAGCGCGGCGGACAGCCGGGCTAGCTCGGCCCCCAGCCTTCGGGCCGGGTCGGCGGCGTCGCGCTGCCACAGCGAGATCAGCTCGGCGAAGTCGGCGGTGCAGACATTGGCCGATGCCAGGATGCCGCCGCGGGCGCCCGCCGCGAGCAGCGGTGAGATGACGGCGTCATCGCCGCCGAGCACCGCGAAGCCCGGTGCCGACGAGCCGAGCAGTTCCATCGCGGCAGCGTCGATCGCGCCGGTCGCGTACTTGACGCCGACGACCTCGGGCAGGTGCGCGAGTGTGTTCAGCGTGCTGGTGCTGAGGGGCTGAGCGGTGCGGTACGGGATGTCGTAGACGACAAGCGGCAGGCCCCCGTGTTCGGCGAGTGCCGTGAAGTGCGCCAGCGTTCCCGCCTCGCCGGGCCGGGTGTAGGGCGGCGCGGGAACCAGCGCCGCGGCGACGTCACCGCTCTGAGCGAGTTCTCGCAGCATCGTGATGGCGGCGGCGGTGTCGTTGGTGCCGACGCCGACGATCAGCGGAGCCCCGTGTGCCCGGCAGGCGGCCGAGCAGATGCGGACCACGGCCTGTTTCTCCTCGGGGGTCAGCGTTGCCGCCTCTGCGGTGGTGCCCAGGGCGACGAGTCCGCGAGCGCCGCCGGTCGACAGCGCTTCAGCGGCAAGGCAGGCGAGCGCGTCCGGGGCGAGGCGCAGGTCGTCGGTGAACGGGGTGACCAAGGGGACGAACAGGCCGTTGAGGTTGGCTTCCATCTTCATGCGCCCAGCCTGACCGACGCAAACCCAGTAGATCCAGCTCACGTTTCTTCGGTCATGCATAAGATTAACTTATGCTTGATGTTCGACGTCTCCAATTGCTGCGCGAACTGGACCGACGCGGCACCATCGCGGCCGTTGCCGAATCGCAGTCCTTTACCGCCTCGGCCGTCTCCCAGCAGCTGAGCGTGCTTGAGCGTGAGGCGGGCGTACCCCTGCTGGAACGAAGCGGCAGACGGGTGGTGCTCACGCCCGCGGGCCGGATCCTCGTCACCCACGCCGACGCCGTCCTCGAACGCCTCGAGCTGGCGGTCTCCGAGCTGGCCGGGGCGCGCGAGGGTCTCGGCGGGCCGTTGCTGATCGGGACGTTTCCCTCTGGCGGTCCCGCGATCGTGCCCGCCGCGCTGGCCGAACTGGCCCTACGGCATCCCGAGTTGGAACCGATGGTGCAGGAGATCGACTCGGCGCGGGTCTCCGACGGCCTGCGTGCCGGCGAACTCGACGTGGCTCTTGTCCACGACTACGACTTCGTGCCCGCCTCACCGGACACCACGGTCGACCAGGTGCCCCTGCTGGAGGAGCCGATGTACCTGGCCACCGGCGGCGCTCCCCCCACCGGTCCTGTCGCCGGCGGCGACACGCTGGCGGAGTTGCTCGGACCGTGGGCCGCGTCCCCATGGATCACGGCCCGGGACGGCACGACCGGTCACGCGATGGCCGTACGCGCCTGTCAGGCGGCCGGATTCCAGCCGCGCATCCGCCATCAGGTCAACGACTTCCGTACGGTCCTGGCCCTGGCCGCCATCGGGCAAGGCGCCGGATTCGTACCGGAGATGGTCATCGCACACGCTCCGGAGGAAGTGGCCCTGACCCGGCTGCCCCTCTTCCGGCGTTCGAAGGTCGCCTTCCGCGCGGGCAGCGGTACCCATCCGGCGATCGCGGCATTCGTGGCGGCAGCGCGAACAGCGGTGGGCGCCACAGGTTGTGGTTGGGCGACGGGGCCTGGGTAACGTCCGCTCCAGCATAGTGAGGTAGCGGCCGACGCGGCTGGTGACCACGATCGACATGAGCTTCTGGCCCTGCTCAACTTCCAGGTGCAGCTTGGTGGTGAACCCGCCGCGCGATCTTCCCAGCCCGTGATCACGGGGCTCGGTGAAGACTCCACTCGGTGGTTCCTTCTGCAGGTCGCCCCGCTTGCGAGCCCCGGCCGCATGCTGATGGGCGCGGCACACCGTGGAGTCGACGCTCAGATCCAACGTGATCGCACCCTTCGCATCGGCCAGGGCCAGGAGCCGGGTGAGGATCCGCTGCCAGGTGCCGTTCCGCTGGCATCGGCGGAACAGGTCGTAGACCCGGCTCCACGGTCCGTACTCGACGGGGACGTCCCGCCACGGAACTCCGGTCCGGACCCGGAACCGTATGCCGTCGATCAACCGCCGCCGAGGCCAGACGGGTGGCCGCCCCGCCCTGGCACCTTTCGGCAACAACGGCTCCAGCGCCGCCCACTGCTCGTCCCGTGAGATCTCCGCGACCCACGAACCGTGATCATTCACAGCCCAAGATCCACTTTCGATACACGGCCTAGACGGCGCGCGGTTCGGGTCGGCCCGAATTGACGGTGGCAGGCTGTTCCCCGACGCCATCGCCAGCCCCGCCCTGCGCAGCCTCGTCGGCGCTGACGCCGCGCCAAGCCTGGTACCGCTGTGCTACCTGGCTGAAGACCCCGGCGGCGGCTATCACACATACGCGCAGATCCGCTTCCATCCCGAGGATGCCTGCTTCGTCCGTACCACCCGCGAACCGGTCGGCCACGGGCCGGCCGATGAACTGCGTTGGCTCGAACCGATGTTGTCCGCTCGCCTCAAGTCGAGCATGGCGCTCAACAACCACCTTCGATACTTTCGCAAGCACTTCTCCGGCACCGAGCTGGAGTTCAAGTACACACTCGATCCGGCGCCGGACATCTGGGCCACGTCTATGGAACTACTCAAAGCCCTGCGCGACGGCGAGCTGGAGGGCTGCCGACCGGAGTACCGGGAAGAGTTCCAGATCCACCACACCGAGAACCACCTCTTCGACGTCATCGGCCCCGAGCCCGAAATCGGCTACGCCTCGTTCATCCCCACGGTCACGGCCGGGCACGTGCTCAAGCGGAAGTGGTTCACCGAGGACACCTTCGCCCGCCGCGAAGAGCTCACCACCGGTCTCGAGGTTGCCCCCGACCGCTTCGAGGCATATCTGAACGAAGAGCTAGGCCTCCAGGTCCGGGCCATGCCGCCCTTCCAGCGGGTCCGATACGACATCCAGTGTGAGTCGATGCGCACCGGCCACGTCTATGGGATCTTCCTCGACCGCTGCTCGCTCCTGGCAGCACCCGAAGTGGTGCTCTCTCAGTGCGAACTGGAGTACCTCCGCTCGCGCAGCGTCCTGGGCCACGATCAAGACGAGGCTCTCAGCGAGATGGAGCGCATCGATAACTGGCTAGGCAGCTACATTTCCGCTCGCGGTTGGGCGTCCGGGCGCACCTTCTACTCCAAGCGCACCTTCCTGCGCGACGTAGTCGCCCTTCGGCCGGAACTGACGCCACCGATGGTCTCCTCTGCACCCTGCGGCTCTCAGGAGGCGTGACAGCTTTTCTAGTACCTACTCGGAAGGCAGCCGCAGGCCCGGATCGCAAGCAGCTCGACTGACTTCCGGAAGTCGCCCTTACAACGGCTAGCACAATGAGGTGGATCGCTCCTGGTTGCCGTGTCCAGGGCGGGAGTTGAGCGCTCGGTCCGGTGTGGGGACGTCGCCGTGGATCGTGTCGCTATCTACGGCTGGTCAGTGCCGTCAAGGCAACCTGAACATCTGGTTGTGCGGTGGATGGCAGGGTTTCGCTTGGGGTCTCACAGGTCCGTGCGCCGGTCACCCAGACCAAGGCTCG
The DNA here is from genome assembly GCF_044768135.1 of Streptomyces sp. NPDC101165. Taxonomy (NCBI): domain Bacteria; kingdom Bacillati; phylum Actinomycetota; class Actinomycetes; order Kitasatosporales; family Streptomycetaceae; genus Streptomyces; species Streptomyces sp. NPDC101165. The sequence goes on along the minus strand of NZ_JBIWPG010000034.1, from coordinate 44,568 downwards.
AGTGCTCCAGGACCGGCCCTTCCGCGTGGCCCTCGATGCACCGTCTGACCGGGAGTGCAGCATTCCATGCCGGGGCGTCCCTCGGACTCGGCGACCATGCCCATCCATCGGTTTTTCGACAACGTCCGTGCGGGCCCGAAGGCCTGTCATGGCCGTACTCGCCTGAACGGCGTGACGATGCATCACTCGGAGATCCCCGGCCCGCATGACCACCGGAGTCCGGTGTGCGCGGTGGAAGTTGTCCGGTTCCCGTCCTCCTGCCCGACCAGTGTCAGTGCCTCCCGACAGAGTGCTCCCCGCGCCCGGACCACGACCTCGCCGGAGGATGAACGATGCAGTTGCCGCCGTACGCCATGCAATCGCCCGTGCGGGTGACGGCGCTGCCTCCCAACCCTGCCGAGTGAATCGAACTGCCGCGGGGCGGGCCGCACTGCCGACACCCCTTGGCCGGTCGGCATGCACTCGAACTCGCTGTCGAAGGGTCGCCCCCGGTGTCCCGTGTCGACACCATGAGCAGGCACGTTGTCCGGTTGCTCTGCCCACTCACCCTCACTGAGGAGGACTCGTGAATCCCATGCCCGTGCTTGCCGCCCGTCGCCCCACGTTCGAACAACTCCAGGTGCCCGCCCCCGTCGGTGAGCCGACCGCCCTGCGGCGTCCTGTTGACGTTCGCCGCGCCCTGTTCGCATCTGCACCACGCCCGTCATCGAGGTGGGGTGCATGACCGACGCCAAACTTCTTCCCTCCGATCTTCGAGCCTGGGCGCAGCGCCAGGTTGGTCCGATCACGGCAGTACGGGACGTCTCGCATCCACGGCCTGGCTCCCGCGTGTGGGAGCTACGGCTCGGCGGCCGTCCCGGCGTGTTCGTGAAGGTCGCGTCGGGAGTGGTGGCCTACCAGCGGGAGTCGCTCGCCTACCGGCATGCGGTCCCGGCGCTCGGCCCGGAGGCCGCGCCTCAGCTGATCGAGTCGAGCGCCCGGCACCTCGGACCGCTGCTGACAGCGGTCCCCGGACGTCCGCTCGCCGGTTTGGATGTGTCGAGGGCCGAGAGATACGAGGCCTACCGGCAGGGGGGCGTTCTGCTCGACCGGCTGCACGCGGCAGGTGACATGCGGGGCGAGCACCGCGTAGGGGCCGAGGAAGCTCTACGGCGTGCCGCGCACGGCGTGGAGAAGCACCTGGCGGCCGCCAGCGACCGGGTGAGCGCGGCGGCGCGGCGCTTTGTACGGCGCCTCGCCGGTGATCTCCTCCTGCTCGGGCCGCTGCCATTGAGGTTCCTGCACGGTGACGCCTGGGAGCGGAACCTGATCTGGTCCGGGCGCACCAGCTGGGTCGATTTCGAGCGGGCCGCTTCGGGGCCTGTGTCTAGGACTTCGTTTCCCCTCGCGGTGCTGGCCCTCTCCCTGGTGCGCTCACTGCGTGCCCTCCCGGTAACGGCACCCACGCCCGACGGCAAACCCACTACACCGGCCAATGTCCCGGCCCTCGCCGAGCCGGGTGCCCCTCACCAGCAGGAAGGAGACAAACTGTGACTCAGACCGCCGACCAACTTCATGATGAGGGCGGCGAGGCCGACGACGTGTCGGTGGCGCCCGCCGTCGAGGAACAGCTGGTGTTCGACCACCCCGGTGGGGACAGTCTGGAGCTGGCCGACCTGCTCACCGGGCGCACCATGGCCCGTCGCCTTCCCTCGTTGATCCGCAGAACCTTCTCCCTGGCCTGGGAGGTCGAACGCAGGACCGTCGTCGCCCTGCTGGCCTGCCAGATCGTCTCCGGTATCTCGGGTGCCCTCGGTCTGTTCGCCACCACCGCGGCGCTCTCCGTGCTCATCGAGACGGCCGATGATCCGAGCAGGCTGGACTCGGCGATCCCGGCCGTGGCCGTCCTGGCCGCAACGGCCGGTCTGCGGGCCCTGCTCGGCATCGCCATCCAGGCCCTGTCCAGCCGGCTCTCGCCGCGGATCTGCCGGCAGGCGGAGTACAAGATGCTGGAAGCGGCCACCAACGCGGAGCAGGCCGCCTACGACCACCCGGGGTTCAACGACCGTTACGACGCCGCCGAGCGGGGCGTCGACGTCAGCCGGGACATGATCGGCCAGTCCCAGAACTGCGTCTCCTCCCTCACCACCTTCATCGCCGCGGCCGTGGTCATCGCCAGCCTCTACCCGCTGCTGTTGCCTCTGCTGCTCCTGGCCGCCGTGCCGCAGGCGATCGCCGGCATCCGCGGCGAGCGCGTCACGTACCTGGCGGTGGTCGCCACCCACAAGGACCGGCGGGTGATGACCATGCTGCGCTGGCATCTGATCGCCAAAGACCAGTCCGACCAGGTCCGCACCGACACCCTCGCCCCCTACCTGCTGGCCAAGTACAGGGCCAGTGCATTGCGAGTTGAGGCCACCAGCGACACCGCCGCCTGGAACCGGGCCAAGATCGCCGTCGTCGGCGCCGCCGCCGCGGACCTGGCCTCCGCGGCGCTGTGGGGCGCGGTGTTCGGGCTGCTGGCGACCGGCCGGATCTCGGCGGCAGCTGCCGGCACCGCCGTGTTCGCCCTGCGGTCCGCGACCACCGGACTGCAGGGACTCGTCGGCTACGGCCGCGATCTGCTGCGCACCGGCCTCTACCTTGACGACTGGGAGCGGTTCGTCACGGAGGCCGCCGGCCAGCGCCTCGACCGCGGCACTCTCACGCCCCTGCGCCCGCGCCACATCGCCCTGCGCAACGTCTCCTTCCGATATCCCGGGGCGGACGAGGACACGCTCCACGACGTCGACTTCGAGGTCCGCCAGGGCGAGATCGTGGCCGTCGTCGGGGAGAACGGCTCGGGCAAGTCGACCCTCATGAAACTGCTGTCCGGGCTGAACCTGCCCACACGTGGCGTTGTCACCTGGGACGGCGTCAGCGTCGCCGACCTCGACCCGCACGCGATGTGGCAGCAGACCTCCGTGGTCCCGCAGGACTTCGCGCGCTGGCCCATGACCGCGAGGGAGAACATCACCCTGGGCCAACCGCGCGCCGACGGCGACGCGGCCGTCAACCGCGCGGCCCGGGCCAGCGGGGCCGACGACGTGATCAACACCCTCCGGTCGGGGCTGGGCACCCTGCTGGCACGGGAGTGGTGGGGAGGCGTGGCGCTGTCGCCGGGGCAGTGGCAGCGGATCGCGGTGGCCCGGCCAGCGCACCGGGACGCGGGACTGCTCGTCATGGACGAGCCCACCTCCGACCTCGACGCCCGGGCCGAGCACCGGATCTTCACCGGCCTGCGCGACATGGCCGGTGACCGGGGCGTCGTCCTGGTCACACACAACCTGGCAAACACGTCCGTCGCGGACCGAATCGTCGTCATGGCCAAGGGCCGCGTGGTCCAGGAGGGCACCTTCCACGAACTGGTCAACCAGCCCGGGCTGATGCAGGAGCTGTGGCGCCTCCAGCAGGACCGGGCCGCCTACCGCACCGAAGGGAACAGCGCATGATCGCCTCCCCGGTCGACTATTGGGAGCCCCTGTGGGCCTCCGGCCGCCGCTACCGACAAATCACCGACACCGAGGCCCAGCTCATGGCCGACCATCTCGGTCCCGGCCGTGGACGGCCAGCGCTCGATGTGGGGTGCGGCGATGGTTCCCTCACCCGCCATCTGCACCACCAGCTCGGCTACCGGGCCGCCGGCATCGGCTGTGCACCCAGCGCCATCGCCCTCGCCACTGGCGCCGCCCCGGCGGCCGACCGTCCCCACTTCCAGGTCATGGACGTCGCCGCCGACCGTCTGGACGACCTGCCCGACCCGGCATACGCGGTCATCACCTGTCGGCTCGTCTTCCGGTTCATCACCGACAAGGACGCCTTCCTAGACCGGGTCCGCCAACTCCTCGTTCCCGGCGGCACGTTCTGGGTGGTCACCGAGCTCGCCGACCGGCGAGACGACGAAGATCCCCTCAAGAGCCGGGGCATCACCGCGCCCGACGTCGAACTCCTCACGTCGCGCTGGTCCAGCGTGACCGCCGTCGACCTCGACCGGCTGGCCTGCTTCGCCCTACGCCGGTGACACCGCACCCCTGACCGGAGAAGACGCCTTTGAATAGCAAAGACACCAACCTTGCGGCATGGACCGCGTACGGACGGCATCACATCGACCGTGCCACCGAGGTCCCAGATGCCGCCCGGATCTCCTGGGGCTTCTGGCCGAACGGCCCGGGCGCCGAGGTCCTGGGCAACTTGTCCGGCAAGCGGGTTCTCGACCTCTGCTCCGGGATCGGCAAGTACGCCGCCCACCTGGTGCGGGAGCACGCCGCGGTGGTCGACGCCGTCGAGGTCTCCCCCACCCAGCACAAACGCGCCCTCGCCCGGTACGGCAGCCTGCCGGGCCTCAACCTGATCCAGGCCGACGCCGTCGAGCACCTGGAGCACGCAAAACCGTACGACGTGATCTACTCGATCCACGGCTTCGGCTACATCGACCCGCACCGCCTGCTCCCGGCACTGCGTACCGCACTGAGGCCCGGCGGGCTCCTGATCTTCTCCGTCCTTCACACAAACTCCGACGGCCGCGGGCCCTCGCCTACCGTCGCCGCACGACCGGAAGTCTTGCCACTCGCCAGCGGTGACCCGCTGTCCGTCGATATGTGGGTGCGCTCGGAGACGCTGTGGGAAGACCTCCTCGTCGACAACGGCCTCCTGGTCGACGAAATCGACGTCCTCAGCGCGCCCGATGACGGCAACCACGTCTCCGTTCGTCTCTTCCGTGCACACCGCCACATCGGTGTCAGCAGGAGTCCCGTATGAACCGGTTCCCGGTGCTGGGCTCGGCGTGATCTGTTGGGGCCCGCACTGCCTGTTGATCGGGTTGCATCGCCGCCAAGGACGGCCACACCTACACCTTCGACCACTACCGCCTGGAGGGCCGCTCCACCGTCCGCGTCCACACCGGCACCGGCCGCGACAGCCGCACCGACGTGTTCCAGGACCGCCGCCACTACGTCTGGAACAACGACTACGACACCGCGACCCTGCGCAACGACCGCGACCGCTTCGTCGACGAATTCTCCTGGGGCGGCGACCACCGCGCCCGCCGCTGAGCAACCCCGCCTCATCGCCGGTGAACGGCGATGAGGCGCCCACCGGCAACCCGTGGGTGTGGCACGCGCCCGGGCGGGCCACCCCCACGGGGCCGTCGTGCATCAACGACACCCCGCCACGGCGACCGCCGCCGGGGGAAGCACACCCGACCCAAGTGGAACACTTGTTCGCAGTTTGGGGCAGCGAGTACGGTGCGGAGGCTGGATGGTTGGATGCCGGTGTCCAGTGGTGTGACGGTTCGTTGGGCATTCAGCGGGCCGCGGCTGCACCGTCGGGGATGAGGCTCGGTTCGAGGGGATGGAGGGCCGGCCGGTGAGTGACCGCAGTGCGATTGAGTGGACCGAGGCGACGTGGAATCCGACCACGGGTTGCGACCGCGTCTCTAAGGGGTGTGACAACTGCTACGCCCTGACGCTGGCGAAGCGGCTGAAGGCGATGGGGTCGCCCAAGTACCAAGCCGACGGTGATTCCCGGACCTCCGGGCCCGGGTTCGGACTGACGCTGCCCCCAGACGCGCTGCGCGTGCCGTACGGGTGGAAGAGCCCGCGGACAGTGTTCGTGAACTCCATGAGCGACCTGTTCCACGCACGGGTGCCGCTCGACTATGTACGCCGCGTCTTCGACGTGATCGCCGAAACGCCACAGCACACCTACCAGGTACTCACCAAGCGCGCCCGACGTCTGCGGCAGGTCGCCGACCGGCTGGAATGGCCGCCGAACCTGTGGATGGGCGTATCGGTGGAAAGCGTGAAGGAACTGCCCCGCGTCGACGACCTGCGGCAGGTGCCGGCGGCGGTGAAGTTTCTATCGTGTGAGCCGCTGCTGGGGCCATTGGATGGGCTGGAGCTGACGGCGATTGACTGGGTCATCGCCGGTGGCGAGTCGGGCCCCGGACATCGGCCGCTGAACGAAGCTTGGGTCACGCAGATCAGAGACATCTGCCAGGAGGCTCAAGTGGCCTTCTTTTTCAAGCAGTGGGGCGGCCGCACACCGAAGTCAGGCGGCCGCGAGCTGGACGGCCGTACCTGGGACGACATGCCGGGCCGCCCTCTGATTTCCGCAGGCTAGGAGGCCTCGTCGGCGACGTCCTCGGGGGCATAGAAGCGCACGGTGCACCCCTCCGGCCAAGCGGTGCGCGCGCGGACCGGGTCAACGCGGAACGCCAGGCCCTGGGCGGCTAGATTGTCCAGCACTTGCCGCAGGTGCTTGTCCATGTGGTTCAGCCGGGCCGCCTGGCTGGACAGCGTCTCCCAACGTTGCTCGGTGCCGGCGTGAGCGCGCAGTGCTACGTCCAAGCGGTCCACGACTGCGGCCTCATCGAACAGCGACGGGGCGTCTGCCGTGTCGACAGAGGCACCCCGGCCGCTGTAGCTGTCCAGCTTCCAGGTGACGGGTGCCCAGCACTTCAGGCCAGCTTCGTTGTGGGGTGGCCAAAATCAGGTGGTAGCGGGCGCTCTGGTTGCTGATCTTGACGCCGAAGCTGCCGGTGAACAGCCCCTGGTCCTTGAGTCCTTGCTGGTAGGCAGCAGCGAACGCTTCTTTGCGGGCGCCAGGGCCACGCCGTTCGGCTGTCGCGGCCTGCCAGTGTTCCCCGCCGAAGTAGGGGATCATCGTCTTGTCGAAGTGCTCGCGCTCGCAGAAGCGGTGCAGTTCGTTCGTGAAAAGCGTGAAGAGCACTTCGTCGCGGGGCCCGGCGAGGCACTGCCTGATCAGCGCGAACGGTGCGCTCTTCAGGCGGAAAGGGTCGATCAGCCAGAGAACGGGGGTGTCGGCGCGCCCGCGGTGGGCGAGTGCGGACAGCCGGGTCTGCTGCTCGGCAAAGGTGCCCGGCGGTTGCACGCTGATGTTCAGCTGTGGCGACGGGGGCAGTTTGGCGAACTGCCTCTTCACCTCCTCCACCCGGTCGGGCCGTTCTTCGAGACAGATCAGGTTGAGCTTGTTGAAGCGTCGGTGCGCCGTGTGCTCAAGGAACGTCCTGGCGACCACGATCGGGGAGCCGGGCGGCCCGTCGGTGTAGATGCCCGGGCCCGCGAAGGCATCCACGATCGTGGCCTCGGGGAACGTCTGGAGGATCTTGCCCATCCAGCACTGCAGGTAATGCCGGTACACCAGGTGCTTGACCTGCGTGTGCGGATCGCTCTTCCAGACGGTCTGCTCCCGCAGTTCCTCCACTCGCCTCATGGGCCCTCCCCCTTACCCCGCACCATGGACACCCAGCGTCACCGCTAAAAGACTTGCTGTCTACGACACCGACTCGGCCATCTTCATCGAGACGGTCGGATCCTTGCTGCTGGAAAACTGCGCATGCCGTGCGCCCGTACACTCGCTTTCTGTTGCCACCGCAGGGAGGGGGCACACCAGTGCACGAGCAGGACGGCGCCTGGCCGTCGGCCAGCGATGCGCCGATCTGCGACGGGCTCGTCGCGGAACGAGGCCACATACCGGCTGGGGTGAACCGCATGGCCGCGCAGATTCTCCACGAGACGGGCCGCACGATGGGCTTCGCTTCGGTCCGTGCCACGGCGTTCTGAGAGCTGGTGAACAGGCACAGCCGGCGTCGAGTGGACAACTGAATCGTTAGCAGGGCATGCAGACGTTCTCTTACGACCCCCCTGAGCGGTCCTTGGGCGAGCTCATGGGCGAGGCACAGGACGAAGCCGACGAAGCCTGGGGTGAGGACCCCACGCTGAGGACTGTCGAGTTGCTGCACTCGAAGCTGCTGCTCAGCGGCCTCCGGCACAAGGTGACCGCCCATAACGGCCCGGTTCTCGTGTAGCTTCCGCCAGGTGGCGTGTAGCGCTGAGTAACTACTGGGCTGCGGTGTTGCTGCTGGAGGGCCGCGGCACTACCAGCAGTTCCTGGATCAGCGCCGCCAGCTGCGGCCGGAGGAGGAGTACGGGGACCCCACTTCCGAGGAGTGGGCGGAGTTCCAGGAGCACTTCGACAAGCGGAAGGTCGAGCTGGGCTCCTGCGGACGTCCGTACGGAACGCCGTGCGCGCATGAGCACGCCTGCATCAGATGTCCCATTCTCTCGGTCAACCCGAAGATGCTGCCCCGGCTGGACGAGTTGGAGGACGACCTGGTCGCCCGCCGCGAGCAGGCGCTTGCCCAGGGCTGGAAGGGCGAGGTCGAAGGCATCGAGCTGACTCTGACGTTCCTGCGCTCCAAGCGGTCCCAGGTCCACCGCTCGCAGCAGCTCCCCCTGTGGACCTGGGCATCCCCTCTGTCCCTCGCAGCCGCCTCACAGCCGAGTGATCAGCAGCGCGGACACCAGAAGCGCGGTCTAATGGAGGGCTTGGTCGGCCAAGTCCCAGTCCAGCTGCGGGCAAAGCTCTGACCCTCGCAGGACCGCAGCTGTCTGGATGCTCTCGCTCTCTCACGACACAGTGGGCGTTATGAACGACCGCGTATTCGTCATCGACACCGCCTGGTCGAGGGTTATCGAGGCCCGCGAGCAGAACGACCGCAAGGCAGAAGCTTTGGCCTTAACCGTCCTTGGCCAGGCCCTTTTTGAGGACGACCGTCAAGATGAGGCGGCGGAGATCGACCGGCAGGCTCGCGAGCTGGCTCGGGGCGAACATGACCGTCCCGAGATCTGCCTGGCCCAGGCCGAGGCGCTGCTGACCCGCGGCAACGAGTTGGAACAGGCTGGTGGGGTAGCTCCTTTGGTCTGGCCCTCGGACGTGGTGCCCCCTGGCTTCCATGATCGGTTTCAGCTGCTCACCAACGCCCATCGCGCTTACGACCATGCCCAGCGCGCTCTCCAGCATGTGGATAAGGACACCTGGGACGTCGCCCGAACCCGTTCCGAGGCCGTGCTGCACAGGCGCGACGCGCTCAGACCGCCGTCTCCGCTCCCCCATCTGCCCATGGCCGCCCAGATCATCGCAGGGTTCGTGGCGCTCAAGGTGCTCAGCCCGTTCCTCGAAGAGTTCGCGAAGAAGCTCGGCGAACGGCTCGGCGAGTCCATGGCCAGTGTGCTGGGACGCATCCGCTTACGGCGTCGGGGTGAGAGCGGGGCGGGGGATCTGCAGGTAGATGTCCCGGGTTCCGCCCACCCGACGACTCTGGTTCTTCCCGGAGAGCTTTCCGACGCGGCCAGGTTGGCGATCATCGAACTCGACCCGACTGACGAATGTGTTCGGGGGGCAACGCTGTACTGGAACGAGCTCGCGGGAGCGTGGACCTCGGCGGAGGAACTGGAGATCGCCGAGTCCATGATCATGTGGGTGATCCGCTACACGTGGGTGGTCACGGACCCCGAAGTCTCGCACCCGCGGCACACCTATGACAGGGCTGCAACCCGGCAAGAGGCGCACGATCTCGCGTTGCGACGGTGGTCCGACCGCATGGACGGTTTGGCCATAACCCAGGTGCACATCCGCCAGGGCTCTGACATCGACTGGGGGGATCCTCTCCCCTTCGCCCAGCGCCCGGTTTCGGATCCTCTCGCGGCACCACCCCCGGAGAACGGCCCCGCAGCATGACTAGTGCCGTGACCGGATAGGTTCACCGAGGTCTCGTGGCCTGCGGATGCGCGAGTCCCGCTGCTCCCCAGTCTCGGCTGGCCGCAGGGCGGAACGACCTCGTTTGTATGGCTGTAATCAACTTGCTGACCACCTTGGCGGGCGGGCAGGGTCTGGATCATGCTTGAACTACGCACCTTGGAATCAGACGACTGGCCCCTTTGGCGGGAGTTGCGACTGGCCGCGCTTGCTGAGGCGCCCTACGCATTCGGATCGACGCTGGCCCAGTGGCAGGGCTCCGGCGACCGAGAGGAACGCTGGCGTGCCCGTCTGTCGATTCCTGGCGCGCATGATTACGTCGCGCTCCTAGACGGCCTCCCGGTGGGTATGGCCAGCGGAGTGCCGGGCGAGGGAGCAGAGAACGTGGAGTTGATCTCGATGTGGGTCAACCCCACGGCTCGGGGCAAGGGCGTGGGTGACTACCTGATCCAGGCGGTCGAGCGGTGGGCGGCGGAGCGCGGTGCCACGACGCTGCGGTTGTCCGTCATGCCGGATAACCGCAAGGCGACCGCGCTCTATGAACGGCACGGCTTCACGGACACGGGTGAGCCCGGCGATCTTCTGCCCGATGGCGTGGGCAGGGAGCGGGTCATGGCGAAGAGCCTGACCGCTGTCTGATCTCCACATCCGGGCAAGACGGGATCCCCAACGTGCTCAGGCTGCGGCGGCGAGGGGGCGTCCACCCCAGCGGATGCCCTTCTCGCTGCGGATGCGGGCGCGTTCCTTGCGTTGTGCGGCGAGGACGTCGGGGTGACGGGCGTTGGCGTTGCGCCAGCGCAGGTAGCGGTGCAGGGCCCGGGTCTGCGCGGGATGGCTGCGGTGGTTCGAATTCGCCAGGGTGAATTGCCGCAGCGGGCCGAAGTGCGCCTCGATCGGGTTGGCCCAGGACGCATAGGTCGGGGTGAAACACAGCTCGCGCCTCATGGTGCGCACCCTGGACCGCACCACGGTGCGCGGCAAACGGCAGGAAATCGCGGTGAGATTGATCTTGCTGGGTTTCCCCTACTGGTCGTCTCCGTTCCGGGCCTGCGCGAGCATGCGCCGAAGTGGCCGGCGCGAGTGCGGACCGGGTCGCGGTGCTTTCGGGCCCGAACCTGGCGCGGGAGATCATGGAAGGTCAGCCAGCCGCGGCCACCATCGCGTGCCTGGACGAGGACGCCGCCCGCCGCTTCCAGCAGGCGTGCCACACCCCGTGCTTCCGTCCCTACACCAGCACCGACGTAGTCGGCTGTGAGTTGGGCGGCGCGGTCAAGAACGTCATCGCCCTCGCGGTCGGCATCGCCTCGGGGATGGGCCTGGGCGGCAACGCGACCGCCATGCTCGTCACTCGCGGGCTGGCGGAGACCACTCGGCTGGCGGTCGCCATGGGCGCCCATCCGGCCACCCTCGCTGGTCTGGCCGGCCTGGGCGACCTGGTGGCCACCTGCTCATCGCCACTGTCTAGGAACCGCACCTTCGGCACCCACCTCGGCCGGGGCCTGAGCCTCGAGGCGGCGACGGCCGCCACCTGGCAGACAACCGAGGGTGTCAAGAGCGCGGAGGCGATTCTCGCCCTGGCCCACACTCACGACGTTGAGATGCCGATCACTTCCGTGATCTCCGCCCTGTTGCACGAGAAGGTCACCCTCAACGAAGCCGCGGCGGCGCTGATGCAGCGGCCCCCCAAGCCCGAGCACTGACCCCCTGGGCCCCTTGGTTCGCGGGGCCACCCACCACCTTCACCCTCCCCTCACGGAGGCCCCCCGTGCACGTGTCTGTGCTGCCTGCTGTCCAGATCGCCGTCGCCCTCGCCCGGGTGACCTGGATGATCACCGGCTTCACCCTCCTGCCCGGCCGCTGGCTGCGCTGGAAAATGTTCTGCCGGGCAAACTTCATCATCGTCACGCTCACCGGCACCAAGGACGGCCGCACCGAGCCGGTGAATGTCTACGACTACCTCTCCCCGGGCTCCTTCATCCGCGGCCCGCCACAGCTCCAGGAGATCCTCAACTACCTCACCCGCAGCGGCCGGTACGACAAGGTCGACGGACACGGTCGACTCCTGTCCGCGTGGGGCGAGCAGTCCATCGAGGTGAGGGACAGTCATGTGGTTCTTTGAGACCCTCGCCTCCGGCTTCCAGTACCCCACTGACCCCGGACGGCTCCAGCTGTTCCGCATCGTCTTCGGCACGATCTGCGCCCTCCGCTTCATCCTCGCCATCGGCCAGGGCGGATGGGACCGTTTCGCCGTGGCATCGCTCAGTTCCCACATCGCGGCGCAGCGCTTCGGCCGCAGGCGAGCCGAACTCCTCGCCTTCGTTTACCGGCCTGCGCTGATCGTCCGCGCACTCGCCGCCGTCGCCCTGACCGCCGGCCTGGCACCCCGCGTGTCACTCTCGCTGGTCCTGGCCGGAGCCGCCATGGAACTCCTCTACCTCAAAAGCCCCAACGCCGTCCGCTACACCCTGCTGACCGGCGCTTGCCTCATGGCCGCTGGCGACATGGGTCACGGTCTCACGATCGACCACGGCTCCAGCACGGCCAACACGTGGGCCCAGTGCGTCCTTGTCCTGATCACCACTGACATCTACTGGAACAGTGCATGGCAGAAGATCCGCTCCCCACAGTTCCGCACCGGCCTCTACCTCGCCCAGTGGGTACACGTCTACACACAGGTCAGGGACCAACTGCCCTACCGGCGCCAGTACGCCGTCCCCGGCCTCGTCCGCCGCTACATGGGCAACCTCACCGACCGGGACATCCGACTCTGGCGCCTTACCGCGGCCACGGTAATCGCCACAGAGATCGCACTGCCCCCTGCGCTGCTCACCCCGCAGACGATGCCCTATGCCGTGGTCATCGGAATCGGGATGCACTCGGCCTTCACCTACCTAAAGCCCCGCCAGCTCCTCACCTTCTCCGGACTCACAGTCGGCACCTACCTAGCCTTCATCACCTGAAAGGAGCGGTGATGCCACCGCCCGATCTGACCGAAGGGCGCGGCGCCGGAGCTCGCGCAGCACTACCTGGCAAGAAATCGACCCCCACGCGGCTTCCCAGCACGATGGTCATACCAGATTGCCGGTACGCCTACCGCGCCCTCACGCCGGACATCGTCATCCCCCTCAACCTCGTCCAGAGCCATGAGGACAACTGCTCTTGCCGGACGACCGGACCGCCGAGGCCGTACTGATCGCCACCGCCGAGTACGACGCCGGCCTGGAGACGTTCTCCGCTCCACGACCAGGCCGTCACCACCTTCGGCGCCCAGCCCGCCCCGGCCGCATGAGCAGTCACCGCCCCGCCCGCACACGAGGCGCCATCACCCTTTTGGCGGTAGCCCGACGACGGCCGGATCACGGCTGGGTTCCATTCGGGTACGGGGCGTACGGGTCGTTGCAGCCGCCGCGGTCGCCATCCCAGTCCTGGCCGCCGTACCAGTGCAGCGTGGCCCACTCGGTGCAGCCGCTGGAGTTGACCTCCGCGCCTGCACGCCAGGCGTCGGGGCTCGGCGTGCCATGGGTCCACTGAGGCGGCTCGTAGTACCACTGGGTGTAGCTCGTGTTGAGGGTGGCAGATGCCAGGAGGGGCCCGTAGGGGGAGCTGACCTTGATGGTCGCCGTACCGCCGACCCGGTTGATGAAGTCCTGGTTCCACCACCAGTAGACGCCCACGTGATCGGTGCACTGGTTCCAGTACTGCTGGACCCATCCGGCGGTGATCCAACCCTGCCAGCCGTACGGTGCCTGGTCCCCGATCCAGACCCGCGGGTTGCACGCGGTGGTCACGCTCGGTGTCGCCGTGCTCGTGCGCGGAATGTGGTGCTGCGCGGGGTGAGCCGCGCCGCTGGTGACGCTGATGGTTGCGGGGGCGGCGTTAGCGGCGGTCGCCGTGGTGGCGGCGCCGAATGCGGTTCCGCCGGCGAGAGCGAGCACGGCGGTGGTCATGGCGATGGTGCGGCGGAACGTGCGTGCTGTAGGCAGTGCAGACACGGTTTCCCCTCGTCTCGTGTTGTTGGTGCGTGCGCAACGGCATTGACTGCGCGGTTCTTCTGGAGCGCCAACAAGCGTGGCCGGTAGCCCAGTGGTGCCGATTGAACCGTCCTCCTCGCGTGGGCCGGCCTTGGGCGGAGCAGCAGGACCAGGAAGCCCCGGCTGGCCGGGTGACCGACGCTCGGAGCGTTGAAGCTGCAGCCATGCGGCGGACCATCCATCCGGGCTTGCTGATCCTCCGCTGCTCACAGGCGCGATAGCCAGGAAGAACCACGGCCACCGTCGTGGCCGCCGCAGCTTCTTGACCGAACGTTTTATTGCTGTTTTTTCATCGCGCCAGAACGGGCTGAACAACACGGAGGCTACGAACACGCGTCCTTGGGTCGTCCTAGATTCGTCCTAGCCTTGTCCTAGCCTCGATCTTGCGTGACGGTCTGCCGACGGAGGTCGATGGTCTGGGCAGGGGGGGCCGCCGGGAGCAGGAGAGCCGGGCGATCGCCGGAGCCGGGCACGGGTCGGGGGCGTGGGGTGAACGTGCCGGTCATCACCGCCCCCACTGGCCGGGTGCTGTGGATCTCCCCGGCCCTGCCAGGCCGAACCCATGACCTCACCGCAGCGCGCACCCAAGGGATCATCCGGATCTGCGAGCGCGAAGGTGTTCCCATGCTCGCCGACCGGGCCTACCAAGGCGCCGGGCCGTGGGTGGACGCTCGCCCAGTCCACCGGTCCGGCGGTGACTGCCCGGCCGGGCAGTGCGGGCTGCCGCTGGGAAAGTGACGTCCGTGTCTGATCACGCGGAACCAGCCGGGTAGAGAGTCTCAGTGATGACGACCCACTCCCAGTCGTCCAATTGGTTCAAGAGGTTGGGGCGCTGAGAGCGGCTCTTGTTCTCACGATCCAGTTGCTCCTTGTACAGCGTCGTGAACGTCTTGCCGTCGCCTGTGACCTCCCGCAGCGCGGCCAGTCGTTCATCCCCCTTGCCACGCGGCTTCCTGCTCGGCTCCAGCAGCATGCCGGCGACCGCCGAGGTCAGGGTCTTGAACGCCTGGTAGCCGCGGTATCCGGCCTGACCGGCGCTGTCATAGTGGTTGTCCGACCTCCACCAGACCAGTTGCTCCCCTTGCCGGATGGCATACCGCAGCTGCTTTGCCGCTTGCCGCAGGCACCACAGAGTGGCCAACTCACGGTCACGGCCGTTAAGGTCGCGCTCCTGAGTGATCCGGATCAGCAGTGCCTCGAACCCGCCTTCAGCCCGCGACGCCGCGGACAGAAGTTCCGACCATCGCTGCTCGTCTGGCGGGTGGGGCCTGGCCGGACGCAGATTGGCTTCGACATCCTCTCTGCGCGCCTGGTTGTTCCATGCCTTCCATACGGCGAACAACTCGCCGTAGCACCGGTACAGCTCAGCAGCCGCCGCCAGATCACGCTCGAGCCGCCGCTGCGCCTGCTCTCGCCGGGAAGTGAAAACAACCGTGACCACCAGCCCCAACAGCGCCGCGAAACCCGCCACCACCATGCCCGCAGCGATGGTCTCCCCGAGGTTCAGGGCAGCCTCCATGGACTGTCTCCAGAGCAGCGTCCGAACATGAGACCCCCACCCATAGCCGGGCCGTCCCCCACCCGCCGCACCAACATGCCCGACCACGCCCGCACATCACCCAGCCGGCTCCACCACCCTCACCAAGACAGCACCGCACGCACGTTCGGACGAAACGGCAGCCGGGACGGTGAAACCGGACATCAGCCACTTCCCCGAGCCTGTGACGTCCGCGTGCACGCTGCGCCGGGCCCTGGACGGCCGGCTGCCCACCCGGCGCACCGTGATCGCCTTCGCCCGGGGCGCCGGCGCCGACGAGGA
Source organism: Streptomyces sp. NPDC101165 (assembly GCF_044768135.1). Lineage (NCBI taxonomy): Bacteria > Bacillati > Actinomycetota > Actinomycetes > Kitasatosporales > Streptomycetaceae > Streptomyces > Streptomyces sp. NPDC101165. The sequence goes on along the minus strand of NZ_JBIWPG010000034.1, from coordinate 29,142 downwards.
CAGGGCCAAGCAGCTGTGGAACTTCGCGCGCAACACCGCAGCCTCGCCCACCACGCTGACCAGGCTGTCCTTCGGCTGCTTCAACTTGCCAGCCCATGTCTGCGCGTGGTCCAGCACGAGGAACAGCTCCTCCGATGCCGGGAACCGCTCGAACGCCGGGTCCCCGCCCAACTCGTGCAACTCCCGCAACCGGTTCACGAGCCGACCTGTCTTGATCTCCCCCAGACGGATCGGCGGGCGCTTCGGATGGGGCCTCACGGCCGCCTTCGAGGTCTTCCTCACCACGCTCGAAGTCTTCGCCACCAGCCGGTTCCCAATCTGGGAACCGGCCGTGACCACCCATACCGATGACACCGGCGTACCGCGTCACCGGGAATCTCCGCACTCCTTGACGGGACGCCCACGCCCCGGAGGCCGCATTTCCGCAGGTCAGCGCAATCCATCGGTTGGCCGGGGCGGCGAGACCCGGCCATACAAGGTCTCGCCGCCCTCGTGAGCACCACAGGCCTCTCAGTAAAGTGGCCGCAGGACGGGTGCAGTTGATGGAGCGTCAGCATGGAGGGGTACGAAGAGACGGTGGACAACCCCTATGTCCCTGCTTCTGGCATTGAGCGCTGGCCGGGGTGGTCCTGGCTCGACGAGTACCTATGGGTCTCGTGCGACATCATCGCCGACCTGGCCGACGAACGGCTGAAGCAGCGTCCGCTGGTCGCCACCGTCGCCCGACTCGAGCCCGGAGACCGCGCACTCGCCGTCGGCCCCGCACAGCGTTCGACCTGGCGGGCCCTCGGCAACGGCAGCTACATGCACCAAAGCGTCGTTGCCTTCGGCAGTCCCGCATTCGTACTCGGCAGCATGGCCACCTCGGCCCTGGGTAACTCCGCTCGCCGCCGTGCCGCCGCGAACAACGCGCAACCACGCTGGGTGACGGACGGATCCGGCGAAATCACCGTCACCACACGGAAGGTCTACTTCGGACACCCACAGTGCCCGCTCGACCTCGCCTGGGACGGCCTGGACACGATCGACCTCGTCGCACCCGAGGTCTTCCAAACCACCTTCCGCAACATCCACAACGGACAGCAGACGACAGTCCAGCTCCACACCCCCTGGGCGTCCCTGCTGTTCGTCCTGGCCGCTGTCACCGCCTTCCCCGCCCACCCCCGACTACTGGGACGCGGCTGGATTCCACCGGACTTCGAGCAGCGATGCACCGATATCGGCCGCCCATGCCGCCCGGCAGGACACCTCCTGCTGAACCGCGGCCACTAGAAAACGCCGGCCCGAGCCCTGGGTAGCATGCTGGGGAAGCCCCCTGCCGGGGGCTTCTCACGGAGCGCGGGGCCGGGCCCCTGACGGGACCCGGGACAACCAGGCGCAGCACGAGGACGCAGGGCGCGGGGGTGGTCGGCGGCCCCGTGGACGCGGAGCCCCGAGAGCAAGGCGCCCGGCAGCGGGGTGCGGCACGACCCGGGGCGACCGAAGGCCCCGTGGGCGCGGACCGCCGAGGGCAAGGACCGGGCAGCACGAAGCGACGCGGAGCGCACCGCGACCGCCTACCCGGCACCGCCGTACGCGAGAACGCCCAGCGCCCGCCCCGGACGGGCGCGGAGCGGACGCCTGGTGCGCGTGCGTGGCCCGGGTCCGCTGCGCCCCGCCCACCCGGCCAAAAAACAACCCCCCACAACGCCCCGCCGCGCCCTGGCGCCCACAGGTGCCGTACGACACCGACTCCCCCCACACGCGGGACCGGCCGTCGGCCGGTAGGGGCACGCCCCCTGACGGGGGCTCGACGGGGGCGGGGGGGCCGCCACCGGACGCATGCCAAGGCGGTCCCCGCACTCCGAAGGCGGCTCGAGCCGAACCGCCGAGCGGCAGACGGTCGTCGGCGGCGCAGGTCAGTCCTAGAGATCCGACTGCCGTGCGCCCCTCGCTGTCATGATGGTCCGATGGACAACCGGGAGAGGACCGAACCTCCGCGGGTGGCCGATGAGCACGCCACGCTGACCGGCTTCCTGCAGCGCCAGCGTGACACGCTGGCCATGGCATGTGCGGGGCTCACAGCCGAGCAGCTCAGGGAAAAGGCCGTGCAGCCCTCGGGCTTGTCGCTGCTCGGCCTCGTCCGGCACATGGCTGACGTCGAGCGGACCTGGTTCCGGAACGTGTTGAACGGCGAGCACAGCGATGTGCACTGGCCCCGAAGCGACGGCGGCGCTTTCGACGTCGACACCGCAGACCCGTCCGAAGCGTTCGCGATCTGGCAGGAGGAGTGCGCCCGATCCCGCGACATCGTGGATGCCGCCCAGTCCCCCGACGTCACCGGACGGTACCGAGACGACGTCTTCTCTCTCCGCTACATCCTCACCCACATGATCGAGGAGTACGCGCGGCACAACGGCCACGCTGACCTCCTCCGCGAGCGCATCGACAAAATCACCGAACAGTAGTGGACCGCGGGGGCCGGCCCTCTGACGGGCCCCGGGACGGACCGGTGCGGGCCCGGAACGGTGAGGCGCAGCACACCACGGCCCGCGATGCATCTCCCGGGCGGAAAGAGGGGACCACCGCGGGAAGCAGCGCAGCACAACCCGAGCCGCGCGCCACGGTGTCGGCCGACGGCAGAGCAGCGGCACGGAGACCGTCACGCCCGACCCCAACGGCTACGCCCCTCACGAGCAACCCAAGCCCGGAGCGCTCCCAACCTTTTCCCGAAGTCGTGTAAGACCCGGCCGCGCACGGGCTCTCACAGATTGCGCCACTAACCCCGGTCTCCTCCAGGGTGCGGCGTGCTGTGCAGCACCCCGTTCAGGGAACGGGCGGAACTGGACAGCCCCGCCCACCACGCGCCGACCGCGCCCGACACCGAGGAACCCCCAATGTCCCTGTCCGCACTCGTCCTGGCCCTCGTCCTCGTCACCGTCACAGGCCTCGTGACAGCCGGCGCTTTCCTCCTCGTCCACTACCGCCCCACCCTCGCCGCCCCCGTACAAGCCGCCGACCGCAAGTGCCGCCCGCTGGCGTTCATCCTGACCACAGGCCAGGCGGCGGATAGCCCGCAGTTCATCCCCGTCCTGAAGAAGGTACGGGTACGCGGGCCCGTCGGCCGACCCCGCATCCGGCCGGACGCGGTCGCCGGGGACAAGGCGTACTCGTCCCGCGGAAACCGCGCCCACCTGCGTAAACGCCGTATCAAGGCGGTCATCCCGGAGAAGAAGGACCAGGCCGCCAACCGGAAGAAGAAGGGCTCCAGCGGTGGCCGACCCGTCAGCCACGACGCCGATCTCTACAAGGAGCGGAACACCGTCGAACGCCTGATCAACAAGCTCAAAGCATGGCGAGGCATCGCCACCCGATACGACAAGACTCCCGACAGCTACCTCGCCGGTCTCCACCTGCGCGCCTCGATGATCTGGATCAAGGACCTCACCAGGACCACCCGATGATCACGACTCGAAATGCCCCTAGGTGACGCGCTGAGGTGCCGGACGCCAAGGGCGGGCAGGAGTTGAGTCAACGGTCAACCAGCCGTGGACGCGGGGCCTCTCCCGTGGATTCCGCGTCGGTGCCGACCGGGCCGCGGGGAAGCATCCGGTCTAGCCACTTCGGCAGCCACCAGTTGGTCCGGCCGAGGAGTGTCATGGTCGCCGGTACCAGCACCATGCGTACGACCGTGGCGTCTATGAAGATCGCGGTGGCCAGGCCGAGCCCGAACATCTTGGTGGAGGGGTCCTCGGCGACGGCGAAGGACAGGAAGACCGCCACCATGATGAGGGCGGCCGAGGTGATGATCCGGGCGGTGCGCGAGACGCCCTCAACGATCGCCGTGCCGTTGTCGCCGGTGCGCAGGTACTCCTCGCGTACGCGGGAGAGGAGGAACACCTCGTAGTCCATCGACAGGCCGAACAGGATGGCGAAGAGGAACATCGGGATGAACGACACGATCGGAACCGTCGCTTCCAGCCCGATGAGTGCGCCTCCCCAGCCCCACTGGAAGACCGCGACCATGATGCCGTAGGCCGCGCCGATGCTCAGCAGATTCAGCAGTACCGCCTTGAGCGGTACGACGACCGAGCGGAAGACCAGCATCAGCAGCAGGAACGACATCGCCAGCACGGCGGCGACCAACACCGGCAGACGTTCGCTGGTGCGTCGGCCCACATCGGACAGGCTCGCGGCGGCCCCGCCGACGTGCGCCCTGGCCGGGCCGTGCCCGATCGCCGCGGGCAGCACCTCGGCGCGCAGCCGGACGATGGTGTCGGCCGTGGCCTCGTCCTGAGGGCTGGTGGTCGGGAACACCACGAGGGTCGCGACGCCGGTGGCCCGATCGATGCGCGCCGGTGCGACGGACGCGATCCCCGGATCCGCCGCGACCCCCGCGACGAGACGGTCCACCACTCCCGGATCACCCGCGGGGTCCGCGGCGATGACGAGGGGACCGTTGGTGCCCGGGCCGAATCCCTCGGCGACGAGTTCGTAGGCCCGGCGCTCGGTACGGCTCTGCGGCAGTGAGCCGTCGTCGGGCAGGCCGACGCGCAGGCCGAGCACGGGCAGCGTCGCCGTCAGCAGCAGCGCCACGGCGCCGACCGCGTACAGCACCGGGTGCCGGCCGACGTGCCCGAGCCAGCGCCGCCACCCGACGGCGGGGACGGCACCCGCCGCCGTGTCCCGCCGTCGGCCGAGGCGGCCCGACCGCCCGGACCGAAGTGCCCGGCCGATCCGGCCGGCCTGGCCCAGCCGCGGGCCGGCCGCGCCGAGGAAGGCCGGCAGTAGCGTCACCGACGCGAGCACCATGGTCAGGACGACGATCGAGACTGCCAGGCCGCCCACCGTCATGAACGGCACGTTCGCGACCGCCATGCCGAGGATCGATACGACGACGGTGCCGCCGGCGAAGACCACGGGCCGCCCCGCCGTGGCCACCGCCCGTCCGGCTGCCTCGTGCGGATCGAGCCCGCGCGCGAGGTACTCCCGGTGTCTGGCGAGCACGAACAGCGCGTAGTCGATGCCCACTCCGAGCCCGACCATGCTGCCCAGGACCGGTGCGAAGGTGGGGACGTCCGTCACCCCCGCCAGTACCGTCATCGTGGCAACGCCGACGGTCAGCCCGAAGACCGCCATGCCGATCGGGAGCGCGGCGGCGACGAGCGAACCGAACGCCAGGAACAGGATCGCGGCGGCGGCAACGATCCCGATCAACTCGCTTGCGCCGCCGTCGGGGTCGGAGAAGGCGTAGAAGAGGCTCCCGCCCATCTCGATCCGCAGGGGCAGCTCGGCGCGCAGCCGGTCGCCGAGATCGACAAGGGCGTGCAGGTCCTCGGCCGACAGGCGGCTCTGGTCGAGGTACTGCACCCGGACGACCGCGATCCGTCCGTCGGCCGAGACAAGTCCGCCGCGCACGGCGGTGTCCCGGCCCGCGTCGAGTGCCCGCGCCGGGTCGCTCGTGCCGAGCACGTGCGGCAGCCGCTGCACCTCGGCCCGCAGCCGCGTGAGAGCGGTGCGCGCGCCGTCGTCGTCGAAGAACGTCGCACCGTCGTCGAGGGGGGTGACGACCACTTGGGCGGTCATCCCCTCCTGACCCGTGCCGGCCCGCTCGATCAGTTCCGCGGCCCGTTGGGAGTCCAGTCCCGGAGCGGTCATCGAGTCCGCGGTCCGCCCGCCGAAGGCGAGGGCGGCGAGGACGGCGAGCGTGGCGGCGAGCAGCCATGCCGCGATCACCCGCCAGGGATGGCGGGCGGCGCTTGTGCCCAGGCGCAACAGGGCTTTCGAGAGCATCGGGTCCTCCAACCACATCGGCGGCCGTCCTTGTACGGCCGCCGATGCCGAGGCTCGTCGCCACGGCGCTCCGCGGCATCGGCCCGCGGGCCGCGGATCCGTCGGCCCCGGGACGGAGTGACGACCCGTCCTTTCGGCCGATGCGCGGCACGCCGAGGTCCCTAGGCTGAGAACCGTGCTCCCAGACGACCTGCGAACCCTGTGGACCGAACCCCGGCCGCCCGACGTGCCCGCCCGCGTGCGGCGGGACTGGGTGCTGCTCGCCGCGGGCCTGGCCGGTGTGGCGCTGGAGGCCACCCTGCGCGAGAACGTCGTGTGGCGGCCGGTGGCGGTGGTGTTCGCCGTATGGCAATGCCTGCTGCCCCTGTGGCGCCGGACCCGCCCGCTGGCGGTGGTGACGCTGGCGTTCGGCTCGGTGGTCCTGCTTGCGGTGGCCTCGCTCGTCGCCGCACCGCGCGAGCCCGTCGGCCTGTACACCGGCATGGTCGTGCTCGTGCTGGTGTACGCGCTGCCCCGGTGGGGATCGGGACGCGAGATCGTGCTGGGCGGCGCGGTGATCAGCGCGGCCGGCGCGCTGTGTGTCGTCATGGACGAGACCCCGGTCGTCGAGAAGGTCGTGGGCTTCGTCTTCCTGCTGCTGCCCGGCGTGGTCGGGGCTGCCGTGCGGCTCTGGGTGACCGCTCGCGATCGGCAGTTGGAGCAGGTGCGCTCCCGCGAGCGCGAGCAGCTCGCCCGGGAACTGCACGACACGGTGGCCCACCACGTGTCGGCCATGGTGATCATCGCCCAGGCGGGCCGGGTGCTCGCGGGCACCGATCCGTCCGCCGCCGTCGAGGCGCTGGAGGGGGTCGAGGAGGAAGGGGCGCGCACGCTGGAGGAAATGCGGGCCATGGTCGCCGCGCTGCGCGACCGCGGGGTCGGCGCCGAGCTGGCGCCGCCTGCCGGTGTCGCGGATCTGGAGCGCCTGGTGCGCGCGCCGGGTGGTCGTCTCAGGGTCGACCTGGGGCTCGACGGCGAACTGGACGCGCTGCCCCCGGCCGTGGACGCGGCCGTCTACCGGATCGTGCAGGAGTCGGTGACCAACGCGCTGCGCCATGCGGTCGACGCGACCGAGCTCGTCGTCCGGGTCGCCGCGGAACCGCACACGGTACGGGTGAGCGTGCGCGACGACGGCCGGCGCACCGGCCGGGGTCGCGACGGATACGGACTTACCGGACTGCGCGAGCGCGCGATCCTGCTCGGCGGCACACTACGAGCCGGCCCGGGTACCGACCGGGGCTGGCATGTCGACGCCGAACTGCCGAGAGCGAGGAGCGAGAGCGGTGTCCATTCGCGTCCTCGTCGCTGACGACCAGACGATCATCCGCACCGGGTTGCGGATCATGCTGAACGCCCAGCCCGGCATCGAGGTGGTCGGCGAGGCCGCCGACGGGCTGGAAGCGGTACGTCTGGCCCGCGAACTACGCCCCGATGTCTGCCTGTTCGACATCCGCATGCCCGTACTCGACGGGCTCGAGGCCACCCGGCTGGTCGCCGGCCCGGGCGTCGCCGACCCGCTGGCCGTGGTCGTCATCACCACGTTCGACCTCGACGAGTACGTCTATGGCGCGCTGCGTGCCGGCGCCCGCGGATTCCTCCTCAAGGACACGGGACCGGACCTTCTGGCCCAGGCCGTACGGTCGGCGTCCGGCGGTGAGGCGCTCATCGCGCCCAGCGTCACCGTCCGTCTGCTCCAGGCATTCGCGGACCTGCCCGCCGGCCGGCCCGTGGCCCAGCCGGTCTCCCCCGTCACCGCCCGCGAGGAGCAGGTGCTCCTCGCCGTCGCTCGCGGGCTGACCAACACCGAGATCGCCGATGCACTGCACATCAGCCTCAGCACGGTGAAGACGCATCTGGCCAGCCTGATGGCCAAACTCGGCGTCCGCAACCGGGTCGAGATCGCGATGTGGGCCTACGAAACGCGCCGTATCCTCCCCGGAACCTGAGCCGGGTGCCGGGCCATGTCCCATGAGTCCCCGCCCGGATATCAGTGCACCGGTCGGCTCACGTCGGCTCCACGTGCCTCACCCGCCCCAGAGCGTGACGTACCAGGAGGCCGGAACTGGGACGGTGAGACACCCGATACGACAAGACTCCCGACAGCTACCTCGCCAGTCTCCACCTGCACGCCTCGATGATCTGGATCAAAGACCTCACCAGGACCACCCGATGATCACGACTCGATACGCGCCCTAGACGGGGCTGTCAGTACCTGATGGCAGGATCGACCGGGCGATCCGTTCACGGACAGGGGGGAAGTCGTGATGAGTACGTTCGAGTGGCCGCGCGATGCGAGCTGCGAGGACTCCGCGGCCTTGGAGCAGTGGCTCGGCGAGCACGGGTGGGAGGTTGATCCGACGGTGTTCATGGCTGGTGCGCGGGGTCCGGCTGTCCAGGTCCGCCGGATCGGCGGGGCGTGGCAGGACGGGGAGTTGGGGCTGCTGATCCTGCCCGGTGAGGTGGCGGAGTACGACGGCGGCCGGATGCGAATCGCCACCCGGCCAGCCGCGGCAGCCTTGCCCGCCTCGTAGGCTCAGCGCCCCACATGCTTCCGGCCCCCTTGACGTTGGTGTCGAGGGGACCGGTGTTGTTAGTAGCGGGGACAGGATTTGAACCTGCGACCTCTGGGTTATGAGCCCAGCGAGCTACCGAGCTGCTCCACCCCGCGTCGGTACCCCCAGCTTACGGCATACGCGTGAGCTGGGCGGCCACCACCCGAGTGGGCCGGGGAAGCGGGGCGCGCCAGCCGGACAGCTGCCCGGGCACGGTGGCCAGGGCGGTGCCGTCGCGTGAGGTTGGTGCCACGGTTGGCTTCGTACGCGAGAACGGGAGTCGTCTGTCGGCGGCCTCGGGAGTCGCTGCGTAGCCTCGTCGCTTGATCAATGTCAATGAGTTCGGGAGTCACCCACGGCCCGGTGGACGGTTGTAAGCCCATCCATCGGCGAATTTCCCCTGAGTTGCCTCCGTTGCCGTTCTTCCTCAGCGCTGCGGTCGCCGAGTACGGCCTGGTCGATGTGAGGGGGCGATGGCGGGGAGGACGGTACTGCTGTCAGAGCAGCTTCTGCGGTGCCTGGAACTGGTCGACGGGCGCGATGTTGCACGCGGCCTTGGGCCCGCCGAGCCCGTGCCCCCCGATGCCCTCGCCCTCAGGCAGCGGTACCGCGCAGCGGAGGTCGGCGTTGACGAACGGAGCGCCATAGGTGTTGAGGATGCCGCTTGGTTCGCCTGCGATGACGGTGTCGCCGTTGCCGGTTCCGAAGCCCGTGGCCGATGCGGGTGCGGCGACGGCCATCGTGGCGGCAATCGTGAAAGCCGCGCCGGCCAGAACCTTCGTGATGTTCATCTTCTTCATGATCAGTTCAACGCGACGCTTTGGTTGCAGTTACGTGTGCTGGAGCAGCCGTCATCGGCGAGCGCCGCCAGGGTGGTCGGAACGGGGAGGCGGCGGGGTGCCAGAGCCCGAAGTCGTGAACATCGACCTGGCCGACGACGAGGTGACTCCCGCACTCATCGACAAACGACATCGCAACCCGCGTACAAAGCCACACGGTCGCGATTCCGGCCGCAGCAACGCTTTGCAACCACGGTCTCCTCGGGCGGAGATGAATCGATGATGTACGGATGACCTACATAGCTCCCCCCGACTGGCCGCCACCGAATGGGTGGCCGCCACCGTCCGACGACTGGACACCGCCGAGGGGTTGGAGGCCGGACGCGCGCCGACCCGTCCGTATTCCGCCGGACGGACACGGCGTGCTGCTGCCCATGTCGCCCGACGCTGAGGTGCCCTCCGCGCTCGAACCACCGGCCGACGCCCTGGATGCGCGCCACCGGGTCGTGGTGCGGATGCTGGCGCTGTGGGCGCGATCCGTCCAGCGCGACGCCCACAGCTACTACCAAGCCGCGAGCAAGGCCGTATGGACAGACCGGGCGATCGACCACGGCGAAGAATGGTCACCCACTGAGGATGACCTGGCACGGGTGATCGAGGACGTCTGGGTCCGTGGCTACCGGCTCGTCATGTCGGCCTACCAGATGGAGCGCTGGTCGCAGGCCCACCAGCAGATCACCGGCGGCAGCGAGCAGTCGGACGATCGCCTGAGGGCGCTGCGCAACACCATCGAGCACCTGGACGAGGCGTCCTTCACCGACCTCGTTGCGCGGAAGGGCACGCTCGACCCGAAGAAAAAGAGGAAGAATTGGTCCATCGACGAGCTGCCCGGCAAGGAGCTCTTCCTCGGGTTCGATGCCGGCTTTACCGAGGCCGCGTTCGGCCTGGTCAACCTGCGGGATGTGACGACGCGGGCGCGCCTGTACGCCCAGCTTGATACGCCCGACGAACCGTCGTCAGACGACTGGTTGCCCGAGTCGTACGACCCAGAAGACGACTGAACCGCCACTGCGCAGCGGGGTGTTGCGTGGGAGCGGGTCCAGCCTGCCGGGCTAGCGTGACTCCACACCTAGCCCACGAGGACCGTGCGGATCTCATGGATGACGTCGTACAGCTGTTGGGCGGCTGCGCTGCCGGGGGCGCCGAGGTCCTCGCGGGCGGCGTCCAGCAGGACCGTCAGGTGCTGGCCGCGGATCCGACCGGTGGCGGTGCGCCCTGCCTGGGTGAGCGAGGCGTGGAGCTGCTGGCGGTAGGCGCCGGGCTGGACTTGAGCGAGCCGTCGGCGCCGTAGGTCGATCCGGCCGGCCGGTGGGGCTCACCGCCAGCAGGACTCGATCCTCGTCGTCGAAACGCTCGACAGCAAGGGCGCTGCCGTTCCAGCGCCCCCATCGCAGCGGGGAGCCTTCCTGTCCTTCGCCGATGCTCAGGCCCATCTGGCTGGGCTCCGGGTGCGGCACGTGGACAGAACCCGCTGCCGCCGTGTCCGTCCGGGTCCGTGCGAGCACCGTGCCGTCCACGGCGCTGATGACCAGCCACTCCTCCGCTCCGCGGCCAGGCTGCTCCTGCGCCAGCGGACCGTGTACGTGAGCCCACACCAGTGCCCCGTCTACGGAGAAGCGACCGAGCCACTGCTCGCGTATCGATGGTCACGGTCCTCGCCGTACTCGCTGAAGTCCGCGTGCCCCGCGCAGCCCGCCCAGCACCGATGCCGCAGCTCCCACCGCACGCTCCCCGCCTGATCGACTGCCTGCAGGGCGTGCAGTCCCGCGAAGACAGCCAGCTCTCCGGCGGGCGACACCGCGCACCGGCCGAACCGGCGCGGCCAGGCGCCGGAAAGCGGACCGCCGAGGCCGCAGCCGGCGTCTTGAGCTCCTGCACGATCAGCTCCGTGTCCCCTCGCTGTACGAGCAGCCGCGTTGCGGGCCGCCACTCCAGCTGCGGGGCGTCGTCGACTCTCGAAAAGGCCAGCGGGGCGGCGATCGTGGTCACGAGTCGAGCAAGCTGCGGCACGAGTACTCCGAAGGACGGGGATTCTTGGCGGGACCCTACGACAGCCACTGACAGAACCGACGCGAGGGGTGCTCTCCTCCGCAACGATCACAGTGCGCGGCCCCGGAGAACACCGGGACGAGCACGTTCATTCATCCGTACCCTGTTGAGCACATTCCGGCCTACGCCGACATGGCGCTCCGGGACTGCGGCACAGCGCTGCGACCGCAGACAGGCGGCTGAGGAACAACGAACCGATGGCCGGCGGCCCCGTTCCGTGAAGAATGAGGCCACTGCCCGCGCCACCAGCCCGACGTAGCCGCAGCTCAGCGGTGCTGAGCAGCCTTCAGTGGAAAGACCTCACGGCTGCCCCGGCCCGGCGACCCGTCAGATCCCCAGCGCCGCGCGCACCATGCTCCACGCCACGCGCTCGGCCGCCTCCTCCTCGTCCTCGTCCACCTTGACGCTCTCCCAGCCCGCGGCGTACCGCAGCACGTTGGACAACGTCTCGTGGTCGGCAGCGCCGCTCGGGCCCTCGAAGGGAGAGTGCAGGACCGGAGACAGGGACTGCCGCACCCAGTCGGCGACGGTCGTCTCGTCCCCCTCGGGCATCCACGGGTAGTAGGGCACCCGCCCAATTTCGCCCAGCGCCTCCGTGAGCACCTCGAACTCCGGGCCGGGACGCGGGCCGGCCGCTCGGTCGAGTGCGTCGACGAACGCGGCGAGCAGCGCGAGGTCCGCGTCGGCCACCTCAATGGTCGTCAGATGCACCACGCTCCCACCATCGGGCCCGACCAGCAGCAGCACGTTCGGCGTGGGCGGGTACTCCTCCACCATCCCTTCCGCGAACTCCTCCGTCCCCTCGGGCAGCGCGTCGCACACCCGCCAGTACGCCTCTTGGACGTCCTCGATCGGCGCGCCGGGGATCGGCACCCCCTCGAGACCCATGACATCCATCAGCTCCCCCGCATGGTCCAGGACCAGAACCCTCCGGAGCCTCAGGAGCTGCCCGGCCAGTTCGAACAGGCCGGCCAGGGCGTCCTGCGGGAGCGGCAGCAGCATGGTGCGGTTGGAGCGCGACGGCGGCACCTGTTGGCCGCCCATGTCTGACTCCGTACAGCAGCGCGCCCCACGCCCACGCCGCTCTGAAGGCAGGCTGATTCAGGTGCACGATGCGTCGAAGGACGGCTTGGCCTACCAACGAGGACTCCGGCGTGAGCGGAAAACCCCTTCAGCGGTCGGCGGTCGTGGCCGCCTACCTGGCAGCATACCGGCCCGCTGGCCGCACGAAAGGTCAGATGGCGACCTTGGACCGCTGCGGCTCCGGGTTTGCGGAGCGCTACACGCCACCTGGCCGTGGTCCCACGAGCACACCCTCTGAACCGTTGTGCACGGTCTGGATGGTGTGCCTCAGCCGCGCGGCATCCCGATCCCAACCAAGGAAGCGGGTGGACGAGTCGGGTCTTGGCTCCCAACTGACTGGTCCCGGAGGAGGGCCTCGCCGCCGCCCGCGCCTGCGGACGCCCCAGCGTCGCCACAGCAGACAGAGCAACTGCCGAGCACTGACGAGTAGTGCCGGCGCATGGTCTGACTGGCAGTCTGGTCTTCGGCACACCCCAACCGAGAGGAACCCATGAAACTGAAACAACTCGCCGCCACAGCAGGAGCAGCCCTGCTGACCGCGCTGGCACTGCCGGCAGACGCCCACGCCACCGCCATTGCCTGCGGAGGCGCCGTCTCGACCCAGAACATCGGCGTACAGGGCTGTATCTCCGCCGAACGGTGGAAGGACGGCCACGTCTTCATGCGGAACATCACCGCCCACGCCGTCATCACCAACTCCCGCGCCCACGCCTCCTACGTCGACTACGAAGCGTATTTCCGGATCCGCGAAGGCGGCCACTGGGTCAAGCTCGGCAACGGCCGCACGATCGTCCAGCGCAGGTCCACGATCGGCCCGTTCGAGATCGGCAACACCGACCGCGTTTGCGGCCCCGTCAACGCCACCGCCGAAATCCGGGTGCATGTCAGGCCGGCCGGCGGGGCGTGGAGCAACTGGAGCGGAGCCGCGACGAAGCAGTGCCAGACGTGAGCTAAGTACGACGACCACTCCGCCTCCCGGAGTTGGAGGACGGGGGCGTCCGTGGAACGAGACCTTCCCCACCCACCGCCATCACTCTCCGTCCATCGCATCTGACGCGAGAATTTCGCATCAGATGCGACCCGGGAGCGTCTTCGCAGTTCAATCGCTCGATGGAGTGAGACTCGCAGACGTTCAACGACGAGACCGCTACCGTACTTCCGAGGTCAACATCCCTGGTGACGCCGCTTCTGTGCGGCCCAGAGCCCTCCTCCAGGGCGGGTGTCACCTATTCGCATCAGATGCAATTGGCGTCGGTCGGAACATCGGTACAGCCGTTGGAGGTGAGAACGATCACGGGCCGGGTGGCGCGAGTGTGCTGACCTGGTTCTCGCCGGGCACGAAGTAGTCGGTCATACCGACGGCGAGGGCTTTACCGCTTCCAAACAGCCCCGGTACGCCGTCGATCGGTTCACCCGTGCGAGAGCCCTGCTGCCCGGGATGCCGCTGGTCAGCACCCGCAGCACCTCTTCGTGTGACTCTCGGGGAAGAGACACAGGGCCAGGGCGCAGTACACGACCAGCCGTGCCGGGCGCGTATCGGGTCGTGATCAATGAGCATCGCAGCTTCCGGGGCTGGTGCCCGTCTAGGGTACGGACCGGCGATCTGCGGCTGCGCCCCTGCGGATTGACGGAATCTCACTTCAGCCCGTGTTGGCCGCCAGCCCGCGCCCCTCAGGTGCCGATGTCATCCCCAGGTCTGACACGGCTCTCGCGCGGTCCGACCGAAGTCGCCCATCGGAAAGGGAACTGTGGCTGACTTCACGACCTGCTTACGCCGGGACGATGGAACGGTCCCCAGAAGGCGGTACCCCTACGGACAAACGAGCGTCGTGAGCGTCGCCGGATCCAGTACGGCGGTGTCCGGCCTCGGTGCCGGGGGGGCAACCGATACCGAGAGGAAGTACCGAAGATGGCCAAGCTGCAGAGCCTGGATGCGATGACGCCGATGTTCGCGCAGTTCAAGGAGAAGACCGGGCCCATCGTCCTGGCCAATACCTTCTTCGTTCCGAGGGAGAGGACGGAAGCGTTCCTGGCCCTCTTTCGGAGGCAGGCCGAGTTCATGAAGGCTCAGCCGGGATTCGTCTCCCTGCAGATGCACAAGGGAACGGCGGGCAGTCAGCTTCTGATGAACGTCGCGGTCTGGGAGTCGACCGAGGCTCTCGCCACGGCGTTCGCCAGCCCGGAGTTCCAGCGCATGGCGGCCGAGTTCCCCGACGACATCGTGTCGTACCCGCACATCTTCGAGCAGATCGACGTATGACACGGCAGCTGTAGCCGGGGAGGGCGGCCGGAGACGCCCTGCCCGCCCCCGGGCAGTCACGCATCCATGCACCATGCGGGGTCGCCAGGGCCGCCGAGCACCCCCACCACGCGTAGCCCCATCCCCGAAGAGGAGTCTCTATGGCCGTGGAACTGAATCACACCATTGTCCCCGCCCGTGACCCACAAGCCTCGGCGCAGTTCCTGGCCGAAATCCTCGGCCTGAGTGTCGATCCGCCGGTGGCGCACTTCACGCCGGTCACGCTGGCCAACCAGGTCAGCCTGGACTACGACCAGCTGGACGACTTTGAGCCGCACCACTACGCGTTCATGGTCAGCGAGCAGGAGTTCGACGCCGCCCTCGCCCGCATCCAGCACGGTGGAATCACCCACTACGGCGATCCCGCATGCCAAGAGGTTGGGCAGATTTATCACAGCCAGCACACCAAAGGCCGCAGGGGCACTTACTTCCTCGACCCCAACGGACATCTCATGGAAATCCTCACCCCGGGCGGCGCCGGGGCGTGAGGCCGATGGCGGCCCAGCGGATCATGGCTTCGCTGGTGGCGGGATCACGTTCGTAGTCGCGGGCGAGGCGGCGATGCGCGGTCAGCCGCATCAGCCGTCCGTTCCACGACCCATCTGCAGGGCAGCACTGCGAAGCACTTCTGGTCTGCGGGTTTACAGACGACGCTGACGGTCGTCCCGAGGGTCTGAACAGCTCAGTCGACCAGACGTCCGGCAAAATCGGCATCGGCGAAGACGAACCGGCAGGCCGCGCGGTAAGAGACGCCCCAAGTAAGGCGATCCTGGCGCCCTGCCGGGCGGTAGGCGACCTGCCGCCCGCCAAGGCCCACGCTCCCTTGAATACCCGGCAACAAGACCTTGCTCAAACACGCTCTAGTTCCAATGCCGTGACTCTGTTGGTGATGTTGGGCAGGTCATGCGGTGGCTGAGCACAGAGTGCGGAAGTGCGTGGCCCGGCGTCGTGTTCTGGGTGCGGTGTCGATCCAGTCGGCGACGCGGGCGACGTTGCAGGCCATCGCGGTGAGGACGTGTTGGACGTGGGTACGGGCCAGGCCGCGGTAGCGGGAACGTCGCAGCCCGTGGACCCGGACGTTCTGCGAGAGGGCGGCCTCGATGCCAGCGCGGATCGCGTAACGGCCCTGCCATTCCTCGGTCTGCTGATCGAGCCGGTTTTGCGTCTGGACCTCATGCAGCGGCCGGGGCAGCACTGCTACTGAGCGGGGCCGGGTCGCGGAGGACGTGCACCGTGTGCGGTCCGGGCAGGACCGGCAGTCCGCCTCGGCGAACCGGGCCTGCAGATAGGTGTTCGCTTTGATCCTCAGCTCGGTCCAGGACACACTCATTGCCCCACGTGGGCAGATCGCCTGCTCGTTGTCCCAGTCGATGGTGAAGGCCGCCTTGCCGAAGCCCGATGCGGCCTTGGCCTGGCTGCTGTGGTCGGCGACGACCGGGCCGAGCAGAGTGATGCCGTGCACCCGCTGCGCCCGCTCGATGCGTGCCGGGGAGATGTAGCCGGAATCGACGACATGCTCAGCGGGCAGCAACTGCCGCTCGGCGAGCTCGTCGTGGATGGTGTCGGTCATCTGGATGTCCTGGACGGTGGAGATGGTGGTGGCGACATGGACCACCAGCTCGGGGCGCTCTTCGTCGCAGGTTTCCGTGAAATGCGTCCGATATCCGCTCCATGCGGTGTCCCGTTTGACGCAGTAGTGTGCGTCGGTGTCGTAGGGGGAGTCGAACCGCAGCGAGGCGGGCGGCAGCGCGTGACCGTCCCGCCAGCGCAGTAATCCGTCCACGTCCCAGTAGTAGTGGTGGACCCAGACCTGGCGGAGGATCTCCACCTGTGGCAGCAGCCGCAGGTGGGGTGGGGCGCCGGCGGCCCAGGCTGTGGTGAGGATCTTCTGGCCGTCTCTGCCGAATTCCTCGGCCCGTGCGGTCACGGCCGCCTTCCCGCCCGGCAGCTTGCCGATCTCCACTCGGCGTCCATACCGCTTGGCCCACTCCGGCTCGATCAGCGGCGCCAGCCAGGCGGGGGCGGCCTCGGCCAGCTCCTCCAGGGCTGCACGCAGCGTCTCTCCGACCAGCTCCAGGCGGCTGAGGGTCCGCACCGCGGCCAGCACGTGGGTGGCGTCGGTGCGTTGCCGCCCCCCGGCCTTGAGCAGGCCGGCCTCCCTCAGCCGGTCCAGCATCACCTGCAGCAGCCGGTCGGCAGCGCCGTCCTGTTCGGCCAGCCGGGCCCGGAACTCGCACAGGACCGAGTGATCGAACCCCGGATCCTCCAGCTCAAGTCCCAGGGCGTACTTCCGGTCGATCCGGGTGCGGACCGCGTCCGCCGCAGCCCGGTCGGACAGGTTCTCCGCGAACTGCAGCACCGACACCAGCGCAAGCTGCCCCGGCGACAATCCCGGCCTGCCGTCATCCGGGTACAGGCCGGCAAACTCCTCGTCCTCGAACAGGACATCCAGCCGGTCCCGGATGAGCATGGCCGGGGTGCCCTTGGGACACGCCGCCCGCGCTGTTCGCACCGTCCGTGCCGGGATTCGCTGGTGACTCTCCGGCCGCAGCGACACCGCGACCACATCCACCGACGACGCCACCCCGCACACTCCCAGCCAAGCACCGCACACAGCCAGTCGTCAGCGGCTTACCAACATCACCAACAGAGTCCGGCATTGGCTCTAGCCGACCCTTACCTTGAGGATGCGGCCCGACGCTTCGACGACGAACAGGTCGTGCCGTGGGTCGTTGCCGCCGAACCCGCGGGCGATCCGGACGCTGGTGGGCGTCCGCAGGCCGTCCACCAGGACACAGGACCGGCCGGTCGCCGGGTCCACCTGGATCAGCTGGCCGTCGCGGAAGCTCGCTACGACCAGGTTGCCGCCGAAGTAGGTGAGGTCGTCAAGGAGCTTGATGTCCAAGGGGTTCGGGCTGAGGTTGGTGATCGTGGTGTGGTTCGCCGGGTCGTCGAGAGGGATCCGTACGACCGGGGACGAGGTGTTGGTGATGACGCTCGCGTACAACTGATCGCCGACGATCTCAAGGCCGTTGGTGCCGAAAATTTTCGCCTTCTTCGTCCACTCCTCGTCCTCGGTGCCGTCCGGCCGGAACTTGAGGATGCCGGTGGCCAGCTCGCGGCTGACGTAGAAGTTGCCGTGGACGTCGATGGCCAGGCCGTTGATACCCGATATCCCCTCCACGACCTTCTGGGGCTCCGGGTGGGCGGCGCTCGGGTCGAACCGCATGATGCCGCCGCGCGGCGTCAGCGGATTCACACCGAAGTTGACGTACATCATCCCGTCCGGCCCGCGCCGGATGCCGCCCGGACCGGGTACGGAGAAGCTGGTCTTCAGGGTCCCGTCAGGGGCGTAGCCCTCGACCCTGTGCTTGGTCACATGCGAGACCCAGAGCGTGCCGCGCCCGTCGAACTCCAGGTTCTCCCGCCAGTCCACCAGCGGTATGCCGCCCTCCCTGAACACCTCCACGCTCGCACGCCCTGGACACGGAGCCGGGGCGGCGGCATCCGGTGCACCGGATGTCGCCGTCGCTATCCTCGACCCGCCAACCACCAGCGCGGCCACCAGACTTCCCATGACTGCCACTCGATGTACTCGACGTATGCGCATGCCGTCCGTTGTACAGGTCCACTCCTGCTGTCAATAGTCACTTGTCTGCCAACAGCCCGCATCCGCCGCGTCGCTCCGTATTCCCCTGACGGGCGGACTCGGCGATCAGACCTTCCAGGGTGAAGACACCGGCGTCCCTCCAGACCCGGGGCAGTCGTTCAAGCCCAGTCCTGGCCCAGAGCACCCAGCGCCCCTCAACGCGCGACGGCGAAGGGCGCCACCGGACACGAACTCCGCCGGCGCCCTTCGCCGTCCCACGTCCCCTCCCCCGCGCGCCCTCCCGGCCACCACGGCCAGGAGGGTGCTCCCCTTATCGCGTGATCGGAGATCCCGATGGACCCCCAGCACACCCGGTACGGCATGCCCGAGTCAGAGGTCGCGGCTGAAGCCCGCCGCCTGCTCGACGACTGGGCGGGGCCGGTACGGCCGTGCAGGGCGTGGCCGACGAGGGCATCTCCGGCAACAAGGTGCTCGCGGACGGTGCCGGGCAGAGCGCCCTCCACCGGCTGGACCGGGACGTCCTCGCCCTGCCCGGCATACGCACCGTCTTCCTCTTCGAGGGGGTGAACGACCTCAAGGCCCACACCGGCGTCACCGCGGCCGACCTGATCGCCGGATACCGGGAGATCCTCCGGCGGGCGCACGCGGCCGGAAAGTGCGTGGTGGGCGCGACCGTCGGCCCGTTCGAGGGCTGGGCCGAATGGGACCCGGCCGCCGAGGCCGTACGCGAGGACGTCAACCGGTTCATCCGCACCAGCGAAGAGTTCGACGCAGTCACCGACTTCGACCGCATTCTGCGCAGCCCGTACGTCCGCGAACGGATCCTGCCCTTCTTCGACAACGGCGACCATCTACACCCCAACGACAAGGGCATGCAGGCCCTGGCCGACTCCGTCGCCCCGGGCGGCCTCGACTGCACCCGCTGACAGCCGGGGCCGGCCGGGTCACCCCGAACCGGTCGGCTCCGGTGCGATCAGCCCCTGGCGGTAGGCGATCGCCACCGCCTCCGTGCGGCTCGCGGCGCCCAGCTTGGCGAGAATGTTGGAGACGTGCACGCTGGCGGTCTTCCCGGTGATGAACAGCTCCTCGCCGATCTGCCGGTTGCTGCGCCCGCGCGCGAGCAGCCGCAGCACGTCCTGCTCCCGCGCGGTGAGCGCTGCGGCGCGGTTCTCGCCGGGTGAAGGGAGCGCGCGTATCAGCTGGTCGACGCGCTCCAGGAGGGGTACGGCACCGAGCGCGGCCGCCGTCCGCCGGGCCTCCCGCGCACACTCCACCGCTTCCGGGCTACGGCCGGCCGCCATCAGGGCCTGCGCATGGCGCAGCCGGCACCGGGCCTGCTCGTAGCTGTCGCCGTACGCGAACGCGGCGACCGCCTTCTCCCAGGCCGCCGGATCCGGCCCCGACACGGCGGAGGCCCACTCCGCCTCGGCGCGGGCCAGCCACGCCTGCCCCTCCGGCCCCTGGGGACGGCCCTCCTCGTCCCGCCCGGCCGAGCCACGCGCCTGCTCCAGCAGCTCGGTCGCGGTGTCCGTCCAGCGGCGCAGCTCCCGCTCGTCCCCGCCACGGCGCAGCTCGGCGGCGCGATCGGCGACGGCCGCGAGGCAGAGGGCGGCGAGCCGGACCACCACGTCGGGCTGCCGCCCCGAGTCGTCGCCGAGCGCCGTCAGCGCCGCCCGCATCCGCTCCACGGCCGCCTCCGGGTCGCCGCGCAGCGCTGCGGCGTCGGTGAGGACGATGTCGGCGACCAGCGTGCCCATCCAGTTGAACGGGCCGTCCAACAGGGCGTGCGCCCGCTCGACTGCTCCGAGATCCCCGCGTGCCACGGCCACGTACAGCGCGGGCCCCGCCGCGAAGGCGCCCGTGGCGGGCAGCAGCGCCTCGGCGTCGACCGCCGCCCGCAGGCAGTCGTCCCAGCGGCCGAGCGTGTACATCGCCAGCAGCTGCAGATACCGCATCGCCAGCGGATGGGGCGAGGAGAGCAGGCCGGCCCGGCGGGCTCGCTCCAGCGCCTCGGCCAGCAGCGGCAGACAGGCCTCGAGATCGCCTGCCTCGAAGCGGCTCATGGCCTGGCTGTACAGCGCGCGCATCTCCACGGGGCCGCCGTGCCCGGCCCAGCGTGCCAGCTCCTGGGCCCGCCGCAGCCTCTCCTGGCCCTGCGCCGAGCGTCGGCCGCCTCCTTCGATGTTGGCCAGGGAGATCAGCAGATCGGCCTGGGCGTCGGCCATGCCCAGCTCCTCCGCGACCCCCAGGGCGCGCCGGGCGATGGTCAGGGCCGTCTCGTCCTCACCGAGGTGACGGGCCGCCATGACATGCGTGGCCGCCGCCCACACCCAGGTCCGCGACGGCGGCTCGGCCGGGATCAGCGCCAGCGCCTCGCTGCTGTACCGGAAGGCGGCCTGCAGCTGGTCCACGGTGAGCAGGTTCCCGGCGAGGGTGTAGCGGATCCGGGCGGCGAGCGCGGAGTCGGCGTCCTGGCCGACCTCGGCGAGCGCGGCCCGGGTGAGGGAGACCGCACGGTGGGATTTCCCGGCGTGCGCGGCCGCGGCAGAGGCGCGCAGCGTCAGCGTGACCGGGTCGACCCCGTCGGCGCCGGGCCGTGCCTCGGCCGGCACCGAGGACCACAGGTCCAGGGCGGTCTCCAGGTGCCGCAGTTCCTCGGCCGGGGCGCCCAGCCGCTGGGCGTGGTCGGCCGCCTCCAGGGAGGCGGTCAGCGCCTCGGGCAGGGCGTGGCTCTCGCGGTAATGGTGGGCGCGCTCGGCGGCGGTCTCCGCGATGTGTCCGCGCGCGGCGAGCAGGCGGGCGTAGGCGCCGTGCAGCCGGGACCGCTCGCCGGGCAGCAGGTCGGCGTAGACCGCCTCGCGTGTGAGGGCGTGCCGGAAGGCGTATGTGTCGCCGTCCCCGGGGACGAGCAGCTGCCGTCCGACGGCCTCGCGCAACGCCGACTCCAGCTCGTCCTCGGGCAGCCCGGCGGCCTCCCGCAGCAGATCGTGCCCGACCCGGCGGCCGGCCACCGCGGCCGTCCGCAGCACCTGCTGGGCCGTCTCCGACACCTGCTCGACCCGGATCAGCAGGAGGTCGGCCAGCGCGCTGGGCACGCCGTCGGCGTCCGCACCGGCCGCCGCGACCAGCTCCTCCGCGTAGAAGGCGTTGCCCTCGGCACGCGTGACGATGCCGCGCACGGTGGCCTCGGGCAGCGGGCGCTCGGGTAGCGCCCGCACCAGCCGGGCGACCTCCGCGTCGGGCAGCGGCCGCAGTTCCAGGCGCTCCACGGCTGGAAGTCGCACCAGCTCGGCGAGCAGGGGGCGCAGGGGATGGCGCCGGTGCAGATCGTCGGCGCGGTAGGAGGCGAGCACCGCGAGCCGCCGGCCGGGCCCGGGCCGGTGCAACACGCCTCGGCTTAGCAGGAAGCGCAGCAGGTCGCGGGAGGACTGGTCGGCCCAGTGCAGGTCCTCCAGGACGAGCAGCAGCGGTGCGGCGGCGGCCAGCTCGGCAAGCAGTCCGGCGACGTCCTCGAACAGCCTGAGTCGACCGCCCGGGTCCCGTGCCGGGTCCGCTCCCGCGCCCAGCAGCCGGTCCGCCGCGGGGTGCGCGGCCAGCACGGCCGCGTACCGCTCGTCGGCGGCGAGCACACCGAGGATCTCGGTGAACGGCAGATACGGCAGACCGACGTCACCGAGGTCCACACAGTGCCCGGTGACCACGGTTGTGCCGGCCCGCGCCGCCCGCCCGGCGACCTCGTCCAGCAGCCGGGTCTTGCCGACGCCCGCGTCCCCGGCGATCAGCACCGCCCGCGCCGCACCGCTCCGGGCATGCTCCAGTACGCCCGTGAGCCGGGCCAGTTCCCCGTCCCGGCCGATCAACGGTGGTGTGATGAAGGCGGTCTGTGACACGGCCCCATCCTGACACGCGGCACCGACAACGTCCGCGTGCCTGACCTGCGGGCGGGCGTGGACTGTGCGTCGGACATGTCGTAGTGGGGACATTGTGCTGTCACAGCCAGTGATTGTGCCCCTCCCGCCAGCCCCGGGCGGTGGCCTTCTGCCATGAACGCCAACTTGCTCACTCCCAGAGATGGGAGGGGCTGAGTGAGCGGATGAATAGATGATCAACGACCTTTGTCACGTCCTGCAGTCGGTCCCATGGGACTCGCTGGCTCAGGCAATGGCTCCGGTTCTCGCGACATGGCTGCAACGCAAGAAATCTTCTGGCGTTCAGATCGTTGAGGTCAGGTGCTCCAAAGGGCGAGGAGGATGAGGGCCATTGCCCCCACGACCATCGGCATCGATGAAGAGGCGGGACTCGATCGAAGCTCGCTTCCTGCCCAGCTCACTAGGGCGTTGAGTTGCGGCACAGAGTCCCGGAGGTCACCTCCGGGACCTACTTCTTCGAGGCTCAACGGATCCTCGGACGAGCCCCCCGCTGGCCAACGCCAGCCCGACACCTCAAGCGTGGTGCACAAGCCGGTGCCCGGGCACATCAGGCCCGCGACATCACGAGTTCAAGTTCAGTAGCTGGCCTCTGAGCGTCCCAGTTGGCTGGCCCAACGAACCCGTTGCTGGTCAGCAGTTGATTGGGGGGTTACCGGAAGCGACTCGGCAGAAGTCCGACCCGAGTCCGCCGTCAACGGTGCCGACGTTCGGGCCGACGAAGATGAAGTCGCCGTCGGCGCCGCCGAGGATCCTGCCGGTCGCCGTGGTACCGGCGTTGGCCGTGATGGAGTCGCCGTCGGCGCCGCCGTCGACGGTGCCGGCAACGATGCCGTTGATGGCAATGTAGTCGCTCCCGCCCAAGCCGTCGACGCTATCGCCCACGGCAAGGGCGCCGCAGCTGATGTAGTCGGGGCCAGCAGTACCAGTGACGGTCGTACCGGACACAGGAAGGCCGTTGACCGTACATGAAGTCAGGGCTTGTGCAGGCGTCGCGGTCAGGGCGAGGGGAGCGGCCACCAGAGTGGCGGCGCAGAGCATACGCATCGCGTGTCTGATCATGTAATGAGTGGTTCATGATGACTTCATGATCGCAATTCTGCGCCATCGGTGACTCTACCGTCCGGGGCAGTTTGCCGCCCGGACGGGCCACCGAGGCTGACGGTCGGATGATCGGGTTTACAGCTGGTGTCCGAGGCAGGAGTCCGGGGCCCATCCCGCAGGTTCCCAACCTGGGAACCTGCGGAACCACCCACACGACGACGGCGACGTACGGAAGTCCACCCGGGCACCTCACGCCCCAGCCCGGGAAGTCCACCCGACGCGGGCCACGTTTCCGCAGGTCGACGGTCATGCCCGTGCGGCGCAGGCGGCCGGGGGCCGGGTGCGGCGACCATCGGGCTTCCGGCCGACCAGGTGGGCGACGGCGTCGACCTCGCTCTCCTTGTAGGCGGTGCGGACGCCGGATACGGACATGCCGCTGGCCTCAGCGAGGGGTTCGAGCTTGTAGGGGCGATCCCGTGGAACTCGCGTCCATAGGCGAGGAGTTGGCGGATCTCCGCCTCGGCGGCCTCAGCCGTCCAGCGGGCGTCCCTGCTCCTCGCCGACGGCAGACACCGCAACGGACTGCGCCCATGGAGGACGGCCACCCGGCGCCACACCGCGTTGATCCGAGCCGCGCCGCGCACTTGAGGCACATCGAGGAAGCCACTCACCGCCGACAGCCACCAGCCGACGCCTCAGCTCCGAGACATTGCCCCCCACCTCACCCAGCAGCTCCCACACCTCATCCGACACCGCGTATCCCTGCCGGACCGGCGCCTCCGCCCGCGCGGTCGCCTTCGCCTTCGCCTGCTCCAGCCAGCGCCAGACCGTATGCTCCGAAACACCCACCGTCTCAGCGACCGCACGCACATGCCGCGCCGACAGCTCCCCCGCCTGCTGCCGCTCCAGCAGGCGACGCACCACCAACGCCCTCGGCAGCACAGCCCCCCGGACGGCTCCTACACCCTGATCCACCCCACCAACACACCGACCCGGCCCACCCCACCGCATCGGAACTCACGAACCTGAGACAGCATCACCGACCATCAGATAATGCCCCACGACAGCGATCCCAGCCATCAGGCTCTCGCCTTATGACAGTGCCAGCCCTCCCTTCAACACCCCACTGACCAGCACCAATAAACCAACCACCCGACGACCAACACCGACTCTCATCACCACCGACCCCAAGCCGAGAGGCCGCACCAAGGGCGACTTCGGCAGCCATGGGCTGGCCGCAACACGGGCTGAGAACCTGATGTGACGCCGGTGAACCCGCGTGCCCCGTAGAACGCCCACTCAGACGTCTTCCGGCCAGGGCCCCCTCCGTGGTGTCAGCAGCTCGGGCCGGGCTGATCCGGCTCCGGTCGGCGGTGTCGGCACTGGTAGCCGGTGGTGCTCGGGGAGGGCGGGAACCAGACGCTTTGCCCGGGGAGCCGACACCGTCCGGCTCTTGCGACCGCCACCGGCCGACGGCAGGAGGAGCCTGACCAGCACGGACAGTACGGACAGTACGGAGAACGCGGTCAGCCCGAGGACGAGGCCGAGGAGGTTGCTCGCGATGTCCTGGGCGTCGGGGGCGCGCAGCAACCACGGTGCGGCGTGTTGAACGGTCTCGATGCCGAAGGGGAGCACGGCCGCGCCTGCGGCGAGCACGAGGGCGCGTGTCCAGGGGCGGATCCGGGTGATGACAGCGCCCAGGGGGACGAACAGCGCGACATTCAGGCTTTCCTGATTGGCGGTGGCCAGTTCGGCCGGGCGCGGAATGTGCCAGTTCGTCGCCCAGTCCGGCTCCGCGTAACGGACGCTGTCCAGGTACTGGTCGCGGAGATCCGGAAGCAGGGTGAGCGTGATGATTCCGCCCAGCGAGAGCACCAGGAAGAAGGCGGTGAGAGGAGTGCTGCCCAGCCGTCGGCCGAGGCTGCGGCGGCAGAGCAGTCCGGCGATGACGGAAACCAGCGTTCCGGGCCAGAACAGAGGCGTGGCCTGGAGAACTGCGTCGATCATGAAGGGTCCTTGAGGGTGGACGGAGGGCTGTCCGGGTCCGTACGGCTCACGGGGCGGCGGGGCCTTCGACGGGGCGGCCCGCGGTGTCGAACGGCCAGGCGTTGGGCCTGCAGCCGTGGAGCCCCTTGATCTGCTGCATCATCACGGGAGCGGGCCTGCCCGGCCCAGGGCAGCGCTGATGGCCCCGGCCGAGCCGGTGGCCCACTTCGTGGTTGATGATCAGCGCGTGATAGACGGCCGGCCGGCCACGGTAAAAGGGGCTCAGCAGCAACCATCGCTTGAGGTTGACCACGACGTCGCTGCCGCCTTGGCAGTTGACCTCGCCTCCGGTGTCCAGTCCGAACCGGGCGCAGAGCCGGTCCGTGGTGCCGGGGGAGGCAAGGTGCACCACGAAGTCGTACGGCGCACGGCCGACGCGTTGGAACGCAGCACCGCCGGCGGTCCAGCTCCGCCGGTCGGCCAGGATGCGGTCGACTTCGGCGGCGAAAGCCTGCGGATCCTGGCCGATGCCGTCCTCGACGTCCACTCCGTAGCGCAGGGGCCGGCCGTGGCCGGACACGGCGGAGTCGCCGGTCGCCGGCGTGAACCTGCCCGTGCCCTGGCGCGGCACGGCCCCCCGTCCACCGGGTGGCGCACCGGCATCCCGGCCGGCGGGCGATGCCGCTGCCGCCTCACCGCTGTCTTGGCGCCAGGCCGCCGCGCACAGGCCGGCGACGAGCGCTCCCAGCAGGGCGATGGACACAGCCAGGACGGGCCACGGGCGCTTGTCGGGTTTGCGATGGTGCCTCATGAGGCCATTGCACAGACCTCGTTGTGAACCGGTGGTGAGCGTGCGCGCTCACGCTCCGCTCACATCCGCCGTCGTCGTCGCTCACATCGCCGTCGTCGGCCGGTTCTTGCGATGGGGTGCGGGCGGCAGGGTGACGCACACGGACAGACCGCCGCCCCGGCGCGGTACGGCCGTCACATCACCCTGGTGTGCGTGTGCCACGGCCCGCACGATGGACAGCCCGAGCCCGCTGCCGCGTGCCGATCCGACCCGGTCGGTGAGCCGGCGGAAGGGCTCGAAGAGCACCGGTATCTCGTGCGCGGAGATCACCGCGCCGGTGTTGTGCACCTCGACCTGCGAGCCCTGCGGGCCGGACCTGGTGACGATCTCGAGTCGGCCGCCGGGCTTGTTGTGACGCACCGCGTTGTCCACCAGATTCCGGATCAACTGTTCCAGGAGGATCGGGTCGCCGCTGGCGGGCGCCGGTTCCAGCCGCTGCTCGATCGACATCTCTTCGCGTTCCGCCTCGGGCTCGGCCGCCGTGACGGCCGTGGCGCACAGGTCCGCCAGGTCCAGAGGCACGCGGTCGGTCAGGGTGTCCTCGGCGCGGGCGAGCGTGAGCAGGGCGTCGATGAGGCGCTCGTGACGGGCGTTGACGGCGAGAAGATTGGCACCGAGCTGCCGGGTCTCCGGCGGGGCGTCGGGCCGGTTCAGTGCCACCTCCACGAGGGTCCGGTTGATCACCAACGGCGTTTTCAGTTCGTGCGCGGCATTCGCGATGAAGCGCTCCTGGCCCGCGAAGGCGCTGTCGAGCCGGTCGAGCATCTGGTCGAAGGCGTCGGCCAGCCGTTTGACCTCGCCCGGAGGGAGGTCGAGGGCGATGCGGCGGTGCAGCGTCCGCCCGGCGATGCGTTCGGCGGTGGCGGTGATCTGGTTGAGCGGGCGCAGCAGGCGTCCGGCGACCAGCCATCCGGCCGTGGTGGCGAGCAGGCCGACCGCAAGAACGGTCAGACCGCCCTTGGTCAGCAGGTTGCTGCGCATCGAGTCGACGATGACGCTCTTGGTCGCCTCGTCACTGTCGGTGGCATGGTCGGGAGAAAAGACGATGCCCAGGCTGTACTGGATGCTGTTGCGCACCAGGATGACGGCACCGGCCAGCACGGCGGCGGCCGCGCCGAAGAAGAGCAGACCGAACACCACGGTCAGGCGCAGCCTGAGGCTCCCGCGCCATGATGACGTGCCGGGCGCGGGACGGTGCGTGCGTGCGCTCATCGGACGCGGTATCCCACGCCGGTGACGGTCTCCAGGATCTGGGGCTCACCGAGCTTGCGGCGCAGCCCGCGGACGGTGACCCGGACGATCGTGGTGAAGGGGTCCATGTTCTCGTCCCAGACGCGCTCCAGCAGTGCCTCCGCCGACACCGGCGCCCCTTCTGCCCGCAGCAGTTCCTCCAGCACCGCGAATTCCTTCCGGGACAGGGCCACATAGCGGCCGTCGCGGTACGTTTCCCGCAGGTGGGGGTCGAGACGGATGCCGGAGCGCTCCAGCACCGGTGGTGTCGCGGGCCGGGCCCGACGGCCGAGCGCGCGGATGCGGGCGACGAGTTCGGCGAAGGCGAACGGCTTGGTGAGGTAGTCGTCGGCGCCGATGCTCAGCCCGGCAACCTTCTCGGCCAGCGTCGTCGACACGGTCAGCATCAGGATGCGGACGTCGGCCCCCGAGTCCACCGTGCGCCGGCACACCTCGTCGCCGTGCAGCCTCGGCAGGTCGCGGTCGAGCACCATCACGTCGTAGGTGTTGACCGCGAGGCGCTCCAGGGCGGCTTCCCCGTCGTGCGCGATGTCCACGGCGAACGCCTCCTGCCGCAGTCCCTCCGCCATCGCGTCGGCGAGCATTTTCTCGTCCTCCACAACCAGAAGGCGCATGCCGTTCCCCGTTCTCGCTCGTCCTGATGCGGTGCTGTGTTCGTGGTGCTCGCGGGCACACCGCTCGTGCTGGAGAAGACGGGTCCGGCGGAGCACGCGTTCACGCTCCTGGCTCATCGAGTGATGCACCGTTCACCCGATGCGCTGCCCCCGGGCCATCGGTCGCATCGCCAATTCGCGGTGGTCGCCCAACCGAACTCCGGCATCGTGGGGATTCTCGTCCGAGCCGTCTGTACCGCGGCCCGCGTTCAGGGATCAGCTCCGATCATGAACGGTGGCCTCCGACAGTGCGGCTGATATCCGCCTGCTCGGCCGCCTCGCCGCCGGCCGACCGCGCGTCCGCGGGGCCGGGGGACGCCGGCCAACAGGCCAAGGCCATCGACCGCGGCGCCCGCCCGGGCATCGACATCCACGTCATGCAACGCGTCACCGAGGGCATCAGCCAGCAGGTCCTGGGAGTTTTGCGTGCTCCTCATGCGTTGGCATGGCGGGACCTCGCCGTCGGCCGCCAGACTGTGTCGGCCGGTCTGCCGAGGGGAGACGAGGAGCGCATGGGAACCCACGGCGTGGTCATCGGACGGGAGCGGGAGCTGACTTCCCTCACGGCGTTCCTGATTGCGCGGGACGGCGGAGCGCTGGTGCTCCAGGGCGAGGCCGGGATCGGCAAGAGCGTGCTGCTGGACGTGGTGAGCCGGCAAGCGACAGGACCGCCAGACGTGTCATGACGCCTCCCGGATCGCAGTCCATCCGGCCTTGTTGAACGCCTCGTCGCCCGGTGCCACCATCTGCGGCTTCGCCTTCCCCTGGGCCTCCTGAATGGCGCGGGAAGTCACGCTCATCGACAGTTTCCAGTCGCCGTCCTCGCAATGGGCCCCTACCAGGTCCTGGGTGTAAGCGACCTCCTCCTTGGCCGTCTCGCCGGCCTTCCGCGTCACCCGAGACAGCAGCCACAAACTGACCTCGTCGTCCGAGGCTTTGATGACCTTGAAGCCGATCACCGTGTTGCGGAAGTAGGCACCGGGCGGCAGATCACTGCCCGGTGCCACACCGAACTTGCGGTGCAGCTCCTTGTCGCTCTGGTTGGCGGCCAGCTCGACCTTCTCCGCGTTGTCCTTGGTCCGCGCATCCCTGGCGCCCTAGGTGTATTGACCCGCAGGGTTGTTCACACGGCTGATGGGTGGCCGGCCGCCCAGTGCGGTGTGGCAGCGGTGGTGGTTGTAGGTGTGGA